>JAOABK010000020.1 GCA_026418415.1 Pseudomonadota bacterium | reverse complement strand
AAAAGCATCTCATCAATATTTGCAGGAAGGGGTGCAGTAGCAGAATAAATTACTGCGGGATCCCCTCCTATGGCAACTGCCACTTCCAGCCTTTTTCCCATCTTTTCTGCCTTTATATAATGGTGGGAACCATCCTTGTGAAGATGCCAATGCATACCGGTAGTTTTAGCATCATAGATATGCATTCTATACATTCCGCAGTTTCTGATACCAGTTTCCGGATCTTTAGTAAAAACAAGGGGAAGGGTAATAAAGCGTCCACCATCTTTGGGCCAGCAAAAAAGTGCAGGAAGTTTTGTCACATCGGGATTTTCTTCAACTATCTCCTGACAGGGCGCATTTTTCACAATTTTGGGGAAATACTTGGCAAATTCAAACAACTGGGGAAGCATCTTAATCTTATCAATAAACCCTTCAGGGGGCTTCTGATTTAATAATTTAGTAATTCTTTTGGGAATATCTTCAATATCCTCAACCCCTAATGCCCATGCCATTCTTTTAAAGGAACCAAAAAGATTTGTTACAACCGGAAAGTCAGAATTATCAACATTTTCAAAAAAAAGTGCAGGTCCACCAGCTTTAGAAACCCTATCAGTGATCTCAGCTATCTCTAAATGATAGGAGACCTTTTCCTTGATCCGCACAATCTCATTTTTTTTTTCAAGAAAGGATATAAACTCCCTGAGATCCCTGTAAGCCAATTATTTCCCCCGAATTTTATATAAATACTCCGTAATGATTACAACATCCTCATCACTTATGACATTACCTGCAGTCTTTTTTCTCATCCTTTCAACGGTTTCCTTCCAGCCCTTCTTGGTTTTTCTCCTTTCTAAAGACCATTCGAGGGGATGACAGATAGAACATCTACTCTCAAAGATTGCCTTTGCTGAATTTTCGTTAAAAGTGTTTGCAAATGTTAGTGATGTATAAAAACAAATAAAAATAAATAAAATCATCTTCATATTTTATTAATATATCAAAATTTAAAAAAAAACAGTAAATAAAACTTGCATAATTTTTTATAGCTAATGGAAACTGACTAATTGAATGATATACTTTATATTATGAATAAAAGAGTTGGTTTCTTATTTAATGAAGTCATTCATTCTGAGATAGCCTTTCATTACGCCTTTGTTTTTGCAAAAAGCTCTAAATCAGAATTATTTATTTTCATAGATAGAAATGTTTTAAAATCAGAACAATACTATAAACAATTAAATAGATTTATAAAGGAATGCAAAAATTCCAGCATAAATGCTCATATAATTGAAGAAGATAGTTTAGATTTACACAGTATCAATAAAAAAATTAATAGTCTTAACATCAATATACTTTTTCTACCTATTAGTTTAGAAGTAATTAACAATACAAAAAAATTAATTCATTTTATAGAAGAAATAAAAAATAAAATAAACAAACAGGTAGCATTAATAAAGCCAATACATCTTGCCAAGCTTCATCATTCTAAAATATTACTTTTATTAAATGAAAAAACAACAAATTTAAACCAATGGAGTGAACTTGTATATTTAATTAGTAGTTATTCAGATTCAAAGGTTGTTCTTCTTTATTTAACACAGAATAACGCTCCCCATAAACTGCCAAAAAATTTAGAGAAGTTATTTGAAATATTATCTGAACTTAATATTAATGTTGACTGGTCAATAGAGCAAGGAATTACAGGTAAAAAGGTAAACTTAGAAGCAGCATTAAAAAGATATGACCTTATTATTATGGGATTTAGTAAGAGAAGTTTGCTAAAAACTTTGATGAAGGGAAACATCATGTTTGAAATATTAAAGGAAGCTCCCTGTAATATCTTAATATATAAAACCTAATCAATTTAAAAAAAGAAAAACTTATGTTAATACATACTTTAAAAATAGAACAGGTATTTGAAAATTTAAACACTACTGAAAATGGTCTTTCCGATAAAGAAGCAGAAAGAAGACTCAAAGAATATGGTGAAAACATAATAAAAGAAGTAGCAAAAGAAAATAGATTTTTAAAATTTCTTAAACACTTTTTCCATACTTTGGCTATCCTACTTTGGATAGCGTCAATTCTCTGTTTTTATTCAGAATATAAACATCCCGGTGAAGGGATTCTAAATCTTGGGATCGCTATTATTGTTGTAATTATTGTTAATGGTTTCTTTTCATTTATTCAAGAGAGAAAAGCTGAAAAGGCATTAGAGGAGTTAAAAAAATTACTCCCCTTTAAAGCAAAAGTAGTAAGGAATGGTAAAATTAGAGAAATACCCGCCAGTTATGTTGTACCTGGAGATTTAATAATACTTGAAAGTGGTGATAAGGTCCCTGCTGATGGAAGAATTGTTGAATCAGATAACTTTTTTGTAAATATGGCACCTTTAACAGGAGAGTCAGAACCAAAAAACAGGAATGAGAAACCCTATTATGGAGAATACCTTGATAGTCCAAATCTTGTTTTTGCAGGGACTCTTGTAGTAAATGGCTATTGCAAAATAGTCGCTTACGCAACAGGGATGGCGACTGAATTTGGAAAAATCGCCCATATAACTACAGGCATAAAGGACACACCAGGTACTCTAAAAAAAGAAATCTCAAGTGTGACAAAGTTTGTGGGGATCTTTGCAACATTGACCGGTATCATCTTTTTTCTAACCGGATTCTTAATAGGTAGAACTTTTTGGGAAAACTTTCTTTTTGCAATAGGTATTATAATAGCTAATGTACCAGAGGGCTTATTGCCCACGGTCACAATTTCTCTTGCTATGTCCGCCCAAAGAATGGCCAAAAAGAACGCTCTCGTTAAATCGCTTAATGCTATTGAAACTTTAGGCTCAATAACCGTGATTTGCACAGATAAAACTGGGACTCTGACCCAAAATAAAATGGAAGTAAAAGAAATATTTACCTTTGAAAAAAATAACAGACAAAAGATATTAGAAATTGCTCTCTTCTGTAATAATGCATATATAGATGCTGAAGGAAATATACAAGGAGATCCTACTGAAACTGCTTTGTTTAGTTATGCTAATAAAGAAATAAACAAAAGAGGTATTAAAATTAAAGAATTACCCTTTGATTCTGACAGAAAACGAATGTCGGTCTTGTACAGATTTGATGGCAAGCTATTTGTTTATACAAAAGGGGCTCTCGAGACCTTACTCCCCCTGTGTAAATACGTACTAAAAGAAGACACCCATGAAATTATAAAAGAAGATTCAATCAAAGAAATTAATAAAGCCTATGAAGAGCTTACGAAAAAGGGTTTGAGAGTACTAGCTTTTGCTTATAAACCTGTCAAAGAAATAGGGGAAATCATTGAAGATGACCTGATTTTTGTAGGATTGGTAGGTTTATATGATCCACCCCATCCAGAAGTACCCGAGGCAATTAGAAAATGCAAAAAAGCTGGTATACGCATTATTATGATAACTGGCGATGCAGGAAACACCGCAAACGCCTTAGCAAAAGAAATCGGCATAGAAACAACCAAACTTTTCAGCAACATGGATATAGCAAAACAAAATGATAGAACATTAAAAGAAATTTTAAAAGAAGGTGATATCATATTTTATAGAATGAACCCATTAGATAAACTTAGAATTGTTAATTTATTAAAAGAGTTAGATGAGATTGTTGCAGTAACTGGTGACGGTGTTAACGATGCTCCAGCACTTAAGAAAGCTGACTGTGGAATATCTATGGGGATAATGGGAACTGACGTTGCTAAAGAGGTATCGGATATGATTCTTTTAGATGACAACTTTGCATCAATAGTAAGTGCAATAGAAGAAGGTCGAAATATCTTTCTAAATATTAAAAATTTTATTACCTATATATTCTCATCTAATATCCCAGAAATAGTTCCTTACATATTATATGTTTTGACCGGAATCCCACTACCTCTAACAATTATGCAGATTTTAGCCATTGACCTTGGTACAGACATGCTACCTGCTCTTGCCTTAGGTGCAGAAAAACCTGATGTAAATATTATGAACAAGCCTCCAAGAAAGAAAAATGAAAAGCTACTTGATATTAAAACACTTCTTCGGGCATATCTTTTTTTAGGTCCCATTGAAGCAATTGCAGGGCTTTTTGGTTATTTTTATGTAATTTCTCAGGGGTTTACAAATTTTAATATATTTAGTGTTGCTAAGGAAGTTTATTTTTCGGCAACATCTGCATGTTTTTTAGGGATTGTAATAACACAGATTGGAAACGTCTTTGTATGTCGAAGCTATGACACATCAGTCTTTTCAATGGGTTTTACAACAAATAGACTAATACTCATTGGAATAATGACAGAAATACTTCTCACCCTATTTATAATTTATACACCCATAGGAAACATTTTATTTCAAACAAAGCCTTTATCTTTTGAAGTATGGTTATATCTAATTCCTTTCTGTTTAATATTAGTTATGGCTGATGAAATGAGAAAGTTGCTGATTAGAAAAAAGAAATTATCTTTACCATAATGACAAATTATTGTTAAACTTATTTTATGCTAATCACATTTGAAGGAATTGAAGGTGCAGGGAAATCAACCCAGATTAAACTGCTCGAAAAATATTTTAAAAAAATAAAACGAGATTTTTTAGTAATAAGAGAGCCTGGTGGTACGCCAATCTCTGAAAAGATAAGAGAGATTCTACTTAATCCCGACCACAACTTAGAAAATGAGACAGAGCTTTTTCTTTTTTTGGCAAGCAGGGCTGAGCTTGTAAAAAAGGTAATAAAACCAGCATTAAAGAAAAATAAAATAGTAATTTGCGATAGATTTATTGATTCAACAATGGCATATCAAGGATATGGTAGAGGAATATCAAAAAGTTTTATTTCTCTTTTAAACTCCTATATAGTTAAAGATATAAAAATACAAAGAACTTACCTGCTTGACTATGCACCTGAAGCTTTTGGTATAAGAATAAAGGACAGGACGATGGATAGAATTGAAAACAATAATATTGATTTTCATAAGAGAGTTAGAGAAGGTTTTCTTAAAATAGCAAAAAAAAATAAAAGAAGATTTTTGGTTATAAATGCTTTAGAACCAATTGAAATAATTCATAAAAAAATAATAGAAGACTTAACAAACTTTATATGATTAAACCAATAGGACATGATAACACTTTAAAAACACTGGAAAAAATTGCTATAAGCAAAAAGATCCCTCACAGTTACATATTTTCGGGCATTGAAGGCATAGGAAAAAAGTTAGCTGCCCTTTATTTTGGTAAAATATTAAACTGTGAAGAAAAAGAATCAATCCCCTGTAATTCCTGTTACAGTTGTAAAAAAATTGATAAAAACATCCATCCCGACATCTTAATATTAGATACAGAAAAAAAACAAATAACCATAGAGATGATTAGAGAAATAATAACCTTCGCCCAGACAAATCCCTTTGAGGGTAAATATAAAGTTGCTATAATAAATGATGCCCATAAACTAAACCAGTTTGCATCCAATGCCTTACTCAAGACTATAGAAGAGCCTTATAGTTCTACAATCTTTATACTTATTACTCACTCTCTTAATAGAGTATTGCCTACAATACAATCCCGTTGTATAAAAATTAGCTTTTCACCACTGGATAATGAAAAGATTAAAGAGATACTCCTGCAAGAGGGATATGATATTGAAAAAATAGAAGAAATAATTGAATTCACAGATGGTTCTGTTCTGCAGGCAAAGAACTTACTTAAAGAGGATGTGTTCAATGATATAACAAATATGAAGGATTTTTTGACCCATCTTAAAACAAAAAACTTTATAGATATTAATAATTTTTGTGAAGAAATATCAAAAAAGAATAGAGAAGAACTATTTTTTTCCTTAATAATAAAAAATTTTTATAATAAAATTCATAAAAATGCTAATAACCCAAACTTTGATACTCTAAATAAATATCAAAAAACTATTAATTTTCATAGAAACTTACGTTATAATATAAACAAAGCTTTTCTATTAGAGACGTTGCTTTTGACTTTACAAAAATAGTGGGGTTTTATGATTTTAACAGGAGTTAGATTTCGTTCTTCAGTAAAGGTTTATTTTTTTGACCCTGGAGAAATAGAAAATTTAGAAGTGGGTACAAAAATTGTAGCAGAGACAGAAAGGGGTATAACAATTGGAAAGGTCGTTGTAACACCAAGGGATATGGAACCACCTTCAACAGAAATTAAAAAGATTATTCGCATTGCAACTGAAGAAGATTTAGAACAGTATAAAAAAAATGAGATTGACGAAAAATCTGCTTTCAAAATTTGCCTTGAACTAATTGAAAAGCACAACTTACCAATGAAACTAATATCAACTGAATATACCCTTGACAGAAGTAAGCTTGTCTTTTACTTTACAGCAGATGGCAGAATAGATTTCAGAGAGTTAGTAAAGGATCTTGCACGAACCTTTAAAACAAGAATAGAAATGAGACAAATTGGTGTTAGAGACGCTGCAAAACAATGCAGTGGCATGGCGGTTTGTGGTAGGGAGCTATGCTGTTCGTCCTTTCTTTCTGGTTTTGCTCCAATTTCAATAAAAATGATAAGACTTCAGGGTCTGCCTCTAAACCCTTCAAAGCTATCTGGTATGTGTGGGAGACTACTATGTTGTCTCTCTTATGAAATGAGAAACTATTTAGAAGGTGGTGATTTACAACCAACCGCCCTTGAATATTTATCATCCCTCGATGAAGCTGTTGATGCTGAAACATTAAGCAAATTAGATGAAAAGGAGAACGATAAATGAAAAATACCTTTTATGTTACCACCCCCATCTATTACGTAAATGACGTTCCCCATATAGGTCATGCCTATACAACTATTGCAGCAGATGCATCTGCAAGATACCATAGACTAAAGGGTGAAAAAGTTTTCTTTCTTACAGGCACAGATGAACACGGACAGAAGATCGAAAAAACCGCTAAATCTCAAGGAATAGAGCCAAAACAATTAGCAGATAGAGTAGTAGAGAACTTTAAAAAATTATGGAAAGTCTTAAATATTTCAAATGACGATTTCATAAGAACAACAGAAAAAAGGCATTACGAAACGGTTACTTATCTTTTTAAAAAGATAATGGAAAATGGTGATATTTATAAAGGAGAATATGAAGACTGGTATTGTATTCCCTGTGAGACCTTTTTAACCGATAGCCAACTTGTTGATGGAAAATGCCCAGAATGTAGCAGAGCTGTTGAAAAACTGAAGGAAGAAAGTTACTTTTTTAGAATGTCTAAGTATACGGAGCCACTTCTTAATTATATTATGGAAAACCCAGAATTTATTTATCCCCCATCAAGAAGAAATGAAATAATAAATTTTGTTAAACAGGGATTAAGAGATCTTAGCATATCAAGGACATCTATCAAATGGGGAATACCAGTCCCTGGTGATGAAAAACACGTGATTTATGTTTGGTTTGATGCATTAACAAACTATATAACCGCTGCAGGTTATCCCCATGACATGGACAAGTTTAATACCTTTTGGCCTGCGGAACACTTCATTGGTAAAGATATTTTAAAATTTCATGCAGTTTACTGGCCCTGTTTTCTTTTATCAGCAGGACTCCCACTACCCAAAAGGGTGGTAGCCCACGGCTGGTGGACTGTGGAGGGTCAAAAGATGAGTAAATCATTAGGAAATGCTATAGATCCCTTTGCATTAACGGAAAAATACGGAGTTGATCCCTTCAGGTACTTTTTACTTCGAGAAGTTCCCTTTGGAAATGATGGAGATTTTTCACATGAGGCAATGATTAAAAGGATAAACAGTGACCTTGCGAACGACTTAGGCAATCTTGTAAAAAGAAGCGTTTCAATGGTAGAAAAGTTTCTTAATAGTAGATATGAATTACCCTTAAATATTGGCATACACCCATCTTTAGCAGCACATTTTGAAGAGACTATCAAAGAATATGATAATGCTATGTTAGACTCATCTTTTAGTAGGGCTTTAGAACAGGTCTGGAACTTTATTAACATTTTAAATAAGTTCATAGTTGGGACAGAGCCATGGGCTCTTCATAAAAATAAAAGAGAAGAGGACTTAAAATTAGTTATGTCAAATCTAATGGAAGGTATAAGGACTACAGCAATCTTGATATATCCCTTTATGCCAGAAACAGCTAATAAAATTTTTCGAACACTTGGAATCAATGAAGACCTCGAGTCTTATATTAAAAACAACCCAATGGCAAGAGAATTTGGTAAAATTGGTGGAACATTCCAGGTAGTCCAGATACCCGATCTTTTCTCCCGTTTGGAGGAAGAGAGAAAAAAAGTCACCCCTTCAGAGATGAAAAGAGAAGAAAAAAATCTAATATCCATTGAAGACTTTGCTAAAGTAGAATTAAAAATCGGGCATGTCATCTCTGCAGAAAAGGTTGAAAAATCAGATAAATTACTAAAACTTACTGTAGATGATGGTGAGAGAAAAAGAACTATTGTTGCGGGGATTGGAAAATTTTATACACCCGAAGAAATGATTGGTAAAAAAATAACCTTTGTTTCAAATCTCAAACCAGCAAAACTAATGGGAATCGAATCCGAAGGCATGATACTAGCTGCATCTGATGAAAAGGGCTTATCACTTGTTATACCAGAAAAAGATGTTAAGGCTGGTAGTCAGGTCAGATAATGTACAATTTTGTGGATGTACATACCCATTTAGAATTGCCAGAATTCGATCACGATAGAGAAGCGGTAATTAAAAGAGCTTTTGATTCAAACATCTCTTTCCTCTGTACTGTTGGAATAGAACCAAAATTTTGGAAAATTGCAAAAGAAATTGCTGAAAGGTATGAAAAAATTTATTTTTCTGTCGGGCTCCATCCCCACGAAGCTAAAATATACAATAAAAAAATAGAAGAAGAGCTAATTTCCTATCTTAAACATCAGAAATGTCTCATGTTAGGAGAAATCGGGCTTGATTTTTATAAGAACTACTCCCCAAGGGAAAAGCAAATAGAGGTATTTATAAAACAATTAGAACTTGCTGAAAAGCTACAAAAGGATGTCATTATTCATATAAGAGATGCCCATAAAGAAGCAAAAGAAATCCTCAAAAACAAAAGTCTTGGGGGTATTATACATTGCTTCTCAGGAGATCTTCAAGATGCAAAGGACTATATAAAAATGGGTTTTTATATATCAATACCAGGCACAATTACTTATAAAAATGCAGAAACACTTAAAGAAGTAGTAAAAAACATTCCTCTTGATTTTATTCTAACTGAAACGGATGCCCCTTTTTTAACACCTAATCCCCTTAGAGGTAAAAGAAATGAACCAGCCTTTGTAAAATATACAACGGAGTTTATTGCAAAAATTAAAGGTCTCTCGATTGAAGACACCGCAAGAACTATTTATGTGAATACAATGAAGGTTTTTAACCTACCCTTTGAGTACAATTCAAAATATGTATATAAAATTCGTAACGCCCTTTACCTGAATTTAACAAATAGATGCACAAATAAATGCGTTTTTTGTGGCAAACAAAAAGATTTTTTCGTAAAGGGACACTATTTAAAACTTGAACATGAACCCTCAATTGATGAAATCATAGAAGAGCTTCCCCAAGACCTTTCTACCTATGATGAAATAGTTTTTTGTGGCTATGGAGAACCAACTCTGAGACTAAAATTAATCTACGAACTCTCTAAAGAACTAAGAAATAGAAAAGCAAAAAAGATAAGATTAAATACCGATGGTTTAGCAAATATTAGAGAAAAAAGAAATATTGTTCCAGAGTTATCTAATTACATCGATTCCATCTCAATTAGCCTTAATGCTTGTGACGAAGAAACCTACAATAGGATTTGTCACCCCTCATTAAATGGTGCTTTTCAATCACTAATAGATTTCATAAAAGAATCAAAAAAACATATTAAGGAAGTAACAGTATCCGCTGTAGCCATTCCAGACTTAGATATGGAAAAAATAAAAAAATTCGCTGAAAGAGAGTTAGGGGTTAAATTTAGGGAAAGACCCTATGATGAATTAGGTTAATCAAGGGAAAAGAGGGATATTTTCAAGAGAAGACTCTTCTGGAAACCCAAACATAATATTCATATTTTGAATTGCCTGTCCTGAAGCACCCTTTATAAGATTATCAATAGTTGAAATAATGATAATAGTCTTTGTATTTTTTTCAACCTTAAATCCTATGTCGCAGAAATTGCTACCAACTACACTTTCAATCGTTGGTAAATCTTCCTCAAAAATCCTTATAAATCTCTCTTTTGAGTAGTATTGTTTATAAATATTGTAAATCTCTTTCTCTTCAAAATTACCTTTCATATTAACATAAATTGTGCTTAAAATTCCCCTTTTTATAGGTAGAAGATGGGGAGTAAAAATAATATCCACAGGTGATTTTGCAAAAAAACTTGCCTGTTCAGCTATCTCAGGTTGATGTCTATGAACTGTAACATTATAAGCCTTAAATCCACCATAGACCTCACAAAAGTGAGTTTTAAGACTAAGCCCCCTTCCAGCGCCACTAACTCCAGACTTACTATCAACAATAATCCTATTCAAATCTATAATCCCTTCCTTGATTAGAGGATATAGGGGTAATAAAACAGAAGTGGGATAGCATCCAGGATTGGCAATTAAATTAGCTTTTACTATTTCCTCTCTGTAAATCTCTGGTAGCCCATATACCGCCTCACCCACAAGATCAAAACATGGATGATCGCCATACCACTTTTTATAAGTATTTTCAGATTTAATTCTAAAATCAGCACTTAGATCTATTACTTTCTTACCAGATTTTACAAGTTCACCGACAATAGGAGCAGATTCATGATGGGGTAGCGCAGAAAAAACTAAATCAGCATCTATAGAGTCAGGATCGTTATTTTCTGTGCAAACAATATCACAGATACCAGTAAAAGATGGAAAGACTTGGGAAAACTTCTTTCCTACATACTGTCTTGTAGTTAAAGTTGATAATTCTATATAAGAATGCCGAACCAGCATTCTTACCAGTTCGGCACCTGTATATCCTGTTGCACCTAAAATAGCAACTTTGATTTTTTTCATTGAGATTAACGCTTTGAATACTGGAATCTCTTTCTTGCTTTTGGCTTGCCGTATTTCTTACGTTCTACCTCTCTGGGATCCCTTGTCAAGAAACCAGCCTTTTTCAATGCTTCTCTATATTCGCTATTAAAATTAACAAGAGCTCTTGCAATACCATGCCTTAATGCTCCTGCCTGTCCCGACATCCCTCCACCTATTAATGTAGCCTGAACATCAACACTGTTTAAGGTATTAGTAACCACAAGTGGATCCTTAACTATCTTCATAGCGGTTGGAAGCTTAAAATATTTCTCTGCGCTAATACCATTTACAATTATTTTACCAGTTCCAGGCTTAATCCATACTCGAGAAATTGCCCTTTTTCTCCTTCCTGTTGCATATATTTTTTTCTCAACCATATCTATCAATGCTCCTTATCTTAAAGTTATAAACTTAACTGAACAGGATTCTGAGCAATATGAGGATGGTTATCAGCAGTATATATTTTCAACCTATTAATCCTGTGGTCACGAAGCTTGTTCTTTGGCAACATTCCATAAACAGCCTGCCATAAAATCTCTTCAGGCTTTTCATTTCTTAGCTTTTCAGCTGTAATACTACGAAAACCTCCTGGATATCCTGTATGCCAGTTATAGGTCTTTTGTTTCCACTTCTTACCAGTTAAAACAACTTCCTTTGCATTGATAACTACAACAAAATCCCCTGTATCCACTGCTGGAGTAAATATAGTTTTACCCTTTCCAATAAGCAATTCAGCTATCTTTGTTGCTATACGTCCCAATACTTTTCCTTTAGCATCAATTAAATACCAGTTTCTTTTGATATCATCTTTTTTAGGCCAATAGGTTTTCATTTAAAAACACTCCTCTAAAAATGTTTAGACAACAAATTCTATTTTAATTTTTCATAGTTGTCAATAAATTTTTGTAAACAACTATAATGAAAAGTAACAAGTAATTTTTTAAAAAAATTGCCAAACGTATTACAATTTTTTTTAGATCTATAAAAGAAAAATATTCTTTTTTATTTTCTAAAGGAAGTCCTAATTGCTTGAAAAGAATCAGATAAATTTTTCTATTATCCTCATCCCTTCTGTACTCAACTCCCAACTTCTAATACCTTCGCTATTTTCAATATTAATTAGTAAACCCTTTTTTTCTAAATTTTGTAAAACAACAATAATATTATCTCTATTCAAATGAGTTCTTTCTGATATTTGCCAAACTAACATTGAACCTTCCTCAAATATTAGCTTTAAAATATTCTTTTCTTCCTTTGTTAAATCTTGACTATTAGTATTAACTTCTTCTGCAGTAACCTCATTATGTTGTGATGCCCTTTTTAAAGCACCTAAAATCTCATTATCTATTTCTTGACTTTGAAGGGTTTTTAAAACTTTCTCTATTTCCTTCTCAGGATTAGCATAAAACTTTCTGCATGGTATACGGTGCACATACCAACCACATCTTTCAATTATATCCTGTCTTTGCAAATCTTCTTCAAGCAAAATCCCATATTCATCATAATGAAAATCGCCATCGCACTCTATTGCTATTCTACGCCCCTCTTTATCAAAAACAACGAAATCAATGAAAAATCCTGAACAGGGAAATTGTGCATATACTTCAACCCCTTTACTTACAAGCGCATCATAAACATCCCTTTCAAAATTACTTTGACATTTTTCTCTTTGCCCTGGTATCCCTAATCTATTATAGGAGGAATTCTGGACATTGCTTACGTGTTCTAAATAATTTCTTATTATGCCTTTAGGGAAATTATCTATGGGTGTAGATATAAAACACACAACCTTCCTTTTCGCCCTACTAAAAGCAACGTTTAACCTACCCAAAGAGTGTTCATCATCTCTTTGCAGAACTGTTATCATACCCGGCTTTGAGTTTGGAGCATATCTAAAGGAATAAAGAATCACGTCTTTTTCATCGCCTTGGAACCCATCTACAGTAGAAACTATTATTTCATGATCTTTTAATATACTGGGGTTTTTTTCAAAGGTTTCATATACCAAATTTTGTATAAATAAAGCCTGTTTTCTGAATAGCGATAAAATACCAACAGTAAGCTTCTTTCCTCTTTCATCATCTAATTCACCAGCCTCAACCATTCTTTTTAGCTCTTCAACTACCGCTTTTGCCTCTAATTCATTAACTTTTTTATCCTCAGGGGTATCATACGCACCATTAACAAACTTAATTTCCATGCAAGGATTAAACCTTCTATTTCTTAATGGTGTTAGTATCTTTAACTGGTTATTATAGAAATTTCTATTTGAAAATTCTATTATAGGTGGTTCGCATCTAAAATGTTCATTTAAAAAAACCGGGCTTGTATCCTGACAGCCTATTGCTAGATCTAAAAGTGAATTTCTGCAATTTAAAAAAACGGATTTAATATGCTTATCTAACTCATTATTTGTCAGACATAAATTAACTATCGTCTCACTTAAAAACTGGGTGTTGGGATTTTTCATCTGTTTACTATCACCAACAACTATCATCCTTTTTGCTCGATATGCAAGATGTAGAACTGTTGCTTGATTACATTGTGAAGCTTCATCTACTATTAGATAATCAAAAAGCCCATCTTCTAAAGGAAAGATTCTTGCAACATCATCTATACTCATTATCCAGCAGGGAAATAGGTTTAAAATTTTTCTGTAATTTATTTTATTTCTCAATTGAACAAAGGATTGGGTCTTTTTCTTTCTTTTTAAAAGCTTAATAAGTTGGTTTATCTCAAATAAACTTTCAACATCACTTTCAGCATTTTTAAGGGCAATTTTTCTTTGTGTATTGATAATATCTAATATTTTTTCTTCACATTGTGTTTTTAACTCTTTAATTTTTTTCGAGATTTCATATGTGTCATCTGGGTTTTCTAAAAGATCCTTTTTTATAAAGTTAACAAGTTTGAATGCCTCAACCATATTAGATAGATTTTCAAAGGCTGGAATTTGCTCATTTTTAAAGACTTGTTCTCTAATCCACCTAAAGGTGTTTTCGAAATTACTTAATTCTTCCATCTCATATTTCTTTATTTTGTCATATATTTCAATTTCTTTAATAAGTTTTGATAATGTCTTTTCCTTTTCTTTGAATCTTTCATCAAAAATCAAAGATTCAATATTACCTATAATTTCCTTGATAAATATCTCATTTCTGAAAACATTCAAAAGCCCACTATCTTTTAATACTTTAAGCCTCTTTTTGTAAACTAAGTAATCTCTTGCTTTTATCAGGTATTCGTTCAACAATATTTTATGTGATTCACAAGCTATATCATCAATAAAACTTCTTATTAAAACAACTTGCCTATAAATTTCATTATTAAAAACTTCAGAAAGTGAATTTAATACATCTATTGATTTTTTTATAAAATTTACTTTATAGGCTATCTCATCAATACTATCTTCAATTGCTCCTTCTTTTACAGGTATACCAAATTTTGCAAATATACCAATTCTCTCAATTAATTCATATTTCCAATTCCAAAAATAACTCCAAGCAAGAATTTTATTAACTTCCTTGCCATCTCTTTTAATTTTATTAAAACCTAATTGTTGAAAGAATTTTCTTGCATTTCTTACATTCTTTGAAAAATACCACTTAAAAAAAGATTTATATGAACTGTTTAGTATTTTTGAATTATTTATTGCCAGTTTACATTCCTCTCTATTTAATCTTTGCGGTAATTTATTTAAAGAACTTATCTTTTTTATACTTTCGAATGTTTTTTCTAATTGTAGAAAATTTCTTTCAATTTCAGTTTTATCTTTCATAAAATTTTCAAATTTCGCTTTTAGAATTTTAAAATTTTCCAGTTTAATGAAATTTTTTGCATTAATGAGTTTATCTGAGTTTTTGTTATTCCAGCTTATTAACTCATCAACCTGTTGTAAAACTACATCTAAATCTAAATTAACAGAAGATATGCTTTTACTTAAATTGACTTTCTTTTCATCACTTAAAATATTTAATGTGATATCTTTAAAACAGTCAGATAAAAATTTTAGTTCGGCAATTATTTTATCAAGATGCTTATTCTGAAGAGGGATATTACCATCATATTTTTGATAAAACTCTTTAATCTTTATAATATTTTCATAGTAATCTTTTAATTTTATACAAGATTCATCATTTAAATCATTAATCCTATCGTTATTATGGATTATGTAAAAACTTTTTACATCGTTATACCTTTTATAGGTTGAAAAACTATTTTTTTCAATGTCCTTTAATTGTTTAAATCTAACTTCTAAACTTGCAATGTTTCTATAAGTATTTCTTAAAACTTCCCATTTATTTGATAAATATTTTTGATAAGCATGAACATCTATGCCACTTACATAGGCATGAAAACTTTCAAGTTTGTTTCGCAATTCATTAATAGATTCCTTATCATTCTTTAGCATAGACATACCAAAATATTCGATATTGGGCATAAACTTTGTAATAACTTCCAAAGCCTTATTCTGATGGCTAACTACTAAAACTGATTTTCCATTTGCTGTTAAATGGCAAATTAAATTGACAATTGTCTGAGACTTACCTGTCCCAGGTGGTCCTTGTATCACAAGGAGTTTTGAATTTTCTGCTTTTAGAGCTGTTAATCTCTGCGCTCTATTACTTAATAATGGAAAGAGTGGTATAAAATCATTTAAGTTATTATTGTTTTCAGAAGCATCATTTGATTGCTCAATCTCCTCTGAGATGAAAATATTGGCAATGGAATTTGAATTTATAGATTCCATACTGATTAATTCAGATAAATCATCAAGTAAATAGGGATTGGTTCTTGTAGTGCTGAATATTACTAAAGCATTGACTAAATAGACCCCTTCTATTTTAGTTAAATCAATAGCAGTTTTTAAATCACTGGCATTTGTTATCTCAACTTCTTCGAATATATCTACAAGATTAAATAACTTTTTAATGATGTTTTCTAATTTATCTGGTTCAAAATCTTCGAGCAGATCTGGCAAGATCTGTTTTCTTATTACCTCAACCTCTTCATCCTCCTCAACAATATATTTAATTAATTGAAAATTCAAAGCGGGTATCTCAAAATCTTTTATAAGAGTCACAACATTTTTAACAGGGTCATAATTCAACTTCGCTTTATAATAAAAAATCGGAGCACAAAACCTTTTTCTGTTCACCTTTCCAGAAACCATTGGAAATCCGACAATTATTTCTCGATTGTATTGATCAAATTCCTGTTTTCTATATATGTTAACTATTATGTTAGACGCCAACTCCTTGTTGGCAAGATCTATTTCTCTATTCGAATTCTCATTTTGAGGTTTTTCTTCATCTATATCAACTTCTAATGAATCGGCTTCCTCGAAAAAATTACTTCTAACCTTTTGTATTTTGAAGGTCAGTTCATCATTCGTTATCAATTGATTAAAATTCAAGGAAAAAATACCCAAGTCAGCTGTCAACCCATACCTTATTTTCTTGGTAATATCAATAAACTGATTCCCAAGATTTGAAGACATTGAATTTAAAATATCTAAGTAGTATTTAGCTAATTTGTTCAGCATAATAAAATACTTTTAACACAAAACATTCTTTTTTAAAATTTAATTTTTGCTCAACTTTACCTTTTCCACTTTCTGCGTGTAAGCCTTTGAATAATTGTTAATACATTCTCTTTTACTCTTGGGATGTTAAATTGAATTATCTTTTAATACAGGCTTTATAATAGGGATGACAATAAAAACCGATAGGACAGTCTGTATCGAATGAACAATCTCCACTATACTTAGGATATAAGCTCTCTAATCTTGGCACCTCATACTGCTGTATACTAAATTCATTCACATTTTTCATGCATGTTCCTGTTGAATTATAAGGTGCTTTAACGCATCTAAACCCAATACCACAATCAATGTCAGAAAAACATCCACTTTGACAATAAACAGGGATTGATAAAATTAATCCAAAAAACAAAATAAATATTACTTTTTTTAGCATCTTAAGCCTCCTTTAGTCTTGTTGCCGTCTAAATTTAGGCAAATTATTTTTACTTAACCACTTTTGTACTATATTTAATGTTTTTAACCACTCATCAAAAACAAGATAGGCATCGTTTTTATGCTCCTCATAATACCCTATGCTTAAGTTAACCCCGCAAATATCTCTGCAAAGAACTACAATATCTGTTGCAGTAAATTTCTCTGGCTTTTTGTATCCCGTTTCTGATTCAATATATCTTTCAAACTCATCAGTCCCTACTTCATAACATACGTAATCGCAACTTCCCCTCCTGTCAAGTTGAACTACAAACTGATGAGTTTTATTTATCTCCTCTGCAATGTCTAAGTTATCTTCCATTAGAAAATTAGCCCCAATCTGACTTCTCTCCTCTCCTGAAGTAATAAGCAAAGAATGGCCAAGATCCTTTAACAGCCAAAGCATTGCACATCCTGCTCTATCATCGGCACCAAAGCCTCCAAATCTGTTTTTGTAAACTCCCTTTTCAAATATTATTTCAAGTCCTGATGGTTTATTCGGTCTGTTATACTCATCATCCCAAAACGTATCAGCATGAGCCACCAAGAGAACTCTATTTTCCCTTCTGCCTGGTACATAAATAAAGCTTTTTAGTCCCTCGCCTCTTTTTATTGCCCCATCTAAGCTCATAAATTCTTCAAATACTTCTCTTGTTTTGTTTATCGGCATTTTTAGAAATTTCTTAAGGATTTCTTGGACCATAAAACCTCCTATTTATTTTTTTCTTCTATGGATTCGATTAATTTCATTAAAAAGTGGCAGAAGAATATAAATCCTAGATAGAAGGAGATTATATTGCTGATAATAAGAATTATAATCTGTTTAAGATTCATTTTTTCCTCCATCTATTCATTTAGATAATTTTATTTATTCCTTTGACTCTTTGTTTATTTTTTTACCTTCCTTATCAAAATAAACTTTATTGTGGTGTATGCTGAATATAAGATACCCAATAAAACCTAAAATAAAAGATAAAATGTTTGAGATAATAAAGAAAACCAAATCAATCACCTCCTTTTTTATTTTTTTCTTTTCTTTAGGAACCGATAGAAAATTAGAATAGTCTCTTTGGGAGAATTAGATTTCTGCCATCTGATATTTTTATAATATTTTACCAAAATCCTTTTTCGTTCAGAAAAAAAACAACGTTTCCAAAATTTCAGTATCGGAATAATTAAATAAGTTAGAATAATTGGATTTTTTCGCTAAGAAAGCTCAAATTACTTAAGTGTAAATTCCACTCTGCTTGATTTCTGATTTTCCTTTCTCTCGGGTTCAAGAGTATTTGAATCTATGAGAAATATCCTTTCTGGCTCTACTTTTTGAGATTTAATTATATAATCTTTCACCATTTTAGTCCTTTCCTGTGCCAATATCCTTAAATCATCATCTTTGATAATGATATTTGTTAACATAAGTTTTTCCATCTCTTCTTTAGGCAGCTCTTTTTCAAATCCAAGGGCTGTTCTTGGTTTAGGAAACTTTTCCTCTTTATAAGCAAGTTTAAGGTATTTTAAATACTCCTCTTGTTCAATTTTTATATCTTCTAATTTTAAGTTCTGTTGCCCCTTTTTTAATAATTCTTTTAATTTCTGAGCCTTTAACTTATTCTCAAAAACTATATTTCTCAAAGCTTCTCTATCTTTTTCAATGTCCACAAAACCCCTTATTTCTAATTTTAGGGCTGGTCTTTCATAAAGCGCCTTTATCAGTGTTTCAAGTTTCTTTATTGACAGATCATTTAACTTTGCAAGACCATAATCAAACTCCACATAACTTAACTCTTCGCCCCCTCCAAACAATGCTCCGAGCAATGCAAAAGGTGCGGTTGCAGCTTTTTCTAACAAATTTATAAGAACTTTAATAACAATTCTCCAGACGCTAAACTCTGGATCATCTATATAACCAGTAACTGGAATATCAAGATCTATTTCACCCTTTCTATTCTTTAAAAGTGCTATTGCCAGTCTCACAGGTAATTTGGTAGCAGTTGGACTTTCTACTCTATCTCCTAAATCGAATTGATCAAAAAATATTTTGTTCTGTGCATCAAGCTTTCTCTTTTCTATATAATACTTCAATGCTAAAAATAGTTTACCCTTCTCAATCTTGTATCCTAAATATTTTCCTGAGTAGGGGGTTAAGGGGCTTAAATCCATATCTTTAAAATCTACCTTTAAATCAATGAAAAGATCATCTCTTAAGGGATTTATCTTACCTGTTATTTCTAAGGGAGCATAGTTTTCAAACTTTCCCTTCACATCAACATCAGCAAAAATATTCTCCTGAGAAGTTAGCCCTGATACTCGCCCTGTTAATTCAACCATGTTTGCTATATAGTTTGGCTTTATGTATAAATCTGTGAAATTTATATGACCATTTTGAAGGGTTACTTTTGAAATTTTTATCTTCGGTTTGTCTTGAGACTTCTGAGATTGTAGGTCTTCCTTCTTCTCCTCACCATTATTTTTTACAAGTATTTTCTGTAAATTTAATGTACCATCCTGAAAAATAACAATTTTAGAATAAAAGTCAGTTAAGGAGATATTTTCTACACCTATATACAGAGGATCTGTTCTTAAAACAACCCCATCAAGATAAAGAGATTTCCAATTTAATAGATCTACTGCATTTTCATTATCAATGGTTTTTAGATTTGTTATTGAAGCCTTGCCAGAAAAGCTTACATTTGGTTTATTATTCTTCTGGATTTTTAAATTTAAATTACCCTGTGTATTAAAATATCCATCTGTAATAATCAAATTTACTTTGTCTTCAAAATAGGTTTGGAAAGGATTGATGGCTATGTTTCTTAGGTCTAAGCTCATTTTTATATCTATTGGTTTTAGTTTAATATCCCCCTTGAAGGAAATTATCCCAGTTTTGTTTATGTTCATCTTGGTTGTTATGTTAAAGGCTTCATCACCCTTTGATTTGTAATCTTTTATATTCACATCTATATTTTCAATTTTTGAACTAAAATCTGAATCGTTATAGTTATCAATCAGATTCACAATGCCACTATTAAGATTTATGTTTTTGACATAGATTTGAGCCTCTTCTCCTTCATTTTCTGGTTTTTTTTCAGCTTTCTCCATTTCGGGTATAATCTTTTTAATATTTAATTCTCCTTTCTCATCCCTTTTTAAATGTATTTCTGGTTGTACAAGATTAATTTCATCTATATTAATTTTCTTAGCAATTAAATCGCTGTCTGCTATCACTAAGTCTAACCTCGACAATTTCAAAAGAGGCAACTTATCCTTTGTTTTAAGAACTGTATTAGATATATTAATGCCACCATTAATTATTAGAGTTGGTTTCTTATCTTCATGTTGGGTATATTTCAAAATTAGGTTCGAGCTAAATAGACATGACTCTAAAGTAAAATTAGGTTTAAAAGGAAGATAGCCAAGATAATAGGGTATATCAAAATTTTTGATATCAATATTTAAAGTGGTTTCTAAAGATTTTTTGAATGGCTTTGTTGCTCCCTTAAGTGAGAATTCTTTACCATTTATCTTGGCAAAAAACTCTGGATTGACATAATTCTCAATATAATTAGGAAGATTGGACACAAAGGGGATTAAAATTTTCAATTCCCCTATTTCATGTTTTGTGTTTTTAGGCTTGTCATCAAAAATGATGTTGCCATTACTAATCTTTATGTTATTTATTGAAAAATTAAATTCTTTCTTTTTTTCAGTTGGTTTGTCATTTGATTTTTTCTGTAACAAATCTGAAAAGTTAAAGGTATTTTCTGATGTTCTTATAACATGTACATAGGGTGCATCAAGATTAACTTCTTTAATTACCAAACCTTTCTTAAAAATCGAGGTCAATTCTAAGTCAATAAAAAGCCTATCAAAGGAGATAAATAGATCATTACTATTTAATTCATTGATTTTAAAGTTCTTTATTTCCAGTTTAAAATTAAAGGGATTGAAGCTGATTTTCTCTATCTGTACTTTGCGGTTGAGGTTTTCCGATAACTTATCTACAAGTAATTTTTTTAAGACTGGCGGGACTATAAAAAAACCCACAAGAATAGAGAAAACAAAAGAAACAAAAAGTATAAATATTAATCTTTTAATTATTTTTCGCTTTTTAAAAACTGCTTTTTGCACAAAAGAATTATACCAACTTTTTCTGATTCATCAACTCTTACTCTTTAAAAATATCAGATTTAAAAATCACAGAAGTATTGATAGCATTGACTTTATTCCAATTTGTAAGTGAATTTTGAGCTTAGAAGAAGAGTTTTTCAATTTTGTCGGTTGCCCGAGCAATCATTTCATAACTAACTATTTTTAAATCCTCTTCACTTGAAATGTAACCTGCGAGATATTCTAAAGAACTTGTTTGCAAGCCCATTCTTGCACATAAAAGATAACTTACTGTTTCTGCTTCCAATTCTTTTATTTTTTTATCTAATTTTTTTCTAACGGGCAAAGTTATAAATTTATCTTTTTCTTTCCTATGATAGACCTTATTATTACCAACATGACCTAAAAATATATGGGCTAATTCGTGTGTGAGTGTACCAAAATTCTCTGTGTGAGTTAAAGATTTATTCAGACATATTTTAAATGATTTAGAAATTGATAAATCTACCACATATCCCGCTTGAAAATAATTCATATCATCGTAATATACATCTATCCTCCATTCAGTAATATTATTTATTATACTTTCTAATTTTTCTCTCTCTATCTGTCCTTTGACTTCAAAGGGTTTAAAACCAATCCCTTTCTCAATAAATTCTTGTGGTGTCTCTTTGCCATAGGTATCAAAGAGGTCATAGACAAAATTTACAGGCCCATGGGGAACAAGAATAATATATGGCTTTGCTTCCAGTTTTACATATCTTTTATGTTTCTCCCAAAACTTACGACTTCCAAAAAAAATTATGTTAGGGTTTTGGATATAAACAAGCATATTGTTAAAGCAGGAATATTTTCTAAACGTAACAAGAAAATTAACAAACTTCAAAAACTTATCAGAACTTTTAAATTCAAGGCTTCGTCTAAGAAGAGAATCAATTATTGAATCATAATTTCTTTGTGGCTTTTCTTTCTCATCCATAAACCAGTTCTCCACTTTTAAAAATTTTAAGTCCCTCTATTCTTTCCCATCTCTCCTCCTCTGTTAGAGGCTCTGTTGCAATGATTACCGCTTTTTCATCTGGATCTTTTATTTCATTTAAATTAACTGTATATCTCTCATCCTTTAATGTTACTTCAAAAAATGGTGAGGTTCTTTTAGTATAAAATAAGGATGTATGCCCATGGGCAAAAAGAAATTCACCGTTGGAGAGTAAAAAATTAAAGGCTCCCAACTTAACTATCCTTTTCGACTCCTCTTCTATTATTAGTTTTAGTGTTGAAATGTAATCAACTCCTTGCAACTTTTCTAATAGATATAAAAAAGCGTGTTCTGAATCTGTATCCCCTGAGGGTATAAACCTTCTTAATTCCCATTTTTTTATTTCCCTTACTGTACCATTATGAGCAAAGCTCCATCTACCCATAACAAAGGGATGGGTATTTTTATGTTCCTGATTACCACAACTTGCGAGCCTTACATGCCCTATAATTGTTTTGCTTTTAAATGAGTAGGTCTTTTCATAAATATTTTCTTTTACCAAAGAATGGGGTTTTTTTATTAAAGATGGAGTTGATAGATTTTCATCATAGAAAACAAACCCAAAACCATGATGGTTTTTCTTTCCCCTCTGTTGGAACTCTCTTAAGGATAATTGAATATCCACCGGTTTGTTTGAAGAAACCCCTAAAATCTGACACATACTTTTGTCCTCCTATTTTACAATTAAAACATATTATTTTTGCTCTGCAATAATCTTTTATACACATATGAACGGGCAACTATAGTGATTGGAAAAGTTACTATCAAGCCAATAAAAAACAGTACAAAACCAATGAGATTAATTGATAAGTTAGCAGTACTAAGTTTTATTAACTCCCATTTTACACCCTTTGTAATTTTTGCACTATTCTGCAGTGCTTCTATAGGACCATTTTCTTCATCAACTATAAAGTAATCATAAAACTGGTATTTCACAGCAAGGTAAAATCCTGGTATTATAAAAAAAATTAATCCTACACAAACAATCGCAAAATAAAGCAAGTTTGCTATAAAATATTTGAAAATTAGGGGAATGCAAGAAAAGAGATCTGTAAAAACTGGCTTTTCCCAGTCAATTATTTTAAGGGTTATTTTCATAAACCCCATTATCAGAAAGACCTCGATTAACTTTGCTCCTATACCAAAAGTGAAGTTAAGAAATATGTTGTCTTTTGACAGATTAGCAATTATATAACTAATAAATACAATAACTCCAGAAAATGCTGAGGTCCCGATAAGAATACCAGCGTTATTCTTTGTGATGTCCCATCCATACTCTATGGCGGTCTTGTAATCAAATTTTTTGTTCATTTTAGTTCTCCCTTAAACTGCAGATTTTATTAATGATAGTTTGATTTAAATCACTCCAGCCTTCATCGCTAAAATCATCAACAACCTTTGTTAATTGATTATCAAAGTAAGTAAAGGATATTCTATTTTTATAAACCTTGTCCTTACAGTTAACTTCAACTAATAAATAAAAGTCTCCCTTAGTAATCGTATCTTTATATAAATATTCGAAAAAATTACTCTCTATCCTTGTAGTAATATTTCCCTTAATATTTAACCATACTGTTACAACGTCCTCATTTACGTGAGTAAAAGTTTCTGGAGAATAATAAAAGCTAAATGAATAATAATCTCTATTGGTAAAATAGTAATTACTATAAGTAGTATTGGAAGTATAAATAGAATCAATATATCTCCATTCAGAATCTCTATCTAAAAATTTAAAATAGCACCTATCTACATAGGCCATATAATTCATAACTGGTTTTATAGTAGATGCAAAATTGATATTTTGAATTTCTCCCTTAGAACCTAAAGAGGCAACTCCTATTACCTTTCCCCTCTTATTAAAGACGGGGCTTCCACTACTACCCGGTGAGATTGGAGCAGTTATCTGAATGGTCTCTCTCGACTCCTTTGTTAGAGGATCAATATTTCTCTTTCCACTCACAATACCCTCAGAAAGAGATAACTCAAAACCAGCGGGATTACCAATTACAAAGACCCTATCTCCTTCTTCCACATTGTTTGGATCTCCTAATTTAAGCCCCCCGGGAAGATTTTTTTCTTTCACTTTAATTAAGGCTAAATCATTGGTAGAATCCACAAAATTAACACTCTCGGGAGTGTATATCCTTCCATCTCCCCCCTTGATGTTTATATCAGTCGCCTTTGAAATGACATGTAAATTAGTTAATATAAGTCCACTTTCTTTTAGAAAAAAACCAGTTCCTAAACCTTTTATTTCATCATTAATCAGTGTATAGATTACAACTACATTTTTTTTCAGCCTTTTATAAAACTCCTTTGGATTACAATAATAAACATCATAATAAAAGTAAGAAATTACTGAAAAAAATACTAAAAATAAGGCAAGTACCCTATCACCTTTCTTGTATTCTCAATACTAACCTCTTTGATTTCATTATTATTTTGATTATCCTTCGTTTTTCCCTCTACAAAAATTTCTTGTGAGAGTAACTTTCTAATAAATAAATCGTTTTGAGAATGCATTGGTTTCCAAATAGAGTCACCTGTTTTCTGTATGATATTATCGTTCAGAAGTTTTTTAGTTTTGTAAAAATTTTCTATTTCATCATCACTGTAGGGACCATAAATCTTAACCTTACCATCCCAATATAGCTCTTTTACTTCCTCGTTGGTAAAGACCTTATTTAAGATACCAATTAAAACATACCATTTCTTGTTTTCTTCCATACTAAAAAACCTCTTAATAAATCTTTAATTAAAATTTTGCTACAAAATTTTGCAAGTTACAAAAAAAGAAACATTTCTAAAAGAAAAACAACCTTTCCAAAACATTTCTATTAACTAATTAGATTTTTGACTGTTAAAGGACAATGATTATGTTATAATTATTCACATGAGTATGCGGTTTATTAAAATTCTTTTATTTCTTTTTTTTATTGTACTTGAAGTAAACGCCTCATCGGATACACAGATTGTTCAGAAAAAAAATCCCTCTCAGGAGCCTCATTTTACTTCTCCCCTTATTTTCAAATCAGGTGAAGAATATGAAATCACAAAGATTGATATAACAACAATCCCAAATATTAACTCACTAAAAATATCGGTTAAGGGAGTAAAATTAGGGGATAAAAAAGAACAGGTAATGAAACTCCTTGGACATCCAGATGAGATAAATGAGATGGGGATATATTTTTATAAGGAATCTTCAGTACCTCTTTTTGCAATAGTATTTGATAGTGAAAATACTGTAAGAAGAATTGTTTTATTCCCCCAATTTGCAAAGTACGTAATTGGAAATACTAAGAAATTACTTAATCATCAAATTGCCACCGATGAGGAACTGAGGTTTTTCCTTCTTGGCGTAGAAGACGACAAAATCAAAGCACCAACTGGAAGAATCACCTTTAGATACTTAAAAGAAGGCTTCGAATTTACCTACTTTAAAATGGGAAATGATATTGAAGATTTTATGTTTTTTCTCAAATACCCTGCAAAAATAAGATGATATGAAAACCCTACTTAGAGTCATTTTTATATTACTCATATTTGAAATTAGTTATGCCTTCGAAATACATTCAATCTCCCCTGAAGAGATTCGACCTAACAGCAGTGTTCAAATTAAGGGCAAGTTTGATATTGAAAACTTAACAATATTTCTTGGAAAGCAAGAATTAAGTTACCAGCTTCTAAATAAAGAAAACATATCACTTACAATACCTTCTAACATTGAGCCATCAATTTATATGCTAAATTTCTTCGATAAAAAAAATGATAGATTAATTATTGGTTTGCCGATAAAAATTAGCAAAGCCTCTCTCAAAATAAGCAATTTTGAACCAAAATTTTTGGATTTCTGTGATTATAATAAAGATATTGAGATAAATGGAGAAAATCTGGGCATTATAAAGTATGTCTATGTTAATGGGGTTGAGATAGAAAATGTAGAAAGATCGAATAATTTTATAAAAATTAAATTACCCGATGGCTTTTTTATACCCCTTAATCAGAATTACATAACATTAACATTTTACAATGAAAACAGAAATCTATTGGAGTTGATAAATATATCTATAAATACAAGACCAGAAATTGAAAGTGCACAAATAGTAAGTAATTTTCTAAATTACTATGAAGTTGTCATCAAAGGGAAAAACTTTATTAAAGATTCAAAACTCTTTATCAATGGTATAGAAATTAATCAAAGATACTCAAAACTATTTGAAGGAATTTATATCTTTGGACAACAATACATAACAAAACCTATGTCTACTACGATGCTTCATGACTCTTTTTTCATCGAAAATTGTAATACCTTAATCCTAACAAGGTACCCTGTAACTTCCGATTTAAAAACTTTAAAAATTCAGATTGAATCACCAACAGGACAAAAAAGTTCAGAATACATACTCAACGCTCCATAATTACACTTACCACGTGTATAAAAAGTATGTATTATGAAGATTTTGCTTGCATCCACTCTGTGAGCGTAAAGTTTTTGATTTTTAGAAAACTTGAAAAATAATCTGTTATTTAGTAATTTATAAAAAGGAGAATTTATGTTAATTAGATTTGAACCCTATCCTGAAAGGATACTTTTACCGGAAGAAGTCCCTTTGGTAATAACAAAGGAAAATATTGCTCTGCCCGGTGCTATTCAATCAAGCTTTTTTATTGATAAAAAACATATTGAAGCTATTGAAAAGGCATTCTTATCCCACAAAATTGTTGTATTTGTTCCTCCTATGAGCACGTATAAGGAAGAGTTTTTTACAGAATCTGACTTAAATCAGATTGGTAGTGCTGTTAAAATACTTCAGCTCGTTCATTTACCAGAAGGTGGACTGAAAATCCTTACGGAATGTCAGTTTAGGGTCAGGATTACTAAGCTTTATGAGATTCATCCCTATCCAATTGCTAAGGTAGAAGAAGTCATTGAAATATATGATAAAAATATTGTAATTGAGACCCTTATACAGAGTGTTTTATCACTTCTAAAAATTTGTACATCCCTTGGAAAGAGTTTTCCAGTAGATGCCATGAATATTGCTGAGAGACTCCAGGATGCAGGAAAATTATCAGATTTTGTTGGGATGATATTAGGACTTGATACACCTCAATTAATTGAAATACTTAACACAATAGATCCTGCTGAAAGATTGAAGAAAATTTTTCTTTTTTTAAGCACCGAAGTGGATTTACTTCAAGTCAAAGGCAAATTGCAGGCTGAAGCAACAAAACTCATTGGAAAGACTCAGAGAGATTATCTATTAAGACAGCAATTGAAAATAATTCAAAAAGAGCTTGGAGAAGAGGAATCTTTAAGTCAAGAAATAGAAGAGCTAACCAAAAGTATTAAAGAGGCAAAGATGCCTAAAAAGGTTGAAGAAATAGCCCTGAAAGAGCTTTCACGACTATCGAAAATGAATCCAGCTTCTGCTGAATTTACCGTTACAAGGACATATCTCGATTACCTTATAGCAATGCCCTGGTCTAAATCTACTGAAGATAAACTTGATATAAACAAAGCTAAAGAAATTCTCGATGAGGACCATTACAATTTAGAAAAGGTAAAGGAAAGGATCTTAGAGTTCTTAGCGGTAAGAAAACTAAAGGGTGGAGATCAAAAGGGACCAATTCTATGCTTTGTGGGGCCACCAGGTGTCGGTAAAACTTCTCTTGGTAAATCCATAGCAAGGTCTTTAGGCAGAAAATTTATAAGACTATCCCTCGGTGGAATGAAGGATGAAGCAGAAATACGAGGACATAGAAGAACTTATGTTGGTGCAATGCCCGGTAGGATTATTCAGGAAATAAAGAGGTGTGGCTCAAATAATCCAGTATTCATTCTTGATGAAGTAGATAAGATTGGAAGAGATTTTAGGGGCGATCCTTCATCAGCTCTACTTGAAGTTTTAGATCCAGAACAAAATAACGCTTTTTTAGACCATTATTTAGATGTCCCCTTTGATTTAAGTAAGGTACTCTTTATAACAACAGCAAATCTTTTAGACCCTATACCCGCACCACTTAGAGATAGAATGGAAGTTATAAACATATCTGGCTACACAGAAGAAGAAAAGGTAAAGATTGCTGAAAAACATTTAATACCTAAACAGATTAAAGAAAATGGACTGGAAAAATTCGATATTAAATTTACTCAACAGGCAATCGTTAAAATTATTCGTGAGTATACAAGAGAAGCTGGTCTTAGAAATTTAGAGAGAAACATAGCAAATATTTGTAGAAAGATAGCAAGGGAGATAACCCAATTTGGTGAAAAAAAATTTGTCATAAATGAAAGAGCGGTCTTAAAGTACTTAGGTCCGAGAAAGTTTTATTATGAAAGAGCCTTTTACAACCAGACACCAGGTGTGGCAATTGGACTTGCTTGGACAGAAAGTGGAGGAGATATTATATTTGTGGAAGCCACAAAGATGAAAGGTGATAAAGGGCTTATTCTTACTGGATACTTAGGTGATGTAATGAAGGAATCCGCGCAGGCAGCAGTTAGCTATATTCGCAGTAATGCTGAAAAATATAATATCGACCCCGATGTTTTTTCAAAACATGATATTCATATACACGTTCCACAGGGAGCAATCCCTAAAGATGGACCATCTGCGGGAATTACCATTGTCGCTGCACTTATTTCTCTCTTTTCAAATAAACCGGTTAGAAATGATGTAGCAATGACTGGAGAGATTACTCTTACAGGTAGAATTCTACCTATAGGTGGTATTAAAGAAAAAGCACTTGCTGCAAGACGATCGGGTATTAAAAAGGTAATAATACCAAAGGATAATGAAGCAGATCTTCAGGATTTACCTAAATTCATTAAAAAAGATGTAACCTTCATCACTGTAAGTAATATAGAAGAGGCAATCCCTCACATATTTTAGAATATTTTCAAATAGTAATACAAAAGACATATAACATAACCTAATTGGTTCACTATTTATTTTGTCTCTGTTTCTTTTCCCAGATAAGGGCATATTTTAGAAAGGTATAAAAGAAGTTGCTCATAGAGATTATAAATCCCTGCATGCCATCTAAAAAACCTAATTTAAGAACATAATGTTTAAAAAACCCATAGAGGGGATTAAAAACTATTTCAAGAAGCCCTGCCTTTCTTTCTTCCTTCATATAGGCTTCGGCACTGATAACTGCATAGGTAACCACCCTTTTAAAATGATCAGTAACATTTCTATATGAATAATGATAAAGATCTCCAGACAATCTTTGAATTTTACCATCTATTTGTAATCTATCGTGTGGATCTGTGCCTACCCATTTAGCCTTCTCCCTTCGGACAAGCCTCAACTTCCAGTCTGGATACCAAGCATGATTTATCCATCTTCCCGCATAGTATGTTCTTCTATTAACTTCATAACCTTCCGCTATAGGATTATTTATAGCATCAATTATTGATTTTTTTAGCTCCTCAGATACTACCTCATCGCAATCAAGAGCCAAAACCCAAGGATTATTACACTTCTCTAAAGCACTGTTTTTTTGTGCTACGTGACCTTTCCAGTCTTCTGTGTACACCTTTGCGCCATATCTTTCTGCAATTTCACATGTCCTATCAGTAGAATGTGAATCCACTACTATTATTTCGTCTGCAATATCTTTAATACTCTCGAGACATCTTCCAATGTTATCCTCTTCATTAAATGAGATAATGGAAACAGATAGGGGTAGTTTCATATACTAATTCCTTTCAAATAAAAGTTCTGCAAATCTCTTTGCCTGACTTTCCCAAGTTATAGTTTTTAGTTTTTGCTGTGCCTTTGAAATTAATATGTTTAATTGCTCGGGTGTCTCAAGATAATTTTTAATTTTATTAAATAAAGCCTGGGGATGGGCTTCTATGAATATCATTTCATCATCACTGAAGAAACTTGGAGCACTACCATCAACAAAATCAATTACTGGAAGACCTAAAGCAATCATCTCATAGTTTACATAGGATATATTTGTGAGGGATGCAACAATCCCAAAATGGGATTTTCTATATAGATTTTTTAAACCTTCTGTGTTTAGCTTACCTAAATTATTTCCTAAAGGAAGCTTTATATCCTTTTCAATACCAAAAAAATTGATTTCTACATCGATACCCCTTTTGTCCATCTGTCTTTTAAAAAACTTTAGTTGTTCTATCAACAAAAATGGAGCTCTTTTGGGGTCTCTTTTTATGTATACTGCAAGTCTAATAGGCCGTTCTAAGTTTAATTCTCTTCGCTCAATTTCATATAACCCCAATTCAACGGGAAATTCTATATACTTAACATCCCTGTCTGGTAAAAACTTTTTTATCATCATCGCATTCCAAGGGCCAAGACTTATCATCTTTAGTCCCATTTTATAGGTATTTAATGAAAGAATGTAATGATCGCTCATGGGATAAAAGAAGGGCTCAAAATCCTGAATAAAATAGGCTTTTAGCCCAAAACTGCTTTGATATGCAATTAGGTGGTAGCAGGTATTCCATTTTGTTGCTATGCCCACATCATAATGATTATTTTTCAGAGCCTCTTTAGATAAAATTCTCCCTTTCCAGTTGGGAAAATTTGTTTTTGCATTTTCTTCCATCTTACTTACCGGAACATCATTTATAGCAATATAATCAACGCTATGCCCCATATGAAATAAATAGGTCCCTAACCTCAAAATCCCTGTATGCCCTCCGCTGTATTTTGAAATCTCTGGAACTATAAAGGCTATGGAACAATTTGTTTTTCCAGGATAAACCTGATTCTCACATACAATATTTGACTCATTTTCATATATGTTTCCAATCTCTCTGGAAAACTTATCAATTTTCCTTCTATATCTATATGCTCTTATTAAATCATTCAATCCCATCATCCCTCCATAAAAAACCTGTAAAAATTTAGACATGTTTTAAGAAAAAAGGGAAGAAAAATCCCTTCTTTAAAAGAAATTTTATAGCACTTTAAAGCTAAATCAAAACGCCCTTGTTTTATCATTTTGGGAATTAATTTGTAATTTTTTAAGAATCTCTTCTTTTTTAATTCATAGGCATCATGAATATCATCTATTAAATACCTTTGTTTACTATGAAAGACCATCTCAAAAAGGAGGTATTCTTCAAAAACATCATCAAAGCTTTTTTTTACAAGCTTTGTAGTCTGTTCACTGTATTGTCTAAACCATGAAAGTACTTCTGGAATTACATATAAAGCTCCACAGGAAAGCTGTCTTATCCACATATCTATATCAAGGAGAAATCTGAATTCTGTTTTAAAAGTTCCAACCCAAAGATTTTCTTTTCGGAACATAACAGTTGTTGGCTCTCCAATCCAATTTAAGTGCTTAAGTGTTAGTTCTATAGCCCTCTTCCTATCTATAAACCCTATTTCTGGCTGTTTTATTACTTCTTCTCTTTCTCCAAAAATTCCTCTATAGGAAGTTACAAGAGACACTTCTGGATATTTTTCCATTATTTCTACATATTTTTCAAGCAAATGGGGCTCAAATTTATCATCCGCCATGAGATATTTAATATATTTCCCCTTAGCATAGGATAATGTCTTATTCCAGTTTCCTCCTATTCCTAAATTTTTCTCATTCTGGTAAAATCTAACCCTTTTATCATTAAGAAATTTTTTTACAATTTCCAGTGTATTGTCAGAGGAACAATCATCTACAATTATTAGCTCTAAATTTTGATAAGTCTGGTTTAGAACGCTCTCTATGGCTTCCTGTATAAACTCGCCTTTGTTATAAGTAGGAATCAATACAGAAACTAAAGGTTTTTCCATGTGGTTATATTATCATTAATTATATTCCTATTTCAAACCTATTAGTGCGTGAATTTGAGGTAGTATCAATATGTTTTCTATCTTCTTTGATGCTAATTTGTAAAACTTGATTAATTTTTTTTGTACTTGTGCTATTTCTTTTGTATTTGGCTGTAGAATGAAAGGAATTTTTTTATCAATCTCTGAAACTAAATCAACTGCTTGCTTAAAAGAATCTTCTTTTAATTTTTTAGAAACAATAATCTTGACTTGACAATCCTTTTCCTTTGAAATTTTTAAAAAGGACTTTTGTGTATCAATAAAAGCTTGTTCTTTGAAATAATCGGTCTTTAAATCCATCGACACAAAGTCTATATATTTGATAATCCTTTTCAAATCTTCAGGTAAAGTCCCATTAGTCTCCAGATGTATTGGCTTAGTATTACCAAGCTTACTTAAAAAAATTTCGAGGAACTCAACTTGTAAAAGTGGCTCGCCTCCTGTGATAGAGATGCCGTGAATAAACTCTTCTTTTACTATTTTTTGAATATGAGCAACTAAAAAATCCATTTCTATTGGATTTTTTATTCTTACATATTTAAAAGATAATGGTGTTTTCTCAAAAAAGGCATATTCATTTTCTCTTAGAGAACTAACTGTATCACAATAATAGCACCTAAGATTACAATCAGTAAATCTTATAAAAAGCTGAACCCTTCCAGAATATATCCCCTCTCCCTGAACAGAGGTAAAAACTTCAGACAAATTTGCCTGTTGCATCTCTAGTTCTTTCTAAGTAAGCATAGGCATTATGATTGTGTATGCTTTCATAATTTATTGCTTCCACTGAAAACCATTTTATCTTATCATCCTTCATAATCCTCAAAGCCACTTCTCTTACCACATCCTCTACAAACATAGGACGATTAAAAGCCCTTTCTGTGACATACTTTTCATCTGCTCTTTTTAATAATGCATAAATATCACAACTTGCTGATTCCTCGACAAGCGTAACAACATCCTCAATCCAGACAAGTCCATCAAAGCGAATTTTTACATCAACCCTTCCCCTCTGGTTATGAGCGCCATCTTCACTTATACTCTTGGAACAGGGACAAACCGTTGTAATTGGAACTGAAACTTCAAGATAGAAATCAAAAGTATCAGCAAGATCCCCAGAAAACACACAGTTATAAGCCATTAGACTCTTTGCTTTTGTGATAGGTGCTTTTTTCTCAATAAAATAGGGAAAAGAGATCCTGAGATGAGAAGATTTGGCATGAAGTTTATTTTTTATTGCTGTTAGAATTTCCTTAAAATTTTTTACTGCAATGCCCTTTCTATAGGAATTTATTATCTCAATGAATCTACTCATGTGAGTGCCTTTGAAATGATGTGGCAAGTCTACATACATATCAATAGTCGCAATTGTATGTTGATATTGATTAAGCTTATCAAGTACGTATATAGGATACCTTATCCCTTTTATGCCTACCTTCTGGATTTCTAACTTTCTCTCGTCATATTCGCTTTGAACATCTTTTAAATGCTCTTTCATATTTATTCCCTTCTACTCTTGATATATAGCATAAGAATTTTCAGATTCAAAAACTCTTACTTCATACACTTTAACATCTTTATTCTCCATTCTATTAGAAAGCTCCTGATAAATAAACCTTGCTATGTTTTCTGAAGAAGGACTTACCTCTTTAAAGAATTCTACATCATCATTCAAACACTTATGGTCAAGTATATTCATTATCTCCTTGAGATGTTTTTTTAAAATTCCAAAATCAAGAAGCATACCAGATTTATCCAGGGTATTTCCTTCAAGTACTACCTCTACCTTCCAGTTATGACCATGTATATGTTCACACTTTCCTTGATAATTTCTAAGATAATGGGCTGACGAAAAGTGGTCCCAGACCCCTATCCTGTACATAATTTCTCTCCTCCAAAACTTTTCTAAGTTGTCCTATTTTAGCATAACTATCTTTATAACCTGAAACAATTACTTCTTTTATCCTCTTAAAATCTAAAAAACCTATCCCCTCAAAACCAATATCTATAATAAAATCCGCTTTTTCTCTTTCCGATAAAGTATTTCGTGAAACCATCAGAGTTAAAGATTCATAGATTACATGATAGGTATTTTCTAATGACGGATATTTTCTACCAGAAAAATTAACATCCACTGCGACAATAAACTCACAATCTTCTTTTAAAACTGAAACTGGTAGGTTCATTGTGATCCCACCGTCAACATAAAGTTTATTTCCCATCTTCACTGGATAGAATAAACCGGGCATTGCAATACTTGCACAAAGGGCTTCCCACAAATCACCATTATTAAAGTATTCTGGTTTTCTATCGGATAAATTGGTAGCACATACTATTAAAGGAATTTTTAGTTCGCTGAAATCCTTAGGTATTCCAATTTTTTCAAACCATTGTCTTACTTTTTTGAATCCCGAAAAACCATAGTAGGGAATGACTGGATTAAGGACTTTAAATATCGAGAGCTTCTCGCAAAGG
>JAOABK010000001.1 GCA_026418415.1 Pseudomonadota bacterium | reverse complement strand
GAACTAATCAATATGAAAAAAATTCACGAAGAATGCAAAAAAACTGAGATTATTGAAAATCCAGACCTCTACTACTATAAAAACGAGGAGTTTCACTTAGCACTCTATAAGGCAAGCCATAACGATTTTTTAATTGAGCAAACAACAAACCTCCACAAAAGACTGAGTTCCTTCAGGAGACTTCAGTTAAGAGTCAGAGGGAGAATCCACTCTTCTCTCAGAGAACATGAAGAGATTATTAATGCCATAACTAATGGTGATGCAGATTCAGCATCTCAGCTGGCAAGACATCATATTATCATTCAGGGAGAAAGATTCTCTGATCTTTTAGCGACATTAAAAGATCAAAATAAAATTTCTTTATAAACTTCTGGCCTTCTATTATCAAAGAAGGTAAAGATTTTTTTTATTCTTTCTGCTTCTGCTAAATCACAATTCGCAATAAATATGCCCTCATTTAACCCTAAAGATTCCCCGACAAAAGAACCATCTGGACCTACGAGAAAACTGTTACCATAAAATTCCTGAAACTTTTCCTTGCCAACCCTATTAACTCTTAATATAAAAATGTTATTAAGCAAAGCATGTGATGAAATAACAACCTTCCATCTTTTCTGGGTCTTAAAAGCAGATGCCGTCGGAGTTATTACTAATTTTGCACCTTTCAAAGCAAGAATTCTATATCCTTCTGGGAAAAAATTATCCCAACAAATTTGTATACCTATTTTTCCGTATCTCGTATCAAATACTGGAAAATGATTACCCCCTGAAAAATAAAATTTTTCCTCATATAAAGGGATATTGGGTATGTGAACCTTTCTATAAACACCCAATAACTTTCCACTATCAATTACCGCACAGGAATTGTAGTATCTCTTCCTATATTGTTCAAAAAATGGCACAACAAGTAAAACTTCATATTTCTTTGATAGACTTTTCATATGTTTAATTGTTAATCCATCCTTTGTCTCTGCTAACGAAAAGTTTGATTTGTCAACCTCACAGGGGAACCACTTTGTACAAAACAGCTCTGGAAAAGAAATAATATTTGCTCCCCTTTCCACAGCAATATTTATGAATTTTTCAGCCCTTTCTAAATTATCTTCTTTTTTTTCCTTAGGTACCATTTGTATTGCAGAGACCTTAATTTTCATAACAACTCCTTGCTAACTTACAATTTTTTTAAGATTTTTTTATGCCAATACTACCCTATTTCTTCCTTCATGTTTTGCCTTGTAAAGAGCCCTATCTGCCATTTCTACTAAAGATACTTTATCTTTTCCATCTTCTGGATAACTTGCCACACCAAGGCTCGCAGTTACATTCAACTTGCCACCTTCAAAAAGTATTGTGGTATTTTCAATCTCCATTCTTAATCTTTCGGCAAACTTTACAGCATTATTTTTATCATCATTAACACAGATAATTGCAAATTCTTCCCCGCCATACCTCGCAACTATATCCACCTTTCTTGCTGTTGACTTTAATATTTGTGCAACTTTTTTTAGAACAATATCACCAACTTGGTGCCCATAAGTATCATTAACCTTTTTGAAGAAATCAATATCAAGCAGAACTAAAGAGAATTTTTCATTATATCTTTCAGCTCTTAAAAGCACTTCACTAAATTTTTCTTGAAAGTGTCTATGATTAAAGACACCTGTTAAACCATCTGTAGTTGCCATGTTTTTAACTTTTTCAAATAAGAATGCATTTGAGATAGATATGGATGCCTGATTACCAAGTATCTCAATAACCCTCTTTTCATAATCGTCAGGACCTTCATTTTTATATCCTAAAATAAAAGCACCGAGAATGGAGTCTTCATACATAAGGGGATATATTATCACCCTTTGAAGTTCTGATATTTTTAAACTTTCTGAGATGAGGGGTTTTATTTTTTTCTTAGAATTATAATGTCTCAGATCTAAATATTGTTTATGTTCTATTACCCAATAGAGTAAGCTTTCTCTGTCTACTACCTTACCAATTACTTCATTTGAAACACCTCTAACTGCTCTGATTGTAAAAGCATCATCAGAAGAATCATCTTTTATTGCAAGAATTGAAATATCATTATGGGTTATCTGATTTATAATTTCGAGAAAAATATTCAAGTTATCTTCTAAAGTAATTGTAGCCATCATCTTTTTACTACCCTCATAAAGAGCAGAAAATTCTTTATATTGCTGTTGAGTTTGTTGAAGTAGTTGTATGTTTTCCATGGTCTCTTGTATCTGTAAGACCGCTAATTTAACAATGTTTTCACAATCAGGATTAAAAGCATTATCTTGAAGGGAGTCAACACATAATACCCCAACTATATTATTCCTCCAGAAGACTGGAACTCCAAGAAAAGAAGCAATTGGTAGTTCTTGGTCATAATAGTTTAATGCCCTGTTGCCTCCTTTAACAGAACTGATATTAAGAGATTTCTGATGCTTAAAAATCCAGCCAACAACACCCTCATCAAGAGGTATATCGTCATTGTATCTTAAATAGTCACTCTCTGATATCGCCTCGAAGATTTTGTAGTATTTGCTATCTTCCTTTATTTTAAAAAATGCTACTGTAAATGGATCAATTAAATCTTTAATTTGTTGTAAGATTTTTAGGATTCTCTCTTCAAAATACCCATAGGTACTTTGTAAATGTTCTAACCTTTTTTCTGCTTTTAGATAATCAAGATTTTCCTCTTCATTGCTAAAAAATGTTTTGGCTCCTTCTTTTATTTCTATTAATTTTGATTCATAAATTGATCTTTCCTTTCTTTCCTTTTTCAATATGTAACCAAAGATAGAAAATATTGTTATCATCGAAACAAAAAAAACATAATTAATATAATCCCTTTGCCATGGAAATACACAAAAATATAAATATTCCACTATTATTGTGAGAATAAAAAAAGACAATGCTATTTTTAGAGGAAAAAAGGCAAAGACAACTGCAAAAAAAACATTAAAAATTGGCAAAAAATTAAAATTATTAAACTCAAGAGTAGTAAAAAAAAGTATGCTTAAAAAAATCCAACTTAACCAAAAAAAGGCATCCCAATGTTTTATTTCCAACTTTGATTTACCTAATGTTTTAAAAACCTTAAAACTATCAATTATTAAAAAAGTGCAAATCCAAAGAATGACAAGGATGTTTAGAAAAACCCTGTATTTAGGCAATACACTATTTTGAATACTTTCTTCTTTGAGACTAACTATATAGATTAAGAAAAAGAGAAATAAAAAAAGCTTAAATATTTTTTTTTTACTTTCCGTTATTGTGGTCATTTAACTCACCATCTTTCTCCTGAAAGATATAAAAAACCTCACCTTTTTTACCCTTTTGAAGCTTCAATTTTATTTGTTCCTCTATGTATAATGGATCCTTCTTGATTAGAGCAAGTTCTTCTGCTAAATTATCCCTTTCTTCTTCTGTTTTCTTTAACTGTTTTTCCAATTTTACCTTTTCTTTTCTCAATTTTAAGTAGTTTTTAAGCCCTCTCTCTCCAAAAATTGATGTATATACTACATAAGCAATAACTCCACAAAAAAGAAGGTTTGTTAGGAAATTAATTATCCTATTCATTTTTCCTTTGGTCTTGTAGCAATTGCTATTTTATCTATGCCAGCATTTTTTGCAATATCCATTACTCTAACAACCTCACCTTGAGATACACTTTCATCCGCTTGAATTATCAATACCATATCTGGATTCGACAAAGACCTTTGATGGATTAAATTTTCCAAGTCACCAACACTTATAATCCTGTCATCAATTCTAAAAACCCCAGTGGTATATCCATCTTTTGTTTCTCCCCTGGTTATAAAAACCCTGAGTTCGCTTTTCTCCCTAACACTTTCTTTCATTGATGCCTGCGGAAGTTTTAACTTAATAGCAGGTGTCCCTATAAAATTTAGAGATACTGCAAAAAATATGATTAGATTGAATACCGTATCTACTATGGGAGTAAAATCTATAAAATTTGTTTTTTTTGATTTCCTTCCACTTCTGAAATTCATTTTTAACTTTCCTTTGATATTAAGTCAATGAATTCTGCTGAAACCTGCTCTAATTCAGCTACTATTTTATTTACCTTTGATTCTAAATACTTGTTAAATGCAAGAGAAGGAATTGCAACAACAAGACCAAAGGCAGTGGTGTTTAGTGCTTCTGAAATACCACCCGCAAGCCTTGCTGGATTAACTACTGGATCTATAGATATAGTTGAAAATATTGAAATTAAACCAGAAATTGTTCCTAATAAACCTAAAAGAGTGCTTATACCTGCAATAGTACCTATCGCTTCTATATACTTTTCAAGTTCAATAACTTCTGTTTTTCCAGCAATCTCTACAAGTTCTTTAATAGTTCCTCTATCTTTATCTAAATTCTTTGAAATCACAATTAGAATTTTCGCAAGGGGTGAGGGATATTTGACACAAACTTTATAAATATCTTCAAATTTACCCTCAATAATCAGTCTCTTTGCTTCATTCACAAGATTGGGTGGTATGTTTTTATCTTTCTTCAATATGAGTAACTTATAAATAAAAAACCATAATGACATAATTGAACATATAAGAATGGGATACATAAAAATCCCACCCTTAGTAAAAAACTCGATCATCTATCCGCCTCCTGTTCTTTTGTAGTATAAAATAACTCTAAAACACATAGGTTATAAATAGCCATCACTTCATTTTTTAAAGCCTCACTTTTTATCTCCCTTGCAAAAAGGGGAGCATACAAAAATACTCCATCACAACCATCTTTTAAAAATGTTATTTTAACATATTCTACACGACTTTTGTCTCGAATGCCATTAAAAGAATCTGATAAATTTTTATCTAAAAGTTTTAGAGCAGTAAAATAACTTCTTTTGCTTTTGAATATCATAGCCAGTTTATAGTATGATTGAGCTAACTCTATATTTGTAATTTGCTTTGGATATCTAATAAAGTACTCATAAATCTTTTGTGCCTTCTCAAAATTATTATTCTCAAAGGCTATCTCTGCCAATAGGAAATTGAAGGGATAATAGTTTTTTAATCCCGATTTTTCTATAAATTCCTCAGCTTCTCTCTTATCTTTTAAATCCTCATAATTTAAATTTTTATTATGCCATCTATTTAATAATTGAATAAAGGAGCCATAAAACAAGTTACTCCATTTCCTTTTAAAACAATCATCACCAATTGTTTTATTTACAGCTGACACCAAACATAAATAGAAAGCTAAGTCTTCATTTACAAAATCATGTTTAAACTCTCTAAGGAAGGAAAGAGAGTCACCCTTCTTAATCTTCTCTTTAACTACATTAAGAATAAAAAAATCAATCCCTTCTTCTTGTAAAAATGGTATTGCCTTAAGTATCTTATTTCCTCTTATAAGATTAATTAACAACTCAATCCTATTTTGCACATCTATACTCGACATCCTAACATACTTTAATGCTTCATCGTACTTGCCAGCATGAAAAAAAGAATATACTGCATTTTCTAAGGCAATCGCTTTAATTTTTGGATTTTTAGTTGCCACAAGAAAAAACTCCGCTGATTTGCCATAATCCCCTTCATTGAAATAATATTTTGCTTTATAAAATGATAATATCCCAAGGCTATCCTCATCACTACCAACAATGCATATGCTACCGTCCTTATAATAATTAAAGATACAGGATAGATAATTAAGTTTTTCATCATTTAAATTGCTACCCTCAACAACTCGAAACAAATCCCTATAAAAATTTATTAAAGATTGATCTTTAATCCCATCTACAATCTTATCCACCTTATCAAGTAAGCCAAGTTTTCCATACTGAACTGATAGAAAAATTTTACTCAAATCTTCTAATACACTATCCTGAAACTGTGTATCCTGTATTTTTTCTAAATTGCCCCTTGAGATCTCATTAAAAAATGAACAAAAATTTTCATATAAATAAGAAATATCTCTAACATCATTTTTACATAACGCATTTTTATTAACTAAATGTTCATAAAGTTCTTTCTTTGTTATCTCATCCAATTCATTTATCTTTAACTCAAAAAATAAACCCACAAAGGTATTTTTATAAAATTTTTCATACTCAATAAAAAAATCATATAAAGGCGTGTCTTGATAATCTATTTCCCTAATCATGGGATACAATGTCTGGGCATTTGAATAGAAAGGGAAAAAAAGAAATATCAGTACAAACAAAATAAAGTTAGCTTTCATTTTTATCAATCATTACCTTTAAGATTTCAGCACCAGACAAGAAAATTACAGCGCTATAAAAACTCCAACTAATAAAAATTATAAAAATACTCATAGATCCATAAATTAAATTATAGGTAGGTATATAGTTTACATACCAAGAAAAGGCTCTAACCGCTAAGAACCACATGAAAACTGTATAAAGAGATGCAATTAAAATTTTCTTTATATGCAATTTTACCGGTACAAAAAGATAAAAAATAAAAGCTACTAACAGGATCTGTAAAAGAAAAGGAACAAGTGTCATATAATACTTGCTGAACCTTATTATTGGCCTTAGGAATAAATAGTTCTCTTTTAGAGATAACTGTTTTAAAAATACTAAAGCCATGTCTAAAAGAAGATAAAGAAAAACAAGAAAGGCGAGAAAAAAGATAGAACTGGCATAGATAAAAAGATTTTTTATACTACCCCTTTCTTTTTTCAAAAACTTCTTAAATATACTTTTCAAGCCCTTGTCAATAGCACTAAAAATCATTGTCCCACTGAAAAATAGTATTATTATGCTTAAAACATTTAAACTATAACTTGTTTTAGCAAACAATCCAGTTAATTTCACCCATGTATCATAATTTAAATTTGGAATATAATAGGATACAATATTATATACCTTCTTGATGACCCTTACATCAGAGCCAGTTAAAAATCCTATTATATTGGATATTAAAAAAACAATGGGCAATGAGGACAGCACAGAAAAGTATGCAATTGATGCAGCATGATTTAAGCACTCATCCTCTGAAAAGTTTGAAAAAAACTTACTAATCTTTTTTTTAAAGCTCATATTTTCAAAGAGCCTACCAAATCTGATAAAGAAGTGTTTTCAGCCCTAAGATAACTCTCCATTTTTTTTATAAGTTCCCATAGGATATGGGGATTTGTAAAATTTGCGGTTCCAACCTGAACTGCACTAGCACCAACGATAAAGTATTCTAAAGCATCTTCTAATGTTACTATACCACCACATGCTATAATTGGAACATTTATTTCTTTAGCACAACAAAAAACATGATATAAAGTTATTGGTTTTATTACAGGACCTGAATATCCCCCAAAAATGTTGCCCAAAACTGGTCTTTTTGTAGCAACATCCACCTTCATTCCAGTATAAGTATTTGCTATAACTATTGCGCTGGCACCTGCATCCTCTGCTGATCTTGCTATAGAAATTAGGTTGCCTGCATTTGGTGTGAGTTTAACCCAAAGATCTTTTTGGATATTTTTCTTTACTTCTTTGACAAGTGTGTAAACCATGTTAGGATCAGTTCCAAAACACATACCACCCTCTTTGATATTTGGGCAGGAAATGTTCATTTCAAGACAACTTACGACATTATGTCCATCAAGTATTTTTGCAACTTCAATATATTCTTCTAATGAATTACCAAAAAAATTAACTATTACATTTGTTTCATACTTACCTAACTCATCTAAAACTTTTACAAACTTTTCGATGCCTATATTTTCTAATCCAATCGAATTTAACATACCACCAGGAAGTTCACAAATTCTGGGAGGTTTATTCCCGATTTTAGGATTTAAAGACACCCCCTTTGTAACTATTGCTCCCAACTCTGAGAGATTGCCAAAGTCTTCATACTCTAATCCAGAACCAAATGTCCCTGATGCTGGCATGAATGGATTTTTAAGTTCCAAATTTCCAATTCTAACTTTCAAACTCATCTTATTCTCCAAAGACATCCTTTAATCTAAAAACAGGTCCATCACTACAAACTTTTACAAAACCCCACGGAGTTTCCATGGCACAACCAAGACATACACCAAAACCACAGGCCATATGTTTTTCGAAAGAACCATATGTTTCAATATTGCCAACCTCTCTCTCAATCTCCCATAATCTCTTTAAAAACCCTATTGGGCCACAAGAAACCACCTTGCCTTTGAAGTTAGTTCTTTTTAGATACTGATAAAATATTTCGGTTACAAAACCTCTTTCTCCTAAACTTCCATCATCACTGGATATAATCACTCCCCTTTTTTGTAAACTTTTCACAAAATAGGCTTCATAAATATTTTTGAATCCCACAAAAACCTCTTTGAAGTTTCTCTTGATAATTGATTGATATAAGGGGATAAGACCAAGACCACCTGCTACACATAACATATCTTTACCAAAGGGGAATGAATTCCCGAGTGGTCCCCAGACTCTCACATTAAAAGGCAATATACTTGTTGCAATCATCTTTGTACCTGTGCCTACTTCTTTAAATACAAGCTCTAAAATTTTGTTTTTAGCCCTAAAAATACTAAATGGCCTTGGCAAAAGAACATTCATATAGTCTTTGAGATGTACCATTACAAAATTTCCATAAGCAAAAATGGGAAAACGCTCTTCCAATTCAATTTTTATATGATATATATTATTTGCAATTTTTCTTCTACTTGTAATTACGCCATCACAGTTTATCTTTCTAACATCTTTCATCTGTTTTCTCCCGCCACATTATAATTGCATCCTCGTTGGTATCCTGATAGTACTTCTTTCTTACACCTTTAGGAACAAAATTAAACTTTCTATAAAAATCTATTGCCTCTTTGTTGCTTGCCCTGACTTCAAGAGTAAATTTATAACAATTCCTCCTTTCTGCCTCAGCAAAGAGTCCTTCCATCAATGCCCTACCAATTCCAATTCCCCTTGATTCAGGTTCTACGGCAAGGGTTAGTATATGAATCTCTGGAGGTATCTGCCATGAAAGTAAAAAACCACAAATTCTATCGTTATACTTAGCAACTAAATTCAGACCTAAAGGGAAGGTCAATTCTTCTCTTATTAGCTCCCTTGTCCAGGGTGTTTTAAAAGAGGCTTTCTCGATTCTAAATATATCTTCCAGATCATCTAAAGTAGCAATGTCTATATATATTAATTCCACCTTTTCCCCTGATAGATTTCATTTTTTTCCATAAAATCAACTATGTCCTTTAAAACCCCAGCTTTATCTTCCGACCATTTAGGAGCAATAAGTTCACCCCTGTGGGCATCTCCAGTAAGCCTATGAATTACAATGTCTTCTCTCAAATATTCAAGAAAAACGCTTACTAACTCTACATATTTTTCTCTTGAAAGTGGCATAAAAAGCCCCTTTTCATATTCTTTTTCCAAAGGAGAATTTTTCGCGACATAAAGTAGGTGTATTTTTACCCCATGAACACTAAGATTAGAAAGAAATTTTGCGAGCTTTATCATGTCCTCTCTATCCTGACCCATGAAACCTATTATAATATGAACAACAATGTGAAAATTATATTTACTTGCCCTGCTAACAGCATCAATAAACTCTGCAATACCATGCCCTCTATTAACCCATTTTAATAAATCTTCATCAATAGTCTGAAGCCCTAACTCTAAAAAAACTTTATATTCTTTAGTGTAACTGTTCAATAAGTTTAAAACCTCATCGGATAAACAATCAGGCCTTGTACCTACTGATAATCCTACTATTTCTTTAAAATTTTTAATTACCGACCAATTCTTTTCTAAAAGCTCTATTGGAGCAAAGGTGTTTGTATATGACTGAAAATAGGCGATATAACCACCAATACTCTTGTATTTTCTCTTTAACCCTTCCATACCTTTTTTAATCTGACTTTCTATATCAACGCCAATTGCATATAAACCAGTACCTGACCCCCTATCATTACAGTAAATACAACCAGTACCATTAATCCTATTCGGACATGTGAGCCCTGAATCTATGGTAATCTTATAAACCTTTTTACCAAAAAGCATCTTAAGATATGAAGACAGGTCATTATAAAGCTTATTTTTCATTTCCATTATCTTATGCTTTATTATAAAATAAACAGGATAATATAACAAGCAAATGGAGTATAATCTTGCCAGAAAATCATTACGATATAATTGTAATTGGTGCTGGACATGCAGGGTGTGAATCTGCCATAGCCTCAGCCAAGTTAGGGAAAAAAACCCTACTCTGCACAATAAACCTCGACACAATAGGGCTTATGCCCTGTGCTCCTGCAGTAGGCGGTGTTGGTAAAGGACACATTGTTAGAGAAATTGATGCCTTAGGCGGTGTAATGGGCATTATCACAGACAAGTGTGCAATACAATATAAAACCTTAAACACATCTAAGGGGATTGCTGTACAATCAACGAGAGCGCAGGTTGATAAACATCAATATAAAAGAGAGATGCGTAAGTTCTTAGAAAAGATTGAGAATATACATATAAGACAGGCATTGATTACAAAAATAAATGTAAAAAATGGAAAAATAGAATCAGTTGAAGATCACTTTGGTTTCAAGTTTTACACAAAGGCTCTAATAATTACAGCGGGAACTTTTTTATCAGGTCTAATTCATATTGGTAAAAAGACCTATCCTGCTGGTAGAGCAGGTGAATTCCCTGCTAATGAGCTCTCACAAAGTTTAAAAGACTTGGGTTTCAAATTGGGTAGATTTAAAACTGGAACTGGACCTCGTTTTAAAAGATCTTCTATAGACTTTTCAAAGATGGATATTAGACCTGGAGATGGTAAACCAAGATATTTTTCAAGAATAACAAAAGACCTGCCCTATACTGAATACCCTTGCTATGTCACATATACTAATGAAACTACTCACAATCTAATCCTCGATAACTTAGAACACTCAGCCCTTTATGGTGGACAGATTAAAGGAACACCAGTTAGATATTGCCCTTCATTAGAAGATAAAGTTGTCAAGTTTCGCGACAAAGAGAGACATCAAGTTATTTTAGAACCAGAAGGTGTTGATACAGATGAGATATATGTATCAGGTCTTGGGAATAGCATGCCTCCAGAAATTCAAGAGAAAATATTTAGATCTCCCAAAGGATTAGAAAATGTGGTAATTTTAAGGCCCGCTTACGCAATTGAGTATGACTACTTGGAGCCTCACCAATTAAAACACACTCTCGAATCCAAAGAGATAAGTGGGCTTTTCTTTGCAGGCCAAATAAATGGAACCACTGGATATGAAGAAGCAGCAGGTCAAGGCATTATTGCCGGAATTAATGCGGTACTTAAAATTGAAGATAAAGAACCATTTATAATCGGAAGAGATGAAGGCTATATAGGGGTAATGATTGATGATTTAGTAACAAAAGGTACTGATGAACCATATAGAATTTTCACCTCACGAGCTGAATATAGATTGAGCTTAAGGGAAGATAACGTTTATTTCAGGCTTTCAGAGAAGGCATATAATCTGGGCTTGATAGATGCAAATTTTATGCAGGAAATTGAAAAAGAGATAAATCTATCGAAAGAACTGACAGATTATATTAATAGTAAAAAGATCTTCGATGAAGACAAAAGGGAAACCATTACTCTGGAAACATTTTTAAGAAGAGAAAATATTTCACTTATGGACTTTCCTGAAATTTCTTCTTACTATCCAGAAAATGTAATTAGATATGTAGAAATAGAAACAAAATATAAAGGTTATTTAGAAAGACAAAAAAGGGATGCTGAAAGGTCAAAACATTTGGAATTCATAAAAATTCCAGAAAATATGGATTACAACATACCTGGCCTTTCAAGAGAGATAAAAGAAAAACTAACAAAAATAAAGCCCACAAATTTAGCACAAGCCTCACGTATCCCAGGAATAACGCCGTCCGCAATATCATTACTCATGGTTTACATTAAAAAAAATGAGGAGCAATATAAGGAGGTCGTATAGTGATACCAAGATACACAAGAAATGAAATGGCAAAAATTTGGGAACCTGAAAATAAATATAGAATATGGCTTGATATTGAAATAAAAGCATGCGAAGCCTTTAACAAATTAGGATTTGTACCCGACAAAGCCTTGAAAAAAATAAAAGAAAAAGCTAATTTTGATATTAAAAGAATTGACGAAATTGAAAAAAGGGTAAAGCACGATGTGATTGCTTTCCTGACCTGTGTTGGAGAATATATTGGCGAGGAAGCTCGCTACCTTCATTTTGGAATGACTTCTTCGGATGTTCTTGATACCGCTTTAGCAGTACAATTAAAGCAGGCTGGAAACCTTTTGCTCGAAGGTATCGATAATTTAATGGCCGCCTTGAAAGAAAAGGCTTTTACTTATAAAAACACCCCTATCATAGGTAGATCCCATGGGGTTCATGCAGAACCGACTACTTTCGGACTAAAGATGGCTGTTTTTTACGAAGAGATGAAAAGAAACCGTCAAAGATTGGTTGAAGCAATTGAAAATATATCATACGGTCAAATTTCTGGTGCAGTAGGTAATTTTGCAAATATTAATCCCTTTGTAGAAGAATATGTTTGTAATGCTTTAGGCCTAAAACCAGAACCTGTTTCAACCCAGATTATTCAAAGAGATAGACACGCTCATTTCTTCTCAACCTTAGCAATAATAGCAAGTTCCATTGAACAATTAGCTACTGAGATTAGACATCTGCAAAGAACTGAAGTTAGAGAGGCAGAGGAATATTTCACAGAGGGGCAAAAAGGATCTTCTGCAATGCCACATAAAAGGAATCCCATTATTTCAGAAAATCTCACTGGACTTGCAAGAGTTGTTCGTTCCTACGTTATGCCAGCTCTTGAAAACATTGCACTCTGGCATGAAAGAGATATTAGTCATAGTTCTGTAGAGAGGATTATTGGACCAGATGCCACAATAGCCCTCGATTATATGCTTTATAGGGCTACAGACCTTATCAAAAACCTTATTGTCTATCCTGAAAACATGCAAAAAAATTTAGATCTTACTGGTGGACTAATCTATTCACAGAGACTATTGCTAATGCTTGCAGATTCTGGTATATCAAGAGAAGAGGCTTATGAACTTGTTCAAAAGAATGCGATGAAAGCATGGAAAGAAAATTTAAGTTTTAAAAACTTAGTAAAAAATGATAAAAAGATAAAAAAATATCTCTCCGATGATGAAATAGATAGAGCCTTTGATATTGGTTATTATACAAAAAATGTAGATTATATTTTCACAAGGGTTTTTGGCAAAGAAACAGAGAAAGTTAAAAGAAAAAAGGGATAAAGACAAGATGGGAACAATCAGAATAGAAGTTGGTCTTAAAAAAAATTTAACAGATCCAAGAGGAAAAAACCTTCAAAAAAAAGCTAAACAGTTCATGAATATTCAAATAGATGAAGTAAGAACCTCTGATATATACACAATCGATGCCAACCTAACTATTGATCAAATATCGGAATTTATTAATAAAACCTTGTGCGATCCTGTAATAAATTATGTAAAAATAAATCCTGAATTTGACTCAACCTATGATTTTTTCTGTGAAATTGGTTTTCTTCCAGGCGTAACAGATAATGTTGGTAAAACCGCTAAAAGCGCATTAGAAACTTTTTTGGGGTATCAACTACAAGAAGGTGAAAATATTTACACCTCTACATTATACGCTTTTAAAGGAAACATTAACGAAAGAGACATAGAATATATTGCTTCAGAACTTTTATATAATCCACTTATACAACAGCATCGTATATATAAAAAATCAGATAAACCAATAATTTATATACCAAAGGTTATAATTAAACAAAAAATAAAAGTAGAGACTTTTGATCTAAAAAAATACTCTGATGAAGAGTTAATGAAGCTATCCAGAGAAAGGCTTCTTGCACTTAATTTAGAAGAAATGAAAACAATCAGAGACTTTTTTGAAAACAAAGATTTCCTTAGAGAAAGAGAAAAATATGGTCTAAAAGAAATTACAGATGTTGAGTTAGAATCCTTAGCACAAACATGGTCTGAACACTGTAAGCATAAAATTTTCAATGCAACAATAGAATATGATGATGGAGAAGGTAATATAGAAAATATTAAAAGTCTTTTTAAAACTTATATAAAATCCTCAACAGAGCTCATAAATAAAGAAAGAAAAGACAATTTTTTAGTTTCTGTTTTTGTTGATAATGCAGGTGTAATAACTTTCAACGATAAATACAATGTAGTATTCAAAGTAGAAACCCATAATAGCCCTTCTGCTTTAGACCCCTATGGTGGAGCTCTTACCGGAATTGTAGGTGTTAATAGAGATGTTTTGGGTACAGGTCTCGGCGCAAAACTGATATTTAATACGGACATTTTCTGTTTCGCAGATCCTTTTTATAGTGAACCACTACCACCAAAAATCTTACATCCAAGACGTATTTACGATGGAGTAATTACTGGAGTTGAACATGGTGGTAATAAAAGTGGAATCCCTACTATAAATGGTAGCATAGTCTTCGACAACCGCTATTTAGGTAAACCTCTTGTTTACTGTGGTACAGGTGGTATTATGCCAAAAGAAATAAATGGTAAACCATCTCATGAAAAAGAGGTTAAAGATGGCTACCTAATTGTAATGAGTGGTGGTAGAATCGGAAAAGATGGTATACATGGAGCAACATTTTCTTCTGAGGAGCTACATGAAGGATCTCCTGCAACAGCTGTACAAATTGGAGATCCCATAACTCAGAAAAAAATGGCAGATTTCCTTTACATTGCAAGAGATAGAGGCTTATATACTTCTATCACTGATAATGGTGCTGGTGGACTATCATCGTCCGTAGGTGAGATGGCTCAACTTTCTGGTGGATGTGAAATAGAATTGGAAAAGGCACCCCTAAAGTATCAGGGTTTACAACCCTGGGAAATATTGCTTTCTGAGTCCCAGGAAAGAATGACTTTAGCAGTGCCACCAGAAAATATAGAAGAGTTCCTAAGGTTATCTAAACAATACGATGTTGAATCCACTGTCATTGGAAAATTTACTTCAACAGGCTATCTACATGTTAAATATGCTGGGAAGACAGTTGCCTTTATGCCACTTGATTTTCTCCATAATGGACTTCCCGAGATGAAACTTAAAGCAAAATTCAATCCCTATATCGAAAAGAAGATAAATATATCCCATGAAGCCCCAAATGAACTTTTAAAAAATCTTTTAGGCTCTCTAAATATTTGCAGTAAAGAAACAGTTGTTAGAAAATACGATCATGAAGTACAGGCTATGACTATTATAAAACCCTTTGTGGGTTTATATAATGATGGTCCCTCTGATGGTGCTATAATAAAACCCCTTCCTGATAGTTATGAAGGGCTTGTAATAACACACGGGATATGTCCAAAATATAGTGATTTTGATACTTATCACATGGCTGCCTGCGCGCTTGATGAGGCTATCAGAAACGCTGTTTGCTGTGGTGGAAATATAGATAAGATGGCATGTCTTGACAATTTTTGTTGGTGTGACCCAATAAAAAGTGAAAAAAATCCTGACGGAGAACATAAACTTGCCCAATTAGTCAGAGCAAACAAAGCTCTCTACGATTATACAACTTCCTATGGAGTACCTTGCATTTCTGGTAAAGATTCTATGAAAAATGATTACATAATGGGTAATATAAAGATATCTATACCACCTACCCTTTTATTTTCCCTTATTGGAGTTATCGAAGACGTTAGAAAAACAGTTACTATGGACTTTAAAAACTCAGGAGATATTATTTTTATTACAGGTATCACAAAAGATGAACTCGCAGGCTCAGAATTATTAAGATTGCTAAACCTTAAAGGTGGTTTTGTTCCAAAAGTAGATGCAAAAACAAATAAGAAAATATATAAAGCCCTGTATAATGCAATTCAGAATGGTTATATAAATTCTGCTCATGATTGTTCTGACGGTGGTTTTGCTGTTGCAGTTGCAGAGATGGCATTCTCTGGAGGACTTGGATGTGAAATTGATTTAGAAAGATTGCCTTCTGAAGGCAACTTATCTACTATTGAACTGCTTTTTTCTGAATCTGCAGGAAGAATTATTTTTACAGCAAAGGAAAAACATTTAAAAGATATAGAAAAGATATTCAATGGACTCCCTTTTGCAAAGATAGGGCATGTAACTGATGGGCAGTTATTGAAAATATCTTATAAAAATCAAGTAATTATTCAAGAAAATATTTTCACTTTAAAAGAATGCTGGCAAAAAACTCTGAGGGATCTATAAGATGGCTAAGTGTATAGTACTTACAGGCTTTGGAATAAATTGTGAACAGGAATGTTTATGGGCACTTGAGCTTGCTGGTGCAAAAAATGCAGAAATTGTACATATATCCCAGATACTTGAAGGAGAAAAAAAACTTAATAACTATCAGTTTATAGTGTTTCCTGGTGGTTTTTTAGATGGTGATGATTTAGGCTCAGCAAAGGTTCAAGTAAATAGATTTACCTATGCAAAAATAAAGAGTGGTAAGGAAAAACTTATAGATAGTCTCCTATCTTTTATCGAAAAGGGTAACCTTGCTCTCGGTATATGTAATGGTTTCCAGTTCATGGTTAAAGCAGGAATTATACCAAATACCGAAAAAAAACACTCTTTTAAACAAGAAACAACCCTAACTTTCAACGACTCAGGCCGTTTTGAAGATAGATGGGTATATCTTAAGGTTAATAAAAATTCACCCTGTATATTCACTAATGGTATTGATACTCTTTACCTTCCTGTAAGACATGGAGAGGGGAAATTTTACTGTGATGAAAAAACCCTTAATAAGATAGAGGCAAATAATCTCTTTGTTTTGCAATACTCTAATCAAAAATTGGAACCAACAATGGAATATCCTTATAATCCTAATGGTTCACTTAATGCCATCGCTGGAATTTGTGATACCACAGGAAGACTTTTTGGACTAATGCCACACCCAGAAGCTTTTATTTACCCCTACCATCATCCAAGATGGACAAGGGAAAAGATTGAAGAAGCAGATGGCTTGAAGATTTTTAAAAACGCATTAAAATATTTAGCATAAAAAGAGGAAATATGGAAAATTTATGTTGGAAAGAAGAATGTGGTATTTTCGGAATATATAATCACAGGGAAGCTGCTAATATTACATACCTTGGTTTATATGCCCTTCAACATCGGGGACAGGAAAGCGCCGGAATAACAACTTCTGATGGAAAATGCCTTCACAGTCACAGGCAGATGGGACTTGTGGCTGATATATTTCACGAAAGTGTTTTAAATAGATTACCTGGTAGAATAGCTATAGGTCATGTAAGATACTCTACTGCTGGTTCAAGTAACATAAAGAATTGCCAGCCCTTTGCGATAGAATATTCTTTGGGTAGTTTAGCTATTGCTCATAATGGCAACTTGATTAACGATATTCCCATCAGGAAGCGTCTTGTTGATTCTGGCGCACTATTTCAATCAAATGCTGATACTGAAGTCATAGTCCATCTAATAGCCCGTTCTCCTTTGCCCACGGTAGAAGAAAGAATAATCGATGCTCTTCGTCAAATAAAAGGCGCATACTGTCTCGTAATACTCACAGAAAATAAATTAATAGCTGCAAGAGATCCCCATGGTTTTAGACCCCTTGTTTTGGGAAGAATGGGGAATTCCTATGTTGTTGCTTCAGAAACCTGTTCTTTTGATCTTATAGAAGCTGAATTCATTAGAGAAATTGAACCTGGAGAAATTGTGGTAATCGATGAAAATGGCATACATAGTCTCTTTCCCTTTGACAGAGTTGAAAAACGACAATGTATTTTTGAATTCATATATTTTTCAAGGCCAGATAGTTATATTTTTGGACATAACGTATATATGGTTAGAAAAAAATTAGGAGAGCTCCTTTGTAAACATTGTCCCTGTGACGATGCTGAAATGGTAATTCCAGTGCCAGATTCTGGTATCCCTGCCTCAATCGGATATGCAAACTGCGCAAATATACCACTCGAATTGGGTCTTATAAGAAACCATTATGTGGGAAGAACCTTCATTGAACCCAAACAATCAATAAGACATTTTGGAGTAAAAATTAAGTTAAATGTCACCTCAGAAATATTAAAAAACAAAAAGGTCGTAGTAATTGATGACTCAATTGTCAGAGGTACAACAAGCAGAAAAATCATAAAAATGATTAGAAATGGGGGGGCAAAGGAAATCCATTTTCGTATAAGTTCCCCACCAATAATATCACCTTGCTATTATGGAATAGATACTCCAACCCATAAAGAATTAATAGCAAGCAGTCACACAGTTGAAGAGATAAACAAATATATTACATCTGATACTCTTGGCTATCTTCCAATAGAAGCACTTAGAGAATCTGTTTCAAATCCAGATGATTATTGTTATGCCTGTTTCACAGGTAAATATCCACTTCCCTTTCCAAAAGAAGAGTTAGAGCAGTTAAATCTCTTTAGGAGCATGAAATAATGAAAGAAAGACTTCTTGAATTGATAAAAAAAATAGCTTATGAAAAGAAACGTGTTATTCTGTCATCGGGTAAGGAAAGTGATTTTTATATAGATTTGAGAAATATAACCCTTCATCCAGAGGGTCTTTATTTGGTATCAAATCTTTTTTATGAAGCAATACAAAAAAATTTCCCTGATGTTAAAGCCATTGGTGGACCTACATTAGGAGCAGATCCTATCGTTGCTGGAGTTAGTTTAATTAGCCATATGAAAAATAATCCCCTAACTGCCTTTATAATTAGAAGGGAACCAAAAAAATATGGGCTGGCAAAATTAATTGAGGGTGATAAAAACTTATATAAGGGAATGAAGGCACTGATACTTGAAGACGTAGTGACAACAGGAGAATCATCTTTTAAAGCATACAATAATGCTAAAGAATTTGGCCTTGATGTTGAAGGTATAATGGCAATAGTTGATAGAGAGGATGGTGCAAGTGATTTTTTCAGAAAGCAGAACATTAAGTTTTATTCCCTTTTTACAAAAAAAGACATAACAGGTGAATAAAAATGAGAAGAACAATATTATTGTTAATATTCATAACCATTTTACAAGGATGCTCAGGCAATCTAAAAAATAAATTGGAAGAGTTAGGAGTACTTCCAAAACAACAAAGCAAAGAATACCTATCTGCTTTTATAAAGGCAACAAAATCCTATAGATATTACGACCAATTTGAAACAAAATCCATCATTAAGGTCACATATTTTTCAGAACCTTTTATAAATGCCTACCTAAAAGAGAGAAAAAAGTTCATGAACGAGTCAGAGTATCAAATTTTTTCAGATAAAGAGCTTCAAATAAAAAGATCAACCATAAGATTTTTTGTTAGTCTTTATACACCAGATCCAGATTATGCAAATTTAAAAAGCGAGAAGAAAATCTGGGATATATACATAGAAAATGATAGGGGACAAAAAATTTATCCCCAGTCCATAAATAAAGTATCAGAGCCCTATCAAGTAGTTAATTATTACTTTCCAACCCTTGACACATGGGCTACTCCTTATTATATTACCTTTGAAAAGGAAAACTTTAATATAAATAATGGTCAAACCTTTAAACTAATTTTCAAAAGTGTTTTTAGTAACTCTGTTTTTACTTTTCAATACGAATAAGAGAATAGGTGAGGTAAAAAATGACAATTACATACAAAGACGCGGGTGTTAACATTGACGAAGGTAACGAAACAGTTAGAAAAATTAAACCCTTAGCAAAAGCAACCTTTAGACCAGAAGTTTTATCAGATATTGGTCATTTTTCAGCCTTCTTTAGCCTAAACAGCTCTAAATATAAAGAACCAGTATTAGTATCTTCTACTGATGGCGTGGGAACTAAATTAGCATTAGCTTTTAAAAGTGGGATTCATGATACAGTGGGAATAGATTTAGTTGCAATGGTTGTAAACGATATTATAGTTACAGGTGCAGAACCACTATTCTTTCTTGACTATTTTGCCTGTGGTAAACTATCTTCTGAAGTTGCAGAAAAAGTTATTTCAGGTATATCGAAGGGTTGTATTGAAGCAGGTTGCGCACTCATAGGTGGAGAGACCGCGGAACTACCTGGATTTTACAAAGAAGGTGAATATGATTTAGCAGGCTTCGGTGTTGGTATAGTTGAAAAAAATTCAATAATAGATGGAAGTAATATTACTGCTGGTGATTTAATAATTGGTGTCGCCTCTTCAGGACTTCATAGCAATGGCTATTCTCTTGTAAGAAAGGTTTTTTTTGAGTTAAATAATTACTCAATCGATACCTACTTTGAAGAATTAGGCAAAACATTAATAGAAGAACTATTAACACCCACAAGAATATATGTCAAACCTGTATTAAACATACTAAAAAATCATCCCATAAAAGGAATGGCGCACATAACTGGTGGTGGATTCATAGAAAATATACCAAGAATTCTCTCACAACAACTTATGGCATTTATTGATAAATCAAGCCTTGAAATCTTACCAATATTCAAAATTATACAAAAGCTTGGAAACATAGATGAATTCGAGATGTTTAGAACATTTAACTGTGGGACAGGGCTTGTAATTGTTGTTAGCAAAGAAAGTGCTGATGATATTGTCTCATTATTCAATTCTATGAAAATAAAGGCTAAAATCATAGGAGAAATAAAAAGAAGGGAACATAATTCAAAACAAATAGAAATAATGTGAGGATTACCATGGGTCTTAGGCTTGGTGTATTAGTTTCTGGTAGTGGTTCAAACTTACAAGCAATAATAGATGCATCAGAAAAGGGATTTATTAAATCTAAGATATGTGTTGTTATTTCAAATGTGCCTAATGTTTATGCACTCGAACGAGCAAAAAAACATAATATCCCAGCTATAGTTATAAACCATAAGGACTTCCCTTCCAGAGAAGCATTCGATCAGGCAATAGTAGATAAACTAAAAGAATATAACATTGATTTAGTTGTAATGGCTGGTTTTTTACGAGTGATAACCAATGTTTTGCTCGATGCTTTTCCTATGAAGATATTAAATATTCACCCCGCCCTACTCCCCTCTTTTCCCGGTCTTCATGTACAAAAAAAGGCTTTAGAATATGGTTGTAAATTCGCAGGTTGTACAGTACATTTTGCAGACAACGGGGTAGATACAGGGCCAATCATTATCCAGGGCATAGTACCAATTCTTGATAATGATACTGAAGAGACCCTTTCTAAAAGAATTTTGAGTGTGGAACACAAAATTTATCCACAGGCGATAAAATTATACGAAGAGGGTAGGCTTAAAATTTCAGGAAGAAGAGTACTTATTGACCCACCACTTTCTCCCGATGAAAAAACTTTTCTAACCAATCCTTTGACGGAGTTATAAAAATATGATTGGATTTAATGAATTAGTAGCTTTATTAACCCTCACTGCTATAGAAATTGTATTAGGTATTGATAACATAATCTTTATATCCATATTATCTGGAAAGCTTCCCCAAGAACAGCAAAATAAAGCAAGGTTTATTGGTTTATCTTTAGCAATGATTACAAGAATTCTTTTTCTATTCTCAATTACCTTTATAATGGGGCTTACTAAGCCCATTTTTACCGTATTAAATAAACCATTCTCTGGTAGAGAGATAATACTTTTCGCAGGTGGACTCTTTCTTCTTGCAAAAAGCACAACTGAGATACATGATAAGCTGGAGGGTGCAGAGAAAAGAGATATCAAAAGGTTTACCTCTACTTTTATTTCTGTAATTGTTCAGATTATTCTATTAGATATAGTTTTTTCCCTTGATTCTATAATCACTGCTATAGGACTTACACAAAACATTAAAATAATGGTAATTGCAATAATTTTTGCAACTATTTTCATGATGATATTCTCTGCCTCAATATATAAATTTATTGAGAGACATCCAACAATGAAAATTCTTGCCTTAGCATTTTTGATACTTGTAGGAGTTGCATTGATTGGAGATTCCCTTGGAATGCATATCCCTCGAGGATATATTTACTTTGCAATGGCTTTTTCCTTCGGAGTTGAGATGATTAACTTAAGGATTCGCCCATTATCTAAAGAACCTGTTAAACTCCATATGCCCTATAGCGACAAAACAATTGACAATTAAATATTTAATGGCATAATTTAAATAAATAAATTCGTGGGGGTAAAAAATGAAAGGAGATGCAAAACTTATCGAAACATTAAACTCACTTCTTGCTGATGAATTAACTGCAATAAGCCAGTATATGGTTCATGCAGAAATGTGTGCAAACTGGGGGTTCAAAAAACTTCACGAGCATTTTGAAAAGAGAGCTTTTACAGAAATGAAACATGCAGAAAAATTAATTGAAAGAATTCTTTTTCTCGAAGGAAGACCGATAGTCTCAAACCTTAGGGAGATGCACATTGGTAGTGAAGTTCCAAATCAATTAAACAATGATTATGCCTTAGAGCTGGGCGCTATATCCGCTTATAATAACGCCATTAAATTAGCCGGAGAACTAAATGATAACGCAACAAGAGAATTATTGATTAGCATTTTGAATGATGAAGATAGGCATGTAGATGAGATCGAAACTCTAAGAGACCAGATAAATCAATTAGGTATTCAAATATTTTTATCAACCCAAATTTAAAAAGAGGTGATAAATTATGGTGAAAATCACCTATCATGGACACGCTTGCATAGAATTAAACGATGGTAAATATGATATAATATTCGATCCATTTATTACTGGCAACCCAGTTACAAAGGCAAATCCAGATAATCTAAAACCTAATGCTATTTTAATTAGTCATGGACATGCTGACCATTTAGGTGATGCAGTAAATATTGCAAAAAGGACTGGTGCATTAATAATTGCACCCTTTGAGTTGGCAGACTTCTGTCAAAAACAAGGGGCACCAAACATACACCCAATGCATATAGGGGGTAGTTATAATTTCGAATTTGGTAAAGTTAAGTTAACACAGGCACTCCATGGCTCAGCTTTTGTAACCCCAGAAGGGACTCACTATACTGGAAACCCTTGTGGTTTTATAGTAAATTTTGGAGGAAAATGCTTTTACTTTGCAGGGGATACTGGACTGTTTAGTGACATGAAAACTATTGGATCACTGAACTCAATTGATATCGCCTTCTTGCCGATAGGGGATAACTTTACGATGGGACCTGATGATGCAGTTAAGGCAGCCGAGATGCTTCAGGCAAGAACAGTTATACCAATGCATTATAATACATGGCCCGTTATTGAACAAAATCCAGAAAATTTTAAAGAAAAACTTAAATCTATTGGCATTAATTGCATCATTATACCCTTCAACAACTCGATTGAAATTTAGAAAAAATGCAGAAATACGACATTATATTTCTTGGCAAATCCTCTTTTACAGAGGATTTGCATAATCACTTTCAAAGCCATGTAAATGCAATTCTTATAGATAATAGCTGTATACCCCTTGATTTTTCTGTTGATTTCTTTCCTGAAATTACATTTATCCCCACAGACAAAGAAGTTGATAGAGAATTTGGATATATAATCTCAACCAATTTTAGATTTGAATTGAATTCCAACAACGCAGTTACCAAAATATTTTTAGATAAATGCTTCAAAGATATAGATGGACTTTATGAAAAGCTTAATCTTGAAGCATCATTCCAAATCAATTATTTAAACGAGCTTATTTTAGAAAACTTTAGTAAATCTCCATATAGTTTTTTAATCAAAAACTTTTTTAGAGACACAAAAAATATTCTTAGAATAATAAAAAGATTAGATTTCAACTCAAGGGAGTTAAAAAAATTCATAGAAGCCCTTGCGTTTTTCTTCGCACCAGGAGAAACAAATAACAATTTTTACAATAGATACATTATTTTTTCTCTTCTTACAAAAAAAATTTACAGAATAACTTTACAAGAACAAAAGATAAAACAAGTTATTGAAAACGACTCCTTAAAAGAAATAAAAAGAACTGAAAGGGGTATGCACCTTATTTTCAAAAATACAGAAATTGAGGGTAAATTTCTCATTTCAACAATACCTATCCACATACTCGATTTAGGAAATATAAAACATCCCTTTACTAATAAATTTAGTGAAATTTTTTATAACATTATTTTTAAAGATGTAGTAATTCCAAATTATCTTCCAGAATATATGCTCTATCATGATAATCAAGATTATTGGTTTATCATTAAAAGAGAAAATAGATTAAGCCTATATAAAAAAAATCCTTTAGAAAAATCTCCTGGGAAGGAAGAAATAAATAAAATTTTAACAAATTTATTCCCCCATTTAGATAAATTACCAGAATATGTCATAAAGCCCCATATTTTCGTTTCCCATAATTGGAAAGATAAAATGAAACTTAACATGAATAAAAACTTCTTTTTTACAAAGAACATTGAATACCCCTACTATGGTAGCGATGGAGAGTTTATTTACAGAAATATTATTAAGGAAACTTTATGGAAAAGGCTTTTATAGTAATCTCACTATGTATAACCCTTTACCAGATTTTCTTCAAAAAAAGCCAATTTCTAAATATCATATCCTTCTTGATTTTATTGACATTGATTTTCTATACAACGATCATTTACAAACACTTCCCTGTAACAGGACTTTTTGAAACACTATCTTTTTTTACCTTTTCTATATTAGGATTAAAGCTTCTGATAAAAGAAGATAGTGCCCTATACAATTTATCATCAAATATTATAGTTTCAATACTACTATCACTCTGCCTTATGGCATCCACAAAAAAAACAGCCTTTACTCCAGATGCATTAAATACAATACTATTCCCATTGCACGTAGCTTTCTCTTTTTTAGCTTATGCTAGTTTTACTCTTGCCTTTTGTGGAGCTCTATCAAAAATTGATACAATCAAAATCCAAAATCTAAATTACATAGGTTTTGTCACCTTCACAATTGGTCTATGGACTGGCGGTATATGGGCTTATAAGGCATGGGGAGCTTACTTCCTTTACAGTATTAAAGAGATTTTTTCCTTTGTAATATGGATTTACTACGCATCGGTTATCCATATCAGATTTATAAAGAACAATATTAAACTTTTAAAGATTAGTACAATTATCGGTTTTATAATAGTTATCTTTACCTATATTGGCATAGGCTTGTTTATGAAAAACACTCATTCATTAGGTTAAAGATGTTTAAGAAGTTACTGTTAGATTTAAGAAAAACTATTTATTTACTCTTTGCAATTTGCACATTTTCTGTGATTGGTTCTTTAATTATACACTTCAACCCTGAAGGATACTTCAAAATTCACATTTATCCATTATTTCAATGGCTTATTGAGCATCCAAGATTAGATACTTTCTGGATTTATATTATAATTTCTCTCTTTCTTTATATCGCTTTTGCAACAATCTTTTGCCTTATCAATGACTACAAGAGAAGAGACATTCTCGTCGCCCTTATGCATTTCTCTGTCCTTCTTTTTCTTGTGGCTCACATAGTTTCTGCCCTATTTACATTTAGAATAAATGACCAAATATTGTTAGAAAATACTGATTCAAAAATATTAATTAAGGAACATCAAAAAGTTTTAAATATTAGGGTAAAAAAAATAATATATGAAATCTCACAGTTTGGTATTCCAGTTAATATAAAGGCACAGATAGAACTGCCAAATGGATCATTAAAAGAAATAATGATCAATCATCCCATCACAGTCGATAGATATCATCTAATTTTAAAAGATTTGACCGGGTTTTTATCAGAAATTGAAGTATCAGTTATAGAAAACAAAGAATCAAGAAGACTTTTACTAAAACCAAACCTACCAGTTAAATTTAATGATGTTTTTTTGACACTATTGGATATTAGTGAAGATTTTTCAACAATAAAACTTAAATTAGAGGATAACAAGAATTCATCAATAGAGTTAATAAAAACTGGCAATCATATCATTATTAACAATAAACAATTTTTAGTACAAAATATAACCCCAAAATTAAATACAGCTATTATTGTTGATGTAGTATACGACCCATCATTATTTCTGATTCTTATATCTTCAAGTCTATTTAGTATGGCTCTTGTCATACAATTTGTTATCAAATTCAAAAAAATGCTTCATAAATAGACTTATAACAATAAAAAAATTAGTAAAGATGGTTCCCTTAACCCACCTTCTAACAATAAGTATCAATTTAAGTTTCTTTTACTTAATTCATCTCAATTCAATAGTATCAGAGTACACCAATGACTCATTACCAGCTAAATCTTTGAATTTTATCCTAACTTCTTTAGTCCCAACTCCAGATGGAAGTGTGACAATTTTCTTAGTACTGTAATTTTCCCATTTCTCTGTGTCTAATACCCCATCCACACTTACCATCATCCAAACTGCTCCGGTCGCACTAATTGTAAGAGTGACGGTAGGATTTGTTGTTGTTGAAGCACCATTGTTTATAATAACCTTTCCAGTTGGTGCGGTCATATCAAGTACTATACTATCCATTATAGGAACGGAAATATTGCCAGCATTATCAATTACTTTCATAAATACTTTCTTTACCCCTTCACCAGATAATGTAAAATTGATTGGTAATCCAACTGGATAATTATACTCAATGTTGTAATTTACACCATCGTTACTAAGGAGTACCTTTTTAATTCCACTCAATTCATCTGCAATATTGAATGTAAGATTTACTAAATTATTGTTTGTAATATATGCACCATTATTTATTAATAAAACCCCAACTGGTTTTTTTCTATCAAGTATTATTTCATCATAATAAATATTACTCTCAGTTCCATCATCTTTTTTAAACTTTACATATACCCGTTTTATGCCATCCTGTCCAGTGAGACTAAGACTTTTTGGACTTGTAATTAATGCCCAAGTTGTCCATTTGACTGCGTCTTGACTTAAACTCATTTTTGTATACGTTACATCTGGAGGATTTAAACTAAGTATTACCCCAGTTTTATTTGTAAACAACTCACCAAAGTTAATCTCAATCCTTGCAGGGTCAAATATATACCCCAAAACATTACTATATACTATGCTATCACTATAAATTGGCGATACTTTCCCACCACTATCTTTGTATTGAACATATACAGTTTTAAGCCCCTCTCCATCTGTTAATAAATATGCTCTTATATTTTTAAAGGGCTCCCAGTCTGTCCAGTTAATTTTATCATTACTAAATTTCATGAATAACTTATCATAGTCCTGAAAATCAACTACATGAAGGTTTAGAGTAACATTTGTAGATAATGTAATTGAACTTCCACCATTTATCTGGATTCCACCAACTGGTGATTTTACGTCTAAGTATATACTATCTCTGTATTCCTTCCAATTACCATCAATTAAAAGTCTTACAAATACTTCTTTTTTGCCATCACCACCTGGAACCGTAATAATCTTGGTGTTTACATAAGCCTCTTTCCTGCTCCATGTCTTACCAGCAAAAATTATCATTTCTGTTGGAGTACCAACGGGATATAAGTTTAATTCAATGGAAGCTGAAGTTGTTACATAATCACCATTTTTCAAATAAATTACCTTTTGAAACACCGCTCTACAATTCTTATATGACGACATTTCAACATCTATAATTGGATTTGTTCCTGTACAACTACCTTCCCAATTTACAAACTCAGCATCATGTGAAGGGATAGCGTACAAAGTTACAACTGTATTTTTGGGAAAAATTTCAGAACAATCGGAACCACAAGAAATTCCGCCTGTATTATCAACAACACTACCCTTTCCATTACCAGAAATACCTACATCAAGTAAATATGTATTATAAAACTGCTGAATGGAACTTATAATTCCACTTGAAGAGTTTCTACTACCACCAATTACCCTTCCATTTGCTCTAATATAACCTATTTCTTCATAAGGGAGTGAAAGGCCTGTTAAGACCCAATCACCATAGATATCTTTTGTGCCATAGCCAAGTAAAACCCAAAATAAACCATTTACTGAGTATTCAAAAAAAACGTAATCTAAAATTGAGGACCCATAGCTGGTCCATGTTATTTTATCTCCATTGGGATCCAAAATTAGATTGTCATAAGAATATTCGGGACTTAATCTTGCAAATCTCTGTCTCGTAAGCCCTCCTGCTTGAGTAAAAGTACCACCAACCAAAATTTTATTATCAAACTGTACAGCAATAGAAAATACATAATTATTAACATCTTGATTTAAAGTAGTATCAAGAACTCCATTCGAGTGGAGTCTTGCAATATAATTTCTTGTAATACCGTTTATTGTTGTAAAATATCCACCTATCAGGATTTTATTGTCTGATTGAATTACTATTGAATTAACTAAACTATTTGCACTTGCATTAAAACTTTCTACTACTCCACCCAAAGAATTTAGCTTAGCTATTCGATCTCTACTAATTCCACCTATTTGGGTAAATAGTCCACCAACTATAAAAGTATCATCATTAACAATAGCGATTGAATATACATATCCATTAGCACCTGGATTAAAAGATAAATCTACACCACCAGATTTATTAATTCTTGCTATATAGTTCCTAGAGAAGATACCAATACTTGTAAATTTACCACCAATTAAAACATTGCCATCTTTCTGTATGGCAATCGTATAAACATCCTCATTTATGTCGTGCTTAAACCCCTCTTCTAAGCTACCATCAATATTTAATCTTGCCAAATAATTAATAGATGTAAGTCCAACTTGAGTAAAACTACCACCAATTAATATTTTGCCATCACTTTGAATTGCCAGAGCGTAAATAGGCTTATTTACATTTGGGTTAAACAAGTTATCTAATGATCCATCTTGATTTAGTCTTGCTATGTTATTTCTAATAACTCCGTTAACTTGACTGAAATTTCCTGCTATTATTATCTTTCCATCGTTCTGAATAGCAATACAATAAATTTGACCGATATTGATTATACTGTTGAATGTTGAATCAAGGCTACCATCATTATTAATACGTGCAATTCCCTGTTTTATAACACTATTGACCTGTGTAAAACCACCTCCTATAAGAATTTTTTGATCCCTTTGTAATGCAATTGCATATACTACATCATCCGTATTAGATATAAGATCTTTATCAACTTTTCCATCATTATAAATTCTTGCAATTCCATTCCTTAGAGTACCATTTACATTAGAAAAATTTCCCACAGCAATAATCTTACCATCTCTTTGTATAGCAACATCGTAAATCCAATTATCAAACTGGGGATTAAATGAACTATCCAAACTACCATCAAAATTAATTCTACCAAGATTATTTCTTGCCAATCCCCCAAGGGTAGTAAACCCGCCACCTAAGAGTATTTTTCCATCCCCTTGAACCAAAACTCTGAAAACTGTATTATTAACACCTATATTAAAAGTGGAATCAAGAGATCCATCACTATTTAATCTTGCTATATAATTTCTCATAGCACCACCAACACTTGTAAATAAGCCACCCATTACTATCTTCCCATCTACCTGTATTGCAACAGATTCTACTCCATTGTTTACTAAAATATTAAATGTTTGATCCAAGCTTCCATCGGGATTCAATCTGGCTATATTATTTCTTGTAATTCCATTAACTGATATAAAATAACCTCCAATAATAATCTTGTTATCAACTTGAACTGCTATAGATCTAACACCTCCACCAACTTCAGCATTAAAACTCTCATCTATATTCCCATTATAATCAAGCATTGCAAGCCTGATTTTTGGTAAACCATTAATTTCTGTAAAATCTCCTCCAATTAGTATTTTATTATCTGAATAAGGGATTATGGAAGCAACGAAACCATTAGCATCCGCTTTGAAAGTAGAATCAAGTGTGCCATCAGGATTTAAACGGGCAACTCTAATTCTTTCTATTCCATTTACATTTGTAAAATTACCACCAATTAGTATTTTTCCATCATTTTGAAGAGAAATAAAATTCACATATTGGTTAACTTTACAATCAAAGGTCTCATCGAGAGAGCCATCTTGATTTAATCTTGCTATATAGTTCTTCTTGACACCATTTACGTAAGTAAAATAACCCCCAATTAAAATCTTCCCATTCTCTTGAACTGCCAGAGCACGTATCATTCCATCAACATTTGGATTAAACCCGTCATTAAAGGTTAATGAGTAGGATAAATTTATGGAGAGAAATAAAAAAATAAAAGGAATTATTATTGATATTGTTTTTTTCATTGCCACCTCCTAAAAAATAGTCATTACAACCTAAAACTTAAATAGACATAAAGGTAAAATTATAACACTGAATTTTTGAGATAATTAAAAAACTAATTAAAGGAGAAGAAAATCAGAATGAATTAGCATTTTTTAATTAGTATTTTTTATTATCCCTGTTAAAATTAAACCATAAAAAAAGATAAAAACAAGAAAAAATTATTTTTTTAATGATTTTTCTAAAAAATTAAGTATTTTTTCCCTGACATCTTGATGCCTTGAAACATTTATATGACGGGCTCTTTTTATTATTAATTCCTTAGGATCTTTGGCAATCTTGAATAATAAATCACCATGATATGCAGGGACTATATCATCCTCATCACCATGTAAGATAAGAACTGGTGTCGGAGATATTTTATCTATAAACCTCTCTGGAGAATAATCATCATTTATAAGAAAAATAAGTGGATACCCAAAAATTTTAGTAAAGATATTTTTTGCAATTTTATCTTTAGCTATGCGTCTATAACCTGCAAAAGTGGACTCCACGATGAGGCAATTGATTTTATCTTTATAAGAACTATTAGCAAGGTTTGTTATTGCTATTGCTCCACCCAAACTCTGGCCAAATAAAATAATATTCTTGCTTATCTCTTCTCTTTCTAATACATACCTTATTGCACTCTCTGCATCAATATGAACCCCTTTTAGAGTAGTTATTCCTTCGGACTTACCATATCCTCTATAGTCAAAAGCAAAAACATTATATCCCCTATCGATTAACCACAGCACACTATTAACATGGGTAGTAATGTTTTCTGCATTTCCATGAAGAAAAATCACAGTCCCTTTATTTTCCTTTGAAGTAAATAGCCAGGCGTGTAAGTTTATATTGTCTAAACTTTTAAAAAAAACGTCTTCTCGTTTATAACCAATTAGATTTGGATTTATATATTGTCTTTTATCGGGATAGAAAAATAACCCTGTACAACTATAAAAAAAAAGAAGGAAGAAAAAAAATAACTTTCTCATGAAACCTAAAATCTTAATGTCGCTTTCAAGCGCTTTTTATTTAACAAGAGTCCAAAGGCATTATGGATATCTTTAACCATAATATCTGCCGAAAGCAATGCCTCAATTGCACACCCCTCATCAAGCATGACTGCTACACCTATCTTTGACACCTTTAACATATATCTATCATTTTTGCCATTTCCAAAGGAAATCACATTTTCAGCCCCCAAATCGTCTACGAATTTCTTTTTCTGTAAATCAATTCTATCATACTTTAGTACAATAATCTCACAATCTGCCTTTGATAATTCCTTATTTACAGTGCCAAATGTATCTGCAGTAAGTATATAAATTTTTAAATATTTGGAAAGCTGATTTATTTTATCCAAAACCCCGGGCAATAGTTTTCCATTGACTGAGAGAGTTCCAGTAAAGTCTGAAACAAGGTATTTTAATTGGACCTTTCCAAAACCTGGTATTTCTATTTCTAACATAAATGTTTTATTAGAACAGTCGCAAAACTACCTCTTGGTAAAATAAACGAAATTGTAATACTCTTCTTTCCTTTATAAATATCATCATTGGAAATACTTAAAATTTTTAAATCTTCAGGAATTATTATTGCTTTTCTCATAAAAGATTTTACTATAACCTTTCTATACTTTCTCATACTAAATCTTTCTTGATACAACCCCTCTTCAACAAGAACCATGTTATAAATATCCTCAACCCTTTTATCTACAAAACCAGGTTTTATACCATGTGTGGGAAGTTCCAGATCTTTTAAATATTTTAAATCATCTATTCTTAATTCCCTATAAGAGGGGTATAACCAACCCTTGATGGGGATTTTTAAATTTCCAATAGGCTCAATAAATTTTGATAGCATATTATTCCATAGAAAAGATTGATATGCAGAAAGGCCCATTGAGATCTCTTCAATGGGATATTCATGTATGGCTTCTAAATACCCTTTGGGTTTTTCCTTTAAGATGCTGAAAATTTTCCTTTCAATTTCTCTTTTCGCATTTTCTAATAACTTGTCAAAATGCCCCCAATTTTGAAAGAAAAATCTCTTCCTTTCTTTTTCTTCCTTGCTATCCTCAGAATGAATAGAACATAAAAGACACTTCAAAGCTCCATTGTAATGCCCTTTAAGTAACTTTTCTCCAAAAAAACCTAAATTCCTATCGTAGCTACCAAACCTTTGATCACCAAAATAATTTGGAAAACCAAATTCTCTTATCTTATCAACTCTCTGTTTGATTAAATCAATTTTTTTATCTTCTATATCCCTCAGTTTAATACAAAACCTATTACCCAATATATTTGAAGGGGCTGCTTCAAAATCGGTCATTCCCTCGAATGTAAGAAAAACATTCTCATTCAACTTCTCCTTGTCAATCTTTCTATCGATTGTAATAAACTGAACTGTTTTTGCGTATCTATCCTTTTTCCCACAGTAACTTATCTTCTTATAGGCAATATTGTTATTTTTTGCAAGTTTTCTAAGTGCATCAATCGTATTCCAGCCAGTTTTGTGTAATTTGTAAAGATAATATTTACCCTTGTTTGTTAACTTAAAATTCGCAATCTCTTCAACAATAAAATCTTCTGGTCTAACCTTTATTTTCATTATTTTAATTATAGTAAAAATTTGTATAATAATCACATAATTTAATAATTGGGAGATTAAAAATGGATAATAAAGAAAAGGTAAAAATTATTCTCCAAAGGCTTGAAAATATTTACCCTGAAGCAAAAACCGCATTAAACTTTCAGACCCCCTTTCAACTACTCGTAGCTACAATTCTTTCCGCCCAAACAACGGATGAAAGGGTTAACATAGTTACAGAAAAATTATTTAAAAAAATGCCTACACCTGAAGCCTTTTCAAAGGCAAGCTTAGAAGAAATTATGGAAGAAATTAAATCAGTCAATTTTTATAAAAATAAAGCAAGAAATATAAAGGCATGCTCAGAAAAAATAATTAAAGAATTTGGTGGGAAAGTACCTAATAAAATGGAAGATTTGATAAAACTACCCGGTGTTGCAAGAAAAACTGCTAACATAGTGTTATCTGAGGGGTATGGAATTAACGAAGGTATAGCGGTAGATACACACGTAAAAAGATTATCTCAGAGATTAGGTCTATCTAAAAATAATGAACCAGAAAAGATAGAGAAAGATCTGATGGAAATAACACCTAAAGAGAGATGGAGGGACATGTCAAATCTGCTTATTCTACATGGTAGAAAAATATGTCAGGCTAAGAAGCCTAATCATAAAGATTGTATACTCTTTGATATATGTCCATCAAGAAACATATAAAAGTTTACTTTTTTATTTAAAATTTTCTTGCATTTTTTTGATATTTTTATATAATTTTTAAGTTAACTTTAAATTAAAAGGAGCGGTATATGTCCAGAGTTTGCAGCATCTGTGGAAAAGGCAAAATGGTTGGAAATAATGTCAGCCATGCAAATAATAGAACAAAAAGGGTTTTTTATCCTAATTTACAAACGGTAAAAGCTATTATTGGTAATGGTACAGTTAGAAGAATTAAAGTATGTACCTCCTGCATTAAGTCTGGAAAAGTACAGAAAAGCATATAAACTTTTCGAACACTTTACTTTTCTGTTAACAATGATTATATTTCTAACGAAGACTTTATAGGAGGTATGTAAAATGCCCACTTATGAGTATGAATGCACTACCTGTGGTGTTCAGTTTGAAAGGGAACAGAAAATTACTGAAGAACCAATTAAGGAATGCCCTGAATGTGGCAATTCAGTAAAAAGAGTTATTTCTTCAGGCAATTTTGTATTAAAGGGATCTGGTTGGTATATAACTGATTATGCAAGAAAGAGTAGTTCCTCTTCATCAAATTCACAGTCAGCCTGTGGTACAAAGGAAGCCTGCGGAGGTTGCTCAGCAAACAAGAGCTAATAATGCAAACCATTGCATTTATTTTAATTGCCCTTTTTCTTCTTTTTTTAGCCTTTAAATTCATTAAACTTTTTCTCAAATTAACGTTCTTAGCAATTTTTATAGCACTATTTTTTTATATCTGGTATCTTATCAGTCCTGAAACATTAAAAGACTTTTTTGGTTTTATAAAATCCCTTTTACATATATGAAAAGAGTCATAATCTTCCTTTTTTTGTTTTTTTTTACCATCTATTTATTATCCAGTCCGCCAAGTATTGTATTTGGTGATTCTCCAGAATTATCCCTTGCTTCTTATTCGTTAGGGATTGCCCATCCTCCAGGGTATCCGCTTTTTTCACTTTTGACAAAAGCTTTCAGTTTCTTGTTACCTCTTTATGATTATGCACAAAAATGCAACATCTTTTCTGCTTTTATATCCTCTATTTCTATAATATTGATATTCACTTCAATTTTTTTCATAACAAAAAATTTGATAGCATCAATTATTGCAAGCCTTTATACTGGTTTTTCCCATATATACTATCAACAGGCTTTAATTGCAGAGGTGTATGCTCTAAATAGTTTAATCCTTTCCCTATTGATCTTCTGTATAGTCAAATTTTTGGGAGAAAAAGATGTAAGATGGATAATCTTAGCATTTTTTTTAAGCGGTTTAGGATTAGGTAATCATCATACTTTACTGGGCGTTTTTTTCGCTCTTCTTGTATTTTCTATTTTAAATAAGGTTAATGTTAAAGAATTAGCTATCTCTCATTTATTTTTTCTTTTTGGGTTAACAATTTACATATACCTCCCCATAAGATCTCTCACTAATCCAATACTTGATTGGGGCAATCCAGAGAATTTAAGAAACTTTTATGGTGTAATTACAAGAGAGCAGTTTGGTTTTGGTGGTGGTGAATATTCTTTCGTAAATTTTTTAGATCAAGCGACGTTTTATTTAAAATTCATAAACAATAACTTGTTTATTCCTGCACTTATCATTGGTCTTTTTGGATTTATAGTATTACTAAAAGAAAATAAAAAATTTTGTGCCTTTTTAACGATAATTTTTTTTGTAAACGGAACTCTTACCCTTTTTGTATTAAATCCAGAAAAAAGCGAATTTTTTCTTGTTAAAGAATTTATTACCCCTTCGATAATTGTTTTTTCTCTATTTATTGGGATTGGTCTAACCTATTTTAAAAAATATCCAAAAGCTTATCCCTTGATATTAATATTGCTTCTAACTTCAATTATTATTAAATTTCATTTTCAAAAAAATGAACTTTATAGAAAAAATGATAGATTTGCTTATCAATTAGCAAAAGATACAATTGAGACCCTACCAGAAAAATCGGTAATTATCGGTGAAGCGGATTATTCTCTTTTTCCTTTGTTATACATAAAAAACTTTTATTATCCTAAAAAAGAACTAACAATACTTGATGCAGACTTCTTTATGCTCCCCTGGTATCAAGAACAAAACTTTGAGAAAATTCCCTTTTTAAAAAATCTTATGCCCGATTTATCGATGCATGCAAAATCAGGCAACTTAAATAAAAAAATTGGTATTGAAGACTTAGAACTATATAAATTAGAACAGTCCCAAAAGTTAGCTGATAATATAATTACAAATTTGAATAGGTCGGTTTACTTCACCCACGAATTATATGAAATTTCAATGCTCTACAACCATCCTTTAAAAAATTTACTAAAACAATATGGCCTTGCATACATATATAAAGGCGATGTACATAGACAATTTGATTTTTCATTAGATATTTTTCTTAATGAAATTAATCTTAGTGATGAAGAGTTGTTTTTTCTAAAACCCTATATACCCTATTTAACTGATAGGGCATATAAATATTATCTACAAAATCAACTTATAAATACAGAGAAATTATTTAGCGCGATATACAAAATAAACCCTTCAATTGAAAATGCCCTTAACTATTCAATACTGCTGGCTATGAATGAAAAAACTGATGAGGCAAAAAATTTTGAAAGGGATCTTTTGAATAGTGTATTGAAATTTGACCCACGCTTTGCATTACTACAGGGTATAATCAAAGTTTATGATAGAGATTACAATAATGCTTTCCAACTCCTCAAAATTGCAGAATCAAATAACTCTTCTTTATGCGAAGCGAAATTATATATTCTAAAACTTCTTATAGATACCAACCAAAAAGAACCAGCAATGGCTTATTTCAAACAAATTATGTCAGTTTGTCCAGAAAATATTAAGCTTAGGTCCGAAGATTTTATAAAAAGGGCTGGAAAGTAAATAATTAAGACCTAAAGTGCTCGTAAGACCTGGATTTTAAAGGTACCATATTACCATTCTCCCTTATAAAAAATCCCTTGTCTATTATCTTTCCAATTCTTGTGATTCTAATGTTTAATTCTTTCGAAATAGCCTCTATTTCTCCTCTATGATTTTCATTAGCGGTAAACACCAACTCATAATCATCCCCACCATTAAGAATACAATCATAGATTTTTGAAGTCTTAACTAAAGGGAGCTTAGAAAAACTATCATGAAGGGGAAGAAATTCTTTTTCTATTATGGCACCTACTTTGCTTTCTTCAAGGATATGTCCTAAATCACCAACGAGACCATCACTTATATCTATCATTGAACTTATATAGGGTAAGAGTTTAGTTCCTAAATTTACTCTTGCCTTTGGTCTCTTATAACTTTCAATAAATATTTTTGCATTTTCAGTTTTAATCCCTTTCTTTAAAAGCCAAAGCCCCATAGATGAAAGCCCTGTATACCCGCTAACATAAATATGATCACCGGTCTTTGCTCCCTTTCTCAAAGCGGGTTTTTCTTTTGAACTACCTATAACAGATATCGTAATTGCAGTAGTTTGTGAACTTGTTATATCCCCTCCTAAAACATTTATCCCATATTCTTTAACTGCTAACTCAATTCCATCGAACATTTTTTTAAACTCCCTTTCATGAAAGTCTTTTCTCAAGAATAGGGCTATTAAAATATATTCTGGCACTCCTCCCATTGATGCAATATCACTTATTGCTCTTACCACTGCCTTGTATCCCACATCACTCCAATTAATCCCCAATTTCATATTGAAATGAATATTTTGAACCATTGAATCAATTGAATATAGAAGATACCTATCTTTTGTCTTTATAACAGCACAGTCGTCACCAATACCAACTATCCTATTGTTAGAGAAGGAAAATCTTTTTTTGATTTTTTTAATAAGGTCAAACTCACTTATCATATTAATCTTTTTCTATTCTCACATAAACAGCATCAGCAACAGTCTTATCAACAGCAAACTCACTGTTACCAATTCCGAATAGATATGATGGGAAGGTTTGTTTGACAACAATTTTTGCTCCTGGTAAAATACCCATCGATGCAAGGCTTTGAAGGTTTTTGTCAGAAATCCCACTTATAAAAACAATTTTCCCCTTCTGTCCAAACTTGAGACTACTTAAAGGTACTACGTATTTATCTCCAACTTTCACATCTACATTACAGCAAGCTCCTGGTGGTATTTTATTACCATGGGGACAGGTTTTTGGATGACCTAAAAGTGTACAAACCTTATCTTCTATCCCTTCCTTCAAATAATGCTCAAGCTTGCAAGCGGTATCATGGATCTCTTTTCCACTAACATCTATAACATCTACCAAAAGCCTTTCTGCTAATCTGTGCCTTCTTACAACTTTTTCCCCCTTTCTATCACCCTCCTCGGTTAACCAGACCTTTTCATCATCTAAGTTTATTAATCCTTCCTTTTGTAGTGAAGAAATTTCCTCAGAATGCTTGGAAACACCAAGTACCTCATAGGTAACACTATTTTTATTTTTTTCATTTTTTGATATCCATAATTGTTCTAAAATCTCTTCCTGTTTTTCTATCAATTCTGTCATTTGTTGCCTCCAAATAATTTCTTAATCCTTTCTATTAATCCCTTTGTTTTTTCTTCAACTTCCTTTTCAGGTGGAAATTCATACTGACAATTTGGACATTTTACTAAACCACACCCCTGTTTGCCACATCCCATACACCCACTTCTACTCTCTTTTTCATCAAAAATATTACCACATAAAGGACATTTAATCATAAACTAATCCCTAAAAAAACATTTATGATGAGATGTAACAGATATCCCGTTAAAATAGAAAAAACAGTTACAAATAATGCAATGGATATCCCCATCTTTAGCCCTCTCTCTTTAACTGTCATTATAAACTGAGCAATACAGGGCAAAAAAAGTGTTAGCATAACTGATAAAATAAGCAGTTGATTGTTATTAAAAACACCCTGTTTATGAAGGTCATACAAGCCTGCAGCACCATAATCCCTTCTAAAAAAACCAAACAAAAAAACCTTTGCAGATTCATAGGGTAGACCAATAAACTGAAGGGGATAGGCTATGATTTTGAGTAAAAGATCAAATATACCAGTAATTCTTCCAACCCATATCAACAGACTCGCATATATAAAAAGTGGTAATACCTCCTTGAAATACCATACTAATCTCGTATAGGTCTTGATTATTATGTTAGATAATTTTGGAATCCTTACAGGGGGAATTTCAACAAAGAAAATTGTCTTTTCACCCCTGATAAAATACTTTGAGAAATAACCAACGATGAAAAAAATTAATACTAATATAAAAACCCATATGGCTAATAAAGTAGAACTTGTACTCAGCACAGCAAGCATAACACCAAGTTGAGCAGAACAAGGAACCGCCAAGGAGAGCAAAATTGTAGCTATAACTCTTTCTTTTTTTGTATTTAAGGTTCTTGTAACCATTGTAGCCATAGTATCGCAACCGAAACCTAAAACAAGGGGTATAACCGCCTTTCCAGTGAGACCAATCTTTTTGAAAACTCTATCAAGAAGAAAAGCAAGTCTCGGAAGATAACCACTATCTTCCAAAATAGAAAAAAATAGAAAAAAGGTGGTAACTATCGGAAGAATTATTGCAATTGCATACTTTAAGCCTAAAGTTATTACTCCATAGTCTCTAATCAATAATTCTTTTATATTATCGTTTTTAATCCCCTCTTCAATAAGATTAGTTAAGCCAGAAAGAAGCCATTCTTCAAAAATGTTTGTTTCAATAAAATCAACAAGGGTGCCAGCTCCAAACTGCCCAACAAATTTATATAGACCAAAATAAAGAACAAGAAATAATATGGGATAACCCCAAATTCTATGAATTGTAATAGCACTAATAAAACTCACAACTTTACTTTCTTTCTCTTTAGCGACCTTTTTAAAAATCTTTTGTACAATTTCTCCAGCAACTAACTGCCTTTTTAGAGCTATCATATAATCCAACGAAACTCTAAAAACCTCTTCCAGTTTTCTTCTACTTGTGTTTGCAACGTCAATTATATCTTCATTCTCATTAACTTTAACTAAATCTGATATCTCTTCATCTTTCTGTAAAAGAAGTATGCTAAGTAATCTTTTAGATATTTTATAATCACCTTTAATAAAGTTAATTAGCTTTTCTATCTCTTGTTCTATCTCATTATCATATTTAATGCTATTTGGCTTGTATGTATAAGGAGCATTTATAATTAGATTTAGTATATCCTTAACACCAATTTTTTTTATTGAAACTGTCTTAATAACTGGCAGACCAAGAATTTGAGAGAGTTTTTCACAATCAATTTCAAGCCCCATTCTTTTTGCCTCATCCATCATATTAAGAACGAGAATAACTGGAATACCCGTTTCTATTAACTGAAATGTTAGCGGTAACATTCTTTCTAAATTTTTAGCATCTACAACATTTACAATCCAGTCTGGATTACCTTGAAGAATCAAGTTTCTTGCAACCTTCTCTTCTTCAGAAATAGGAAGCATTGAATACATACCAGGTGTATCTATGATTTCAATACTATTGCCTTTGTATTGAACCTCACCCTGTGTAAATTCAACTGTTGTCCCTGGATAGTTTGAAACAGCCACATACTTCCCTGTTAGGGCGTTAAAAAGGGCACTTTTTCCAACGTTAGGATTTCCTACGAGTAAAACCTTTATTTTATTGTGCATAAATTACCTTTCTTAAAAAAATTAGACAATTAATTTAGGTAAGTATATACTGAAAGTTGAACCTTTGCCATACTCACTTTCTACTTTTATATATCCACCATGGCTCTCTATAATCCACTTACATATACTTAATCCCAAGCCAGCCCCACCAATTTCACGCTTCCTTGATTTATCTGCTCTATAGAACCTGTCAAATATCTTGCCAATATCCTCTTTTCTTATTCCTATGCCAGTGTCCTTAACCTTGACAATGTAATTATGCTCATCCTCTTCTATACTGACGAATACTTTACCATTATTAACATTATATTTTATGGCATTCTCTATTATATTAGTGAAAACCTGCCTTAATCTTAATGGATCTGCATTTATTTCAACTTCGGGCAAGTTATCATAATGCAGTTCAACATTCTTCGCCTCAGCAAAAATGCTTAATTGTTCACAAAGTTCATTTAATATATTATTAAGCTTAATTCTCTTTTTTTCAATAATTACCTCTTTAGCATCTGCCTTTGCAATTAATAATAAGTCTTCAACGATTCTGCTCATTCTATCAATTTCCTCTAAAATACTTACAAGGGTATCTTGATACTCTTCAACTGTCCTCTCACTTCTGAGTGCAACCTCAATTTCTCCTTTTATAATTGTTAACGGTGTTCTTAATTCATGAGAAGCATCAGCACTAAACTGTCTGATCTGTTCAAAACTTTTCTCTAAGCTCGCCATCATAGTATTGATAGACTCGAACAATTCTCTTATCTCATCTTTTGAATTTGGGACTGGAACTCTTTTATACAACTCATGGGCAGTAAAATTTTTCAACTCTCTGCTTAGAAAAATTATGCTCTGTAGACCTCTATTAAAAATGAAAAAGCCACCTAAATTAGAAATAAAAAAGGTTATGGGAATTATAATTGCAAATAGATATATAAGAGATTTCTTCATTTTTTGAATCTTCTCTAATGAAGCACCCACCTCAAGATAACCTAAAAAATTACTTTCATAAAAAAGGGGATAAAAACAAATTCTTATTCCACTTTCACTAACATCTTCTAAGTGTATATCTCGGAAAAAGTAATTTTTTGACCTAAGAACGTCAAGATCTCTTTTTGTTAATGGAACCGGCGGATTTAAAATAGTTCTTGTACAAGAAAGAGATTTACCATCCTTACTAACAACTCTTACATACCCCTCATGTCCAGTAAATCCCAAAAAAGCTTCCAGAAGTTCTTGGAATTCTTTATTTCCACAGGAAATAGCAAAATCATCAGGTGGTTTGGTTATTATATGAGAGGTTGCGACACTAACAGATAATAGTCTATTATTAATGCCCTCTTCCATGCTGTGCATAGCACCAAAATACATCCCAAAGGAAAAAAAACCGATAATAAAAAGAATGGTAAAATTAAACCAGATTAAAAATTTTGTCCTGAAGCTCATAATGAAACAAAAAAGGAATAGGCTTTACCTATTCCTTTATCATGTATCCCACACCACGAACAGTATGAATCAACTTTTTCTGATGATCTTTGTCTATCTTTTTGCGAAGGTAGTTTATATACACATCTATTATATTTGTCAGGCTATCAAATTGATAATCCCAAACGTTTTCAGCTATCATTGTACGAGTAAGAATCCTATTTTTATTTCTTGCCATATATTCAAGGAGCCCATATTCTTTAGTTGTTAGTTCAATCTCTTTGCCTGCTCTTGTTACCTTACGTGTAACAGGGTCTATTATAAGATCGTGTATTTGAATTGGCTGTGCCTTCTCAATCGCATGACCTCTCCTAAGAAGGGCCCTTACTCTTGCAAGTAATTCTTCGAAAACAAAAGGTTTTGTAATATAGTCATCCGCCCCAGCATCAAGACCTAATACTTTATCGGTTGTACTATCTTTTGCTGTAAGCATCATAATTGGTTTCATAATGCCCCTTGCCCTGATCTCCTTTAAAACCTCTATACCATCCTTACCTGGCAACATTATATCAAGAATAATTAAATCATAGCCATCTGCACTAACCTTCTCAAGGGCAATCTCACCATCTTCAGCAATATCAACCATAAGCCCTTCTTCTTCAAAGCCTTTTTTAATTAGATTTGCTACCTTTCTTTCATCTTCCACAAGGAGTATTTTCATAATAACGCCTCCCATTTTTTAATATTAAATTTAACATAAAATATAAAAAACCTTAACTAATTTTTTAATCTAACAAAATTTTTTTTGTTTCGATTAAAAAATCTTTAATTTTTACAACGTCTTTTTGTTCTATAAAGGTTTTAAGCCTATTTAGACTTTCTTGAAAATCATCAATCGAAGATAATAAGAAATCCCTATTCGCCAGAAATATATCTGTCCACATTCTATCATCACTTTTTGCAATACGGGTAAAATCTTTAAAACCCCCGCCAGCTAATTTTGTTATTCTCATTCCATCAAAATACTTATCCTTAACAGAGTCAACGAGACTATAGGCAATTACATGGGGCATATGGCTTATATTAGCCATAATTCTGTCATGCTCCTCGGGAGACATAGAATATACTTTCATACCAATAGTTTCCCATAAATTTATTGTTATTTCCATTTTGTCTTTATCTGTGTCCTCTATTGGTGTAATTATACAAACACTATTTTCAAAGAGCTCTGCAAATCCTGCCTCGGGACCCGACTTCTCCGTTCCTGCTATTGGATGCCCCCCTACAAAATTCTTATACTTAAAGTACTTATGACAATCTCTTACAAAATGCTTAGTGCTACCACCATCAGTAACAATTGTTTTTTCATCAACATACTGAGAAACTTCAAATAACACATCAGGTATGGCTAAAACTGGAATGGCCACCAAGATTAATTCACAATTTGAGGTAAGTTCTTTCAAATTAATAGCTACTTTATCAATGATACCTAAAGAAAGAGCTTTTTTACTTGATGTTCCAGAATTAGAGTATCCCCAAACCTCATCGACTATTCCATATTTTTTTAAAGCCAGTGCAAAAGATGAACCAATCAGTCCAACCCCAATAATACCAGCTCTTTTAAAATGCACTTTCATATAACCCTACCAACCGCAGTAGCAACCGCCTTGATTTTTTCCATCATAAGTATAAACTTTGCTGGCTTAAGGGATTGTGAGCCATCACTTAAAGCCTTTTCTGGATGGGGATGAACCTCTACCATTAAACCATCAGCACCACAGGCAACTGCTGCAACCGCCATTGGTGTTACTAAATCCCAATGTCCTGTTCCATGACTTGGATCGACAATAACTGGAAGATGAGTAAGACTTTTTAAAAGTGGTACTGCTGAAAGGTCTAAGGTATTTCTTGTTGCAGTCTCAAAGGTTCTAATACCCCTTTCACAAAGAATAATTTTTGTATTTCCTTGTGAAGCAATGTACTCAGCTGACATCAAAAGCTCATTAATAGTTGAGCTTAAACCTCTTTTTAAAATTACAGGTTTATCTATTTTCCCCACCTCTAAAAGAAGTCTAAAATTTTGCATATTCCTCGCGCCTATCTGGATTATATCAGCATATTGACAAACCAGATCTGCATCTCGGGGATCCATCAATTCTGTAACTATTGGCATACCAGTCTCTTTTTTTGCTTCATACAAAATCTTTAAACCTTCCTCACCTAAGCCTTGAAAACTATAAGGAGAAGTTCTTGGCTTATAAGCCCCTCCTCTAAAAAAGTTTGCCCCAGCTTCTTTTACCCTTAATGCCGTCTCTATAGTTATCTCCCTGCTCTCTACGGCACAAGGACCTGCAATGATAGCTATTTTATTTCCTCCTATTTCTTCGCCATCAACTTTTATTATTGTGTTTTCTTTTTTAAACTCCCTACTAACAATTTTATAGGGTTTAAGAATTGGAACAGCATTTTCAACCCCAGGATAGGAATCAAAGGGAATGTTTCTTATAACAGATTCGTCACCAATAGCCCCGATAATAACCCTCTCTTTACCCCTTGAGAGATGGGGTTTTAGACCATTTTCTTCGATAATTTTTATAATATTTTGAATCTCTGACTCTGTTGCGTCAGGCTTCATTACAATAATCATAAATTTCCTCCTTTAGGTTTTCTTTAACACCTTCCTCGTAGCAGTTATAAACTTTTTGTTCTCTGAAGGTGTCCCAACGGTTACCCTAACATAATCTGGAAGACCATAACCGCCAACTGGTCTTACAATGACACCTTCCTTCAAAAGTAGATTATAAAAATCGTTGCCTTTCATAGGAGTTTTAATTAGTATAAAATTACCATAGGACTTCACGTATTCTAAACCAATCTTATCAAGTTCTTTGTAAAGATACTCGAAGCCTTCTCTGGTAATTTTTTTTGTTTTCTCTATATGATCCTCGTCATCAAGAGCTCCAAGTGCTGCAAACTGTGCTAAAGTATTAACATTAAAAGGCTCTCTTACCCTATTCATATAGGAAATTAAATCTTTATCACCACAAGCATATCCAATCCTCAACCCTGCAAGTCCATATATCTTTGAGAATGTCCTAACGATAATGAGATTTTTATATTTCTTTAAAAATTGAAGCCCATCGGGATAATCTGGTGAATCCACATATTCGCTATAAGCTTCATCTAAAACAACAAGTGTTGTTTGAGGTACCCTATCCATAAAATTCTTAAACTCTTTCTTTGTAAACATCGTTCCCGTTGGATTATTGGGATTTGCAAGATAAACAATTTTTGTTTTTGGATGAATATAATTGAGCATATTAGCTAAATCGTGCCCTAAATTATTTGCAGGAACTTCATGATAAATCGCTCCTAATGCCTGAGCAACAAGTTTATAAACAATAAAGGCATATTGAGAAAAAACTATCTCATCACCATGTTCATAAAAAGTCCTTCCAATTATCTCAAGGACTTCATTAGATCCATTACCAAAAAGTATGTTCTCTGGCTTAACACCTAACTTTTTTGACAATTTCTCTGCTAAATAGTAGCACCCCCCTTCGGGGTATCGATGTAACTGTTTTATATATTTTTTCATCAAAGCCAGTCCTTTAGGAGAAGGCCCTAAGGGATTTTCATTGCTTGCTAATTTTACCGCATTTTTAATTCCCATCTCTCTTTCGAGTTCCTCTACTGGTTTACCAGGCACGTAGGGTATTAGTTTTTCGATGTTTTGTCCAACTCTCATTTTACAGCCTCCTTTGAAAACTTAGGGTATGAACCCGCTATTTTTAAAAATACGCAGTTTTTACTTAATTCCTCTATGGCTTCTTTAACCTTTTTTTCTTCAATATGACCGTCTAAATCAAGAAAAAAAACATACTCCCAAGCCTTGGTCTTAATGGGTCTTGATTCAATCTTTGTGAGATTTATATTTCTCTTTGCAAAAGGTGCAAGCATTTTATAAAGTGCGCCAGGTTCATCTTTAATTGAGAATAATATACTTGTCTTATCGTTACCTGTAGGTCTATGGTCAACCTTACCTATTACAAGAAACCTTGTTGAATTATCGCTCGTATCCTGTATATTTCTTTCAAGAATATTAAGATCATATAGTTTTGATGCACCTTCTCCTGCAATCGCCCCAGCTTTTTCATCTTTTGAAGCCATTTCTGCAGCTTCAGCAGTACTTCTTGTTTCTATAAAGGAACATCCTGTTAAATTTTTCTCTATCCAGTTTCTACATTGAGCAAGTGCCTGTGGATGGGAGTAAACTGTTTTTATGTCTTCTTTCTTAGTCGCCTTAGATAGTAAACAATGGGTTATAGGTATTATAATTTCTCCAGAAATTCTTAAATCATAATTTAGAAACATATCAAGTGTATGAGAAACCACGCCCTCTGTAGAATTTTCAACAGGAACCACTCCCATATCTACTCTACCTTTGTAAACCTCATCAAAAATCTCAGAAATGCTTCTTAATGCAGTGTATTGAGCTCCTTGTCCAAAATACTTTATTGCCGCTTCATGGGTGAATGTAGCAGGAGGGCCCAAATACCCAACCTTTAGAGGCTTTTCAAGAGATAAACACGCTGATATTATCTCTCTAAATACTGGTTTTATTGCAATTTTCGGGAAGGGCCCTTTGGACTTGCTTTGAAGCCTCTTTATTATTTCTGTCTCTCTATAGGGCACATAAAAGCTCTTCTTAAGTTTCTTTTTAAGTTCACCAACCTTTTTTACGACTAACGCTCTTTGATTCAGAAGCTCTAAAATTTTATCATCTATTGAATCTATTTGACTTCTTAATTCATCTAAGGTTTCCTTTTTTTTATCCATTTATGGTCCCTTCATTTTTCATTAATTTGAGACTACAGCCTTCAAGAAATAAAGAGAAATTTTTACAAAAAGCTACAGATGGCTCAACCCAAAAATCCTTTGGAATAGCCACTTCTACAGCTTTACCTTCTTTTGTAATAACATTTAAAACAACCGGTACTGCCTTTTTGCCAGTGTAAGTCTTTAAATAACTCTTAAAATTTTCAATAAAATCATCATTTATCTTAAATTCGTAAGCATTAATAACAACAGATTTTACATCTTTACCCCATGCCTCTCTTAAATACATCACTTCTCTTGCCAATATTTTCTTAGTATCATCAGAATCATTAGATATGGTTCCCTTTATATACAATGGCTCATCGCTATTTATCAAATTTTTATATTTTTCATAAACTTCAGAATACAAAACAACTTCTATAGAACCAGTTAAATCTTCAAACTTAATTATACCCATTTTTTTTCCTGCTTTAGTTTTTGTCTCTTTACGAGAAGATACTATACCAGCCAAAGCTACAATTGATCCTTCATTCTTTTCCTTTATATTTTCTATGTTAGTGTCTATAAAATGATTTATTTCATTGCTAAACTCTAATAGGGGATGGCCTGATACATAAAATCCAAGGACTTCTTTTTCAAAGGATAAAATCTGAGACATTGGAAATTGCTGAACATCCGGCAATTTTTCAATCCGTTCTTCCCCTTCATGTATATCAAACATTGCTTGCATAAAATCTTTCTTTTTATTCTTAGTCTCTGTAACTTTCTGTAACAATACATCTAAATACTCTAAATACTGAGCTCTATGCCCACCCAAGGAATCAAGGGCTCCACTTTTTATTAAACTCTCAATAACCTTCTTGTTTACCTTTTGTCCACCAACTCTTTCAACAAAATCAATAAAACTTTTGAATTTACCATTTTTATTCTTTTCTTCTTTTATAACCTCAATTGCTGCCATACCAACATTTTTTATGGCTCCTAAACCAAAGCGAATTTTTCCATCCTTAGTTACAGTAAATGTTTCCTCGCTTTCATGAATATCAGGAGGTAATATCTCTATTCCCCTTTCTCTAAACTCATTTATGTGCTTAACAACCTTATCGGTATCTGTTATCTCAGAGGTTAATAATGCTGCAATAAACTCTAAGGGATAATGGGCTTTTACATATGCAGTTTGATAGGTAATTAGAGCATAAGCTGCAGAATGGGATTTATTAAAGCCGTATTCTCCAAACTTCTTAATCTGATCAAAAAGTTTTTGAACCTTCCCTTTATCATGTCCCTTTTTAACTGCCCTTTCTATAAAATCATTTTCTAACTTATCAAGCTCTTCTGCTAATTTTTTACTCATTGCTTTTCTTAGGGTATCTGCTTCACTTTTAGAAAAATCCGCTATTTTGGTAGCAATTAACATAACTTGCTCTTGATAAACAATAACACCATAAGTATCCTTTAAGATCTCTTCTAATTCCGGGATTTCATACTCAACTTTTACATGTCCGTGTTTTCTTGCGATAAACTCTTTGTCCATTCCACTTCCAAGAGGACCGGGCCTATAAAGAGCGTTTGCAGCAATTATATCTTCAAAGGTAGAGGGCTTTAATTTTCTTAATAGTTGTTTCATCCCAGAGCTTTCTAACTGAAAAACTCCAGTAGTATCTCCATTAGATATTAGTTCATATACTTTTGGATCATCTAATGGCAAGTTATCAAGGTCTAACTCAACACCATGGTTCTTTTTTATATTTTTTACCGCATCTTTTAACATTGTTAGGGTTTTTAATCCTAAAAGATCAAATTTAATTAACCCCATTTTTTCTAATATTTTCATGGAAAACTGGGTTACCACTTCTCCATTATCACCCCTATGTAAGGGCATATAATTAATTATTGGTTTATCTGCTATTACAACACCTGCAGCATGAATTCCCGTATGCCTTGGAAGTTTTTCTAATGAGATTGAATAGTCTATTAACTCTTTGAATGTGGGTGATTCTTTATACATTTTCTTTAATTGTGGTTCTAACTCAAGGGCTTCTTTTATCCCAACATTGTTAGGTATCAACTTTGTTATTTTATCAGCTTCAGAATAGGGAATCTCTAAAGCTCTCGCTACATCTTTTATTGCAGCCTTTGCCTTCATTGAGCCAAAAGTTATTATCTGCGCTACTTTATCTTTACCATACTTTGAAACAATGTAATCTATTACCTCACCCCTTCTATCCTGACAGAAATCCACATCCACATCTGGCATAGTAGCTCTATCAACATTTAAAAATCTCTCAAATAGTAAATCATATTTAAGGGGATCTAATCTTGTTATACCTAAACAATAGGCAACAAGACTGCCTGCAGCTGACCCTCTTCCAGGACCAACAGGAATTTCATTGTTTCTTGCAAACCTAATAAAATCTGCAACAATTAAAAAATACCCCTGAAAACCCATTTTCTTAATAACATTTATCTCAAATTCTAATCTATCTTCATAATCTTTCCTGGTAAATCTTCCATTACTATTTTTAACAAGTCTATCTACACTTGCTTCAAATCCATCTCTTACCTCTTTTAGAAAGATCCTTTCTATCTCCTCTTTTGAAATACCTAAATCTGGAAAATGAAATCCATCAGTTACAAAATCAAAATAACAGGATTCAGCAATTTTTAGTGTATTTTCTATGGATTCTGGTATATGGCTAAATCTCTCTTTCATCTCCTCTGGTGTTTTCACATAAAATTCATTAGTTGTCATTCTAAGTCTGTCCTGTTCATGGACAGTCTTTTTAGTTTGAATACATAATAAAATGTCATGAAATTTATAATCTTCTTTGTTTAGATAATGACAATCATTGGTTGCAACAAGAGGAATATTTAACTTTTTTGAGATTTCTATTAAACCATGATTAACAATTTTCTGTTCTTCAAGCCCATTTTCTTGCACTTCAAGATAAAAATTATCATCACCAAAAATTTCTTTATAAGCAAGAGCAGAATTTTCTGCCTTTAAAAAATCTTTTTTTAATATCCAGTAAGAAATCTCCCCTTTAAGACAGGCAGAAAGACCTATTAACCCTTCACTATGTTGCTTGAGTATTTCCTTGTCGATTCTTGGCTTATAATAAAAGCCTTCAAAGTTTGCCGAAGTAAGTAACTTGCAAAGATTTTTATACCCCCTCTCATTTTTAACAAGTAGAACCAGATGATAATAATTTTCTTCTTTCTCTCCATTACCATTTCCACCCTTTTTATACATACTTTCAGGAGCAATGTACATCTCACAACCAAGTATAGGTTTAACCCCGTGCTTTTTTGCATAAGAAAAGAAATCAAAGGAACCAAAAATATTGGAATGGTCTGTTATAGCAAGGGCTGGCATTCTCAAGTCCTTAGCCCTTTTTACAAGATCTTCTATCCTTATAGCGCCATCTAAAAGACTATATTCTGTATGAAGGTGAAGGTGTACGAAGTCAGCAAAGTGCATCAATCACTCCCACTCAATTGTGCTTGGTGGCTTTGAGCTTATATCATAAACAACCCTATTAACACCTTTTACTTCATTTATAACCCTTCTTGATATTTCAGCAAGAATATCATAGGGAAGTCTTACCCAATCAGCAGTCATGCCATCCATACTCTCAACAACCCTTAGCGCTACAACATTATCATAAGTTCTTTCATCACCCATAACACCGACTGTTTTTATCGGTAAAAGCACTGGAAAAGATTGCCACACCTTCCAATAATAACCACTCTTTTTCATCTCCTCTTCTACAATCTCGTCAACATCTTGCAAAATTTTAATTTTATCCTCGTTAACCTCTCCAAGAATTCTGACTGCTAATCCAGGCCCTGGAAAGGGTTGTCTCAAAATTATATCATCAGTTATACCCAACTCCCTTCCAACTTCTCTTACCTCATCTTTAAAAAGCTCCCTAAGAGGTTCAAGAAGTTTTAAATTCATTTTTTCAGGTAGTCCACCTACATTGTGATGACTTTTAATTACCGCTGAAGGTCCCTTAAAAGAAACGCTCTCTATAACATCGGGATATAGGGTTCCCTGTGCTAAAAAATCTACCTTGCCAATCTTTTTTGCTTCTTCTTCAAAGACTTCTATAAAGGTATGCCCAATTATTTTTCTCTTTTTCTCTGGGTCTGTTATACCCCTTAGACGCTCTAAGAAAACCTTTTTTGCATCAACAACCTTGAGATTAATGTCAAAATTATCCCTAAAGCATCTCTCTACATGTTTTGCTTCATTTTTTCTCAATAATCCATTATCCACAAATATACAATATAAATTTTTCCCTATAGCTTTGTTTATCAAAACTGCCACAACAGAAGAATCAACCCCACCACTAAGGGCACATAAGACTTTTTTATCTTTTACAGTCCTTTTTATTTCTGTAATACTTCTATCTATGAATGAATGCATATCCCACAAGCCTTTTAAACCACAAACCTTATAAAGAAAAGCCTTAATAATTTCTTTACCTAAGGGTGTATGATAAACTTCTGGATGAAACTGGACACCATAGATATTTTTTTCTTTGGATTTTATAGCAGCATAAGGAGAATTTGATGTTTTAGCTATACTTTTAAAATTAATAGGCAACCTTTCTATTCTATCTCCATGGCTCATCCAAACAGGTATTTCATCTTCCATTATAAAAGAGAAGATATCCTCATTTTCTAAAATTTTTAAATTTGCAAAGCCATATTCTCTTTCCTTAGCTCTTGCGACTTTTCCTCCTAATAGATGGGTAATTAACTGCATTCCATAACATATACCTAAAACTGGTACACCTAACTCAAAAATTTTTATAGAAATCAAAGGAGCATCACTATCATAAACACTTTTTGGACCACCTGAAAGAATTATTCCCCTTGGTCTGAATTTTTCGATTTCATTAAGATCGATAGAATAGGGAACTATCTCACAATATACCTTTGATTCTCTTACTCTTCTTGCAATCAACTGGGTGTACTGTGAACCAAAATCAAGTATTAAAACCCTTTCACTATGTAAAACGTCTTCTTTCATAAACTAATCCAGTCTGTAATTTGGTGCTTCTTTTGTAATTATTACATCATGGACATGACTTTCTCTTAGTCCCGCTGAAGTTATCTTTATAAACTTTGTCTTAGTTTTTAGTTCTTCTATGTTATAACAACCTAAGTATCCCATGCCAGAGCGAAGCCCACCTATTAATTGAAAGATTGTTTGAGATAGGGGACCTCTATAAGGAACCCTTCCTTCTATTCCCTCAGGAACAAGTTTAACATCTTCTACGTCCCCCTGAAAATATCTATCAGAACTACCCTTTTTCATCGCTTCAAGGGAACCCATGCCACGATAAACCTTATAAGTGCGTCCTTGATAAAGAATACTCTCGCCAGGACTCTCATCTGTCCCAGCAAAAAGACTTCCAACCATTACAGTATCAGCACCGGCTGCCAGAGCCTTTGTGATATCTCCAGAGTACTTTATGCCTCCATCCGCAATAACTGGGATTTTATATTTTCTTGCAACCTCATAACATTCCATAATAGCTGTGATTTGAGGAACCCCAACTCCAGCAATAATTCTCGTTGTACAAATAGATCCTGGACCAACTCCTACTTTAATTGCATCAACTCCCGCTTCTATCAAAGCCTTCGCTGCCTCAGCAGTAGCAATGTTTCCAGCCACAAGGGGTAAATTAGGATACTTCTTTTTTATAACCTTTACTGATTCTATAACTAATTTTGAATGACCATGAGCAGTATCTATAAATATGACGTCACATCCAGCTTTCACTAATGCTTCAACCCTCGCATCCCTATCTGGGCCTACTCCAACAGCAGCACCTACCCTGAGTCTTCCCAAATTATCTTTGCAAGCATTCGGATATTTCCTTGCTTTTTCAATATCTTTAATAGTTATTAATCCTTTCAGCCTAAATTTTTTATCTACAACAGGTAATTTTTCAATTCTATATTTTTGCAATAATTCCTTTGCTTCCTCGAGGGTTGTACCTTCTGGAACCGTTATCAAGTTTTCCTTGGTCATCACCTCTGATATTGGTCTATTCAAATTCTTCTCAAATCTTAAGTCTCTGTTAGTCAAAATACCAACAAGAATATTATTTTTAGTAATAGGTACACCAGAAATTTTATACCTTTTCATTATTTCAAGGGCTTCGTAAATTTTGTTTTCTGGCTCCATGGTAATCGGGTCAACGATCATACCACTCTCAGACTTCTTTACCTTATCCACTTCAAGAGCCTGTGCCTCTATTGATAGGTTTTTATGAATTACTCCCAGCCCACCTTCTCTTGCCATAGTAATAGCGGTAGCGGATTCTGTCACAGTATCCATAGCCGCACTTATTAGTGGCATATTCAACTTTAAATCCTTTGTTAAATACGTTGATATGTCAACGTCTTTTGGCAAAACTTCTGAATAGGCTGGTAACAATAAAACATCATCAAAAGTTAAAGCTTCTCCAACAACTTTGTTTTTCATAAATACACTCCAAGAGATATTTTAACGAAAATAGTTAAAGTCAATATTAAAAACTTTTTGAAATTCCCCTTTCTTAACCACTATTTGCGCTTCTTTTTTAAGGTCAATGTCAGAATATTTAAACTGAACTAAAATCTTCCAATAATATGCTGGAGCTTCAGGCCAGTTTATAGTTCTGTCACCTACCGCTGGTACTTTCAAATGAAAGGGTTGTATTACCCTATCAGCTTGCTTCATAAATACCTCAGCACCGTTTAAAGCATCCGGGGAATCTCCAGTGCTAACAATTAGTATTAATAGATTGGGATCTTCTAAAATGGCTCTTATTTCATTATTATTCAATTGTCTTTTTGTTTTACCCTTTTCAACTCCATAAAGAATCAACCTTAGTCTTTTTGTATAAATTATAGATGGTAAATAATCGTTATGAAAGGAGTAGGCTTTCAAAAAATCCTGTTCACTTGTAAAATTTCTTTCACCAAATTCTATTAATTGTAGTATCTCTTCTTCTGAAAAGCTTAATTGCATCCCCCTCTTTTCTTGTAAAAAAAACTCTAAAAGCTCTTTTGGTTTACCCTTTTCCTTTTCTTCAAATTCCTTCCTCCTTCTTTTAGCTTCCTCTTCTCTTTTCTTTTGATCTTCAAATGCCTTAATAGATGGTTCGGTTTTACTCATATCAATATCATCTATGGGAAACCCTATCTCATTTCCATTTCTCAAGGTCATAATAAAAAAGCCATCCACAATTTTATGTTCAACTGCATCAAAAGTTTTTCCATTCTTTAAAAAAATCGTATACCCAAATGAATTACTACTGAGTAAAATAAAAAATATTAAAATTAAAAAATATTTCACACCTTCTCCAGCCACTCTTTATGCTTTTTACTCTTTCCCTTTACTATATCAAAAAACATCTTTTGTATTTTCAAAGTTATAGGACCTGGCTTACCTAATCCAATCTTTCTATCATCCACTTCTCTGACTGGTGTTACCTCTGCAGCAGTACCAGTAAAAAACACCTCATCTGCAAGATATAATTCATCTCTTGTAAATCTCTCTTCATTGACCTCATAACCCAATTCTTTTGCTATTGTAATTATTGAATCTCTTGTTATACCTGGCAATATAGTAGTTAGAGGTGTAGTTTTTATCCTGTTATTTTTAATTATGAAAACGTTCTCACCACTCGCTTCTGATACATATCCCTCAGGATCAAGCATTATCGCTTCATCATAACCTGCATGTTTTGCTTCTTTTTTAGCTAAAATAGAGTTTACATAATTTCCTGAAACCTTTGCTTTAGTCATCATAACATTGGGATGATGTCTTGTAAAAGAAGAGACTTTTGCTCTAATGCCATTTTTTAATCCCTCTTCCCCTAAATAAGCTCCCCATGCCCAGCATGCTATTGCTACTCTAACAGGATAATTTTCCACATATAAACCCATTGGTCCATCGCCAATAAATACGAGAGGTCTTATGTATCCTTCTTTGAGTTTATTTTTTCTTAAACATTCCTTTGTTGCTTTTATTATTTCTTCTTTTTTAAAAGGTATTTTTATTTCACATATATGTGCTGAATCATATAATCTATCAATATGCTCTTTTAATCTAAAAATATATGAATTACCATCAACTCCTTCATAACATCTAATACCTTCAAAAACTCCAAGACCATAATGAAGAGTATGAGTCAGAACATGTACAGTAGCATCCTGCCACTTAACAAACTTACCATCCATCCAGATAAAATCACCTGTTGGCATAAGGCCCTCCATTTTTTTATTATTAAATAAGAAATTCTATAAAAAAAATGCTTAAAAAGCAATAGTTTATGGTTTTTCAAAATATTTACAAGAACTTAAGAAAACTCTATTTAAATATTTATGTTTTACTAAAAATATGTTAGAATTTATACACCATGAAGGTACAGGAATCGAATAAACAAAATAAAAAATGCCTTATCTGTGGTAAAGAATCAAAAGAGAACATCTGTAAAACCTGTGAAAATAAGATTCAAGCTGAAGCATTTTATAAGAAAAAGAAAGAAGAGGGTGAAAAAAAATAAAAGGGGGTTTTTAATGGATCATTTAGAGTATCTTAAACATTCTTTCAAAGAAGCTATCAAATTTGAAGAGTATGGAAGACAGTTCTTTTTAAAAGCATCAAAGGAAACAAAAAACCCAATGGCAAAAGAAATTTTTGAAAAATTAGCAGAAGAAGAATTAAAGCATATTAAAAGAATTAAAGAAGTCTTTGACTCATTAACTAAAGAAAACAAGTGGCCTGAAGAAACACCCAAATCTGAAAACTTACCTTGGAAACATATTTTTAAAGAAGCAATGGAACATTTTAAAGATATAGTAAAACCTAATTCAAGCGATACAGAGGCTCTGCAATTAGGTTTAGATTTTGAGTCAAAGGGTTATAAATTTTATGATGAGATGGTGAAAAAATCTACAACACAAATTGAAAAATCCTTTTTCGAATTTTTAAGGGATGAAGAAGAAGGACACTATCTTATTATAACAAATTTGAAAAAATACATAGAAAATCCCATAGATTGGTATGGTGAAGAAGAGCACCATATATTTGAGGGAGACAGATAACTAAAATAGATTATTTTTCTTATTACCTTAATGCGTTGTATATATACCAAATTAATATTCATACTACTACTTTTTCTGTTATCTTGTAACAGTTCTGCATCTACAAAAAAAAGTTCTGAATTAACAGTTATTAATGTTTACGATGGAGATACAATAGAACTTTCAAATGGCGAAAAATTAAGATATTTAGGTATTGATACACCTGAGTTACATAAAAAAGAAGGGGATGAATGGATTGATATTAAAGAACCTTATGCAAAAGAAGCCTACGAATTCAATAAGACACTCGTTCTTGGAAAAACCATAAAGATAATTTTTGACAGAGAGAAAAGGGATAGATACGGTAGACTACTTGGATATGTTTTCGTTGATAATATTTTTGTTAATGAAGCTCTTTTAAAGGAAGGGCTTGCCTTTATAAATATTCTTGAACCTAATGATGCATACAAAGAACGATTAAAAAAAGCTTTTATTGATGCCTATTTTAATAACAAAAATTTATTTTCAAAAAAAATAGATCATAAAAATATCTATAAATATGTTGGGCAGATAGGATGGTATGAAGGTAAAATTAGAAATATAATAATTGGTGAAAAAAGAGTAGAAATTTTAACAGATCACCTAATTGTGGAATCTTCAAAAAGAACAATTAAAAGGATTAATCCATCAATAGGTGATTATATTTATGCTTATGGTCAATTGGAAAGAAGAAAAGGTAGATTTCTTATTAAAGTAAAAAAGTCATCTCATATTTTTATTGAAAAAAATTAAATTGCTAAAATCCAGTATGACCAAAGCCACCATCATTTCTATTTGTGTCATTTAAAAAACTTACCTCAAAAAGTTCAACTCTACTCACTTTAGAAAAAACCATCTGGGCGATTCTATCGCCTCGATTTACCTGAAAATCTTCTTGTCCAAGGTTTATTAAAATAATTTTAATTTCTCCTCTATAATCCTCATCAATAGTGCCTGGACTATTCAAAATTGTTATACCATTTTTTAAGGCAAGACCACTTCTCGGTCTAATTTGCGCCTCAAAACCTTTTGGTAGCTCTATGGCTAAACCAGTAGGAATAATTACCCTTTCAAGTGGTCTTATTATAATTGATTCTTCAATCGCGGCATATAAATCCATGCCACTTGAACCATCAGTCTGGTAAGAAGGTAATGGCAAATCAAAACTGTGCAGTCTCTTAACAAAAACTTTAATTGGCTCCATTTTCTGGTTCAACGCTGGCTATTCCAGCATTTGTTAAATCAAGGTACTTGTTTGCTACCTCAATAATGTCAGTTTTGTTTAATAAAAAAAGTTTCTCTAATTCTTCCTCTATTGGCATAAACTTATTATAATAAAGTTCAGATCTTGCATTGTAAGAGAATTTTGCATCGCTACTGTCTAAACTTATTAGGGTATATCCCTTTATTTGTTCCTTTGCATTTTTTATATCATCCTCAGAAATTTTACCTGATTTCACTCTATGCAAAATTTCTTCAATTTTATTTATACATAAATCTTTCTTTTCTGGGGTTGTGGCGAAATAAATATATAAAAAACCTGTATCTTGGTACAAATTCACAGAAGAATAAGTTGAATATACATATGCTGACATCTCTCTCAATTCTTGAAACAAAAGAGAGCTCATTCCTGCTCCCAGTATATAGTTCAATATTTTTAGAGGATATTTATCTTCGTCATATATAGAAATTGTCGGAAATCCAATTGCATAATGAACCTGATTTAAATGTTCCTTTTTAACAGTAACTTTAGATGGTTTTATCTGTGATCTTCTTTCTGGAAAATTAGTTACTTTAACTCCTCTATTACCAAACAACTCGGTTGCCATATCTCTAAATCTTTCCCAGTTAAAATTTCCTGCACAGGCAACAACTATTCTCTCGTTTAAATAATAGTTTTCCACAAAAGACTTAATAGTCTTTCGATCAAAGCTACGAACTATCTCTTCGGTACCTAAAATAAAACTTCCTAATCCCCTTTTACCATATAAGGATTCAAAAAGAAGATCATGAATAAGATCGTCGGGGGTATCATTAACCATATGAATTTCTTGAATAATAACTTCCTTTTCCTTTTGCAGCTCTTCATCTAAAAAAATAGAGTTTAAAAACATATCGGACAGTACATCAAGAGCAATATCTAATTTATCTGATACAACCTTTGAATAATAACAGGTATATTCTTTATTAGTATAGGCATTTAAAATTCCGCCTACATTGTCAATGGCTTTCGATATTTCAAGTGCAGTTCTTTTTTCAGTCCCTTTAAATAGCATGTGTTCTGTGAAATGTGCTATACCTAACTCACTTGGTTGTTCATCTCTGCTACCAGTGAATATAAAGATTCCGACAGTGCATGAGTTAAACCCAGGAACTTCTTCGCCAATTAATCTTATACCATTTGGAAGGACAGATTTATGATATCCCTTATGTTTCAGAGCCACCAAGGACCTCTTTCCGACTCAGCTTTATTCTTCCGGTTTGATCTATGTCTATAACCTTAACAAGTATTTCGTCACCTTCTTTTAAGACATCTGAGACATTTTTAATCCTTTTATTGTCTATTTGAGAAATGTGAAGTAATCCTTCAACTCCACCTGAAAGCTGAACAAAGGCACCAAAATCGACAATTTTAGTTACCCTACCCATATAAATACCGCCTAACTCCGGTTCAAAGGTTAATTTTTTTATTAGTTCTATTGCTTTTTCGGCATTTTCTGCATTTGAAGAAAATACATTTACTTTACCATCATCACTTACGTCAATGCTAACTCCAGTTTGTTCAATTATACCCTTAATATTTTTCCCACCAGGACCTATAAGATCTCTTATCTTTTCTGGTTTTATTTGAAGTTTATATACTCGAGGAGCATATATTGATATTTCCTTTGGCTTATCAATTACAGCTCTCATCTTTTCAAGAATAAATAGCCTTCCCTTCCTCGCCTGTTCAAGGGCCTTGGCTAAAATATCCCTTGTTAGTCCATATACTTTCATATCCATCTGAACTGCAACAATACCATTTGTTGTTCCACACACTTTAAAATCCATATCACCAATATGATCTTCATCCCCAAGTATGTCACTCAAGACTACATATTTATCACCCTCTTTAATTAGTCCCATTGCAATGCCAGCAACATGTTCTTTTATCGGAACACCCGCATCCATTAATGACAAAGAACTTCCACAAACAGTTGCCATAGAGGATGATCCGTTTGATTCAAGAACATCTGAAACAACTCTCACTGTATAGGGGAATTCCTTTTCATCGGGCATAACTTGAGAAATTGCCCTTTCCGCAAGTGCCCCATGACCAATTTCTCTTCTACCAGGAGATCTTAATGGTTTTATCTCACCAGTACAGAACGGTGGAAAGTTATAATGGAGCATAAAAGATTTAAAGGATTCACCAAAGAGTGCATCAATCCTTTGCTCATCTTCTGATGTGCCTAAGGTAGTCACAACAAGGGCTTGTGTCTCACCCCTTGTAAAAACTGCAGAACCATGGGTTCTTGGAAGAACACCAATCTCACATGTAATTTCTCTAATGTCTTCGGGCCCTCTTCCATCAATTCTTTTATTGTTATCAAGCAAATTTTTTCTAATAACTTGCTTTTCTGCTTTCTCAATGCCAAATTTAATCCAAATATCAAGCTCTGGATCTGGATATTGAGCTTTAACTTCGTTATAAATCCTTTCAACAAGCTGACTTAATGCTACCCTTCTTTCAGCCTTAGATTTTCCATAAATGGATTTTTCAAATTCACTCGAATAATTACTTAATATAAAACTTTCAATATCCTTGACTACATCAGGTACCCTAAATTCTGATTTTTTGATGCCAAGTTCATTTATAAATTCCTTCTGAAAGTGTACTATCTTTTTAATTTCACTATGCGCAAACTCAAGAGCTCCAATAAATACCTCTTCTGATACAAATTTAGCCTTTCCCTCAACCATTACTATAGCCTCTTCGCTACCAGCAACAACGACATCAAGAATACTATCTTTTAACTGTGAAACAGTTGGATTTATTACATAATTATTATCAATCATACCTACTCTAACACCTGCAATGGGTCCTTCGAAGGGTGCTCCAGATAGCTCAAGTGCAAATGATGCGCCCACAATAGATAAAACATCTGGATCGTTTTCCTGATCTAAAGATAAAACCGTTGATATTATTTGAACTTCGTTGAAAAAGCCCTTGGGGAACATTGGTCTAATAGGCCTATCTATAAGCCTTGAAACCAAAACTTCCCTTTCACTTGGCTTGCCTTCTCTTTTAAAAAAACCACCTGGTATTTTGCCAGCAGAATAAGTCTTTTCAACATAATCACAAATTAGGGGTAAAAAATCCACTCCATCAAGCGGCTTTTCTCCAACAACAGCGGTTACTAATGCTACTGTATCTCCATATTGAATCGTACATGCTCCTGAGGCTTGCTTTGCCCAGTGGCCTGTGGTAATAATTAACTCTCTACCACCTACTATTAAACTTTTACTATATTTTTTCACTAAATTCACCTCTATTTTCTTATACCTAATTTACCTATTATCTCCTTATATCTCTGGAAATCAATTTCCTTTAGGTAATCAAGCAATTTTCTTCTCTGGCTTACCAATTTAAGCAATCCTCTTCTTGAGCTATAATCCTTCTTGTGAACCTTAAAATGTTCGGTAAGATAATTAATACGTTCAGTTAGTAACGCTATCTGAACTTCTGGTGAACCTGTATCACCCTCAAACCTTCTAAATTTAGATATAATCTCTTGCTTTCTTTCTTTTGTCAAAACCATTCTTTAAATCCTCCTTAACTTGCTTAAAATTTAGATTTAGTAATTTAGCATAAAATTAAGGCATTGTAAACACTTAAAACTTTACCTTAATGTAGTTTTCTTTAAAAATTTTGAAAAATCTGTTTTGTATGAAAATAGTCAAATAGATTATTTAATTCTCTAAACAAAGCTCTTTGAATATTTCTGAAACAGTTTGAATTTTATTAACCCTTTCAGCAACTACACCCACTGTGTATAAAGGCTCCTCTGTATCTGAATTATATCCCGATGAACTTAAAAGACCATTGCATATACAAAAGGATTGGTAATTTTCTTCCTTTGCATCACATTTAGTTAGTTTACCATTTTCATCTTTTGTTAACACATATCCCATATTGCATTTTGGCTTTCTTATTCTTGAAAGAGCGCTTACATACATGGGTGAATTTTTTATTACTCTAAAAGGAAGTCCACAGGGAGAGCCAGGTTTATAAGCAACAATTATATTTTCTCTTTTTGCATTTACAACTGCTTGCTTATACTCAAATGAAGCTCCACTTTCTTCTGTGGCTAAAAATCTTGTTCCCATCTGAACTCCATCAGCACCAAGTTTCATAATATTCTTTATATCAGTCCTATCATAGATACCACCTGCTGCTATAACAGGAAAATCTCCGTATTTTTTTGCCACTTCCTTTACCATTGGTAATAAATTCTCAAGCTTGTTTTCTTCTTTATCAATATCTTCAATTTTAAAACCTAAATGCCCACCTGCTAAGGGGCCCTCAAGTATACACGCATCAGGTCTATACCCCTGCTTTTCCCATTTTTTACATATAAGTTCAAGAGACCTTGGCGAAGAAACTATTGGAATTAAAGCAGTATCATGGGGATCCGTTATAGATGGTAGATTCAGTGGAAGTCCACCACCAGATATAATCGCATCAACCCCTTCATCAACAGCAGCTTTTACAGAGCTTTCATAATCCTTCTGTAAAGCAACCATTATATTTATTCCAATGCAACCACCCTTACCATAACTCTTAGCAAGTTCAATTTCCTTTCTAACCGCTGTGTAATTATCAAATTTTTTTGAATATCTTTTTGATAGGATTATATCTAATGCTGCGCTTGAAATAACACCTATACCGCCTTCACTTGCTACTGCAGATGCCAATCTATACAATGATACACCTATGCCCATACCCCCCTGAACAACAGGGATTTTAATTTCTTTGTTCTTAATTTTAAGGATTTTCATGCAACTTCCTGATTTTTTTTACAGTATAGCATTATTTTATTTTTTTAGATAGTAAATAATTTTTAATCACGGAGGGGGTGGGATTCGAACCCACGTGTCCTTTTGGGACAACCCGATTTCGAGTCGGGCCCGTTATGACCACTTCGGTACCCCTCCTTTTAGAGTTCTGTCTAATGTCTTTTATCTTTAAAGAAATCTTTCAATAACTTTTCAGATTCATTGTTAAATATTCCACCATAAACTTTAAAACTATGATTCCACATCTTAAGATCAAACCCAAACCTTGACATAAATCCCCATTTGTCACTTTTCGCACCAAAAACAAGCATACCTATTCTTGCATTAATTAAAGCAGAAATACACATTGGGCAGGGTTCTACAGTAACATAAAATTGAACATCTTTCAATCTATAATTACCAATCTTTCTACAGGCCTCTCTTAAAACAACAATCTCAGCATGTGAGGTTGGATCATTATCTTTGATTACCTTATTATGACCACGAGCAATTATTTCATCGTTGTGAACACAAACTGCGCCAACCGGTATCTCTCCAACTTCAAAAGCCTTTTTTGCTTCTTCCAAAGCAACGGTCATAAAATAATCTTTACTTTTTTTCATTTATCACTTTCCTCATTTTTAGGACTCTACAGTTTTCCTCTGTAAAATCGCAATCATAGGGACAGGGTTCTATGTGAATTATAATATCCATATTCCCAAATCTATTAGAGATTTTCTCCTCAATGCTATCTGCCATTTCATGGGCTTCTTCTATAGATGCCTTTCTGCAAACAAGCAAGTGAAAATCAATAAATTTTCTGCTTCCCGATGTTCTTGTTCTTAACTTATGATAACCTGCATAGGGCATTGGCATTTCTTCAATAATTTTGTCTATATCCCTTTCCATATCTTTTGAGAGGCTTATATCAGAAAGATTATATACACCCTGTTTCAAAATGCCAAAAGCAGAAAAAATTATAACTATACCAATTATAATCGCAAGTAAGAAATCAAAAAATGTCCTACCAGTTATTTGGGAGAGTAAAATAGCTATTAGTACACCTGTGTTAGAATACAAATCACTTGAATAATGAAGTGCATCTGCTTTTAAGGCATTTGAATTTGTAGCCTCTCCAACCTTATTTAAGTATCTGCTTATAAAAAAGCTTACAAATATAGAAAGAATCATTATAGTGATATCCCATTTAGTATAAAAAACATCTGCCCCTTTAAAGATTTTTTCGAAAGACTTAAAGATTATGAAAGAACCAGTAAAAAGAATAAATAGGGATTGAACTATAGATGCTAAATCCTCCACCTTACCATGACCATATAAATGATTTTTATCAGGTGGCATTTCAGCCTTTCTAATCGCTAAATAATTTATTGTTGACATGAAAATATCAAGAAAACTATCTAATGCTGATGTTATTACTGCCATTGAACCAGAATAAAGTCCTATTATAAATTTACCAAGGGCTAAAAAAAATGCTGAGATAATAGCGGTTAATGAGGCTCTTTGCTTAATTTCCAATTGGGGAGCTCCAATTATTTAGGTGGCTTCTCTACTCTATATCCTAATTCAATTATTTTCTCAATTATTGTGTCGATCTTTATAACATTTTTTTTGAAGCGAACTGTAACTATATTTCTTGAACTATCGGCCTTAACAGATATTACCCCTTTAAGTTTTTTCACTTCCCTTTCAACACCAAATTCACACCCAACACATCTCATTCCAATAACTGTTATTGTTAACTCTTCCTCGTCAGTAGCCTGATTAGCATAAGTAAAATAACTCTCTAATAAAACTAAAAAAATTGCTAATAAAATAAAAAATTTAACAAACCGTCTCATTAATACTAATATTTTACCAGATAGACAAATAAAATAAATATTTATTTAAAAGAATGTATTAAACCCAAACGAATTTTTCAGAGTACACAAAATTTTTAGGAATATGCTTGGTATTATTGGAAACTAAATTTTTGTTCTTTATATTTTATCAGCTTTTATCTCTATATTATTTATAGTCTCTCCTTCTTTTATCTCAATAACCTTTGGGTTATCTTTCTGTCCATAAACACCTATTATATAGCCCTGTTTAGGCGGTCCACCATCTATAACATTTCTAACTCTTAAAATATACCTTCCACCACTGCCTAATCTGAGAATAAACCTTCCTTCTTTATCAGTAGGTTCTGATATATACAAAGGTTTCTTTGTTTTTTTCTCTTCAATAAAAGCAAATACATACACATTTGATAGAGGTTTATTGTTTTCATCTATAACTTTTCCAAAAATACATGTTTTGATTTTAAATTCCTTTAACACTGATGGATTAATATTTATTTTACCAAAATCATAGGTTTTGATATTAGTTAGATTAAATTCAGTTACATCATCACCTTTTTTTATCAAGGAGAATCTATCACCAATAGTTACCGGCCCCTTTTTGCCGGTACTATTTAGATTAATTCCTATGTAATAAATACCAGCAATAACTTGGCCTTCAAAACTTCCATCATTCTTTAATTCTATTACCTCATCAGGAATCATCATATAATATTCTGGATCAGGTAAAACTCCATTGTCCTTGCTAAAAAAAGAGATTGTGCCTCTTATATCTTTTGAATCCTCGAATAAAACTTTCCCCTTAACAAAAACCTTATTCTCCTCCGCAAAAAGGAGACTAAACATAAAAAATTGTAATAAAACTAAATATATAACTACTCGCATATATAATGACTCGAATTATAACTTGGAGTAGTAACAGAAACTGGAGCACTCGGCAAAGAGTATGAATTACCAATAAATGCTTTTACCCTATATTTATATGTTGTCTGTGGTTGTATCCCAGCTCTGTCTGTAAAAGTGGTATAGTTTTCATATACCCTACCCACTTTTACCCACTTACCATTCCACAATTCCACTTCAATATCAAAACCTTCAACGATTGGGTTTGGATTTAACCAACTAACGATAATTTTATTCGATGCAGGAGCTTGAACATTTAAAATGATTGGTGGTATAAGAAGAGTTCTTGCACACACCTGTTGACTATAAGAAGTTTCCCAAGAACACATTGAATTTTTATAAGCTTTTATAGAATAGCAATACTCTGTAAAGGAGTTAAGCCCCGTATCACTATATGAACTAACATTTGCTGAAAGATTTATTTCCTGACAATTAGTTCCAACACATCTTTGTAACTTAAATCCAGTTTCATCATTATAATTATCATTCCAGATAATATTTAATTGACTGTGATTAACAACTTGTATAGTTGGTTGAGAAGGATTCGAAATATTCGGTGTTGTAACTGAAACCTCATTACTAAAACCAGTCTCCCAACCAGAACCATATGCTGTAATCTTATACCTATAAATGGTATTTTTACATACTGAATTATCAATGTAACTTGTTGCATTAGCAGTTGCAGTACCAATTAATGTATAGTCGTTACAGTTCGTCCCTATACAACGATAAATCCTGAATCCCAATTCTGTTGATGAGTTATCAGTCCAGCTTAGACTAATTTGTGTTGTATTGTTTGCTGTTGCTGTCAGGGAAGATGGCGGTGTTATTGATGTTGTAATCTCAGCTATATTACTATCTATTGACCATCTTCCACCGGGACATCCAGAAGACAATTTATAAACTGTAACAAGATACCTATATGTAGTCATGGGACTTAAACTCGTGTTTGAATAAGAAGTTGTATTGGCAGGCAAACTCACAACAACTGTTCCTGATTTTGGATCACAACCTGCTCCTGTGCATCTCCATATCTCAAACCCAGATTCATCGTTATTCCCATCTGTCCAATTAATATTTACCTGTGTTTCTGACGCTCTTGATAATGTAAGATTGGGGGTTATAGGATTAGGTGTTGAAATATAAGCAGTATTGCTCCATCCACTAACCCAGGTATTATTAAATGTATAACAAGCAGAAGTTTCTTCAGAAGCAAAATTAACTGTTGGTTCTATTGATGCATATTTACGCACAGAAATGTTATCTGTATAAAGATTTAAAGTATATCCTGAATTGAGAACACGAGCACTTATTGTCAAGCTCGTTATATCACCAGAAAAATAATTGGGAATAATAAATTCTCCAGATATTTCAGTGTTCTGAGCGGTACTACTCCAACCGGTATTAACCTGCCCGCTTGAACAAAAACTATTGTTTTCATTGGGTAACAAATACCAAAACCTACAAGTATTACCAAAATTTAACAGATATCCCACTCCGTTGTTTGTATCACACTTACTACCTGAATAGTCATATCGTGTTTTTAAATTTAAAACATACTTACCTGATGGTAAAGTGATTGTTCTATTTAAATATGCATACCCACAAGTCCCTGCATGATAGTTTCTAACCCTATAAACTCCATAAGGAGATCCAGTAACAATAGAAACACTATCAAAAGAAGTATTATAAAGCTGTGCGGTCCAGCCATCATAGTTCCCATCTTCAAAATCTTCAAAAAACTCAAAAACCTTAAATCCATCACTTGAACTTATAGCATTTGGATTACCATAGTACATATAAATATTATTATTCCTACCAGTCTTAATCCATACTACTGCAGATACACCATCAGTTTTACTTTCTATAAAATAAGGCAGTTCTAAGTTATCTAACACATCATAAAACCTTAAATCATCAAAGTCTGATTGCATACCTGTTTGATAATTGATTATAACCTTTACCTGAAAATTTGGTTGGAAATTACTTATATTTAGCAATCTTCTCTTTGTCCAACATCCACCTTTTCCATTTGATAAACCTTCATTAATAGCCCTTACTTTATATCCGTATGTTGTTCCCCTGCATACACCATTATCTTGATAATTCGCTATATTACCTTGTATACTATCTACAAGAGTACCAACACCACCTTCGCTTGACGGCAAAGGATTACATCCAACTCCTTCGCACCTATAAATTTGAAATCCTGTCTCAGTGGCGGTACTATCTAACCAAGTTAGATTAGTACGAGTAGTGTTAACAGAGTATCCAGAAAGCAATGATGGCGCAGTAGGCGATAGAGTAATTTCTTTTGTAGCGCTTACTACTTCCCAACCACATGATGCTGTTTTGAATGCTCTTATTCTATAGGTATATTTTTTGTTTGTGATTGGCACTATGTCGGTGTAGGTAATTGTATTATTACTTAAAGTAGCTATAAGATTAAAATCGTTATCGTTGCAAGTATTAAGATCGCATCTTTCCACTTTAAAACCAGACTCATCAGTAGTTGTATCTGTCCAATCAAGTTTTATAGATATCTCAGAAACTTTCGATAGAGTTAAAACAGGTGGTGTAATATCTGAAGTTGTTACTGAAACTTCGTTGCTGTAATCTGTTTCCCATGCACCTTCCTTATAAGCCCTAACCTTATATTTATAATTTGAATTTTTACATACATTATCTGTATAAGTTATTATATTACTCCCAACAGTTGTTAATAATGTAAAATCACTACACCCAGCTCCCGTACAACGATAAATTTTAAAACCATCTTCAGATCCAGTATTATCTATCCAGTTAATTTTAATTTCAGTAGTACTTACTGCTGTTCCAGTAAGGGAAGAAGGCGCTGGTGGTAAAACTGTCGAGGCTGTGGTGGTATTGCTTGATCTTACCCAACCACAGGCTGAATCTTTATAAACTTCAACAAGATATGTATAAGTTCCCGTTGCTACAGTATCTAAATAACTTGTTGAATTAGCAGGAGCTGTACCAACCAAGGCACCATCAATTTTTGGATTGCAGCCACTGCCTTCACATCTATAAACTCTAAATCCCGTCTCATCAATATTTGTGTCAGTGATATTAATCCTGATATTGGCTTCCGAAACTCCAGTTGCAGTAATAGAAGGGGCAGAAGAAGAGAGGGTAGTAACTACAATTCCATCACTCACCTTTTCCCATGGGTCTTTGACATTAGTTGTAAAACAAAGACTATTATATTCTTCAGATCCAAAAGTTACTGCAGGCTCAGATGCAAAAAACTTTCTTATCCTAACCCAATCATAGGATGTATCTTGAATATTTTGTGAGGAATTTCCACTAAATTCCCCTAAGGTAATATAGACAGGGTTTTTTGCCCAACTAAAGTTCTTCGTAAATATATCCACATAGTCCCTCGATATAACCAAACCAGCAGGATGAAATTTTTCAGAAAAAATGTACCATGTATCAATATTAGTTCTAAATAAACTACCAGAACCTTGGTTATATGAATATGTTGAACCATCCCCTATAAAATAATATAGGTCACTATTGTAAGGAGTGTAACTACTATTTTTCATTAAAAGCACTGTAGCATCACCACCCATATTACTGCTTTGAGTATATGGTGATGATACACCTGTTAATGTTCCACTATACATATAGGTTTCACTATTTGTTAAATATTTAATTTTACCCTCTAAAATAAACCCATCTGATAAAGAAAAGGGTAAAGGGTCTTTTGTTCTTATTGAGCCAGAATAAATTATAAGCTCACTATTTGCGACAGTATAACTTGAAGAATTAGCTTGCCATATACTTGTATCTAAAGAAGTACCAGAAAAATGGTCAAAAAACTCAAAAACCCTCTTGCCGCCATACCCAGGGCTTTCAGCTAATGGATTGTCGTAATACATATATATATTATTATTTTTTCCTGTTTTAATCCAGACAGTTAAATTTGTTCCATCACTACTCTCTATCATATATGGAATCTCAACATTTTCAGTAACATCAAAGAATCTTAAATCACCAAAATCATCCCTCATTCCCGTTCTTTTTGTGACTACAATTTTTATCTGTGAATCTTCTGCAAAATTAGTTATGTTAACTTTTGCACGTCTTTTCCAGCATCCTCCACCTGAACGTCTTAAATTATCATAAAATGCCTTAACTCTGTATTTATATGTAGTATTTTGACATGTATTGGAATCTATAAATTCTAAGTTGTTAGTAGTAAGATCAGGATTTTTGAATGCCACTAATGAAAAATCAGAACAATTTGCCCCCTCGCATCTCTCTATCTTAAATCCCGTTTCAAATTTTGTATTATCAATCCAAGAAATTTTCACATCATTAGTACTCAAAGATGTTGCAGTTATCCCAGATGGTTGGAGTGCCTCCATATAAATAACTTTTGTTGAGCTAACTCTTTCCCATCCACATGTAGCATTTTTATAAGCTTTTATTCGATAATTGTAATATCTATCACCTCCAACAATATCCATATATTTTGAGTAATTTGGTGTTAAAGTCTTAATTACATAGAAATCACTTTCATTGCAAACATCTTTATCGCATCTTTCTATTTTAAAACCATCAAAATCAGTACTATTGAAAGCAAAACTTAACTGCGCTTCTATCTCTGAAATTCTTTCTACACTAAATGTTGTAAAATTCCCCATCGTAGATGCGGTAACCGAAATTATATTAGATGGTAATGATTCCCACTCTGAAGATTTATAAGCAGTAACATAATACCTATAAACTCCACCCTGACAAATAGAAGTATCTGTATAACTTGTTGTATTAGCTGGAAGAGTAGAAATCACTTGAAAATCACTACAAGAAGTTCCCATGCATCTATATACTTTGAAGCCAGTTTCTGTTGAAGTTTTATCTGTCCAAGTAAGTTTAACGCTCGTAGTTTTTATTTCAGATGAAGATAAAGAAGAAGGTGTTTGTATATCAGTAGTTGCTGAGACAATATTTGAATAAACAAGCCAAGAGCATGTTGTAGTCTTATAAGCCCTTACCCTATACCTATAAGTTCTCCCCCACATTACAGAATTATCAGTATAAGTAGTAATATTTGATGTCACAGTCCCAATCTGACTAAAATCATTACAACTAATCCCCTCACACCTTTCTAACACAAATCCTGTTTCATCACTAAAAGCATCTGCCCAGTCAATCTTAACAGAACTCTCAGATAATGCATTTGCAGAAGCTGTAAATGTAGAAGATGGCTGAGGTAAGGTTATATTTTGGATATTACTAAAATCTGTACTCCAATACCCTGTTTTGTATGCATATATCCTGTATCTGTATGTTTGCCCATTACAAACAGTTGTATCGTTATAGGTAGTGGTATTAGCAGAAACATTTGCAAGAAAGGCAAAATCATTACAATTTGCTCCTAAACACCTTTCTATCCTAAACCCTGATTCTTCAGTCGTATTATCTAACCAATCAATCTTTACTGTCGTTGTATTTAAAGCTTGGATATTTGTAATAGATGGGCTCTGGGGTTTTAGTGTCTTTCCTTCCACCACAACATCTTCTCTTGATGTTACATTGTTTGGACCCAAAGTTAATACTCTATAGCAAAAAGTAGTATCAACTGGTAGATTTGTATCACTATAGGATGTTACATTAGGAGGTGTTTGTGTAATAACTTGAAAATTATCATTGCTTGAGCATGGCCCTGTTTTTCTCTCAATTCGATAACCCAGCTCAGAAAAAGAATTATCTACCCAATTAATGACCAAAGAATTATATGAAGCTGTTACACTTAAAGGTGTTGGAACTTGAATAGGATCTAAACCGCATTTGAATATAAGAAAATCTGTGTCGCCATTAGCAGTAGTGGTATAACCAACTAAGAATGTTTCTCCAAATCTATTAACTGCTATTTTCTCAACACCATCCTGTCTATTGGCCACACCGTTATATAATGAAGCACCTAAAAGATTTCCTTCATGATCAAACTTTATTGCCACGATATCCTGTCCTTCCCATTGTCCAGAATTACCTCCAAGACAGACATTACCGCTAATATCAACAACTGCATCAGCCAAAATATCGTTTATTGAAAGTCTTGAAACCGTCCTTTCCCAAATTAATGAACCATCGCTATTTTTAAACTTCGCAGTATATATATCCTTATCTCCTTCTATGCTTGTTATTGAACCCGCAATAACTATATCACCATCAACTGGGTCTATTAAAACCTTTATTGCCTCATTATCCCCTGAGTTTCTGTTAAACTTTTTCTGCCACAAAAGCCCACCACTACCGCCAGAAAGTTTTATCAACTGAATATCTTTAATACTACCAGACTTTGATATAAAACCAGTTACAAATATATCACCATTTTTATCCGCTGTAATTGAGAGCGCCTTATCTTCAAGCCCGACTTCATCATAAAAATAGGTCCATAAGATGGTACCATCACTGTTTTTATACTTACTAACATACCAATCAAAGTTACCACCTCTTGTAACATAACCTGCTATAATAACATCGCCATTCTTATCTATCACAAATGAAGATGGGTAGTCATCTCCACCGCCATTGTAAATTTTTGACCACTGTCTTGTTCCAGAAGCATTATATTTTATAAGATAAATGTCGTCATTCCCTGATGCGTTTTTACCATAACCAAGAATAAAGGGATTGCCCGAAGCATCTTTAGAAACAGATATTGCAACTGATCTATCATCATTATTGCCTGGACCACTAAAAGCATCACTCCACAGCAAAGCTCCATTTGACGAATACTTTATTGTCATTATATCGTTTGTATTGTATCCAACATTAGGATTAAATAGAGAAGCAAAACCAGAAACAATAACATCATTGTTATTATCAACATCTATACATGTTGCTATATCTGTATCATTTTCGGGGTCATCATAGGACCTTGACCAGATTAAAGCCCCATTGCTTCTATTCAACTTCATAGTTACATAATCAAAGCCAGAGATTGAAGAAAAGCTAAATCCTGCAATAACGGGATTACTATCTGGACCTATAGCTATAGCATTAGCATAATCATCATTATTCCCAGAGCCATTATACGTATACACCCAAGTTGGTTGTTCAAAGGTTATAACGGTTGTAATGACTTTGGTTTCATTACTATAATGAGAATAACCAAAGGTAGTGCTGTAGGCTCTTACTCTATAATAATATTTTGTATTTGCAGAGACTGAGTTATCTATATAGTTTATTGTATTTGCTGATAGAGATGCAATTTCTTGCCAATTACCTAAATCACCAGTTTTTCTTTCAATTTTGAATGAATCTTCATTGTTAGAGTTATCACTCCAACTTAATCTAACTTGTGAGTTAGAAAGTACTTCTGCAGTTAAATTAGTTGGTGCATTTATGCTACCCGGCTCATACTTAAGGATTAAAAAATGAGGTTCATTAATACCTGTTTCTGACCACCCAGCTACAATTACCTTACCATCTAAACCTATAAAAATACCAATAGGTCTATCATTTTTACCTGCATCACCATCATATTCTACAGACCATACTTGATTACCCAAAATTTTGTGATATTTTAAAGTAAGAATATTATAGTTTGTACCCCTAACCAAATATCCTGTTACATAAACATCTTCTTCATTCTCAACAGTAATATCAATCCCCACTGACGTTATATCCTCTGATAGGGAAAAATTTCTTTGCCAAATAATCTCACCATTTAAAGAGGATATTTTCATTGTGGTTAGTTGTGTGTGATGTTCAATAGTCCATGTATAACCTGTAAGATAAACATTATTACCCTCCCCAATTGCTATAGAGTAAGGTTCGTCATCATAACCACCATTGTAAATTTTCTCCCATATTGGAACTCCTGTATCTTTGAAGTATTTCCCAATATAGATATCTTTATTTCCATTGCTATTGGTTGTAAATCCAGTTAATAATACATCTCCATTATCGTCAATTTTAACTCCTACTGCTCTATCTTCGTTGTTAGCATTACCTATGTATCTTCTACTCCAAAGCAATTCTCCCGTTAGGGCATATTTTATAAGAAGCATATCAAGATCTGATCCGTTATCTGAATATCCTGCGATGATAACACTGTCAGACTTTATATCAAGAGATGTGGCTCTATCATCCTTGTTATAAGCGCTATTAAAAGTTTGAACCCACAATGGAAGACCACCATTTTTCGAATATTTTATTAACAGAAAATCATCGTTTCCCGATGTATTCCTTGAATATCCAGCAACATAAACATTTCCTACGCTATCGACTTTAACAGCCACTGGAAAATCATCAAGATTTGCTAAACCATTATACCTTTCAGTCCAAACAATACTTCCCGTTTCTTTATTCAATTTTAAAATCTTTATATCAAAGTTTGAACCATATAATATATATCCCACTGCTATTACATTACCCTCAAAATCTGTTGTTACTGAAACTAATCTATCTGATTGGTTGGAAGGATTTTCTTCATAACTCCATAAAATGCCAGAACAATCAGAACTTATCTTAGCAATATAAAAAGATTCATCACTCATTGATATGCTCTTATATCCTGCAACTATTATGTTGCCTTCAAAATCCCTGACCGAAGCAGTGGGATATGCAACATTATTTATATCTAATTTTTTACATATCTGTTCACCACCAGAAGCAAAAAGTGAACTGGTTAAAAATAAAATTAGTAGAACTGCTATGTTCAAACGTTTAATCATTAGTCTGTCTCCTTTACCATGGAGTCTTCCAGTTCCAATAACTCTTAGGCCAGCTCCCATCTTGAGGATGACATTGTGGATAACTACCACCTCGACCACCATTTGGATACCCACCAGAAGCTACCATTCCTCTGTGGTTATAATCAATACAGTTAGTTACCATGAGTCTGGGTAATAAGCTTGTATGAGGTGCATGACACTTTGAGCATACAAAATTATGCTTAGTATTCTTTCCCCAACCTTTCACAGTCTCATGAACCCTATCAAGGCTCTTCCATGCAGTATTCTGATTTACTCCATCAGTTAGTTTGTTTTTTGGATGGCACTTAAGACATAGACCTGCAAACTTTTCTTCTGGTTCATCTGCTTTACCATTTGGAAATACAGAAGTTGAATCAAGATTAGTATGATTTTGAGGACTATCATATAAATAACTACCACCTGTTGGGCCATGAGTTGGTGGAATATCTTCTTTATAAGGAGATGTGAGCCATGTCCCTTTGAGCAATGGAACTGCGTAAAATCTATCTTCACCAAAGGATGGGCTTACACCATGGGGATCATGGCAATTAGTACACAATCCTTCTATTTGTTTATCTGGTGTATTAACAAGATTAGAACTTGCTTTAAAATGCCCTCCCTTTATATTAAGGGGATTTCTAAAACTAAATCTCTTCTTCGCACCAGAATCTCCTTCACCAAATTTGATTGAATCATAATATCCCATAATAGGTTGAGTTGCTCCAAAGGTTGACTTGTACCCCCAAGGTGTTGTAACTCCACCATTTTCCGTCATGTGACAATCAAAGCATTGTCCTGCTTGAACAGAATAGGGATTAATACCATCACTCTTACCCTGTGCTCTATATGTTATTGGATAACCACTTCTTCCTGCTGTTGTATCTTTTAAAATACCTCCATTTTTTGTTCCATTAAAGGATATATAACTCGAAGTGTTTCCACCTACTAATGAACCATGAGAATTATGACAATCAAAGCATTCCACGTTTGCATTTCCATTTCTTGTATTAGGAATCGTTCCATCCAAGCCATTTGCTGGATCAAAGCCTCCAGCATTTGCTTTTGCATTTCCATGGGCAGATAGTGCTTTATTTATATCCTTCTTTGCTGCCCCTGAAGTATTATACTTACCCCATTTAGTTGTTTCTTTATTCTTAAATCTACTTTCGATACTGCTTCTATCCCATGCATATTGATTGGGTGTTTTACAATCATTAAATGGCTGTGTATCATTATTTTTATCACTATGACAGCTCAAACAATGCTGAGAAATATTCCCTACCTGCTCCCTTTCTCTTGGAGTTCCAATACTACTAATTGCAACGAATACTACCGCGGAAGAATAGAGTTTATAAACCGTTGGTCTTTTATTGGGTCCCCAAACAACAAGATCTACTTTTGCATCCTTCCTTGAAGAATGGGTTTTAGTATTGTAGCCTTCATGATAATCATTATTCACAATCCCTTCAGGGGTTGCTTCCCAATGACAAGCATAACAATGTCTGTTTGTTACGTTTACATTCTGAATATGGTGAGAATTTCCTTTTAACTGTGCCATAACATTTGTTCTTCTTCCAATAGTACCATTGTGGCATTTTGTGCAATCTCTTGGTAGTCCGAAGGATGAGTGTCTTGGTATAGGTTTGTTTAAATGACAGGTATTACATTGTTGTCCTGAAGAATGACTATCGGTAAATCTGTGATTATGACATTCTGTACAAACCCTTCCTAACTGGTGTCCATCTCCAGCATCTTTTCTGTAATGCTGGCTTCCATAGCTGTGACAAACATTGCAAATACCATTATAGGGTGCGTTTATTTTCACATAATCACTGCCACTTTGTTTTCTTGTAAATACAACACTCGCTCTTTGAACTGGTTTTCCGAATATACCATCTGTTTCAACAGCTACTTTATCGTGTATCATATAAATATTTGTATCACCATGAGGATCATGACAATCCCAACAAAATTTTCCTCCCTTAGTAGAACCCTGTAGATAATGCTTATAACCATAGTGAGTACCAGCAGCTTTTGCTTTTTGTGGTTTTATAAATCCAGTACCAGGATCATAACCCAACTTATGCTTATTATCAATTGCATGACAGGATTCACATTGCCCCTCACTATCATCATCATGGCATTTAAGACATACACCCATAAACACATACTGTTTTTTAATCTGTACCTTCAAGGTGTAATTCCAGAAGCCAGAACCTGTTTTGTGAATTTTGTCATCATTAGGATGGCATTGTAAGTTAAGACATCCATTAAGATATATATTATTTGAATGTTTTGCTACAACAGATGCTGAATTCATCTGTGGTGCAAGTGATTCCACGCTATTATGGCACTTTAAACACTCTTCTTCTTTCTTCTCCATATGACAGTAAACACACTCTTTATCAAACCTTCTTTCAAACTGATTATGTAATTTTAACCTATAGGGATTATCAGCTTTCTTGTGAAGCACTGTATTATCATGACAATACCAACAGGGATTTCCCGGAAAATTTGCGGGAGGATTTCCTGAAGGATAATTGCCATGAGATGCTTTTCTTCCGTGTCCTGCGACAGCCCATTGTGTTAGGTTTATCTTAGCTTGAGTACCATCGAAGGCATCAAAATTATCAATATCGCCACCTGTTGTTCCATGACAGCTAAGGCATATAACAGCGCTATTAACTGATCCACCCCACTGTGGATCGCTACCACCAGTATGACAATTAGTATTCGAACATGTCTTAGTTATAGGGTTATAAACACCACCATCTTTGAATACAACGTCCTTCCTACCATTTACATGATAATTCGCATTAAGATGAGGTGCCTCTGTCATGCTTCCAGGAGGGATACCATTTTTATGACAACTTAAACAATCTCCACCAATTATTGTAGTTGCGTGACATTTATCACAGGTAAAATTAGTTTCTATATGTCTTGCATGAGAGTTAGCTCTTGGCTTTCCAGCTCCTTCATTTGGATACATTGGCACAGAAGATTTCCATATGTCCTCGGGTTTCCAATCTATCTTTAATTCTCTCGCTATGCCATCATGACAACCTGCATTATTACAAGTACCTCTCGGATGTCCATGACAGGTATCACAATTAGCCCTTCCCTCATTCCATGAAAATGGTTTAACTGCTTCTGGATTTGTAGTCCCATCACTGTGGCAATATACATTAGTACAAACCTTTGTAGATGTTATGTATGCTGGTTCTGGTCTTCCTGGGATTGCCCATTTAGAACTCATTTTGACATCTTTAATCTGGTTTATATGTTTTGTATAACTTTTTATATTTCCATTTTCATCAACAGTATCATCATGGCAATAATAGCAAGGATATTTTCTAATCCAGTTTTTACTCACCAACCTATTATGACCAAAAGAAGTCATTTGTTTAAAATCATTAAGCCTGCCTCTATGACATGAATCGCAGGATATTGTTAAACTAATATTCCATCTAACCTGTTGTTCGGGTTGGCCTCCCTTTCCATCGCTATGACAATAAACAGTACAAGACTTATCAACACCATAATCGCCTGTTAGCTTAAATACAACGTCTTTTATACTATTTACATGCTTGGTCTTATTCTTAATTTCATTATTTCCTATTACTGTTTCTTTATGACAATCCTCGCATTTATAGTTATAGCCACTTTGTAAATGTTTTTTATGATAACTACTTAGACCATCGGGATATGTAATATCATTATGACAATCCCTACATGAAATATTTTTATTATTCCACCCTATCTCTTTGTAAACTGTTGCTTTGTCGATAGGATTCGCATTGCTATGGCAGTATATGTTTGTGCATTTGCTTGTGCTACCATTAGAGACATTTGTTTCCCCATTACCACTTGAAAAACTATAACCATTTTTAATAGAGCTCCTTCCCTCAAAAAAACCTCCTTTTAAAAGCCCATTAAAAAGCTCGAAACCAATTTGAATCTTCTTATCGTATATTGGTGTTAATGGCATTCCACCCTTATGGCATGTATTACAAGCAAATGAATAACCAGTTTCTGTTGCATGTTTTATATGAGCACCAACATTCATAGAACCCGTTCCACCTTCATTTCTTGCAAGTCCATTATTACCTAAAGAATTTAATGTAGGTGGAAAACCATGACATCCCGCACATCCTTTAAAAGCATCTTTTTCAAAATTTGGCTTTTCTTTAGCCTTTGGAGCTTGAAAATTAACCAAATTCCCATGGGAATGACATTCTGTACAAATTAGATTATCTGGGTTGTGAATGGATGTTCCTGTAACTATAAACTTAGATGCAGTATAGTTTTTAAAGTATTTTGTGTTTCTATGACAAACCTGACAAACACCACTGCCCTCTAAATTATAAAAGTCAGTCGCTAAAGAATTGTTTTTAAAATTAACTTCCTTTGTATTACCGTTAAAGTTTATACTATTTTTTATCAATTTGATGTTATTCCCTGGGTTATGCATTGTGTGGCAATCTTTGCATAAAGGCTCTGGCCTCCCCTTTGAATTTCCATGAACAGGTTTTTTATGACACTGTAAACACAACCATTCATCAATTTCAGTTCTTCCAAGAAAGCCATCACCAGAATGACCATAAGATGTTATTTTTGAAAAACCATTATGTGTTTTATGGCATACTGTACAGGTTAAATTATTTTCCTTTTTCTCATAAACCTTTCTTAAGGAACTAAACTGAGGCAGAACAAAGAAACCATCTTTATTGAGAGAAACGTTCACTGGATGGGAGTATCCATTAGGTTTTTGGTTCATATCTACATGACATCTTAAACATAGTTCGTCTGTTTTACCTAATTTCACTCGTAAAAACTTTCCATCTTCATTATTTTGAACATGGGGATTGTGACAGGAAGCGCATGTTATAACTCCAGTTACATTATGACCATAAAACTCGTCACCAGAGGGGCTAACCGCTTTCGCTAAAGGATTGTTGTCACCACCTAAAAAGGCATGCTCCGTTCCTTTGTGCCTTTGTATAATTAAATCAGCTGTACCATAGGGGTTTGCAGGTTTTGTGTTTACAGGCTTTCCATAGCCACCGGGCTTATGACAGTCTAAACACATCCGGCTTAAATCCAGTCCACCATTTTTAGTTGAGATCAAATTGTTTCCATGACAATTATTACAGCTAAATCTATCATGTGGTGGATCAACACTAAAGGCAGTTTTAACAAAGAAAACTATAAAAAAAAATAAAAATAAAAATTTTAAACTTTTAGGTTTCACATTTTTCCTCACTAAATACGTTGAATTTAATTTTTTGTAAAATTTGAAAACTAAAAAAAGCAGCTTGATCAATATTATTGTTAAAAAACGGTAAAAATTTAACAGATACTAAAAAGGGTTGAGATATCTTTTTTATTATATTAAACATTTCTAATCGCAATCCTACTTCTATAATTAAAATTTGTCAATTAAATTTTTATAATTTTAACGTTTTAATAAAATTTTTAAAATTTATACCCTGAAAAGCAAAATTATTGAAATAAAAAATTAGAAAATAAAGCGATTCAATATCTGAATTATAAAAATTAGATTTTTATATAACTACTTGGCATAGGGATGATTTGAAAGTATGCAAAACCCTCTATATATTTGCTCTAAGAGTAATATTTTGCATAATCGATGGGGAAAAGTTAGTTTTGATAATGATAGGGATTTAAACTTATTTAAAAGATGCCTCCTTTCTTGCTCACTAAAACCATTATGTGGACCGATAATAAAAGTTAGATCCTTCTTCAGTAATTCTGAAAATTCTTTGGAATTTAATTGTTTGCCATCAACATCAAGTATAATTACATTTGTTAGGTTTTCTATATTTTCAAAAAGTTGTTTTGTTTCTTTAAAATATATTTCTTCTATCTTTGCAAAGGGTTTAATTCTTTTAATTAACTCGTTGGAATATTCTTTTAAATCTCGTTCGACAATTTTATTACCAATACTTATAACACTAATTTTCACTATTTTTGCTACTTTTTGTTTTTTTAGTGGATTTTTTTGTTGTTCTTTTAACAGATGATTTTGTCTGCTCCCTTGATTTTTTTAGAGATTTAGGGGTTCTTGTTACGGGTGCTTTACTTTTTTTCTTTAATCTCTCTTCTAATTTTTGAATTTTAATTTTTAATGCTTCCTGGTTAGGATACTCAGAACCTATGCTTTTGAAAGTTTCTAATGCCTCCTTGTAGTTACCTAAATTCTCTTGAGAAACTCCTATATCAAATTTAGCTAAGGCTTTAAAAGAACCATTTGGATATTTTTGAATATAATTATTATAATTTTCAATTGCTTCTTTGTATCTACCCTGATTAAATTTTATAAGTCCCTTCTGATAATCAACTTCTTCATTAAACTTAGAATTTGGGAAAACAGTATTGAAATTTTCAACTGTTTTCATTGCTTCATCATATTTTTTTAGAGAAATCAATGATTTAGACTTATGATACACGACTTCATCTAATTGAGGATAATTTTTATGGTTCTGTTCGATATATTCTAAATGAGTAAGAGCCTTTTCTGGCTGATTTAACTTATACAGATATGTATAAGCAATATCCTTCTTTACTTCTGGAATACGTGATGACTTTGGAAACTTGGTAAACATTTGCTCAAAGTAATAGATGGCTGAATTAGGATCGTCTAAATATTTAGAATAAATAACACCTATTTTGTAATAGGAATCTTCAACTTCAGGAATTGGTTTATCATACTTTAAAACTTCTACATACTTAGCAACCGCTTCTTTATAATTATTATTCTTTAACAATTCCTCTGCCATTTTATAAGAATTTTTAGCTTTTCTCTCAGCACAACTAAAAAGAAAAAAACAGAATAACAATATAAATGCTAACTTATAATAGTTTATTTTCATCGCCATTTTCCCCTTCTGTCTCATTTTCTTCGATTTCTTCCTTCTCTATTATCTTACCAATGCTCACTATCCTCTCATCGCCCTGTAAATCTATTAGTTTTACACCCTGGCTATTTCTTGCATATTCAGGTATGCTACTTTTGACCGACAATCTTACAATTTTTCCACTACTTGAAATGAGCAATATCTCATCATCATCTTTTACGTGTAAAACTCCCATAACATTTCCATTTTTTTCTGTCAGTCTGACAGTCAAAATACCTTTTCCCCCTCTATTTTGAACTCTATACTCTTTGATCTTAGTTCTTTTGCCATACCCTAAAGTTGTCACAGTTAAAAGTGAGCTATCATCATCCTTGGTTATAACATCCATAGAGACAACCTTATCTCCTTCACTCAACTCAATTCCCTTAACTCCAGCAGCAGTTCTTCCCATGCTTCTTACTTGCTCGACTCCAAATCTTATACTCTTTCCATTTTTAGTGGAGAGTATTATATCTTCATCAATTCCTACTATAGCAGCAGACACAAGAAAATCATCATCATGTATGTTTATAGCATTAATTCCAGTCTTTCTTACATTTTTAAATAAGCTCAGTGCGGTCTTTTTTACAATTCCCTTTTCTGTAGCAAAAAATATTTCTTTATCAGTATCAAAAGTACTAACTGAAACTAAGTTAATTACCTTTTCGTTCTCTTTCAAAGGGAAATAGTTAGTAATAATTTTTCCATAGGAGGTCCTATCTGCTTCAGGAAATTCATAGGTTTTGCTTACGTACATTCTTCCTAAGTTAGTAAAAGCAAGAATATAATCATGGGTTGAGGCTATGAAAAGATCTCTTATAAAATCCCCTTCCTTTAGTGTTAACCCGATTTTCCCTTTGCCACCTCTTTTTTGTTTCTTATATTCATTTACTGGTGTTCTTTTTATAAATCCCCTATGGGTAATCGTTACTACAACCTGTTCTTCGGGGATCAAATCTTCTTTGTCAAGTTCAATTTGTTGTGCTTCTATTATTGTTCTTCTTTTATCACCATATTTATTTTTTATCTCTTCTAACTCTTTTTTAATAATATCATAAATTTTCCTTTCATCTTTTAGTATGCCTTCTAATTCTGCTATCAACTTTATTATTTTTTCATAATCTTCAATAATCTTTTCCCTTTCCATGTTCGTTAGTCTTTGAAGCTTCATGTCAAGTATTGCTTGAGCCTGTTCTTCACTGAGACTCAAATTTGTCATTAAGGCTGTTTTGGCCTCTTTTGGTGATTTAGATTCTCTAATCAATTTTATCGTTAAGTCTAAATTATCTATGGCTATTTTCAGACCTTCAAGTATATGAGCTCTTTTTTTTGCATCATTTAAATCAAATAGTGTTCTTCTTGTAACAACTTCTTTTCTATGTTCAATGAAAACAAATATAAGTTCTTTTAGATTTAGTAGCTTAGGTTGTCCCTTAACAAGGGCAATCATATTAATACCAAAAGACTGTTCAAGTTGTGTATATTTAAAAAGCTGGTTTTTAATTATTAAACCCGGCACATTTCTTTTTAATTCAATCACAACACGTATACCATCTTTATCAGACTCGTCTCTTATGTCTGATATCCCTTCTATTTTTTTATCTCTCGCTAATTCAGCTATTTTTTTTATTAATTCAGCCTTGTTAACCTGATAGGGTAACTCTGTTATTACAAGAGCTGTCTTATCTCCCTTTAGGGCTTCTTCCTCAATTTTACCCCTAATTTTTATTGTACCTCGCCCTGTTTTATAGGCATTAAATATATCACCATTGTCATAAATAATTCCGTATGTTGGAAAATCGGGGCCTGGCATTATTTTTATGATATCTTCAATTGAGCAATCAGGATTATCAATACAATAAATTGTAGCATCAATACATTCAACAAGATTGTGAGTGGGAATATTAGTAGCCATTCCGACTGCTATTCCTGAAGCACCATTGACAAGTAAATTAGGAAATTTAGCGGGTAAAACAACTGGTTCTTTTAAAGATCCATCATAATTAGGAACAAAATCCACAGTATCTTTATCTATATCTGCAAGTAATTCTGAAGAGAGCTGTTTCATCCTGACTTCTGTATAACGCATAGCAGCAGGTGGATCTCCATCAATAGACCCAAAATTACCTTGCCCATCAATAAGTGGCATTCTCATTGAAAAGTCTTGAGCCATTCTAACTATTGCATCATAAACTGCTTGATCACCATGGGGATGATATTTACCTATAACATCTCCAACTATACGTGCTGATTTTTTATAAGGTTTATTCCATTCATTTCCCATGTCATACATGGCATAAAGTATTCTTCTATGAACAGGCTTCAGTCCATCCCTAGCGTCGGGAAGAGCTCTTCCAACAATAACACTCATAGCATAGTCGAGATAGGATTGTTTAACCTCTTCTTCGATATTAACTTCAACAACTTTTCCCACAAAATTTAAGCTTTCCAAATTACCCCTCCTATAGGAGTGATTTTTAAAAATATAGCTTAATTATTATAGATGAAGATAAAAAAAAAATAAACTTGATATTAAATAGCTCGGTAATCTTTTAATTATTACCAAATTTATTAAAGTCTGAATTTGTTTGTCAAATCCTTGAAAAGAGAAATTTGTTCTTTTATTTCTAACAACTTTTCTTCTAAGTTTTTACTCTTAATCGCATTTTCTTCGGATAAATTCAATACATCTTCAAGAGCTTTTTCTGAGATTTTTATCTCCTTTTCCTCTTTATCTATATGTTCAACTAAATCCTTTGAAAAATTACTTAATTCAACAAAGGAACCTTTAACACTCCCTATTGATGCATTTTGTTCTCTTACCGAGTTGTTTACTTTATTAGTAACGTTAACTATAAAATCAAATAATTCATTAATAGTGTTACCCACCTTAACCGCTTCATCTTTTACATTTATTAATGTTTTAGAAATATTTTTTAAATCTTCTACACCCCTTCTTAAAGCTGAACTCCCTTCAGATTGTTCGTTTGATGCCTTTAGAACCTGTCCCATACTTTCTGTTAGTTTATATACTAAATCAATAATTTGAGCAACCTTTTCTTCGATATTCCTTGATTGTTCCAGAACTACATTACCTTCATTAACGCTTTCTTGAACCTTAAAATATACATTTTCAGTTTGATTCATAATATCTGAAATAAGACTCGATATCTCAAGGGTAGATTTTTGTGTTCTTCGAGACAAATTTTTTATTTCATCAGCGACTATAGCAAATGCTCTTCCACTTTCATCACTCTGAGTTGCAATAATTGCAGCATTAAGAGCCAACATATTTGTCTGTTCAGCAACCTCATTTATAACATCTAAAATTGCTGTTATTTTGTTTATATTGTTTCTTAATATTCCGAAGGCATTTTTAGTCTCTAATGTTACTTCAGCCATTTTATTGACACTTTCAATTGAACTTTTTGTTGCCCATTTACTCTCTTCTGCCAATTTATTTATTTTTTCAGCCATCCTTGAAGTTTCATTAATGTTCTGAAGAGTTATTCTGACCGAAGCGTCTAATTGATTTACAAAGGAAAGAATATTTTCTACTTCCCTTTCTAAAAGAACTGCTCCTTCATCAAGTTTTATGTTTATATTTCTAAGTTTATTATAAGCCTCTTCTACTTTAACTACTACACTAAGAAGTTCCTCCATAAGCTTTGAAATCTCTTCAGAAGAAGCAGATAATTCCAAAAATGTAGAAGTAGTAAGCTCAAGAAAATCATTCAGTGAATTTACCTTGTTTTTGAGGGCTTTTATTCTATCTTCTATATCAGAGTAAATCTTTCTTATGTTGTCTATGCCCTCTTTTTGTTTAAAAGAACCATCTCTAACGGTTTGACTTATTTCTCCAGTTCTATCGCCTATATTTCTGAGCTTTTCTATACTATCCTTAATTTTATTCAGTATCTCTTTGATTTCTTTAACCATCGCAGAGAAGTTGTCTGTTACAAGTCCAATTTCATCATTAAAAACAGGGGTTAGACTAACAGATAGTTCTCCATTAGTAACCTTTTCTGTAGCATCTTTAAGTTCTTTTAATGGTTCTACAATTCTTTTATTAATAATTCTCTTAAAAACAAAGAAAACTGTGAAAATAGTGGTAAATGATACAGCAAGCACCATCATTAAAGAACCGTAAATTTTTTTACTTAAAAAACCCTTTTTCAAACCAATGTTTATCAAGTATCTTAATTCATTTTGTCTTTCCGGATCTTTTACCTTTATTTGAAAATTCAAAGCCCTCTCATTATTAACATTAACATCTTCCATATCTTTACTTAAAAACTTTTGATTTAATTGTGTATTTGAATTGGTTGCTAAAATTGTTCCATCCATCTCAGTTATAATTATATATGCTATACTTGGTTCCTCATTCAATTTCTCATTTAAATCATTTTGGAAATTAGGTATATCATAAATAGTTAAACCAAAGGCAATCATCTTCTGCAAATCATCACTAAATTTATTACCTATATTTCGAATGGTTTTATATACATTATTTTTATAATCACTATAAAAATTGATTGTAATGACTATTGCTGTAATTAGTGAAGCTAATGCTATTGAGATAAATACTGTTGTGTATAATGGTGTTTTTATGCTCTTTTCTTTCATTTTATTACCTTTGTTACGTTATTTAAAACTGTAAAAGGTATTGTAATATTAATTCTTTTTGCAGTCTTCATATTTAGTATAAAATTAACTTCCTTAATCTGTTCGCTCTTAGTTAAAATACCCTTTTCAATATAGTTTAACAAAAAATTTGAAATTAACCTACCCTGTATTTTAGCATCCGGTGCAACACACATAAGTCCACCTGCATTTGTTACAGTCTCTGAAACACCAACTAAAGGAACCTCTTTTTCTATTGCAAACTGAGCTATCTTATTAGCACCCATCTCTAAAATTACAGATGATGTTAAAAAAATTGCATCGGTATTGTTTATACTTATATCATAAACTGATTGAGCACTTTTTAAAGGATGTAGGGATACTTTTATACCTTCGTATTCTGCTAACTCTTTAATTTTTCCTGCTTGTATTTCGCTCTCTTTCTCTAAAGGACAATATAGAACATGTAAGGTTTTAAAACTCTTTAACGCTAACAAATTCTTCAAAACTGTTGTTATTGGAATAACATTATAAATCCCAGTCATCTGTTTTGATTTAAAAGCATCGAGAATACCCTTTTCATAGACATCAACATACAAAAGAGGCACTGATATTCTTTCCTTCAAAGCCGTATAAGCAAGAGGAGCGCCAAAAGCAATAATTAAATCTACTTCCATACCTTCCGCCCTCTTTAAAGCATTTGCCCATGAAGCAGGATCAGGGTTAGGTGTTGATAAAACAATCTGAACATAACTATCCTTTTTATGTTCTTGTAGCGTTCTTTGTAATTCATTATAGGCTATTTTAAACTTTTCTAAATTAGATGCTAAAATTACAGCAACAACTCTCTCCTTAGAATAGGACCTATCGCCTATAATAAATAAAAAAATTATCATCAATAAGATAAATCTCTTTACCATTTCATTTCCCAGGATACAAAAACCATCTTAACAGTTCCCTCTTTAGGATAATTGGTTTTATCTACATGATCCTTCAAGCTTGCTTCTAATCTAACCCTTGATCTTTTTCCAATTGAATAACTATTTCCCAATAAAATTCCATATTGATAAAAATCCGTAGAAGCCAAACTATCTAAACCTAAAGTATTGAAATTATAAGTTACTAATGGTGGTCCTGGATTAGTAACTGTTCCTATAAAGAGATGGGGATAATAAGTACCATATCCACGAACATAACTAACGTCTCCATATAAATTGTGTTTTTTATTTATAATCTTACTAATATTTAGCCCTGTTTGGTAAAGCGTAAAAGAGTATGGAACATCTTTATCTAAAAAAAACGTTGGGTTTGAACTACCATACTGAATATTTGATATGAATTTTTCACTGTTATAATAACCATATAAATTTAAATTTAAATCATCGCTTATATTAATCCAACAGTTCAAGAAGTGTTTGTGTTCCCTACTTCTACGAAAATATCCAATATCAGAATTATTTTCTGACATTAAATACTCACTTTGTAAGTAAATACCTGAAAATATATTAAAATCATAGTTAAGATTAACTGCTGTGGAGTAAAGCATCTCGGGCATTTTTTTATATGATGGATTATGATTATTTTCGACCTTCTGTATAAGTTTATAAGAAAAATTTTTATTTAACCTGCCTTCTAAAGACAAGACACCTGTATTTGTATGAGAATACTCCGGTAGTGTAAAATAATTGAAGCTTCTTTCTATTTCCTTTCTTTTTAAATTTAATTTTAAAATTGCTTTGGATGATATTTCATACCATGCTGAAAAATCAGCCGTTTTCTTAGAATAGGACACCGCATCCTTAATACCAACTATATCATTATTTAAAAACCTCACGGTATCTGGATTATCCTGATCCCTATCTAAGTAACCAACTTTTAAAGTAAATTTTAAATTTTTCTTTGGATAATAAGTAACTGTAGCTACAGTATCTGTTTGGGTTACACTTGCCCCTTCTCTTCCTATTTCATCTCTATTATGATTTTTTGCATCCCTGCGATTTAAAGCAAGAGCCCAACTCAACTGACCGGTAAGATTACTATATAATTTCAACTCATAAGCATTTTTATTTATTGTTGGATAATTTAATAAATAATCAAGAGAATTATGATGTTTGTTAGTAAAATTTTCAGATGTGAGATCAAAAACTAATCCAACTCCTCCTAAAATTCCATCGATTGTTGCTATAATTCTTTCTGTTTCAAAACCTATTTGCCTATCCCTCGAAAAGATGTTGTTTCTTAGGTTTGGAGGTAAAGAAAGTATATTCAAGTCCAAACTTCTCGCTCCATAAAATATTTTTTGTACCGTCCCATCTCTTTCAATATCTTCAATTATCAGTTTTAAATGAAAGGGATAATTAAAGGGTTTATATTTTGTAGAGAAATAGTTTTTTAAAAAATCAAGCCTGTAATTTGTGGAAGGATTTAAATCATATTTTTCAGGGTGATATAAAAGTAATTTGTGATCTAAATTATGTACTAATGAGCGATTACTAAATTCAATATTAAGCAAATCCTTGTGTATATAGTGTAAATCAATATTTCTATTATCTTTTTCATTAATTAATGCATCGAACATTATTTTATCGTTTGGAGAGAGATCTTTATAAGTTAATGAGAAATAAGGCGAAGAACGAGAAGCTTTATATTCATTGACTAAGTCAACAGCACCGTCTACTGAATAAAATTTGTATCCAGTTTCAAAATAAAACTCTCTATAAACAATATCTTCTGCTAATACTACATTTGATGTAAAAAATATTAAAAAAACCAGAATGATATTTTTTTTCATAAATCCCTACCTTAACATCCTCCCTTGATTCTTTGGCAACGTTGTGGCTGAACCAGAAGGAGTGTCTGTCCCGTGAATTGATAGATGACAGTCAGTACATCTATTATAGTATTTTAATTTATTGACAGGGCTTAATGCAGTACTTCTAAAAGAATGATGACCTTCATGACATCTTAAACATAATATAGGTTCTTTGACTTTTAGAAGATTATCATTAACCGAACCATGTGGAACGTGACAGTTACTACAATCATCCATCAAATCAGCATGCTCAAAAATATAGGGACCAGCTTTTTCAGTATGGCAATTAGCACAAGTTTCTCTAAGAGACTCCTTTTTTAAAAGATTATTTGTAAAGCTTCCATGGGGGTTGTGACAATCTGTACAGATAATTTTTCTTTCATGAAATGGATGCTTTGATAAACTTGAAATCTCTACCTTTATTTTCTTATGACATCCCAAACATAGCTCAATCTGCTGGTTATGCTCAACTTTTTGCAAAGGGGATTTGTGTAGTTTGTGACAATCACTACATGAAACCCCAGCTAAATCATGTTTAGAACCTCTCCACATAGCAAGATTAGGTGAAGAGGCTTTTGTATGACATTTAAGACATATTAGATTTTTTGCCTCAGCTGGCAACTTCTTTATATTAATTAGACTATCAAAGTCGCACTGTTTTTTTCCATTGACTTCCTTTATGTTTTCAACAGCAATGCTACCAGGTCCATGGCATGTTTCACAATTAACAAGAGGAAGGTGTGTATCTATATTAATTTGTTCTGCATGAACACTTTTCTTAAAATAATCTGCCAACTTTTTGTGTTCATTTCCCTTTTCATGGCAGTTTTTTAAACAATTATCTGTCCCAATATATTCTGCATCAATTCTTCCAGCGATTAATTTCTCAATCTCAGATTGTTTCAATAATGGCTTTGATTCCGTCAAATAACTGCAACTCAAAATTACTGAAAAGATTATTAAGAAAAAAAAGTTTTGTATTTTCATATCCTTTAGCCTTTTTGTGTAAGTATACTATTTTAAAAAAATATAATTCAAGAGATAAAATTTGTTTATATAACGTTTAATCAAATCCCTACCTTAAACTGAAAACAAATTTAAAAAAAAATTATAAAAATGTAAATTTATCGTAAAAAATCACACAATTTTATATTTCTCTCTTAATTTATGGGATAGATTATTAAGCCAATTATAAGCTTCTTCTACAGTTTTAAATTCATCGGGATTTAAAAGTGCACATGTCGCTGGCATTAGGATACTTTTAGTCAACACCTCTTTCAAATCAAAACCTTCTTTAACCAGTTCCCCCCACAAATTTTCAATATGATGAATAAGATGCTCTTTGTTTTCCTTTTGAAACTCTTCATAATTTGCTGGAACTAATCCCCAACCTATTATGCCCCCTCTTTTAAGAAATCTTTTTATGCTCGCCTTATATTTTACAAATATTTCTCCACAGTTATAAGCATTAAAAGAAAGAATATCTATATCAAGATTGAGCAGAAAATCCCAATCGGGATTTCCACAAAGATGTATACCTCTTGGATGCTCTATCTGATTAAAGAAAATTTCAAAATCTCTCTTTGCCATATCATTTGTATAACCTGAAACACTACTAAATATATATTGTAAACCAGGCTCATCTATAAATAAGAAAGCTCTTGGATTTTTATCTTTTAGCTCTTGCAGTTGTACATTAGCTTTTCTCGCCATGAAATCAAACAGAATTGATCTAACTTCTTCATTGAATATTATTGGTTTCTTATTTTCATCTAATACTTTTAGACCAAAACTTACTGGGCCTTCCAACTGTCCTCTTATAGAAGCATATTTTGAAAGGTCAAATCCCAGAAAGGCATGATAGGTTGCAGAATATTGAGGAGACATTTTAAAAAAATCAGGATTTTCAAAATTTAATAGAGTATTCTCCAATTGAGAGTAGAACTTTGCGGTATCAAAATATATATTAAGGTTTTCAGGCTCAAGTATAATTCCAGGAAAATTTTCAGAGGCTTGAACATACATATCTTCAAAAAAACTCATTTTTGGTAACTGTGGCCAAAAGGGAATATCAACAGACATTGATATTTTAAGAGCTCTGTCCAAATCTTTGTGAGGCAGTATCCCCATTCCCGTCGTCATTAAGTTTCCTTCGAAGGGCATGAGATTTTTACTCATTATCTATCCTTAATCAGGGGCATAATCTTTTTATGGATAAAAGTTATCTCTCTATCTAAAATCTCCAATACTTTCTTTTTTTGTTCTTCTACTAATTCATATCTTGGACCAAAAAGATCATCATTCTCAAACCCATATTTCCCATAAGTTTTCATGAAATCTTCAGGTATGTTCTTGTTCAAGTCCTTATTGTTCATGACAGCCCATGCTACAGTCCATGCCTTTGCTACACTTGCAATGTCATATCCACCACCACCAAGTGCAATCCAGGGTATCCCCAAATTTTTTATCTTTTCTACTGCAGATGAAAACCCATAAATCGAATAGTTAAGATGGGCAAGTGGGTCGTCATAAAGCGTATCTACTCCTAATTGTGTAACAATAATATCTGGTTTAAATCTATCAATACACTCTGGAACTACTTTATCAAATGCGTAATGAAAAACCTCATCATCACTATAAGGTGGTAATGGAACATTTACTGAGTATCCATATCCCTCTTTTTCTCCCATCTCTTCTACAAACCCTGTGCCTGGAAAAAGGTAATAACCAGTCTCGTGTATTGAAATCTTCAAAACTCGATTTGTATCATAAAAAATATGCTGAACACCATCTCCATGATGGGCATCAATATCAAGATATACGACCCTTTTCCCCTGATCAATTAAATATTTTATTGCTACAGCAATATCATTGATATAACAAAAACCCGATGCTTTATTAGGTAATGCATGGTGAAGACCTCCAGAAATGTTAAAAGCGATGTTGGCTTCATTACTTAATATTATATTTGCAGCCTCAACAGTTGCACTTGTAACCAACATAGACCAATCATACATACCATTAAATATCGGATTATCTCCATAACCTAAACCAAAATGTGATGCGTAAGGAACATCAATGCCAGAATTTAAGGTCTTCAATACATCAAGATAGTCGTGAGTATGTACCTTCAATAAAATCTCTTCATTAACTATTTTTGGTTTTTTAAATATTGAATTATCAATGTCATCGAGGCCATAGGCTTTTATAAGCTCATAAGTAAGTTTTAATCTAAAAGGTTTTAGTGGATGGGTATCACTATATTTAAATTTTGCAAGCTCATCAGTATAAATAAAAGCTGTTTTCATGATGTAAGATTATATTAAAAACCACTACATTTCAAGTCCATTATTAATCTCTTCCTTTAATATACCTATTCTGTAATGAAATACCACTTGCCTAAAATTCTCATAATCAAGGGGATTATTATAAAACCCAAACATATGAGTATCACACCCACAATCTGAAGCACCAAAACCATTAATAGACCAATCTGCAACTTGTAATAATTTTTTCGCAAGCTCACACTCTAAATCTTTCTGAGTTCTAAAAATTATTGATGTTAAATAAATTGCATTTTCTCTGAAGTAATCTACGTGCCAAAATTTTTTCTTTTTTATCCTTCTATGCCTTTCTATTCTTTTTTTTAAATTTTTTTTACCAGAACCAACATAGATATAGTAACCTTCCTTAAAAAAGATATCACCTCTTTCACCAATTTTTATGTTTTTGTTTTCATTAAGCTTGAATATCAAGAAGTAACTGCCACTATCAACCAAATGATTCTCTAATATTCTCCAGGGTATTTTTAATTCTTTAATATTTTGATTTAGAGAAAAATCATTATTCCATTCTATTGCATATGCCTTAACAAAGATTTTATCTTTTAATTTCATTAAAGTATTTGCAAATTGAAAATCGATATTAAATTCAGGCAAAAAATAATCAACATTTTTTGATTGAACTAAAAAAACGATAGCACCATTTACTTTTGATAATTCAATTAGATGTTTAGTTCCTCTTTTAGTCTCTGCATCTGGAAACATTGCTATATTATCGTAATAGAGTGTACAAGTTTTAACCTCGACAACCTTCTTATCACACTTACCTTCCAATAAAAAATCGAATCGCGAGTTATTATACTTATATTCTTCGTGAAGAATTTTAAAATCCTTTAAATCTCTTAACAACTTTTTTTCCAATAAATACTTGAAAACTTTGTTTGAAACATGGGTATGTAACATAACATTGTCATCGCCTTTCTTAACACCAATAACAGTAAATCTCAATTTTCCCAAATTAAGATCTTTAGTCAAATAAATTTTTACACCTCTGTATAACAACTCTACCAATCTGCCAGGATTAGGTAAATAAGCTTCTGTTTTTATACCATTAATCAGGCATTCTATGACAAATCTATTTCTTCTTGAGAGAAAGATTCCTTCAATTATATTATCAAAAAATCTCATTTTTAGAATTATACTTGAAATTTTCTATAAAAAATAAACTTTTATTTTGTTTTTAAAAAAAATATAAATGAATAAAATAATACTTATGAATTACAAATATAGATTATTAATGCTTAAAAATAATTTCCTTAACAAAAGTTCTGACAAACGACTAAAGATCTTCATCTTACTTTTTTTGGCTATACTTTTTTTCTTTGGAGAGTATAGATTTTTTTTGAAAATTTTTAATTACCTTAAAATAGAAGTAGAATTTTTATCAAAACATCTAACAATCCAGCTTGTTAATATTATGAATCTGACTTTTCTCTCTATGCTTTTTTTTAGTAATTTAACAAATTCAATATACTACTTTTATGTTTCCGAAGATTTAGAATTACTACTTTCATATCCTTTAAACAATAAGAGATTAATAATATCAAGATATTTACAAACTACTATAACGAGCTCATGGATGGTGATTTTCGCCATGATTCCATTTTACTATGCTCTTTTTGAAAGTTTCAGTTTTTCAAAGTACAACCTTTTTTTAATATTCTTGCTATATCTCTTTTTATTTTTATCTCTCTCAGCACTCGGTTGTTTAATTACCCTTTTCATAGTTAATTACTTTCCTGCAAAGAGAGCCCACCAAATACTTTGGAGTATTTCTGCAATTTTTATTGCATTTATATTCATAGTAATCAGATTAATAAGACCTGAAAGACTATTCCGACCAATACCAGATCAAGAATTTATGAAATTCTTGAAGGGACTTGAAACACCAGAATATCCTTTTCTTCCTTCCACTTGGATTACAAAGGGCTTTTCAGCATTAACCTTTGATAAAAATGCAAATCAATATTTAATTTATCTTTTAATGTTATTTTTATTTACAATATTATGTTTTCTTATTTTTATTATCATCTCTAATAAAATTTATACCTATTCTTTTTCAAGGGCAAAATCTGATTTTATAAAAAAAGAAATAAAAGGCAGTAAATTAGATATAATTGCTAAAATAATTCCCTTTTCTAATGGAATAAGACAGTTTTTTCTTAAAGATTTAAAAGAAATAGCAAGAGATACAGGACAATGGAGTCAACTCTTACTACTGGTAGGTCTTGTTTTTGTATATCTTTTCAGTGTAAAAAGCTTACCTATAAAACATGCAATAACTATGAATATGGTAGCCTTTTTCAATATCGGAATTCTTGAATTCATACTTGCCTCACTTATTAATCGTTTTGTATTTCCAAGCTTTTCACAAGAAGGCAAGGTAATGTGGATAGTAAAAAGCTTCCCCATAGAAATGCATCAAATCTTTTTATCTAAATTCTTATTATATTTTATACCACTTTTGATATTTGGAATTTTACTTTCCCTATTTTCAAATAAACTTTTAAATGTTGATAGTTTTATGTATTTGTTCACGGTTATTAATGTGCTAACAATGACTGCTGTCTTAACATTCTTTGGTTTATCATTTAGTATTATTTACCCCCATTTTAAATTTTCTAATGTAACAGAGATTTCCTTTAGTTACGGTGGAATAACCTACATGCTCTTTAGCATGCTATATATTGGACTCAGCATTGTTATCCAAGCAGGTCCAGTTTATAGTTATCTGAAAAATAAACTTTTTGCCCAAACTATTAGTTACTTAAACTTTATAATTAGTTACGCATTTTTATTATTTATAAGTGTCTTGTCTTGTCTTTATCTATACAATCGAGCAAAAAAAACTTGGGAAAACTGGGAGTAACATGGGAAAAATAATACTTTTAAATGAAGAAATCGCTTCTGCCATATCAGCTGGCGAAGTAGTAGAAAGGCCTCTATCGGTTGTTAAAGAACTTGTTGAAAACTCAATCGATGCTAATTCAACCAGAATTGAGATTGGGATTGAAGAGGGAGGTAAAAAAACCATTTGGGTAAAAGACAATGGTATAGGGATGGATAGAGATGACTTGGAAAAATGTTTACATAAACACGCAACCAGCAAAATATCAAGAGTTGAAGATCTTTACAATATAACAAGCTTGGGCTTTAGAGGTGAGGCTTTATATAGTATTTCAGCAGTTTCTGAATTAACAATTTTAACAAAAACAAAGGAAGAATTGCAGGGATATGAATTAAAATCGTCATATGGTAGCTCACCAATAATTAGAGAAGTTGGTACAAGTAATGGAACTTATATAATTGTTAAAAATTTATTCGCAAATATACCTGCAAGAAAGAAATTTTTAAAAAGTGCTTTATGGGAAAAGTCTCTAATATTGGAATACATTGAAGGTATTGCAATTTTATATCCAGAGATTGAAATTATTTTTTCTGATAATAATAAAATTTTGCTACTTTTAAACTCAACAGATTCTATTGAAACAAGAATATTTCAAATATTTCCCTCGCTATACGGAAAATTAAATTCTTACAAAATTCAAAATAATGAATATTCTGCAAAAGTATACATATCCTATCCAGACTTACCTTTGTCAAACTTTCACATATTCTCTGTAAATAGAAGATTCGTAAAGGATAGGCTATTTTATAAAGTCCTAAATGATTATTATGGAGAACAAAGAAAAAGAAGTCCCTTTGTTGCTATTTTTCTTGAAATACCACCAAATGAAGTTGATGTAAATGTCCATCCGACAAAAAAAGAGGTTAAATTTCACAGATACAATGATATCTATAATCTTTTAAGAGAACTTTTAGAGAAAGCAAGCAAAAAAGAGATCTTTTATGTACCTGAAGTTAATAAAGAAGAACTGCCAAAAATCAATAAAGATATTTCTGAATATAAAATTGAAGAAAAAAAAGAAGATTTTCTACCTTATCTTTATTCTAAAGAAATAAATAAGTATGATGAGTGTAAAATAATTGGCACATTTTGTAATGGATATGTATTAGTAGAAAAAGAAAAAACTCTATATATAATCGACCAACATGCTGCTCATGAAAGGTTAATATTTAATAAAATTATAGAAAGTTATAAAGAAGGGGGGAAAAACTCTCAGAAAATAATTCCCTACATTATAAACATTAGTGAAAGTAAAATGCATATTTATGAAACCCATAGAAATTTTCTTGAAAAATTTGGCTACTCCTTTGAACAAAGCGGACCAATGAGTTTGGCTATAACAGCAATACCATCTTTTTTATCCTTTGAAACTGCAATTGATTTAATTATCAGCATCATTGATGATATAAATATTTTCAAAAGAGAAGAAGATTTTATAAAAAAAATGTCTTCTATCTCAGCATGCAAAGAAGCCATTAAAAAAACGACAAAATTAAATATTGAGGAAATAGAATATCTACTCCAATCACTTACAGATAAGGATATTGAAACATTCTGCCCCCATGGCAGAAATTTCATCATCTCTATAACACTTGATGAATTAGAAAAAAAATTTGGTAGAAAGAATTAAATATGCGGAAAATAATTATTATTGCTGGACAAACTGCAACAGGTAAAAGTGATATTGCCTTCTACCTTGCAAATGAACTTGGTGGTGAGATTATAAATGCAGATTCAATTCAAGTTTACAAATATTTTGACATCGGATCAGCAAAGCCTCCAAAAGAATATAGAGATAAAATACCCCATCATTTGATTGATATCTTAGAACCCAATGAAGATTTTAATGCCTACATCTTTAAAAAATTAGCAGAAAAAAAAGTAACTGAGATTTATTCAAGAAATAAGATTCCCATAATTGTTGGTGGTACTGGACTTTATATAAGATGCTTTTTGTATGGACTATTTGAACAGAATGACTCATTAATTAAAGAAGCTCGAAAATTATGGGAAAAAAGATTAATTGAATGGGGGCTTGAAAAACTTTATGATGAACTTTTAAAAATTGACCCTGAATTTGCTGAAAAAATTCACCCTAATGATAAAATTAGAATTGTAAGAGCTCTTGAATTTTATACAGCTACTGGAGAAAAGATGAGCGATATTCATAAAAAATACGGCTTTCACATATCACCTTATAACTTTACTATTTTAATTCCCCATCTTGAAAAAGACATTCTTCTTAAAAGGATTGAAGAAAGGACTAAAAAAATTTTCAATGAAGGTATTATAGAAGAAACAAAAAAAATTATAGAACTCTATGGATTAAATATTAAACCATTAAAAAGCATTGGATATAAAGAGGCAGTAATGCATATAGAAGGTAAAATATCTTTCGACGAGGCCATAAATATGACAATTAAATCTACCAAAGAATATGCAAAAAGGCAAAAAATTTGGTTCAAAAAAGAAAAAAATGTGCAGTTTATTAATGCAGAATCACCGAAGCAGTTAAAAATTTTTCTTGAAAAAGCTAAAAAATTCTTGCATAACAATTAATAAATTTTTATTATCTTTTTTACTTTTTTATTGGGGGAGGTTTTATGAACATTCAAGATTTGTTTTTAAATCAGTTGAGAAAAGAAAAAATTAATGTGGTGCTTGAAATGCTTGATGGAAAAAAAATTGTTGGGGTAATTAAAGGTTTTGACAATTTCTGCATAATGTTACAAACCCAGTTAGAACTGGTTTTAGTATATAAACATGCACTTTCAAAAATAATTCCTCCAAAAGAATTCATACTTAAACCCGGAGAGAAGGATTATAAAAAACAATAAAGAAAAAGCCTTTTTAATAGGTATAAAAGATAAAAAAGATTCGATAATTCAAGCTGAGGAATCTTTAGAAGAGTTATATCATCTTGCTACTACTGCTGGTGCAGTAGTTGAAGGGAAAGTAATAGTAGAGATTAGACAATATAATCCTGCTCTGCTTATTGGGAAGGGAAAAGCAGAAGAGATAAAACATTTATCCTCTGATTGTGATCTGATTATAATTGATGCAGAGCTCACTCCAGCACAACAAAGAAATTTAGAAGATTTCTTTGAGAAAAAACTTGTCGATAGAACTGGATTAATTCTTGATATTTTTGCTCAAAGAGCAAAATCAAGAGAAGGAAAACTTCAAGTACAATTAGCACAATTAAACTACATTCTTCCAAGGCTTAAAGGAAGAGGTTTTGCTCTTTCAAGATTGGGAGGTGGAATAGGTACAAGAGGCCCTGGAGAAACAAAATTAGAAACAGACAGAAGAAAAATAAGATTACTTATTCAAAAGATTAAAGAAAGGATTGAAAGAATTGAAAAGAGTAGGTTTGAAAAAAGAATCGCAAGGAAGAAAAATGAAATACCTGTAATTTCTTTAGTGGGTTATACAAATGCAGGAAAGTCAACACTTCTAAATGCTTTAACAGATTCATCTGTCTTAGCAGAAGATAAATTATTTGCCACTCTTGATCCAACGACAAGGAAAATAGTTTATCCTGAGATGCATCCTTTCTTGTTAACAGACACAGTAGGCTTTATAAAAAAGCTCCCAGTTTTTTTAATAGAAGCTTTTAAATCTACTTTAGAAGAAATTGTAAATTCTGATTTACTTATCCATGTCGTTGATTTGAGCAACAAAAACTGGGAAGAACAATATAATGAAGTTAACAAAATTCTTAAAGAACTTGGAGCTAATCAGCCAATTATAGTAGCTTTTAATAAGATTGATAAGATTAGTGAAGACACTCTAAAAATTTTCAAAATTGAACAAAATATCTCAGAACCATACGTTTTTATTTCTGCATCTAAGAAGATAGGTTTAAAGGACCTAATAAAAAAAATTTCTCAATCTTTAGAAGAAGATTGGGAGTTATTAGATGAACATTTTGCCTTTGATAAATCAAATATAATAGATATTATAAAATCATATGGAAGACTTGAAAAATTACAGTATGATCAGACAGGTTTTTCTATTAAAGCCTATTTACCAAAATCATACAAAGCAAAAATTTTGAAAACCCTCAATAAATAGATATAATAAAAGGATGACAACCCAAATAATTATTGAAGGCTTTAATATATCTAAAAACTATGATAGTTTTAAGGCTCTCGATAACATAAATTTCTTTGTTAAGGAAGGTGAAATTGTAGGTTTTTTAGGACCCAACGGAGCAGGTAAAACAACCCTTATAAAACTCATTACCTGTACATCTTTCAAAACTTCTGGAAAGTTAAAAGTCTTTGGATTAGACACTGAAAAAGATCAGAAGAAAATCAAAGCATTAATAGGATTAGTTCCTCAAGACAACAACTTCGATCCTGACTTTACTGTTTACGAAAATCTACTTGTTTTCTCGAGATATTTTGGGATAAAGAGAGATGAGGCAGAAAAAAGGATTCAAAATTTACTTAACTTTGTTGGTTTACAAAACAAAAGAGACGAAAAGGTAACCGATTTATCTGGTGGCATGAAAAGAAAACTTATCATTGCAAGAAGTTTAATAAACGATCCAGAATTAATAATACTCGATGAGCCAACTACTGGCTTAGATCCTCAAGCTCGAAGGAAAATATGGGAGATGATTGAAGATTTAAAAAAAAATGGTAAAACTATTATATTAACAACCCATTACATGGAAGAAGCAGAAAAGCTTTGTGATAGGATTTACATAATGGATGCAGGTAAAATTATCACATGGGGAAATCCGAAGGAGCTTATAATCAAACATATAGGAACAGAAACCATAGAAATATATAACTGCGAAGATGTTAAATTAAATGAAATAAAGGGGAAAAAGATCTTTTTCAAAGATAGGATTTATATTCATACAGATAATAAAAAAGAAGCCTTAGAAATGCTTACAGATATTTGTGAAAACATAAAATTTACCGTTAGACCAACAAACTTAGAAGATCTTTTCATCTATCTTACAGGAAAGGAGTTAAAGGAGTGATAATTTTAACTGGCTGGATACCTGTATGGAAAAGAAACAGAGACGTTTTTAAAAAGCTTTTCTGGGTAAACTTTTTTTTACCCCTACTAGAACCTATTTTTTATCTAATAACCTTTGGATTTGGATTAGGAAATTTTGTAAGAGATATAAATGGGATGCCTTACAAAAAGTTTATAATACCAGCAATTGTCGCAATGGCAACCTTAAGTTCATCCTTTTTTTATACCACCTATTCAAGTTTCGTGAAAATGATATTTCAAAAAACCTTTGACGCAATTATAGCAACACCTGTTAGTATAGAAGAGGTCGTAATGGGTGAAATTATGTGGGGAGCAACAAGAGGCATAATAAGTGGCTTCATGGTATTAATTTTTCTAATTTTTCTGGGATTGGTCCCCTTAAAGAACTTATTTTTTTATTTATTAATTATTTCAATTCTTTCTTTTACTTTTTCTTCTCTTGGTATGTTGTTCACTTCAATTGTATCAACCATCGAATCCTTTAACTACCCTATCTTCCTATACTATACCCCTATGATTTTTTTCTCTGGCACATTTTTTCCTATCACTAACTTTCCTGATTTCATAGTCTATATTAGTAAAATAATCTTTCCTCTCACCTATTCCATGATTTCTTTAAGAGCGTTAGAATACAATTTAAACTTAAAGATAATTTTAGAGGGGATCTATCCTTTTTTTCATGGTATCATTTTCTTTATTCTTTCAATAAAACTTATGAAGAAAAAATTAATAAAATGAAGACTATAATTATAATAGACGATAACGTTTCTTTTCTTAATCTTATAAAGAATGAGATAGAAAAACACTATCCCTGCTTTAATATAAAAACCTTTAACGACCCCTTAGAAGCCTTTAAAGAATTTGATAAAGTTTTCGACCTTTTAATAGTAGACTGGGAGATGTCAACTATTGATGGTAAAAAAGTTATTGATCATGCTGAAAAAGCAGGTATACCTTTTTATAAAATAATTGTAGTTAGCTCAAAAACATCAGAAGAATTACACAAACACTTTAAAATGGGAAAAGTGTTATCTGTAATAAATAAATCTGATCCATTACAAATAAATGCTCTATTTATGATTTTAGAAAATATAAGTTATGCCTGAGGAAAATTAATGGACTATATAGCAGAATTTAAAAAATGCTTGATCTTTTCTGGGCTCAATGAAGAAGACTTAAAAGAGCTTGTGAAAACAGCAAAAATTAAAAAATATCCAAAGAAAAGTTTGATTTTTTCTGAAGGAGATATTGCTAAGGGTTTCTATGTTTTATTATCAGGCATGGTTAAAATATACAGAATTTCACCTGATAGTAGAGAACAGATTCTTCATATAATAAACCCTCACAATACTTTTGCAGAGGCAGCAATCTTCATTGGTAACACCTATCCAGCTTTTGCTGAGACAATATTAGATAGCGTAGTAGCATTTTTTGACAAAGATATTTTTTTAGAAACTCTAGAAAAGAATCCAAAGTTAAGTCTAAACTTAATCATAAGTCTTTCAATCATGTTAAAAAAAGTAATTGATCTAATTAATGATGTTTCTCTTAAGACAGTTGATGTGAGGCTTGCAGAATTTTTGTTAAAAGAATCAGCAATTAGGGGAGTAAAAAGAGGGGAGATTATAGAATTTGAACTGGTTCTAAAAAAAACCGAGATTGCAAAAAAAATAGGCACCGTTAACGAAACACTGTCAAGAACCTTAAAAAAATTCAAAGATATGAAAATCTTAGATACAGTAAAAAACAAAATAATTATCTTAAATATAAAAGCCCTACAAGAAATAGCTGAACAAACAAGACAGAGATTATATTAATTGACTTTCTCATCTAAATTGAATATAATAATATTCATATAATTAAAAATGGAGGCTTAAATGGAAGATTATAAAAAGTTTGAAGAATTAGCAGAAATTCTAAAAGTAATTAGCCATCCTATTAGACTAACTATTTTATCAGGATTATTACAAAGAAAAAGTTGCGTTAAAGATATATGGGATTGTTTAGGACTTCCCCAAGCAACAGTATCTCAGCATTTGGCTATTTTGAAGAATAAACATTTGATAAAGGCTGAAAAAATTGGTGTAAAAAGACAGTATTATGTTTCAAACGAAAAAGTAGCAAAATTAGTCAAAGCCATGACGGAGATATTTAATGAATAGTCTACAAGATATACTAAAAAATGCAAAAACAATAGCCATTGTTGGCTGTTCTGATGATCCGAGCAAACCTTCTTATCAAGTGGCAAAATATCTAAAATCAGTTGGCTACAAAATAATACCAGTAAATCCTAAATATGATTCAATTCTTGATGAAAAGTGTTATCCAAGCTTGTTATCAATAACTGAAAATATAGACATAGTAGATGTTTTCAGAAAATCAGAAGATATCTTACCAATAGCAGAAGAAGCAGTAAAATTAGGTATAAAATGTTTCTGGATGCAACTGGGAATTAAAAATAAGGAAGCAAAAGAGCTACTCGAAAATAATAATATTACAGTAGTAGAAGACACTTGCATTAAGATATTCCACTCATCAATGGGAGCTAAAAGTGAAAAAGATAGTTGATGTGAGAAACAAACCCTGTCCAGAGCCAGTTATACTTACAAAAAAAGCCATTGAGACAGAAGATTTCAATGAATTAGAAATAATTACAAACTCTGAAGTCTCAAAAGAAAATATAGAAAGATTTTTAATTACAAAGGGCATTAAATTTGAAGTTACCAAAATAGGAGAGAATTACCACTTATTAATAAAAAAAATGAATGTATCTACCTACACTTCAAAAAAAGAGTTACAACTTAAATTAATAGTTACAAAGAACTATTTTGGAGAGGGAGATAAAAAATTAGGAGAAATACTTATAAAAACCTTTTTTCATACGCTAAATGATTCTGAAAAATTACCAGAAACAATTTTTTTTGTTAACAGTGGTGTTCATTTAACTATTTTTAATTCTCCAGTTTTAGATGAATTAAAAAACTTAGAATGTAAAGGTGTAGAAATATTAAGCTGTGGTACATGTCTTGACTATTTTAATATCAAAGACAAATTAGCAGTTGGTAAAATAGGAAACATGTATAAATTAATCGAAATGATTGAAAACAATGGAGTGATAATATGAAAGAAAACTTAGCATTAGAAATTAAAGAAGATGACAATTTTTATACATGCACAAAGTCTGGTAAATTAATAGAAAAAGAAAAACCTGTGTGCCCTACTCCAAATACCTATTGCAAATTTAGATCAGCTTGTATAATATTTAGCTTTTATAAAGAAAATGCAAAAAAAGATAAAAAAATATAAGATTTAATAATTTACTATTGCAACATTAAAAAATACATGTATAATTATTTAAAACTATGGAAAAAGAGATTAAAACATTAGAAAATATAAATAAACCAGCACTAATTATAGACTATGCTCACAAAATAGTTTATGCAAATAAATGGCTAAGTTACTTTCTTAATAAACCTATTGAAGAAATAATAGGAGAGTATTGTTATAATGCAATAACCTGTGATCTATGTTTCAAAGATTGCCCTTTTCTGTCAGTTTTTGAACATAATACAAACTTTGAGAAGAAAAATATAAACTACTATGATGATTTAGGAGAAGCTAAATCTATTGATTATAGCATCTCCCCATTTGAATTCGATCATTCAAGGGGTGCTTTAATAACTCTCTCCCCATCATTAGAAACCAATGAATTCGAAACGAATGATTCAATTCAACAAACAAATAAATTACTAAGTTTTTTTGAAAATGCCATGGATATTATAGATGAAGGGATAGTTTTTGTAGATGAAAATTTTAAAATTTTTAAATCTAATAAATCAATGGAAAATATTACTGGTTATTCAAATATAGAACTGATAGGGCAACCTTGTCCTAAAATATGTCATATACCGGAAGGATATAACTGTCCCTTTGATTATTGTTACAAAAATAACAAAGATAGAGACGAGATATATTCAATCATAATTAGAAAAAATTCAACTCCAATATTAGTTAAAGCACAAATTAAACTCATGAAAGAATTAACTGGTCAACTCTTGGGTGGAATTGCCGTTGTAAAAAAGATTTTAGATTTTGAAAAACTAAAAAAAGAATATCCATTAGAAGATGTTATAACTGAAAGTGATTCCATGAAAGAAGTGATTAGCCTCCTTGCTGTTGCAGGCTTTTCAAATAAGCCTTTTCTTATATCAGGTCAAACTGGAACTGGAAAAAAGTTTTTGGCATCAAAACTAAGAATTTTTTATAAAAACCCAGATATACCTTTATTCACTCTAAACACAAAAGGGCTAACTTCAGAGCAAATTTCTCAGGAACTTTTTGGTTATGAAAAGGATGCTTTCGAAGGTGCATTTGATACAAAGCAAGGATTAATAGAAAAAGCGAATAATGGAATATTAATTATAGATGATATATGTGACCTTTCTTTAGAAAACCAAAATAAGCTTTTAACAGTTTTAAAAAATGGAATAAATTTTAGACTTGGTAGCAATACACCACACAAAGTCTCTTTTCAATTAGTAGCTATAACTTCAAAGGATCTCAAGTTTTTATTAGATAAAGGTTTATTTAACAAGGATTTATATGAAATTATTTCAAGTCTGAAAATTAATTTACCTACTCTTTTAGAAAGGAAAGATGATATCCAAGGATTAGTTGAATATTTTCTCTCTGAATGTCGTAAGAAGGGAAAGGAAAAAAACCTATCTAAAATTAATGATTCTGCTTTGGCAATATTATATCAATATCCCTGGGAAGGAAATGTACAGGAATTAAAAAATGTTGTAGAACACATATATTTTACAGCAAGCTCTACAAAAAGAGAAATCGGACTGGAAATGCTTCCTGAAACAATTAGAGATATAGTTAATAAAAATCAAAAAATTAAGTCAATACAACAAGAACGTGATCAAATAATAAAAGTTTTAAGAGAGACAAATCTTGATAGGAATGAAGCATCAAAAATCCTTGGGTATAGTAGAATTACTCTCTGGAGAAAAATTAAACAATACAATATAACAATTGAAGAACTATTGAATCTTCATTAAATAATACCAAGCCTTCTATAATGTTCCAATAACTCTCTTATTTTCGGTGGAGTTAAGTTAGCTTTTTCAAATAATTTTGCTTCTCCGTATTTTGTGATTCCGATTTTCTTAAGTATGTCTATTAAAATTAAAAAGATCTTTGCGGTTGCTATAGCATCTCCCAATGCTCTGTGTCTGTTCTCTATTTTTATGTTAAAATATTCTGCTACAACATCCAAATCATATCTTTCTAAAAAATAGAGAATTTTTTTTGATAATTCAAAGGCACATAAAGTTCTCGCTTCTGGCACATATCCCATACTCAATTTAGAAGTTTCTTGAATAAAGTGATAATCAAAAGAAATGTTATAGGCAACAATTACAGTATCCGTTGAAAAACGAAAAAATTCTTTTAATGCTTTTCCAATAGTTGGAGCATTTAAGACATCATCATCAGTAATTCCAGTTACTTCAGTTGCTATTTGGGGTATTTTTTTTAAAGGATTCACTAAAGTTGAAAAAGTATCTTTTATTTGTAAATTCTCAATTCTTACAGCACCAATTTCAATTATTCTATCAATTGGTGGATATTGAAAACCTGTTGTTTCTAAATCTACAACGGTAAAATTTAAATCTTCGAGTTCCGTGAGATCGATTTTCTTAAAAATATATTGGTAAAATTTTTGAAATTGATCAACTAAATAATCAAGCAATCTTTCCACTATAATTTACCTGCTTTTAGAAATCTTATAACGGAAATCGAATATAAAATCGCAATTTCAGCTTTTACTACTCTACTACCTAATGAAAGTGGCATAAAATCATTTTTTAGAAGAAATTCATACTCTCCATCACTAATACCACCCTCAGGACCAAAAAAAAATGTCAAATTCGTCGCATTTATTATCTTTTCTTTATATTCTATAAAGTCTGGTATCCCTACCTTTTCTGAAAATAAAATTTTTAGCGAATTCTTATCGAAAATTAGATCTTTTAAGTTTTTAATATCTTCTATTATAGGTTTTTTATTTAGATAAGAAGTCCTTGCCGATTCAATAGCAACTTTTTGAAGCCTTTCTTTTTTTATATAAGCCTTTTTTTCATCTAATTTAACAACTGTTCTTTCCATAATAACAGGAATTATCCTTGAAACTCCAAGAGAAGAAGCGATGTTAACAACCAATTCATTTTTATCACCCTTCAACATACCAAAATATAAATTTACAACATAATCATTTTCAGGCAAAGTCTTTAAAAAATTAAATTTAGCAACCAACTTTTCTTTTCCAATTTCCAAAATCACACCCATGAATTCTCTACCAGTTTCATCCACACAATAAAACTTATCATTTCTTTTTAACCTCATTATCCTCACAAGATAGTGAAAATTTTTATTGTCTATTTCTAATGTATCATCTTCAATTAGCAATCTTTTTAAAAATATTCTTGGAATTGTCATATTTTTTCAAATACTAAGCCAAACCAATTAAAATTTCTGTCCCTCTTTTTTTTACGATTAATAAGTCTGAAACTATCGCTATATTTTTCTAATAATTCTTCTATTTGCTCCTCTAAAATACCAGATAGTATTAAAATTCCTTTTTCTTTTAATATTTTTTTAAAAAGTTCTTTTAATTTTAATAATTCATCCAAAACAATGTTGGCAACACATAAATCAAAAAAATTATTTAAATTATCTATTTCATTTCCTAAAACTATCTTTTTGCAACGATTCCTTTTTATATTATCTTTAGCCTCTTTTAAAGCGATAGGATCAATGTCAGTTGCATACACTTCCTCTGCACCGAGTTTTTCTGAGATAATAGCAAGTATACCAGTTCCAGTTCCCATATCAATTACCTTCATTCCCTTTTTTACATATTTCACTAAAAAATATATACATATCTTTGTAGTAGCATGACTACCTGTACCAAAGGCAAAAGAGGGCTTTACTAATATCTTTCTCAACCCCTTTGGTTTCCTTCCTTTAAAAAATGTGGGTGTTATAAAAAATGGTCTTATTGAAACAGGTCTATGAAACTTTTTCCACAAAGAATTCCATTTTAAGTTATCCTTAACACGTCTAAAAAATAATTTCCTATCTTGTAAACTCTCTTTAAATGAATCGAGTTCCTCTTTATCTTCAAAATAGACTATAAGTTTTCCCTCTTTTTCCCATATCCCTTTTATGTTAAAAAGATATAAACAATTCAATATGTTATCTTTTTCATTATCATTAGCATACTCAAGTGTTGCCTGCCACATGCAATAAGTATATAATGATTTGTGACTTTTGCAAAAATTTTTTTGGAGTAAATTATGGAAAAAGATATCATTATTATTGGCGGTGGTCCTGCTGGACTCACATCAGCAATCTACACAAGTAGAGCAAGGCATAGCACCCTTGTAATTGAAGAAAAAGCGATTGGTGGACAGATAATAATAACTACAGAAATAGAAAACTATCCTGGTTTTCCTAAAGGCATTATGGGCCCAGAACTTGCAATGCTTATGGAAGAACAGGCAAAGAAATTTGGTACAGAAATTATATTCGATAGTGTTAAATTAATAGATTTAGACAATAAAAAAATAATAACTGAAAATAGTGAATACAAATGCAAAGCTTTAATTATTGCAACTGGAGCAACTCCATCTAAACTAAATTTACCTAAAGAAGAAGAATTGACAGGCAGAGGCATATCATACTGTGCAACCTGCGATGGTGCTTTTTTTAGAGATCAAGTTGTTGCTGTTGTCGGTGGTGGTAATACAGCAGTAGAAGAAGCTCTGTTTCTTACAAATTTTGCTCAAAAAGTATATTTAATTCATCGAAGAGATAGATTAAGGGCTGAGAAATGTTTACAAGAAAGAGTATTTGAACACAAAAAAATAGAGATAATTTGGAATACTATAATAGATTCAATAGAAGGTCAAGAATCATTAAGGGGCGTTAATATAAAAAATAAAATTACTGGTGAGACTACCTTTTTACCACTCGATGGTCTTTTTATTTTTGTTGGGTATACACCAAAAACTGAATTCTTAAAAAATATTGTAGATCTTGACGAAAATGGATACATAAAGGTAAATAACAAAAATCAGACAAGCATACCTTGGATCTTTGCAGCTGGAGATTGTGTATTAAAACCCTATAAACAAATTGCTACTGCTGTTGGCGATGGATGCACAGCAGCACTTTCAGCAATCGCTTATCTCGAAGGGTATTGAATATCCGCTTGATTTTACTATTCTATCAATTATAGTAACCCAGTATTTTTTTAGAAACTTAGGAAATAAAAGGAGGAGATCTAAATCTCCTTGATCTTCAAAGTAAAACTGCACTAAACACTCATCATTATTGGTATCTATAATATCCAAACTGCTCTTTATCAAAATCATCCTGCCAATATAATTATTTCTAATTGTTGCATAATACTTTGCTTTGGGATCTGAAAAAAAAGTTTCCCTTTCCTCTTTTGAAAACCTGCTATTCCAAATAAAAGGGACTTGAAATACAAATTCTACATAAAAACTCTCTTCTCTCTCGGCTAAAAAATCCTCAATATCATCATAATAATCAATTATAAATCTTACAAAATCAGCAATATCTTCCACCTTTAATCTATCATCAAGATTATTTTCTAACTCCTTAACTTGGTAATCAGCAAAAATTATTCTTAAAAATTTATTTTCAATATCAAGTATGTTCTCAATTGCATATTCTCTAATCTCATCTATCTGAGTAATTTTTATTCCCAACCAATAGGCTATGTACTTGGAAGTAAAGAAATATTGAATAAATTCTGGTAATTTATCTGTAGTTAGAACTTTGTTGATAACCACTTTTCAACCAAGTTATAGGCTTTATAAAAATCATTTTCATCAAATCCTGCTCCGATTGCAACTATTTTAGCAAAATCGAAGGTTATTAAATCTCTTGGACTATGGGCATCTGTGTTAACCGTAACTAAAGCACCATATTTTTTTGCTAATTTAGCAACATGACCATTTGTAATATTATGTCCACCTCTTGCGGTAATTTCTAAAATTACATTATTCTTTATAGCTCTTTTTACATCCTCTTCGGTTATTAAGCCTGGATGTGCTAATATATCAACTTTAGCATCTATTGCAGATCGGTTTGTTCCTACAAGAACTGGTTCGACTGGACTTTCTCCATGACCGATCACTATTTTTGCCCCCAGTTTCCTTGCTTCTCTTACTGCTTCTTTCATAAGTGAAGGCGGAATATGGGTTATTTCACATCCAGGAATTACAGTAGTTTTACTGACCTCATTTAATTTCTTTGCAGCTTTCACAAGCTTGGGAATAACAAACTCAAAAGAAGAAAAATCCATATGATCTGTCAATGCAATATATTTATAACCGATATTTTCTGCCCTTCTTACTAACTCAAAGGGGATCAATTCTCCATCAGAATAAATTGTATGGGTATGTAAATCTATCATTTTTCCTCCATAATAATAAAGGATTCAAATATTTTTTCTATACTTTTCGTAACATATTCAATATTATTCAAATCCTTTTCTTCAATAACAACATATCGCCTTCCTAAATAACCAATTATCTCTCTAAATATATCCCTTTTACCTATAACAACTGCTCCTACCGAATTTTTTAAAACCGATTCCCAAAGAGGTATAGTTGGCGCTATTCCAGAAAAATAAAAAAGATGCAATAATAAGCTTTCCACTAACTTAACCTTTCCCATATACCCCATTTTGCTTCTTGAATTCAGTAAATCAAGAACATTATCTCTATTTGATTCAAAATTAATACAATTTAAGAATTTTAGCAGATTTGGGGCTGGTGTATTATCATTCATAAAAAATAGGAGATAAATATTATTTGTCCACCTTATATCAAAAAAAGTTTTAGCCAATTTCCTTTTGAGCTCAATAATCACGTCTGAAGAAAAACTGGTTTTAACAAAAGTTTCTTCTCTTTTAGCAGTTTCAAATTTAATTATGCCTTTTTCCCATAGAGCATTTAGAATCTTTAGAATTTCATAATCTGTAGCATCCACATTGTCTATTAGGTCATTTATATCGGGAAATATTTCAATAGCTGTTAAAACTTCTTTCGTTATAGGTCTCAAATTATTAGGTAATTGTGTGCTTTTGATCTTTAAATGAATCTTTGCATCTTTTGGAATTTTATTACGTAATTCAATAAATTCATCAATCTGTCTTAGGCCCTCCATTATTAGAGAATCTGAACCCTCAAAAATTTCTTCTGCCATGGATGGTTCACCGGGAATAAAACTAAAATACCCTTCCTTTAAATTTAGGATCCTATAAAAAGCCTTTGTTTTTTTAGTGTTACCAGATTTCGCATTAATTATTCTTCCTTCATTTAAAACAACAACGCCAAGTATATTATCTTTTTTTTGTGTTTCATATATATATAAATTACCAGTTCTTTTATTAATGGTCAAAATTTGTATAAGATCTGGTAATCCCATCTGTTTAAGATTTCCGGCAAATTCTTCCTCAAATCTTTTATCATAAACATTCAAGATTTTTTTTCTGACAGTTGAAAGTATCTTTTTCAATTCATCTTTATTGAATGGCTTAATTATAAAATAATCTATATTTCTTCTAAAATGAGAAAGCTGAATAGCTTTATCGTTCATGTAAAAAATTGGTATCCCTTCTGTTCTTGGATTTGTCCTTAAGATTTGACTCAACTTAACACCATCAATAAGGGGTAAATCAAGAGAAAGCATAATGAAATCTGGCACATTCTGCAAAGCCAGTTGCAAAGCCTCAACTCCATCAGAAGCTTTTATTACTTCGTAATTTTCCTTATCAAGAAGATTTAGAATATCTTCTAAATTTTTTTGTTCCCACTCAGCTATCAAAACTTTTATTTTTCTCATCCTATAATTGCCATTGTAAATGATATTCTGATTGCAATTTAGATATTAGTTCTTGCACTAATAAAAAGTCGCTACTTTCAAAAAACTTCTCACCATTGCTCAATAACATATAAGTATAATGTTCATTTAAAGACAAAATAAAGTAGAAATCAGTAATATTTACTTTTTTAGATCCTACAGCAATAATCCCAGGATAATCTAAATCATCCTTATTTTCATTACAAAAGAAATATATTTTCGTTGACAGGTTTTGTAGATTTCTGTTTTTAATCAACGTTACCACATTTTTACCATCAAAAAAACCAACATAAAAAACACCTCTTCTTGAAGGATGAATTTTTAGTTCATCAAGAAGAAACAAAAGATTTTCATAAAAAAATTTATTATTTCTATTCTGCCATACATATAATCTATCATTTTTTATTTGATCACTGATGTTAATATTAAGTAATCCCAAACAAACCTCTTCAAAACTAAGTTTGTGTATCTCAAGTTTATAAGCTAAGCTATCTTTACTAATATTCAACTTTATATTCAAACTCTCTAAAAGACTCTCTAAACTAACACCATGTAATGGTAAACCGACAGCTGCAATATTCAAATACAATTCATCTACTCTTTGGGCTCCTCTTATTATACATCTGCCTGTGAGTGCTTTTTTTATCCTTGGAATAGTCATCAATGCACCAAAATAATCTGTTTCTGTAAGGAAAACTAAATAATCTCCAACTTTTTTCTCAACAAACCAATCAGATTCTCTGATAATATTATTAATACTTGAAATGATATCGAGTACAGTCTTCTTTATTACTTTCTCAGAATGATATCTTCTAACTTCATCAAGATTTTCTATTCTTATGCCTAACAAGGAGAGCCTTCTATCGTATCTTATTGCTTTAAAGATCTCTTTATTTACAAAATCTTTGAAAATATCCCAATAGTATGCATTAGTTTCGTAATCTTTTACATTACATTTTCTAAGAGCCTCAAACCTCATAGCATTTTCAAATGCATAGGGTAAAAATTCGCAAAAATGCAGCGCTTTATTGAATTCCTTCTCTCTAAAACCATCTTTGAATTGTGGCTCAATAACTTTAATTAAACAATACAATCTTTCTTCTGTCCTTATTGGCAGATTTAGCTGATCTTTGCTGAAAAAAAATGATGAATCTGCACCTTCTAAAGTTTTCTTTTGAATTTTATTTTCAAGATTATGAAATTGAATTGATCCTCTATGTCTATCATAAAAGAGAAAATCATCATTTGCATCATTCAGGGTATACATTACTGCTACCTTAGCAAAAGTAAAGTTAAGAATTTCCTCTAAAATTTGATCTTTCAAACTATCCAATTCTAAGATAATTACTAATCTTAAAAGACTCCTATATAGACTTATTAGTTCTATTAGTTCTATATTCTCATAAAGAAAAAAATCTAATTTCTTTTCTATCCCCTTTTTTTTAATAAGCCTATTAAGAACAAACATTACTTCTTCATTGTTATAGGGTTTTAAGACAAAGTCGCTAATTCCTTTTTTCAAATTATCTTTTACCAGATTAAGCATTTCATAAGAACCTACAAATATTATATCTGCATCTTTAGAATGTATCCTTATTTGATTTAAATTTTCAGAAATAGAATCTAAAACCTGTTGTTGGCTAAAAAAGATTATATCGAATCTTGTATCTTGAATGATTTTTTTTGCATCATCAAAGGAATTAGCTTCAATAACATCGAAGCCCTGCTCAAATAAAAACTGTGCCAATTCCCTACATGTTTCATGAGAATCATCAATAATGAGAATTTTATTTTTTTTCATTTCCTATCTACATACTATATTTTCCAAAAGCTTCATCGGGTATATTTTCAAGTATATTTTCCCATTTTTTTTCATCTAAGTGTTCTTCATCAGGAATTGATGCTATCTCAATCACTGTTTTGTTTACATATATGGGCACATTATTTCTTAAAGCCATTGCAACAGAATCGCTTGGTCTTGCATCAACAACTACTTTATTTCTCTTATATTCCAATATAAGCTCTGCATAGAATGTTCCTTTCTCAATTTTGTTAATCACTACTTTTTTTAATTTTCCACCAAGAGAACTAATTATATCTAAACATAAATCATGGGTAAGGGGTCTGTGTAACATTATCCCTTTTAATGCCATCAATATAGACTGAGCTTCAAAAACACCTATCCATATGGGAAGAACTCTACTACCCTTTTTTTCTTTTAGTAGTAGAACAGGTGTTTGATTAGCATTATCAAACAGAAGTGTTAAAACTCTTACCTCAACTAATTCATCCATCTAATCTCCATTTACTAATTGTGCTTTGAGAGAATTTTTCAATCCCTTTAGTATTTTTACATCTACTATTTGACCGATCATATCCAATGATTTAACATTATTACAAATAATATTTGTAACCCTAAAGCAGGGTGTTCTACCAACAAACTCACCCTCATTTTTCTTGCTTTTACTTTCAATAAGAACAGGCAATATTTTATTTTCTAGCATTTTATTTTTATCATAGGTTATACTTTTTTGTAATTCTTGAAGTATTTCAAGTCTCGATTGTTTAATCTCTTCGGGAACTATATTTGTCATATTAGATGCCTTTGTCCCCGGCCTTGGAGAAAATTTAAAAGAAAAGGCACTGTCAAAATTTACTTGCTTATATAAATCCAAAGTGTCTTCAAAATCTCTATCATCTTCGCCTGGAAATCCAACAATGATATCAGTGGTAATTGATATTTCAGGGCATACTTTTCTTAATTTATAAACTTTTTCAAGATATTCTTCTCTCGAATATCTTCTATTCATGAGAGATAAAACTTTATTTGAACCTGATTGAACGGGAAGATGTATATGAGGACACAATTTATCTATATAGCCAAAGGCATTAATCAAACTATCTGTTAAATCCTTTGGATGTGAAGTGGTAAATCTAATTCTCTCAATCCCTTCTACTTTAGACACTTTCTCTATTAGACTAACAAAACCATCTTTTACTCCTCTATCCAAAGCATAGGAATTCACATTTTGCCCCAATAGCATTACCTCTTTTACACCTAATTTTGCTAATCTCTTAACCTCATACAAAATTTCTTCTTCTTCCCTGCTTACTTCTCTACCTCGCACATAAGGTACTATACAATATGAACAAAAGTTATTACACCCTTGCATTATAGGGATAAAGGCTCTAACTCCTGGATAAACAAGAGCATTAACATCTCTTTGAAAACAAGCTTCATCATCGAGGGCTATAACAGGCTTTTTTAAACTTTTAACTCTACTTAAGAGTTCGGGTAATTTATTTATCTGATAGGGACCAAAAATCATATCGATATAAGGGGCTTTTCCCAAAAGTTTTTCGCCCTCTTGTTTTGCTACACAACCACAGACACCTAAAATTATATTTTTCTGTTCTTTAAAGGGTCTTACTCTACCAACAAAACTTAATACTTTTTTTTCTGCCTTTTCCCTAATACTACACGTGTTAACAAGTATAATATCAGCTTTATTTAGATTCTCAGCCCTTTCAAAGCCTAAGGACATTAGAATAGAAGCCATATATTCACTATCAGCTTCATTCATTTGACAACCATAAGTCTCAATATAAAAACTTTCCATAACCCTTTTGATTATAAAAGATTTTTAAGTACAAAGCAAATTTTTCAGTTTACATTGATTCTATTTATTATATAATACATAGTCTAAAAAAATAATAGGGGAGGCAAAAATGATACAGTGGCCAAAAACAAATGATGTTTTAGGTACAACAAACCGTGGAAATCCCTCAGAATCAGGACTTTGTACTTTATGTAGAGCAGATTGCGCGGGTAAATGTGAAACTTGGCTTTCAAGCCTTGTGGGGAGAAAACTTCTCTATCCAAGAGACTTTGGTTATGTAACTGCTGGTAGTGCTAACACAACTGCAATAGGTGTTAATTACAATGCCATCAGAATCCAAGGATATTGCTATGGAGCTAAGGGAATTCCAAAAGGGCTTTCAAATACTCCAGATGATTGTATCTTTCCTAATGTTTCCATAGAAACAACTTTCGGAAATAAAGTAAAGACAAAGGCAAGAATCCCAGTAATGACTGGGGCTTTAGGCTCCACTTTTGTTGCTGCAAGGTACTGGGAGTCATTTGCTGTTGGTGCAGCATTAGTTGGATTTCCTATAGTAGTAGGAGAAAACGTGGTTGGGGTTGATAAGAAAGCAGAATTTAAAAATGGTAAAGTTGTTAAAGCTCCTGAATTAGATCGCAGAATTGAAACATTTTTACGTTATTTTGATGGTTATGGCGCAATTATCGTTCAAATGAATGTTGAAGATACAAGAAATGGAGTTGCTGAATATGTTATAGACAAATACGGTGATAAAGTAATAATAGAACTTAAATGGGGACAGGGAGCAAAAGACATTGGCGGTGAAATTCAAGTAACAGATTTAGAATATGCCTTGTTCTTGAAAAAAAGAGGATATGTCGTTGACCCCGATCCAACACTTCCAGAGGTACAGGAAGCATTTAAACATAAAGCAATTCGCTCCTTTGCAAGACATAGTAGACTTGGTTATACAAATCTAAGTGACGTTGCAGAAGTACAGGATGCCTTCAACAAAGAGGTCAAAAGACTTCGCAAATTGGGATATAAAAGAATTACTTTAAAAACAGGCTCCTATGGTATGGAAGCCCTTGCTATGTCAATTAAGTTTGCTTCAGAAGCTGGTTTAGATTTACTTACCATTGATGGCTCAGGTGGTGGTACTGGCATGAGCCCCTGGAATATGATGGAAACATGGGGTGTGCCATCAATACTACTCCATTCAAAGGCATACGAATATGCATCAATCCTTAAAACAAATGGTAAAAACGTTGTCGATATGGCTTTTGCTGGTGGGTTCGCAAGAGAAGACCATATCTTTAAAGCAATTGCATTAGGTGCACCTTTTGTAAAACTTGTATGTATGGGAAGAGCCCCTATGATTCCTGGATTCCTCGGTTCAAACATTGAAGGTGTTCTTAAACCAGAGAGAAGAGCAGAAGTCAATGGAAACTGGGATAAACTTCCAGCCTCGGTTACTGCAATTGGGGAAAAACCAGAAGAAATATTTGCATCCTATTATGATGTAGAGAAAAAAGTTGGTAAAAAGGAGATGAAAAACATACCCTTTGGTGCTATTGCAATGTGGACTTTAATGGATAAACTTTCTGCTGGATTACAGCAGTTATTAGCAGGTGCAAGAAAATTCTCTCTTAGCGAGATTTCAAGAGATGATATTGTTGCAGCAAATCGTGAAACTGCAAGAGAAACTGGATTACCATTTATTACAGATGCCCTTGATGAAAGCGCAAAAAGAATTTTGAAAAGCTAAATATATCTAAAAAGAGGGTCCTAATAGACCCTCTTTCTTTTTCAACTTTAAAATAAGAAATTATTCTGCTAATATATTAAACTTTATGGGTAACAAAAACATTCTAAAAATAGGTTTAATACAATCATCTTGTGTAGAAGATAGAGAGGTTAATTTCAAAAAAACATTAAACTCTATCGAACAATTATGTGATGCTGGCGCCAATATTATCAGTACACAAGAGCTTTTCTCAAGCCTATATTTCTGTCAAATCCAGAATACAGAATTTTTTAAATGGGCAGAAGAGATTAATGAAAAAAATGAACACATAAAAGTATTATCAAAGCTCTCCAGGAAAAATAAAGTTGTTATCATAGCTTCTCTTTTTGAAAAAAGAACGGAAGGCATATATCATAATACAGCTATCGTTTTTGATGCTGATGGTAGTATAATTGGTTTATACAGGAAAATGCATATTCCTGATGATCCTCATTTTAATGAAAAGTTTTATTTTACCCCAGGTGATTTAGGATATAAAGTTTTTAAAACAAAATATGCGCCTATTGGTGTTTTAATTTGTTGGGACCAATGGTATCCTGAATCTGCAAGAATAACATCTCTTATGGGTGCAAAAATACTTTTTTATCCAACTGCCATTGGATGGTTACCTTCTGAAAAAAAGAAACTTGGCAAAAAGCAATATAATTCTTGGGAGATAATCCAAAGATCACATGCTATAGCAAATGGTGTTTTCGTAGCCTCGATCAATCGAACAGGATATGAAAAATTCCCAGAATTAAATGAAGGGATAGAGTTCTGGGGAAGTAGTTTTATATGTGATCCCTATGGAGAAATAATAAAGAAAGCCCCAGTTAATAAAGAAGCACTCATATCCGCTGAAATCGATTTATCAATGATTGAAGAAAAACGAACAATATGGCCCTTTTTTAGAGATAGACGGATAGATAGTTATCAAGGTATTTTAAAAAGGTTTATTGATGAGAAAGAATGACATAAAATATCCAAAAGAGTTAGGTTATATAATGCCTCCTGAATGGTATCCCCATTATGGAACTTGGCTTTCATATCCACACAATCCTCTAACCTTTTTTGAGCGGATGGATTCAGTAAGAGACGCTTATGCTGAAATTATTTATCACATTTCACAGGATGAATATGTGCACATTAATGTTAATGACAAAGATATGGAACAGGATCTTATTGAAAGACTTAAAGCTAAAAAAGTGGATTTTAGAAAAATATTTATACATCATTATCCAACTAATGATGCCTGGTGTAGAGACCATGGAGCAATATTTGTTTTAAACAGGAAAACAAATAAAATTGCAGGAACATGCTGGAAGTTTAATTCATGGGGTGGGAAATACCCCCACGACCTTGATGAAAAAATTCCAGAGTTAATGACTGATTTTCTTAAAGTTGAAACATTTAAAATTGACATGGTTTTAGAAGGTGGCTCTATAGATGTAAATGGTAATGGGGTATTACTGACCACTGAACAGTGTCTCTTAAATCCAAATAGAAACCCCCATTTATCAAAAGAAGAGATAGAAAATCATTTAAAACTTTATTTAGGAGTTGATAAGATTTTATGGCTTAAAGAAGGTATAGTAGGTGATGATACTGATGGTCACATTGATGATATTGCCCGTTTTGTATCATCAGATACTATAGTTACTGTTATAGAGGATAATACAAAGGATGAAAATTACGATATATTAAAGGAAAATTTACAAAAATTAAAAAGCTTTACTGACCTAAATGGTAACTTTTTTAAAATCATAACACTGCCAATGCCAGAACCACAATATTATAGAAATGAACGTGTTCCAGCAAGCTATGCTAATTTCTATATTACTAATAACTCAGTTTTAGTTCCCACTTTTAAATCAAAAAATGATGAAAGGGCTTTGGAAATCCTTAAAAAAGTTTTTAAAAATAAAAAGGTTATTGGAATAGATTGTTCTGATATTATAATTGGTTTAGGCTCAATACACTGCCTGACCCAGCAAATACCTGCATTTAATCTTAAATAATTTTGATTCAAATGTATTGCTTTGCCATATTTGTTCATATATACTCTAAAATTATAGGGGTGATAGGCAATGGAAGATCTGAAAATTTTTTTACCCATTTCGATAGGAATCATTTCCATAATAATTTTATTAATAATAAGAAGTATATCTTTCAAGTTCTTACACCTTTGGGCTTCAAGAACAGAAACAAAAATTGATGATATAATTATTAAATCAATTAAAACTCCTTCTATTTACTGGTGCATTGCTATTGGAATTTACATAGCAATTAGTTTAGCAGAAATACCTGTGAAATATTCTTCTTTAACAAGCAAAATCATTAATGTAATAATAATTTTCTCAATTACTATAGCGGTAGCAAATTTAGCTGGCAAGATATATAAAAACTACATAATAGAGTCAAATCTTCCTCTCCCAACTACTGGCTTATTTTACGGCATCTTAAAGGGTACTATAATTGTAATAGGCTTTGTAATGATCTTAAGTTTTCTTGGAATATCTATTACACCCATTATAACAGCTTTAGGAGTTGGCGGTTTAGCGGTGGCTCTTGCATTACAGGACACTTTAGCAAACCTTTTTGCTGGGATTCACATTTTAGTAGAACGCTCAATTAGGGTTGGTGATTTCATTAGGCTTGAAACTGGACAAGAAGGCTATGTTGAAGACATCACCTGGAGAACAACAAGAATAAGAATGCTTCCTAACAATATGGTTGTGATACCAAACAGCAAATTAGCCCAAAGTGTTGTCACAAATTACTATCTTCCAGAAAAAAGGATGGCATGTTTTATACCTGTAAGTGTAAGTTATAGTTCTGATCCAGAAAAGGTTGAAAGAGTATTATTAGAAGAAGCTATGAAAGCAACAAAAGAAATTTCTGGTGTTTTAGAAGATCCATTACCAACAGTAAGATTGTTCCCGGGATTTGGTCCCAGCTCTTTAGATTTTACAGTAGTTATTCATGTGAAAGAGTTTACTGACCAATTCCCTGTAATCCATGAGATGAGAAAAAGAATTTTTAAAAGATTTAAGGAAGAAAAGATTGAGATACCTCTACCAGAACAAAGACTTTACTTAAAAAAAGAAAGCTAAATGAAAAATAAAGAGATAGCAAAGATCTTTGACGAAATGGGAGATATGCTGGAATTTCTCGGTGAAAACCCCTTTCGAGCAAGGGCATATAAAAGAGCATCACAAATTATCTACGGACTACCAGAAGATATAGAAAATTTATATAAATCTGGCAAATTGTCTGAGATAAAGGGCATAGGAGAAAGCATAATTCAAAAGGTTGGTGAATATTTAGATAAGGGGAAAATAAGCGCTTATGAAGAATATCGTTCTAAAATACCAGAGGGTTTATTAGAGCTCCTATCTGTTCCATACATAGGTCCAGTTACTTTGAGAACCCTTTACAAAACATTACATATTACAAATTTTGACGAATTAATCAAAGCCTGTGAAGATAAAATGCTAAGAAATTTACCTAACTTTGGCCCAAAAAAGGAGGAAAATATTCTTAAAGGATTACTTAGATTTAAAGAACAAACCTTTAGACATCCCATAGGACTAATCTATGAAGACATATCCAAGCTACTCGAAGACGTTAAAAAAATCGAAGGGGTTATAAGAGCAGAAGTAGCTGGTAGTTTCAGAAGAATGAAAGAGACCATAGGGGATATTGATATCCTCGCTTCAGGCGAAAATCCAGCAAGAATAATAAAAAGTTTTACGAAGCTTCCTCTGGTTAAAGAAATACTTTCAGAAGGGGAAACAAAGAGTTCCGTCTTGCTGACATCAGGAATACAAGCAGATCTTAGGGTAGTCGATGATATTTCCTTTGGTGCTTGCCTCCAGTATTTTACCGGCTCAAAAAATCATAATGTTAAATTAAGGGGTATTGCCAAAGATAAAGGTTTAAAAATAAATGAATATGGAGTTTTTGAAGGTGACAAATTAATCCCCTGTCCAGATGAAGATATTGTCTACAGAACCTTAGGGTTAGTTTGGATACCACCAGAAATGAGAGAAGATAATGGCGAAATTGAACTTGCTCAAAAAAATGAATTACCAGAGCTTATTGGATACAAAGATATTAAGGGAGATGTCCATGTTCATTCTACATATAGTGACGGTGGTGAAACTATAAGAGCTATGGCAGAGTCAGCAATTAAAAAAGGTTATGAATATATAGTAATAACAGATCATTCCCAGAGTTTAAAAATTGCCAAGGGACTTGAAATAGAAAGGCTTTATAAACAAATGGAAGAAATAGATAAGTTAAATAAAGAATTAGCGCCTTTCAAAATATTTAAAGGTTCTGAAGTAGATATAAAACACGACGGTTCTCTTGATTATTCTGATGAAATTTTGAAAAAATTAGACTTTGTTATTGCTTCAATCCATTCTGGATTCAAAGATGATGAAAAAAAGATAACAAAAAGAGTTTTAAGTGCCATGGAAAATCCTTATGTAACTATGATAGCTCATCCTACTGGAAGAATAATTAATTCAAGAGATCCCTATAATGTGAATATTATAGAAATGTGCAAAGGGGCATCAAAGACTAACACATACCTTGAAATTAATGCATATTTCGACAGGCTTGATTTAAATGATATAAACGCAAGAATTGCCAAAGAATACGGTGTTAAGTTCTGTATAGGAACCGACTCTCACAATTCAATACAGTTAAATATGATGATCTATGGTATAGGACAGGCAAGAAGAGCATGGTTAACATGTGACGACATAGTAAATTCGAGGCACTTAAAAGATTTTGAAAAATTAATTAGAATAAAACGCAAATAGAGAAATGAAAAGAATACTTGACTTCCTTTTTGAAAGAATATTTGGAACTACTTATAATTTAGCTTCATTCCTATATATTTGTTTAGAGGGTTTTTTCACAAATTTTCCAAGAGGCATCAATCTATTTATAAATGTAAGCAAAAAACAGATTTACTTTACAGGTATTCAAGCAATACCCATAACTATATATATTGGCATATTCATGGGTATGGTGGTAGTTACACAAATTGCATCCTTTATAACAGGTATAGGCGATTTGTCCACTATAACAAATATTATTAATATTGGATTAGTTCGTGAGACCATTCCCCTTTTAATGGCAATAGTAACAATAACAAGAAGTGGTTCCGCTATAACCTCTGAATTAAATTTAATGAAAATAAATAATGAGTTTTTAACACTTCGAAGCTTAGGAATAAATTATATTTACTCACTAATATTTAGTAGAATTGCAAGCTTTATAATTTCTCTACTATGTCTAACAATTATCGCTACTTTCATGTCTATTCTAAGCGGTGGTATTTCCCTTTATCTTTTTACAAATATCGCTACAGAAGATTTTTTTAATACCTTTTTTTATAGAATCTCACCTTTTGATTTAGTCCTACTTCTATTGAAAGCAATGTTTTTTGGGTTAATCATATCTACCATTTGTTGTTTTTATGGACTTGTGATTAAAAAAAGTGTTACAGAAATCCCTCAGCTAACAACTAAAGCAGTACTTAAGTGTTTCTATTATGTTTTTATAATAAACATTTTCCTTGATATGTTGGTTGTGTTATGGGAATAATTTACGAATTTCGAGATTGCACTATAATACACGAAAACGAAAAAATGCCAATACTAAATTTAACAATAAATAGCGGTGAGAAAATAGGAATAATTATTACAAGAGACCTTTACGACTTCGCATTACTTTACTTTCTTTTCTTCATCAATAGGGAATATGAAGGTTATGCAAGCATAAAAAATATTGAATTCAAAGACCTTCATGAGTCAGAAATTATTCAAATTCTAAAAACACAGATTCATGTATCACCACACTTACCTTTAATAAGTAATTTGAAACTTATAGAAAACATTTATCTACCCCTACTATATCATTCAAATTTATCTGAAAATATTTTGTTCAACAAAGCATATGAAATATTAAAGCAATTAGGTATAGAATCTTCTTACAATAAACTTCCTGCCTATTTAACAAATCATGAAAAAAGATGTGGTCTTTTAGCAAGGGCTTTTTTATCTGATGCAAACTTGGTGTATTATTCACATATTATAGATGATTCTAATAGAGAATATAGAGACTTTTACCTTAAACAAATCATTGACTTTCATAATACTAATAAAGATAGAATAACAATTATGACATTTAGGCAAAAAACCCATATTCCCGAGGATTTTAAATTTGACAAAATTATAAGTTTAAAATAAGGTTATTATATGGCTACCATACAGGATATAGATCCAAGATTCAAACATATTGGTAAAAAAGTTTTCGTATTTATCACTATATCTTTAACAATTCTACTTATTGTTATTTATCAACTTGGAAAGATTAAAGATATTTTTGCAAAAACAGTTCACTTATATTTTATACACGATACTGCTTTTGAACTTTCAGTCAATATGCCAGTTAAACTTGCTGGATTTAGAATAGGTCGTGTATCAAACATAACATTAGATGAAACTGCCCACGTTCGTGTTGAAATGGAAATTAAAAAAAGGTACCTAAAATGGATAAGGCAAGATTCAACGGCGACTATAAAAAAAGAGGGATATATAGGAGAAACAATAATTGAAATTACTTTTGGTTCAATGGATAAGCCAGAGCTTAAAGATGGAGACCAAATAACTTTCGCGAAAACAAAGGGATTAGAAGATATAGCAAAAGAAATGGTAGAAGAACTAAAGCCAGTCGCTTTAGATGTAAAAAACTTCGTTGAATATATTGTAAATCCACAGGGTGATGTAACAAAAATTTTGAAAAATACCGCTCACTTAACAGAAGAGCTTAGAACTACTAATGAAGAACTACAAAAAAGAATTATAGAAGCTAAAAGATCTTTAAAAGAGCTTGAAGAGGCATTGAAAAACATAAACAAAACATCAGAAGAATTACCAAAACTTACAAAATCTGTGGACAATTCTCTACAAGAAATTGAGAGCCTTACAAAAACAATTAATAATAAGATTCCACTTATACTTGATGAAACACAAAGATCTTTAGAAGAAATAAACAAAATAGCTAAAGATATTTCAAGGCAATCGCCTCGTATAGGAACTATGCTTGATAAAGCTGAAATTATTGCTGATAATGTCGATGATATTACAGAATCAATTAAGAAAAGCTGGTTTATAAAAGGTAACATCCCACCTAAAACACCTCCTTCACTTATACCACCGGCATTTTTATTACCCCAAATAAACGAGGGTAAGGATAAATGAGACTAATTATTTTTTCCATCATTATTTACTTAACATTTGGTTGTGCACAAAAAACAGAATTACCAAAAGCTAATATTGTAAAGGAAACTGAAAGAGTCATAGAAAAGACTGAAAAGAGTCTTGCCAGTGAAGATTTTGATTTAAAAGAACTTATAGAAACATCAATAAACCTATCAATAGCCACAAATATTCCTGATTTAAAGATAAGAGCATACCTGCTTAAAACAAATTATGAAATTAGAACCGGTAGTTTTGATAATGCACAAAAAAATTTAGATACTGCAAGGGAGATATCAATCAGGGAATCCCCTAATATGATCCCCTATATTAAATATTATGAAATCCTCATTGCTTACATAACTCAAAACACTAATCTTCTAAATTCCCTATTAAAGGAAGATATAAATTATCCAGAAGAGGTTTTAACGGGCATAAACATTATAAAATCTCTAAATCATTTAAAAAATAACAATTTAACCTTAGCCAAAAATTTTGCTAAGGATTCATTAAAAATCTCGAACAAAAAAAATCTTTTAATAGAAAAATCCTTCACACTAAAAATATTATCTTTAATTGATTTAAAAGACAAAAACATCAAGGGTGCGATTTCTCTTATTGATGAAGCATTACATATCGACAGATCTCTTAACCTATTAGATTATATATATTGGGACTTAGAATTTTTAGGAAATATTTATTTAATGGAAAGTCAGCAAGACAAAGCTTTATACTATTATAAATCTGCTTATGAATTGGCCCTCACTAATAAAAATTCTTCAAAGATAAAACATTTCAAGTCTAAAATTGACAATGTGTTGAAATAAATATAGTAATCATGTATCATATAAAACTTATAGGGGATGTAGCTCAGTTGGGAGAGCACCGCGTTCGCAATGCGGGGGTCGGGGGTTCGACTCCCCTCATCTCCATATAAATCATTATCTAAACTAAACCCAGTTAAAGCACCTTCTATTTAGAATTTAACATCTTCTTTAAATCATCCTTAGTTCTATAACCTGAAATAACCTTACCATTTGGTAAAACAATTGCAGGGGTGCCACTTATTCCAAAACTATTTGCCTGTTTTTTATTTGAATCGGCATAATTTTTACCACAATTTATTTTCTGTATTTCTTTACCCTCATAACTATTTTCTAACATTTTTATTGCTTCTTCCATGTTTTCTTTAGACTTACAAATAATAGATTCTGATTTCCACTGTGCATTAGGATGGATATCAAGACCAAACAAGATAATATATACAAGAAGTTGTTTATCTTCTTTAATTAATTTTTCAAGCTCTTGATGCAATTTAAAACAGTATGGACATTCTGGATCACTAAAAACATAAACCTTTTTGGTTCCATTCTTATTACCCATAATTAATGCGTCTTTCACAGAAATTTTACTAACATCAATCTGTCTTTGCTCTTCTAAAGCAGATTCTGTAAGACTTTTCTTGCCAGCAATATCAATAACATTACCAATTATAAGATATTTTTTACTAAAATCTAAGTATACGATACCCATTTTAGATTTATTATCTTTAACAAAAAGCTCAAAAACTCCACTAACTTCAGAATATCCTATTTTTTCAACTTTAATGTTAGGATCTAACTGATTCAATATCTTTGTTGCTTCTTCTTTTGTAATTTTATGGCAACTTTTACAATCACCACCTTCCATCTTACTAAAAGCGAAACTAAACTTTGCAATTGAAAAAAATAAAAGGAAAAGAAGTATTATTTTTTTCACAATTCCTCCATGCTTATATTTTTAATTGTATTATAACATATAAATAACTATTTACAAGAAACTTTACTAAAACAAAACTTCACTTTTCTTCAAGAACTTAAACTATCTAATATTATGGGAATATATAAAACCCCAAAGAAAAACTTAAGAGCTCATAGGTACCCATTTTTTTTGTACCATTCATAGGTCTTATGCAAGCCGATTTTTAAAGATGTGTATGGTGTGTAGTTAAGGAATTGGCTTATTTTTTCAATACTAACTGCCCAATTGTCTTGAATCATTTCCTTGGCTAAGTCAAGGTTTAACATGTAATCTTTTTTAAAAACCCTACCAAAGATTTCAGAAAAAAAACCCAAAATAGGTAAAAATTTATCAGGAATACTAATATTCTTTAGTTTTTTTCCAAATACCTTAGAGAATAGGTCTCTAACTTCATATATGGGATAGTTTTCTCCTCCGAGAAAGAAAATATCTCCTGATTTAAAACCTCTCTTTAAAAGCAACGATAACATTTCAACAATATCATCAATATAACATAGATTAATCACCCTGTTTGGATTACCAAGGGTTATAAAAACTCCATTCTTTGCCAATTTAAAAATTGGCAATAAATAGAAATCTCTCGGCCCATAAACAATTGTAGGCCTAAGTATTAAAATATCCATCTTATCCTTAAACTTTAAAATCTCTTCTTCTGATAGTAGTTTGCTTTTCCCAGAATGAGAAACTGGTTTACATTGCATGTTCTCATCCCGTATTTCTCCTTTTGAAACTGGTCCACATGCTGATTGACCTGAAAAGTAAATAAATTTTTTTACCTTTCCACTTTTTAAACTTGCCTGCAAAATGTTTTTAGTACCTATGAAATTCACAAGATAATATTTATGCCAATCAACAGAATGAGGAAGTCCGGCAATATGTATTACTACATCTATGTCGTACATTACTTTTTCGAGAGTCTCTGGATATAAAAAATCTCCCTCTTTTAGAGTTATTTTATCTTTTTTATTTTCTATCCATCTGAGATTACTCTTTTTCCTAACGAGGCATGATACCTTATAATCTTCCCTAAGCAGCATCTCTAATACATGACTACCGATAAAACCGGTTGCACCGGTAAGAAGAATGTGCATACTATGTATCTCTCCCCCAAAGATGAGCAAGTAAATGGTCAAAAAAATTAATCTATGTTATTATAAAAATATGAAAAAAAATTATCCACTAATATCTGTTATAATACCAGTATTTAACAGGGAAAATTTTATAAAAGAATCGATGCTTTCTGTTATAAATCAGACATTTAAAAATATTGAACTTATTGTTTATGACGATGCTTCGAATGACAATACAGAAAAAACTATCAAGAAAATAATGCAAATATATGAAAAATTTAACATACTTTATTTAAAAGGAGAAAAAAACCGAGGACCATCTTTTGCAAGAAACAGAGGTGTTGAAATTGCTAAGGGCGAATATATTGCTTTTTTAGATTCCGATGACTTATGGTTGAAAAACAAACTTAGTATTCAAATAAAGGAAATGATCAAAAATAACTGGGATATATGCCAAACGGACGAATTATGGATTAGAAACGGAATCAGGGTTAATCCTCATAAAAAACACAAAAAAATATCGGGTTATATATTTGAAAAAGCCTTAAAATTATGTATCGTTTCACCATCAGCAGTAATGATGAAAAAAAATTTCTTTTTACAATTCGGAGGTTTTGACGAAACTTTGCCTGCTTGTGAAGATTATGATTTATGGCTCAGAATATCATCAAAATACCCTATATTTTTGATAGATAAAAAGTTGGTAATAAAACGAGGTGGTCATCAAGATCAATTATCCAAAACTATTAAATGCCTTGATAAATATAGAATATATAGCATAGAAAAACTACTGAAAACCAACAATCTCTCAAAGGAACAAAAAATATTGGCTCTATCAGAACTTAAGCAAAAATGTTATATATATATAAAGGGCCTTCAAAAAAGAGGTTTCCTTGATGAATCCAACAAACTCAAAGAACTTTGTAAATTCTATGAAACCCAAATCTATACCTAAAAAAAGAATCATACCATCAAAAAAGTTCCTTGTATTTTATGAAACTTTACATTACGACCAATCTAAATTCATGTTTTTAGAATATGAAAAAAAACTTTATCCTCTAAATAATTTTAGAGTACTTAAAAAATTTATAGAATCAAAGGAAAAAATATTTGGTATAATGTTCCAAAACCCTATAGATTTTATTAACATTCTAAAAATCTTTTTTAGAGAGAATTCTTTTAACCCAATAGAAAAGATTCAATTATCAAAATTTATATTATATTTCGATCTTAAAGAACTGGTTCCAAATCTTGATGTTGAAGAATTTATAAAAAATGAGCAAATTTTATCATTGCCTGATGAAGCTCAAGATATGATTGCAAGAAGTATAATTCCCTTAGATTTAGCATCAAAACTAAATAACTTAGAACCTTCTCTGCTGTTTAAGTTTTTAAAAATCATAGATGAGCTTAAACTTACTCAGAGTCAGCAAAGAGAGTTTTTTCAATTTTTACAAGAGAAAAATGAAATAAGTGATAAAGAAGTCTTTTCTAATATAGAAAAAATCAAGAATAGAGACTTGTTAGTAGAAACGATAAGAGCTTTGAGTTTGCCTCAATATACTAAGACCAAAAGATTGTTTGATCAAAACAAAAAGAAAATAAATTTACCATCCAAAATAAACCTTGTTGAAACACCATTTTTTGAATCAAAAAACCTGAAAATAGAAATCTTCTTCAAGAACTATGTAGAACTTAATGATAGGATTAGAAAACTTTTAAAAAATGTGGATGAAAAAAAAGACCTTTGGGAGAAAATTTTCGATATCCTATGAAATATTTTGTAACATATGATGCATTACATAAAGCTAAACCCTTTTTAAACAGTAGGGGATTAAAATTTAATATAATCAATGATATAAAAGAAGTCCCTCAAGAGATAGACAGAGCAGTAATATTTACATTAAATAAAGGAAGGTTTTTAATGCCCTGTCCCGGCACGCCTAAATATATCTGTTGTGGTTATTATGTATTATCTCCTGTTGAAAACTGCCCTTATAACTGTACTTACTGCATTTTAAATGCCTATTTTAAAGATAGACACATTAAGATCTACTTAAACACAGAGGACATGATAAAAGAATTAAATGAGATTGCCAAGACAAAGAAAATAAAAAGAATTGGAACAGGAGAATTTTCAGACAGCATGTATGAATTAGGGGCTAGTGTGTATGCAGAAAAGCTAATAGAGTTTTTCAATAAAAATAGCGATATTTATCTCGAATTGAAAACAAAGGGGAAGAATATATTAGATTGTTTTTTGGAAACAAAGCACAAAAATATAATTTTCTCTTGGTCCATGAATAGCAAAAAAATTAACAAATATGAAGAAATTGGTACCTCATCCATAGAAGAACGAATAGACTTAGCAAAAATGGTAATATCAAAAGGATATCCAATAAGCCTGCATTTTGATCCAATAATTGAATACGAAGATTGGGAACAGGATTACAAAGAAATTGTTGAGCTTATTTTTAAAAATTTAGATCCTAAATCTATAAAATGGATAAGCCTCGGAACGCTTAGATTTATACCTCGCTTAAAAGATATATCCAAATCAATATACAAAACAAAAATATTTGATAATGAATTTATCTTAGGACTTGATGGGAAGAAAAGATATTTTAGAAAAAAACGTACTGAAATTTACAAAAAAATTTATGAAATTATACGTTCCTTTTCAGGTGATGTTTTTGTCTATCTTTGTATGGAAAATGAAGATGTATGGCATGATGTTTTTAACTTAAATATGAATAGCAAAAAACTTAAAGAGTTAATGGATGCTCAACTTAAAAAATAAAAGAATTGGACTAATTTTCGCTCTAAAAAAAGAAGCAAAGCCTTTTCTCGATAAGAACTATATTTTAATCAGAGAAGAACCCTACAAAACATTTAAAGGTAATATAGATGATATCGAAGTTTTTCTCACATTGTCTGGTTTAGGAAAGGTAAGAGCTTCATCGTGCACCCAACATTTAATCGAAAATTATGATATAGATTTTATTGTAAATGCTGGCAGTTGTGGTGGTATTTGTCCTAAATTTAAACTTGGTGATGTATTATTGGCTTCTTTATGCATAGAATACGACTTTAAAAGCCTTCGTGAAGGAACTCCTTCTATCCCTGTTAACAACTTTTTCTTAAGCAAAACCAATATATTAAATATACCTTTAGCAGTGCTCGGTTCAGCTGATAGCAATGCAGATAGTGAAGAAAAAAAGAATTACCTTCATAGTATGGGTATACAAATTGCAGACTGGGAAGGAACTGCAGTATTAAAAACCTGCCTAAAAAACAAAAAAGAAGCGGTTATTATGAAGGTAATCACTGACTCATCATCAAAAAATTTTGAGCAAGAATTTTTAAATAACATCAACAAATTCAGTTACAAGCTTGCTGAAAAAGTAGAAAATTTTATTAGAATTTGTTACAAAAATTTATGATATGAGAAACTTTCTTAGCTTAATTATATAATCTATTCCAGACCAAGCAGTTGCAATAACTGCAATCACTAGTAAATCATATCCAATAGAATGAAAATCAAGGGTCATGTAATAGGGTTCACCAATATGATATCTATAATGTAACAATAGAAAAAATATTGCTATCATCTGCAAGAAAGTCTTTATCTTACCGGTAAATGAAGCAGGAACTACAACTCCTTGAACAGCAGCGATATCTCTAAGCCCCATAACTATAATCTCTCTAATCATTATTACCAACACTGCCCAAACTGGAACCCATTGATGATAGAGAAGTAATATTAATGCAGAAGTAACCAACAATTTATCCGCAAGGGGATCTAAAAATTTACCTAAATTAGTTACCTCTTTCATCTGCCTTGCCATATAACCATCAACCCAATCAGTAAGAGCTGCGAATAGAAATATAATAGCACCATAAAAACACTTTTCCTTAGTAGGTTGATAAAGAAAGTATACAACAAATGGTATTGATAAGATTCTTATAAAAGTAACTAAATTGGGTAGATTTAACATAGTTTTAGGTTAAAATCAATTTATTTTACTTGCTTCTTGAGAATAAAATCTATAAAACTCTTTTACTTTTCTAACATACATTCTTGTCTCATTAAACGGAGGTATTGAATAATTATACTTAATTACATTTTTAGGACCCGCATTATATGCAGCAAGAGCTAAATCCATATTTCCTTTAAAATAATTCAAGAGATAACTTAGATATTTAATGCCTGTTCTTATATTGCTCTCAGGATCAAAAGGATTCTCACATTCAAACAAACTTGCAGTTTCTGGCATTAGTTGCATTAAACCCATGGCTCCTTTTGGTGATACCGCTTTTGGATTATAACCTGATTCTGCTCTTATCACAGCTTTAACAAGTGGATATTCTACCCCAAATTCCTTTGAATATTTAAAAATTATATGGTCATATTTTTTAAAATAGTCTTTATAGTCCTTTACGTTAAAAAAACCTGTTCTTAGATAGAGTTTAAAACCACTATGTGTTGGCGTATCGGTAAAATGAATTACTCCTTGTTCATCTTCGTATTTATAAATATCTGCAAAGGTTGGATTTGAAAATAAGACAAATATTAAAATAAATAAAATTTTAGTCATAATATTATTTGAATATCTTCAGAAAATTTTGTCAAGAGTAAAGGGCCTTCTTCTTTCATCACATAGCTATTTTCAAAACCTATCAATCCAAAGGGTTTAAGAAAGAATTTTGGTTCATAAGCAAAAGCTACATTTATATCTAATTTATCACTTACGCCCTTTGTAATCACAGGTAATTCGTCTAACTCAAGACCTATTCCATGGCCTATGTAATTTGTTTTTCTATCACCAATACCCATAAAAATATCTTCTAACTTATTCTCTTTTACAATATTATATGTTTTTTCGAACAGATCATCACAAGTAATACCTTGCCTTGTATCTTGCTCTAACATTTCTTTTAAATCCTTAGCTGTCCTCATGATCCTCTTTACTTCTTTATTAGGCTCACCAATACTAAAAACTCTTGTTTGATCTACCATGTAACCTTCATAAACAAAGACAAAATCAATGCTTAAAATATCGCCTTCTTTTAATTTTTTTTTGCTTGCCCCTTGGGGAAAAAATCCACCCTGTCCCTTTCCAGCAGTCGGTGAATCAACATAAGATAAAGTAAAAGCACTCTCTCCTGCCAGAAAATGGCCAAAATACATCTCCTGATTAAAAGCCCGCATCCTAACAGGTCCCATATGGCCTTTTTTTCTTGCTATATACTCCATTTCACAGGCAATATCCCATTCAGTAATCCCTTCTTTTATATAACTACTAACCTCTTTAATAGTTTCTTCTAATAATATACCAGCTTGTTTCATTTTACTGATTTCATAATCGCTTTTAACCATCCTTAATTTTCTTAAGTCCATCGAGATATCTATAAAAATAGCGTCTTTGCAAACTTCTTTAAACCTTAAATATTGGTTATATGGTAATACATCTAATTCAAGACCAATTTTTTTTGATTCAAGATTAAGATAATTAGTTATCTCTTTGAAACTGTTTATTTTAAAAATATTTTTTATTGGAGATTCTTCTTTCGCCCTCTCATAATCTCTCTTAACAAAATAAACTGGTTCGAAATCTATACCAACAACAAGAACCCCTAATTGTATTGTGTTTGTATAATAATAAAGGCTAACATTTTGAATTAAAATAACCGCACTTAAATCTCTTTCTTCTATTATTTTCTTTAAATTTTCTATTCTCCTTTCAATCTCTAATGAATTGTTATTTACCATCTGGACTCCAGATTACTGCCAGTATTACAGCCTGCTTATCTCCATGGCATGAAACTCTATGAGGAATTGTAGAATCATAAAAAATGCTATCCCCTGCTTCTAAAACTTCAGAAAAATCAAGCAACTGGACTTCCATCTTGCCATTAAGCACATAAATAAATTCCTGTCCATCGTGTTTAGAAAGCCCCTCATGCTTTATTGAAGTGGGCTCTAATGTTATTAAAAAAGGTTCAAAATGTCTATCTTTTTTTCCAATACCTAAAGATTTATATGTATATCCATAACTAACTCCCTCTTTAGAAGCAACCCTCGAGACAGAAACTTCACTTCCCCTTTTAACAATAACAAATGGTTCTTCTTTACTTTCGCCAAGAAGTTGTCCAACACTTATCTCTAATCCTTTCGCAATATTCAAAAGTGCCCCTAATGGTGGCGAAATAAAATGATTCTCTATTTGAGATAGAACTGACTCTGAATAACCCGTGCGATTAGATAAATCTTTTAAGCTTAAATTTTTCTTCTCTCTTATCTCTTTTATTTTCTTACCTATACTTAAAATTTCTTGTTTTTTCATCTTCAGCACCTCTTATCTTTTTCAAACAACTCAGCACCTGCTAAGATTGCTTTCTCATTTAAAGGGATCAACTTTTTATGTTTTTCACTTACCACTTCTTTTATTGATTTGACAAGGCTCTCGATCTTAACACATTTTGTTGCTGATACAAGATATCCTAACATCACCATATTTGCCAATCTTTCATTACCGATAACATCTATAGACAATTTGTTCGCAGGAATTAATCTAATATCTAAGTCTTTTCTGTTAATATCGTCAGTTGAAATAATATCGCTGTTTATAAGTACCAAACCATTATTTTTGATGATGGGTAAAAATCTTATTAATGCAGGGGTGCTCATAATTATACTACCCATTGGATGAGAAGGAATGGGTGAACCGATCTGACTATCTGAAAGAACCACATAACAGTTTGCAGATCCACCCCTCATCTCTACACCATAGGATGGGAAAAAGGTAACCTCTCTATTTTCAAGTATTGCTGAATAACACAAGAGATTTCCTGCGATTAGAATTCCCTGTCCACCAAAACCAGAAAAGACAAAATCAAAATAATATTTAGAGGACATCCGACACTCTCCTTTCTTTATAAATACCAAGAGGAAAAAAGGGTATCATCTCTTCTTCTACCCTTTTAATTGCATCGAGTGACTGCATATTCCAATTAGTAGGACATGAAGATAGTATTTCTACAAAAGAAAAACCCAATCCTTCTATCTGCATCTGAAATGCTTTTTTAACTGCCTTTTTCGCATCCATTAACTGTTTTGGAGTACAAAGAGCTACTCTTGCTGAAAAGGCCACACCCTCTAAGGTAGCGAGCATTTCTGCCATTCTTATTGGATAACCTTCTCTTTGAAACTCTCTCCCATAGGGAGATGTGGTGGTAATTTGTCCTAATAAAGTTGTCGGAGCCATCTGTCCACCAGTCATACCATAAATCGTATTATTAACAAAAAATACAGACACATTCTCACCTCTGTTTGCAGCGTGTACCGTTTCTGCAAGTCCAATTGCAGCTAAGTCTCCATCACCTTGATAGGTGAAAACTATCCTTTCAGGTCTTGCTCTTTTAACTCCTGTTGCTACTGCAAGACCTCTTCCATGAGGTGCCTCAAGCGAATCTACATCAAAATAGTCATATAAAAAAACCCCGCATCCTACACCAATTACTGCTAAACATCTATCTTTTATACCAAAGTTGTCTATAGCCTCAGCTATAATTTTGTGCACAAGCCCATGTTGACAACCTGGACAAAAATGAAAATTAATATTTTTCAATACTTCTGGCTTCTTATATACTACTTTCATTTTTCTAAATACTCCTTTATCTTCAAATATAGCTCTTCTGGATTCGGTGCATAACTACTTGGTTTACCATAGAATCCAATATTATGATCTTTCCCAACGACTCTTTTAATATCATGAACCATCTGTCCTGTATTCATCTCAACAACCAAAAAATTCTCACATTTAGTTGAGAGATTTTCTAATTCTCTTTCGGGAAAAGGTATTAGAGATATTGGTCTAAAGAGACCTGCTTTAATCCCCCTCTCCCTCGCAAGATCTACAGCACTCTTACCAATACGAGCAATCATACCAAAACCTATAAGAATAATCTCTGCATCATCACATAAATAAGCTTCATACAATACTTCTTTTTGACACATTTTTTGGTATTTTTCATAAAGTTTCCAGTTATGCCTTTCTAAATCATTGCCTTTTAAATACAGAGATTTAATAATCTTTTGATCACCTTCTTTCTTACTACCAAAAGCCCACTTCTTTTCTTTAACTTTAATACCCTTATCATATCTTCTTAAAACTTTTTCTTTCATAAGGCTAATCATAACATCTACAAGTATCATTGCAGGAGTTCTATATTCATCTGCTACATCAAAGGCTTTTATTATAAGATCATACATTTCTTGAGCCGAATAGGGAGCAAATACTGGAACAAAATAATCACCATGTCCACCACCTTTAGTAGCCTGATGATAGTCTCCCTGAGATGCACCTATACCACCTAAACCAGGCCCCCACCTCATTACATTAACGATCACTGCTGGTAACTCCGAACCAGCGAGATAAGATATACCCTCTTGCATTAATGAAATACCAGGACTTGAAGAGGATGTCATGACTCTTATACCACATGCACTCGCACCAAGAAGCATATTAATTTTAGCAACTTCACTTTCCGCCTGAACAAATTTACCACCAACTTTAGGAAGCTCCTTTGAAAGAAATTCAGGAATATCGTTTTGTGGTGTTATTGGATAACCTGCGTAAAATTTTAAAGATGCATCAATCGCACCCAAAGCAAGAGATTCACTTCCCCTTAAAAAAAGCTTTTCCATTATCTACTCCTTCCATACTTCTATAACAACGTCTGGACACATTTCGGCACAAATTCCACAGGCTGTGCAATCTTCGATTTTATTTACTTCCACATACCTATAACCCAATTTGTTTATTTTATTGCCTAATTTCAAAACCCCTCTCTTACACTGAACTATACAAATCTGACAACCCTTGCATCTCTGTTCATCTATAATAACCTTTTTTTTACTCATTACTTATCCCTTCTATAAGTTTCTTTTTTAATTCTTTACCCACCTTAAAGAATGGCAATTTTTTTGGTAAAACATCTATAATTTCACCAGTCTTAGGATTTCTTCCTTTTCTGGGCTGGTAGCTTTTTACATAAAAACTACCAAATCCTCTTATTTCAATTCTTTCTCCCTTTAGAATTGCCTCTCTCATCTTGTCAAAAATAAAATCTACAATTTCAGTAGACTTTTTCTGGGAAATTTTCATCTCCTCTGCAAGAATACTAATAATATCAGACCTTTTCATAAAACTATCCTCCATTTTAATTTCTATGAGAAATGAATTTTAATATTAACAGGTGAAAGAGAATTTATTTTAATTGTACCATTGATAACTTTTAAATAACTTTTTAAATGCCAATAAAAGAAATAAATTTCATTGTCAATGTCAATCCATTCGTTATTATCAGCTTGCCTTAGAATTTCATGCAAATCCTTAAATTCCCCATTTTTTTTATTATACTCTGTATTTGAAAACAATATATCTAATTCTATTGTGTTTTGTTTTTCTCTAATAATAATTTTAGGATAGTTAAATCCATTATTATAAAATGCCCAGTTCAGCATTTTAATCAAAAATACCAATTTTTCAAAATCAGCTAATTTCTTAAAACTATAAACTTCTTCATTTGCAACAATGCAATTTTCTTTAATATTTTCCTCCAACTTTTTTATCAAATCGCCAATGCAAAAAATATGGACATTATAGTCCTCTTCAACGCCTATTTTGTTTAAAAAGCCAATTTCTTCTTTTATTTCTATTATTCTGTGAAGGGGATTATAAAAAACATTTTTTATATCTCTCGATATCTGACCTTTATCCTCTTCTTTTATAGCAGTTAATATCGAACCATATCCTCTAAGAGTAGAAAGGCTATTACTCATTTCTTCCAATAAAATGTTCACAATATTCTTCTTGTTTCTTGCAAGCCATTTATTATAATAGTTTTGTTTTACACAATCTTCATACTCCTGTTTTACAATTGTCTCAATTTCCTTCCTTATATCTTTTTCTTGGTCTTTCTTAGCACTAAGCCTATGAAAAAATTCTATATTGGCCAAATATACAGCAAGTTGATTACCAACCGCTTCAAAGAATTTAAGACTCTCTTCATTAAAGTCATCATCAGCATTTTTAAAACCCAGTAAAGTCCCTAAATACTTACCATGAAAAACTAGAGGAAACCACAAAATCGGTATATTTTCAAAGCATACTTTATTAATCTTATTAGCTACATCAATCGATAACAAACCTTCCTCTTTCCATTCTTTTATTTTATTTACCCAAAAATTAATTTTCGCTCTTTCGTTTTTTTCAAGCTTTCTATCAACAGTGCTTATTACTTCCCCTTTAAAAAAACCTTCGCAAGACAAAAGTAGCGTAATGTTAATAGCTCTTACTAATCTTCTTATCTCATAAATAACATATTCCAATACCCTATCATAGGAAAGATTACTTAAAAAAGCTTGGGTAATATTAAAAAGAGCTCCTATTTCATAAATTTTTCTTCTGACAGTAGTAACATCCTGAGCAATCAAAAATAAACCAGTGCATTTATTGTTACTAATTATGTTGTAAAAAGAAATATGAAAGGTTTTATCATTATAATTAAAAATTACATTCTCCCTGGAATTATAGGTCAAAGAAGTAAGCTTATTATATGACTCCCTTAATTCAGGGATCCTCTCAAAGTCTAATAAATCATGTATGGTATGTCCAATAATTTGTTCCTCTTTTTTTCCTAACATCTCCAAAAATGAACGATTTGAAAATATAATATGACCAGACTCATCTAACTCAGCTACACCTTCTAATAAATTTTCAAAGATTGCTGAGTGATGAACTTCTACCTTAAGCAATTCTTTGACTATCTGTCTTGGATAAATATCATCTAAGCCAAAAATTTTATTGGATTTATTTAAAGATAGTGTATTAATATTTGGTATTATTTCAGAAAACACCTCTTTCATTTTATTTAATGGACCTTTTGCAACCACTATGTCAGCATAAAGTTCATCACCTTCCCATGAAATGCTCTCTAATGCTGCAGCTGTAATTAATATAACAGGAATATTTTTGTATTCCCTTATCGCCTTTACATATTTTGCAAGTCTAAATCCATCTATCTTGGGCATTACATAATCAAAAATAAACAGATCGTATCTCTCATTTCTTGCCCTTTCTAAAGCAGATAAACCATCATTAACTTTGTGGACTTCATAACCGTATTGGCCAATAAGATCACTAAAAAACTCAAGATAGAATTGATTGTTATCTGCTATTAAACACTTTTTCACAATTATACCCTACTGTACATTTATATTACTCTTTTCCATATCTTCATAATGAACAGCCCTATTTCTTCCCAATCGCTTTGCTTCATAGAGTGCTGCATCAGCTAATTTTACCATATCTTCTGGTTGATTTATATACTTTGATGGAAAAGTAACAATACCTAAACTTATTGTAACATCCCCTCTTTTTTCAATATGTTGAAAATGGTGAGACTCAATTGCCTTTCTTATTCTTTCTGCTTCATGAATTGCACCTAATGCATTAGTATGAGGAAGAAGCAAAACAAACTCTTCTCCACCATATCTCGCAAAGATATCATTTTTTCTTATATTAGATAAAACTATTTTTGACATCTCAACAAGTACACTATCTCCTACTACATGTCCATATCTATCATTTATCTTTTTGAAAAAATCAAAATCAAACATAATTAATGAAAGAAAGGAATTATATCTTTTTGACCTTTCAAATTCTTCATTCAACTTTTCATAGAAAAATCTATGGTTATAAATACCCGTTAGCCCATCAGTAGTTGCCAGATTTTCTAAAAGCTTGTTAGTTCTCTTGAGTTCATCTTGAAGTTCTTTTAATCTTATTAAAGACTTGATCTTTGCAAGCAAGACCTCTGTCTCAAATGGTTTTGTAATATAATCATTAGCTCCTGCATTTATACCTGTTACTAAATCTTCTTTTTCACCTTTTGCTGTTAATAATACAATTGGAATCTCTGGATTTTTAATCCTAATTGCATAACAAACATCTATCCCAGTCATACCAGGCATCATAACATCAAGAAGTATCAAATCATATTCACCGTTTTTTATCTTTTCTAATCCTTTGTACCCATCCTCAGCAGTTTCTACTGTATATTTATTCAGTTCTAAAAGGATTCTGATCATTTTTCTAAAATCTTCATCATCGTCTATAACTAAAATCTTTGCCATATTGATAACCTTTTCTTCAAGTATAATAATATCTTATTAACCTCAAAGTTAAAGCCTGTCCAAATTTTAAAACTTTCTACCCCTTGAGCTACTAACATTGGTAATCCGTCACAATATTTAAACCTGTATTTTTTTGAAATTAGGCCCCAAAAATTCTCTTTTGTTCCATAGGTCATATCAAAAATCGTTGTTTTCCCAGAACTATTTTCAAAATCCATTCGAATTTTTTCATCTCCTAATCCTAATGGTGTGGAATTTATTATCAAATCAGGTTTTACCATTTTAAATATTCTACCTAATTTCTCCCATTCATAAAACTTAAGTTCTAAATTCAGAACTCTTTTAGCCCATCTACTTAATTTTTCAAATCTCTCAACTGTTCGATTAACTATATATATATCTTTACCCCCCATTCCGTGAATAGACCATATTGCTGACTTAGATGCACCACCCGCTCCAAATAAAACTATCCTATAATCTGACAAATCATTAATATTTAGTTTCATTTTTAGAGTGTATATAATACCACAAACATCAGTATTATAACCATAAAATTTACCATTCTCTACTAAAATTGTATTTATTGCTCCTATTTTTTCAGCCTCCCCTGATAAAAAATCCATGTTTTCAAAAACAATCTCTTTAAAAGGCACTGTTACATTAAGTCCTCTTAGATTCATAATATTTCTAAGTCCAATCATAAAATCTTTTATCCCTTCCAACTCAACTTTAAATGGTATATAAACATAGTTTAGGCCAGATTTTGCAATCATGTAGTTTTGAAAAATAGGAGAAAGACTATGCTCAACAGGATTTCCAATTAAACCTAAAATACTTGAATTACCTCGAATCTTTATCATTTTAAATTCTCACCCAAAACTCCTATCGCTTGAAACTTTAATTGGGGCATTAAATCCACAGCTTTTTTAATAAGCTCTTTACCTTCCTCTTTTTTATTATTGGAAATTAAATTTAAACCATTGTCAAAAAGACTATAACCATAAATAGATACCGCTTTCTCTGTATCCAAATCCTTTAGTTCATCAAAATCTTTTAATCCTCTTATAACGTATGAATCAAAAAGATTATAATTAGATAGTCTTGGAGTTTCAGAGTAAGTATAGACAATCCCATCAGGTATAAAAAACATTCCTGGTAGACTAACTGAGTATTTTGTTGAATAATCTAAATGCACAGGCATCTTAAAAACTAACTGTCTGACTAAAAATCTAACCATCCATTCAGGACCCTCATTTGTCTCAAACATTAAACGAATATTTCTTTTATCTACAAGATTTATTTTGTCCTTCTCATTCCAATACCAGTATGCATCGAGATGAGGTGTATGAAGTAACACCACATCATCCCTATATTTTTCAACTCTCTGTAAATACCATAAGGGAAAAGCTCCACTATCTCCCCATGTAAATAAGGCTGAATTCCTATCACAAGACTTAAGCACATTTTTACCATAATCTCTTGCGATATGATAATTACTCCAATCATTCTTTGTATAATTGAAGTAAAGAAGGTAAGAAATAGATGTAATTGAAATAACAAGTAAAACTAATATATTATTCTTAAAAAGTCTTGACATTAGCTTAGAGAAAAAGTAAATCCCAAATGATGAAAAGATAGCAAACATCACATATCCTGGAGTATGGAAGCTTTCTAATAAAAAAATATTTTCTGGAATTGGATTGCCATACAAGACCACTCCAACATTTAGAACCAAAAGGACTATAGAAGTAATTACAGTAAAATAAAAATATTTCCTAAACCCTGCTAAAAAACCCAATATTCCAAAGAAAACAAAAAGAACACTAAATTCTCTAATCAAATTAAAACTGGACATTTGTTGGATAAAAAGAGAAAAGGTCCTCTCTGGTCCTTCTATTTCATATCCCTTTCGTAAAAGCACCCATAAAAATTGAGATAAGTTTTTTGGATCTCCCCATATCAAAGCCTCCCTTTGCCATGCCCTCATGGGAAGATGTAAAAAAACAGAAAGCCCCAACAATAAAAAAAATATACCCACAGAAAAATTCTTAATATCAAAGAGTAATTTTCTATCCCTATACAACAGAGAAAACAAAATTATTGGAATTAAAACCAAGGCAGTTAAATGAGCGGTTATAGCAATACCAGTAAAAAAACAGGCTAAAAAGATTAATCTTAAATCAGTATTTTTTACAAATTTAATGTTTAAATATATGGTTAATACGATTAAAAATGTGGAAAGGGAATAGACTTCAGTAACTACTGATTGTGACCAGTGAGTATAGGAAAATCCAATAATTAAAGAAGAAATTAAAGCTATCAAAGAAGCAGAAAAATCGTCTTTTTCTATCAATTCTTTTACAATCAAAAAGGTAATAAAGTTTGTAGAAGCACTACAGAATGCTGAAAAAAGGGAGACCCTAAAAGCAACACTTCCCAATGGGATATAATTAAAAAAATGTGACAAAATAATATATATAGGATATCCAGGAGGATGTGCTATACCAAAAGTATACGAAGATGTTATAAGTTCACCACTATCAAAAAAGGTTACTTCACCACTTAGTGTAAGAAGATAAATAACTATACTAATTCCAAAAGATAAATATCCCAAATATCTATTCACTTTAAAATCTCTTTAGCCCTTTCAATATCTTTTTTTATTTGTTCCTTTAACATTTCTATGTCTTTAAATTTTTCTACACCCCGTAACCTTTCAACGAACTCAACTACTACTTCTTTGCCGTAAATATCACCTTCAAAATCTAATATATGTACCTCAAAAGATACTTGGTCTATATTAAAAGTAACTGCTGGTCCAATATTAAGGACTGCCCTATATTTATTATTATCAATATAAGTATATGCTGCATATACACCGTGTCTTGGTATAAGATAATCGATTATTAATAAATTCGCTGTTGGGAAACCTATAAGTCTCCCTATTTTTTTCCCCTTAGTTACCATGCCTTTTAAAACATAAGGTCTTCCTAAAAATTTTTCTGCTTCTTTTATTTTACCTTCCTTTAGAAAACTTCTTATCTTAGTACTGCTTATAATGATATCATCCTCATATACAGGTTCTATTATTTTTACTTCAAAACCTAATTCATCACCCATTTTTTTGAAAAAATCCCTGTTGCCCTCTTTATTTTTACCAAAAGCAAAATCATACCCCACAATTACAACATTCGTCGACAATTTCTCCCAAATAATTTTTTTTACAAACTCTTCAGCTGACATGCTTGAGAAACTATCATCAAACTTAATCAGAATAGTTACATCAATACCAAGCCTTTCAAGAATTTTTAATTTATCATCAATTGGAGTTATTTGTTCAATCTTCACATAAGGATTAATAACTGTCAATGGATGGGGATAAAAGGTTATAACACATGCTGTACCATTTATCTTATTTTTTTGCTCAATCACATTTTTTATTAAAGACTGATGTCCTCTATGAACACCATCAAAGTTACCAATAGTAACAACTGGTTTGTTGATGAATCCAATGCTGTCAAAATCTGTAAAAATTTTCATGTTAAGATTTTATCAATTATTGACAAAAAGGCAAAATTATTCTTTTTTCATAGAAGTTTTTGAATATATATAATAGACAACTATTAACACAAGAATTATTCCAACCGTTACAC
>JAOABK010000019.1 GCA_026418415.1 Pseudomonadota bacterium | reverse complement strand
CAATATGAATATGCTCTTGATGTTTATGAGAATTTAAGAAGCTCCCTTTATGCAACAAAGAGCTTTTATCAGCCCTATCCCCATGTGATTAACGCCTGTGATAAAAAAATTTCTGAACTTCTGGGGAAAATTAAAAAGTGAAATATGATTTTTCCTTTATAGCCTGTGGTGGTGTAGGAGAGATAGGTTCAAACTGCTATCTAATGGATTTTGGGGATGAGTGTTTCCTAATAGATTTAGGGCTTTCCCTTTGTGAAAATCTCTACCCTGGAATTTTTGCCTCGATACCCGATATACTGGAACTGAAAGAAGTGAGAACAAAGCTTAAGGGAATTATAATAACTCATGGACATGATGACCATATCGGGGCGTTACCTTACTTTGCCAAGCAATTAAGTGTTCCCATATATGCCTCTTCCTTTGCCGGAGAATTAATAAAAAGTAAGGTTTTCGATATAAGCGGAGAATATAATTTAAACATTCATTTAATAAAGGGAAGAAATACTGAAATTCAGATTGGAAAAAGAAATTTCATTTTTTTTAAAACCTATCATAGCATTCCAGAGAGTTATGGATTTTATACAAATACTGATTATGGAGAGATTGTATTCACTTCTGACTTTAAACATTTTAGCTTTGAAAGCTTACCAAAAACCCCATTTTTACTCTTTGCTGATGCTACTAATGCTGGAGTCCAAGAAGATGTTACAGAGGGAGAGGTTAGACGGACAATCGATAAAATAATAAAAAATACAAGGGGTGCTTTTGTATCCGCCACCTTCTCAACAAACTTAGATAGAATTAAGTCGTTGATAAATCTTATTAAAAAAAATGGTAGAAGGCTTTTTGTTACAGGAAAAAGCGTCTTAACCTCTTTGGAGATAGCAAAAAAGATTGATCTTATCAAAGATTTGGATATAACCCCATGGGAGAAGATAAATAAATATCCCAGAAATGAGATTGCCATTATAACAACGGGCACACAGGGAGAGAAGTTTTCTTCTCTAAAACTAATGTCGCAGGGGGTATTCAAGGGCTTTCGTTTAGAAGAGGGAGATAGCATTGTTATCTCATCACGAATGATTCCTGGTAATGAAAAGAATATTTACAATATGATAAACCAGTTTTTAAGTAGAGAAATAGATGTTTATTATCTTGATGTCGCTACAACTCATAGCTCTGGACATGGTACTCAAAAGGAATTAAAAAAATTACTAAATCATGTGAAAGCAAAGTATATAGTGCCAATACATGGAGAGATAAGACATTTAAAATCACTTAAAGAACTTGCAATAGAAATGGGCTATGGGAAAGATAATATAAAAATTATTGATAAGTCTACAAAATTAGTTGTCAAAAATGGAGAGATAGAGCTATTAAAACACGACCCTGTTAAAAGGCTCTTTCTTGATTTTCATGATAATTCCCTAATATCAGAAGAAACTGCAAGGGAAAGAAGAAAGATTGGAGAGGAAGGGGTTATGCATGTTAAGATAAAGTACGAGCCCTTTCCCCTCTTAAATTTTGAGTGTTATGGCTTTAAAATATCTGAAAATGTAGGAGAGTACATAACAACAGAGGTTAGAAAATACATATCAAATTTGAATAGGGATGTAGTAGAGGAGGACATGGAAAATATGAAGCAAATTATTAAGAGTGCAATAAAAAAACATTATAAAAGAAAGCCTCTGGTAATATTGGCTGAGGGATGAGATAGAAATGGAAGCCTTTATTCTCGGGATGATTCAGGGAATTACTGAGTTTTTACCAATTAGTAGTTCTGCCCATTTGCTTATTGCAAATAAAATTTTTAACTTCCAAAGTGAAGTAATAAATTCCAATATGTTTGATGCTATTCTCCATGGTGGCTCAATTCTTGCGATTTTTATGTTTTTCTTTAAAGATATTAAGAGGATTTTACATTATCCCGATATCTTGTTTAAAATTTTTCTTTCTGCTATTCCAACATTTCTTCTTGGATTTCTTATCGAGCCAGTGAAGGATGTTTATTTCAGAAGTGTTTCAATAAGCATTTTTTCTTTAATTTTCTGGGGTGTTTATATGATAGTTGCAGAAAGAAGAAACAATGGGCTTAAAACTCTTGAAAATCTTAGATTAAAAGATTTTTTAGTATTGGGTTTGATGCAGTCTATTGCATTAATCCCTGGGACAAGTCGTTCGGGCATAACAATTGCCACTGCTTTACTGCTTAATATGAAAAGGGAAGAGGCAATAAGCACTTCTTTTTTAATGGGTCTTCCAGTTATCAGCGCTGCATTTGCCTATGAGTTTAGAAAAGCATTGATAATAGAGTCATCTTTAGATAGTGTTACCTTAATTTCAGGTCTTTTAAGTTCTCTGGTTTTTAGTTTACTTGCCCTTATCTTTCTTGTAAAATTTATTAGAAAATTTAAATTTAGCAGTTTTGCCTATTATCGTTTTGCTCTCGCTTTACTTTTGATTGTTTGGTTTTGGAAGGGGTAGAAAAATAGAGTCTACTAAGTTACAAGGTAATAGGTAAAAAAGACTTTGTATGGAAAAGCCACTTAACAATAAATCACAAGAAGAAAGCACAAAAAAAAATATTAGAAGAGATATATCAATTATTCTTTTTATTGGGGGAATTATATTTTTTTCTCTAACCCTTGCTACCTTTAGTCCTTCAGATCCTTCAATCTTCACACAACCAGTATTTCCAGGTCAGAAAATCAATAACTTCTTTGGTAAAGTAGGCTCTCATGTGGCTTCTTTACTCTTTCAAGGTTTTGGACTTTCGGCATTTTTAATTCCCTTGTACCTTATAATATTCCTCTTTTCTTCCCATTTTTTGAAAAATTTTTCCTTTCGTTGGTACAAGCTAATTTTCTTCATTGTTTCTTTAATCTCCCTCTCTGCTATTCTTTCAGGACTATTTCCTCAAAGTGGATTTTTTGGTATGAAGATACCTCTGGGTGGAATTGTGGGTTTTGTTACGATTACATATCTTAATGAAGTATTTAATCTATCGGGGAGTGTTTTTTTTCTATTCATTTTTTTTGTTATATTTACAATTCTTGCTTTTGAAAAAAATATATTTTCAAGAATTTTTGTTAAGATTTACTCCTTGTTGAAATTACTCAAAAAAACTAAAACTATAAAAGAAAGTTCAACCAGAATAGAGTCAAGGCCTCCAAGGGTAGTAAAAACAATGCAAAAAGAGGAAAGCAGAAATATAGAAGAGGAGATTAAAAAAGAACCGGAGGTGAATGATGCAAAGGAGCCAGAGTTGCCCCCCCTATCGCTACTTGCAATTAACAAAGAGAAAAGCAGTGGACCAAGTGAGGCTGAGTTAAAGGAAAATTGCAGTATCATTGAAGAATGTTTTAGATACTTTGATGTAAAGGGCAGGATTACCGAGGTACATCCAGGGCCAGTAATTACAATGTATGAGTTTGTCCCCGAGCCGGGCACGAAGATAAGTAAAATTCTCTCATTAGAGCACGAGATTTCTATGGCTTTAAAGGCAATTTCAATAAGGATTATTGCTCCAATACCGGGTAAAGCTTCTGTAGGCATAGAGGTATCAAACAAAAGAATTGCAACAGTTTATTTAAGAGAAATTATTGGCAGTGAATCCTTTGCAAACAAACATCTAAAAATACCTCTTGCTCTTGGCAAAGATACTACTGGTGAACCATATGTTTCTGATCTCACAAGAATGCCCCATCTTTTAATAGCTGGCTCTACTGGGTCAGGTAAGAGTGTTTCAGTAAATGGAATGATAGTTAGTATCCTCTATAAGATGACTCCAAGGGATGCAAAATTTATTATGATTGACCCAAAGATGCTTGAGTTAAGCCTTTATAAGGAAATCCCCCATCTTTTATATCCAGTTGTTACCAATCCAGAGGAAGCAGGGAAGGTGCTTAGATGGGCAATTAAGGAGATGGAAAGAAGATATGAATTGATGGCAAATTCGGCGGTACGAAATATTGAGCAGTATAATGCAAAGATAACAAAAGAAAATCCTACACTTTTTGAACAGGGAGATTCAAAAGAGAAACTGCCATATATTGTAATTATTATTGATGAATTAGCAGATCTTATGATGGTTTCCCCAAAGGAAGTAGAAACTTCCATTACAAGATTAGCACAGATGGCAAGGGCAGCAGGTATCCATATGATTGTAGCAACCCAAAGACCATCTGTAGATGTAATAACTGGCTTGATAAAGGCAAACTTTCCTGCAAGAATTGCCTTTAAAGTGGCTTCAAAGATTGATTCGAGAACTATCCTTGACGCAAATGGTGCAGACTCATTACTTGGTCAAGGCGACATGCTATATCTTCCTCCTGCAACAAGCCAATTGATAAGGCTTCATGGACCTTTAGTAACAGAAGAAGAGATCCAATCGGTCGTTAATTTTTGGAAAAAACAGTACAAGCCTCAATATATTGAGATATCCGATGACATAATGGAAGAGAAAGAAGATGGTGGAGATGAGTTTGATGATGACAAATATGAGGAAGCAGTAAGAATAGTAAGGGAGACGAGGCAGGCATCTATCTCTTTAATACAAAGAAGGTTAAGAATTGGATATAATAGAGCGGCAAGACTAATAGAAAGGATGGAGAAAGAAGGCATAGTTGGGCCACCGGATGGTAGCAAGCCAAGGGAAGTATTGATTAGATAGAGAGTAGAAGATTTTTTTAAATTTTCTTTCACTTACTGTGGCAAGGTAATATAAAAAAATGTAGAATTATAATTAGTAAAATCAATTTAAGGAGCAAGGCATGAAGAAAATAATCTTTTGTTTAATATTTTTGTTCTATACAAGTTTTTTGAATGCCCAACAACCTAAAATATCTGTTCCATCAGTTGTTGCGGGCATTCAAAAGTTTTATGATATTGCCCATGGTATATCTGCAATCTTTGTTCAAGAGGCTACCATAAAAAACCTGAACAAAGTTCAGGTATCAAAGGGTGAAGTTTACTTTAAAAAACCTGGTAAGATGGCATGGATCTATCAGGAACCAACAAAGCAAAAGATTATTAGTGATGGTCTGACTTTATGGATGTATATGCCAGAGAGCAAACAGGTGATAAAAAACAGGACAAATCAGGCGTTTTCTACGGATACCCCTCAAAACTTTCTTTCTGGTTTTGGTAATATAAACAGAGACTTTATGGTAAATTTTGTGCCACCTATTTTTGATGACCAGAAAAATGTTCTGCTTGAGTTCATACCAAGAAATCCACAGCATAGCTGGACAAAAATCTATGTTACTGCAAAGCCTGTACAATACGGTGGTGAAACAATCTATCAGGTAATACAGACTACACTCTATGATAGATTTGGAAATATGAATAAAATCAGTTTTTACAACCTCAATGTATATGATAAAAACGATGCCTTTAAGATACCGGACTCCTATTTTCATTTTACACCACCACCAGATGTGCAGGTGATAGAGCCACCAGCAACATTAAAAAGCAGATAATTATAATGGACTTCTTTTTAATTAACTTAGGGTGTGCTAAGAATCTTGTAGAGAGTGAGAATTTAACCAAGCATTTAATACAGATGGGCTATATGCCCGTTGATGATATACAGGAAGCTGATTTAGTAATCATTAATACCTGTGGCTTTATCGGTGATGCAAAAAAGGAGTCCATAGAGACCATTCTTGAAGCCCTTCAAAATAAGAGCAAAGAAGCGCCAGTTGTTGTTTTTGGATGTCTTGTTCAGAGGTATTTAAGGGAGCTGAAAGATGCCATACCGGAAGTAGAACTTTTTTTGCCCGTAATGCCTCCTGATGAAATTGCAAGGGCAATAAAAAATCATTTCCCTCCAGTAATAAAAAAAAATCGAAGGGAAAGGAAGATTTTATTTACCCCACCAACTTATAAATACGTAAAAATATCTGACGGATGTATCAATTACTGCTCCTATTGTGTAATTCCAATGATAAGAGGTCCTCTTAAAAGCAGAAAGATAGAAGACATAGTGAGAGAGATTGAGCTATCTTTAGAAGATGGTGTTTTCGAGTTCAACCTGATTGGTCAGGATATTACTGCCTATGGCAAAGACTTGTATGGGGACTCTAAACTTGTGGAGCTTGTAAATAAAATACTGGAAATAAAAAAGAAGTTCTGGTTAAGATTGTTATACCTCTATCCCACAAGAATACCAAATAAAATTATTGAAATTATGAAAGATGACGAAAGGCTAATTCCCTATCTTGACATTCCCATTCAACATGTAAACGATAGGATTCTAAAACTAATGAACAGGGATTACACAAAAAGCGAACTTTTTAAAGTTATAGAAAACCTTCGAAAGAAGGTCCCAAATATAGTTCTTAGGACCTCATTAATTACTGGTTTCCCATCGGAAAGTGAGGAGGAGTTTAATGAGGTAGTTGATTTTATAAAAGAAATTGAGTTTGACCATCTTGGGGTCTTTACATACTCGCCAGAAGAAGATACTCCAGCGGTCAACTTACGCCCTCTCATACCTGAGAGGACTAAAAGCAGAAGAAAAAGAATCCTCATGGAAGAACAATATAAGATAGTAAAGAAGAAGCTTAATGAATACAGAGGGAAGGTTTTAGAGTGTCTTGTTGAGGAGCCAGTAGATGATATGGGTGTTTTGTGGGTTGGCAGATTCTATGGTCAGGCTCCAGAGGTTGATGGGGTCATTTACATAGAAGGATATACTTCAAATATGGGGACCTTAGTACCAGTTAAGATAAAAAAGGTGAAAGGTTATGACCTATTCGGAGAAGTTAAAATTTAACCTTTTTTTAATGGAATTTTAAAAAAAATTTGTTTTAATGCACTGACTATGAAAGGCGCTTTAACTATAATTATTTTTTTTGTTCTTTTGAAATTTAACTTGTATGCCCAGATAGTCATCCCCGATAGAGAGATTTTAAAAAACTCATTTATCATTGATATGAGGCCAAAAGAACAATTCAAGAAGGGGCATATCTCGGGTTCAGTAAATATTAATATTGATGATTTAAAAACAGTGATACAAAGTGGGGGGATTGCGGAGTTTCATAATCTCTGTGTAATTTTAGGCATCATGCCAAATAAAGCGAATTATATAATTTCAGCTAATGATAGTGATGGTATTTTCAATGCAATGATTCTTGCTGGTTTACTGAATTACATAGGTATTAAAGAAGCATTTATTGTAAAAGTTGATTACAAAGACCTTATAAATGCAGGTTTCCCAGAGACTGACAAAGGCGCAAAGCTTGTTTATAGTGATTGGGCTATAAATTATGCCTTTAATTTTTTAACTCCTGATACATATAGAAGATTAGAGAAACAAAAAAATGTTCAGGTAATAAGTCTTAATGGAAAATTAGAAAAAGGTAAGAATGTTAACATAGTTAATAGCAAAATATTTTTTGAAAATGGGATTCTAAAGACCTGTGAAGAAATAGATAAGATAATTTTCACTGGAAAAAGAAAAGATAAAAAAGATATAATCCTCAAAGGCAATGATATTTTAACACTCTTCGGTGTTAAATATTTATTGAGCAAGGTTTGTGGTTATGGTAATGTAATGGTGTTTAAGGAGGGAGATTAATGAAGCGAGGGTTAATATCTTTTTTGTTTTTTCTAATGTTTTTCAGTATAAATGCCTATGCACAAGAGAAGATTGGGATAATCCCCTTTAAAGTTTTTGGTCCCTATGAGGTTCAGTATTTAAAGGATGCCCTTCCTGAAATGCTTTATTCGAGACTTCCCTTTCAAAATAAGGAGATATTAAGAAAAGAGCAGCTTAAAGATTTGCTAAAGGGATATGAGACAAAAGATGAGCTATCTCAGGCAAAATACCTGTTAGAAAGGACGGATTATTCAGCGATAATAATGGGGGCATTTACAAAGCTTGGTGATGCGATCTCTCTTGATGTAAAAATCTTAAGAAGGGGAGATGCAAATTTCAAGCCCTTTTATATTACTACCGATAAAGAGGCTAAGCTCTTTTCAGCACTTGAGGACCTATCGTCTAATGTTATTGCCCACATACAAGGTAAGCCTGTTCAGGAGAAGATTGTAGTTAAAGAGGTTGAAAAACCAGCATATGAGCCTTCAAAGAAAGAATTCCCACGGACTGCGATATATCCCCTTCCCTATAAACCCTCTGGGATGGTTTTAGCGGATATAAATGGAGATGGGAAAGAAGAAATTGTTATCGCAACAAAAAACGAGATTATCGCCTATATAATTGAAAATAACAATCTCAAGGAGATATCAAAGGGGCAATACAAGGGGATTAGTTTTCTTTCTATTGATGCAGGTGATTTTAATAAAAACAACAAAGATGAGATATATCTTGTTGGCCTTAATAATGAAGAAGTATTTACCCATATTTTTGAGTTTGATAAAGGTGCTTTTTCAAAAATCGGTGAGTTTGGCTGGTATGTGAGGGTGCTTGATATACCTGGTAAGGGTAAAACCCTTGTTGGACAAAGGTCTGGTCCAAATGATGCCTTTAGTGGGGATGTATATGCTCTCTTTTATAAGGCTGGAAATATCTTTCCCGAAAAGCCTTTAGGATTAGCGAAGGATTTGAATATCTATCAGATTCTGCCAATTAAGTTTAAAGGCACAAACATGATTGCCTATTTTGATGAATCGGATTATCTAAAGATAATGGATGAGAAGGGCAAAATAGTCACCCGTCTAAAAGATAGGTATGGTGGGTCAACGCTTGGTGTCTTTAAAGGGATAGATGATTACAGGGAAAAGAAGTTTGTCCCCATTCATCCAAGAATGTTTCGTATCGAAGATAAAGATACAGATATGATACTTACGATCAAAAATGAAGGGATGAGGCTTTTTTTAAAATCTAAGGGGTTTGATAGCGGTAAAGTTGCCCTTCTTAAATTTGATGGTGCAAGCTACAAAGAGGAAATAATAACCCAAGACATAAATGGGTATCTATCAGATATAACAATTGATAAAGATAAAATGAATATTTTAGTTTCTGTTATATCGGAGGTCGAAGAAGGTAAGATTTATGTTTTCCAAAATATTAAAAAATAGAATTTATGCTTGACATACTAAGCATTAATTTGGTATAAAAGGCAACAATAAAACATTATTTTAAAAAAAAAGGGGGTGAGAGCAAAAAAGTAAGTTAATTAGAAGTCGATAGTAATTTAAAAATTTCGAAGGAGGGTAAAATATGAAAAGAAGTAAGTTTTTGGTTACATTGTTTGCAGTTCTTATGATGTGTGGTCTTTCTTTTGCTCAGACAACGGTTAATTTTACTGGTTTTATCAGGGTCTATCCAGAAATTAACAACTATGGTTATGGAAGTATTCAGCTTTCAGACGATTCACAGACAAGAGCCTTCGTAGATCAAAGAGCTCGTATTTTTTTCAATTTTAAAACTGGTGAAAATTTAGGTGGTACCTACGCAACAGAAATCGATTTTAGATGGGGTGATGTAGCTTTTGCAGTGGCAAGAAATAGGGGTGGAGCATTATCAGCAGATACAATTAACATTGAGACCAAAAACCTCTTTTTATGGTTTAAACCTACAGTAAACTCAAGATACACACTTGGAGTCCAGGGGTTCACCGATGAGTATATGGGTATTATTTTTGGTGGTGCTGATATGGCTGGTATTCGCGGAGACTGGAACCTTTCAAAAGATACCAGCTTAATGGCAGGTTGGTTCCTCTTCTCTGACAGAGATGTAAAGGTTAACGATGGTGTTTATTTTATCCCTGTTACATTAAAGCAGAAGATGGGCAATAACACTCTTAGTTTATCACTTTATGGACTTTTTGATGATAGTGGTAGAGCAGCAGAAAATCTTGATAATACATCAACAACACTTAGCCTTTCTTCAAATAGAACATCTGTCTCTTCTGAAGCTCATCCATTTTTTGCAGCTATTCCAGCAGTTTCACCAGTACACAAAACAAGAATGGGCTTTGATTACCAGCGTGCAAGAATTTATTATGCTGGTGTGAACTTCTCTGGAAAGAGCGGAAATGTTGCTTACACACTATATGGCGTGTATAACTGGGGTGAAATTAATGGAGCAAATTTACCCCATCTAAATCCATTAACAGGTGCAACAATCGCAACTCCACTACCAAGAATCAAGAAAATGGATATTCAGTCTTATGCACTCCATGCAATGGCTGATGTTGCCCTTGGTGCTGGAACACTTCGTGGTCGCGTACTTTATGTATCCGGTGGTGATAAAAACAAAGAAGATTACAATGGTATGATTACGGGTAATCAGTATTCAATCGGATCTGATTTACCACTCCTTTGTACGGACCTTTTCATACTCATCCGTACATCTGAAGATATAACTCATTCGACTGCACTTCTTCCAGATGTAAACAATAATGGTCGTGGTGTATTCCTAATCTATGCTGATTATAACCACAAACTCACCGATAAGATGAGCCTACAGATTGGTGCAGGTTATATGCAGGCAAATGACAACCGTGTAGATGGAAACGCAGCATTGGCACTTACAAATACCTCAAGATACAATGCAGGAATGCATATGGGTACAGAGATCAATGCTCAGCTTAAATACATGGTTGATAAAAACATGAGCATTACTGGTGTTCTTGCTTGGGCAGACCTTGGAGATTATTACAACATGATGAACTACATTGTAAGACATCCAGACAGCCTTTACAGAGCACTCGTTAAATTTAACTATGCTTTCTAATTGATATTAAGACCTTAGTTTTAAAAAGCCCGACCAAAAAGGTCGGGCTTTTTTATACATGGTTTCTAAGCATAAGCTCCGATGGAAAGGGATCTAAGTAAAACTGGTTTTCTAAATACTTAATATGAAATTTTTTTACATAATGGTTTAAAAGTGTTATTGGAACGATTAAAGGTATAAGCCCTTTGTGGTAGTTCTCAATTAATTCAATTAGCTCTTCCTTTTCCTCTTTTGTTAAGAGTTTTTTAAAGTAGCCCATTATATGATAAAGAACATTTGTGTTTTTTTTGATCGTAGCACGTAATTTTAGCCCTTCCATAAGTATAGCAAAGTACTTATCATAAATATCACTATCCTTTCTACCTTCTGCTATCAATCTTCCTAATCTTTTGTAATGATTGGGTGAGTGAGACAGAATCGTAAGCTTCATGGAGGCGTGAAATTCTATGAGTTTATTGTAACGTAAGCCCTTTTCTTTAAGATTCTGCCATCTTTGATATATAAATACTCTTTCAATGAAATTCTCTCTTATCCATGGATTTTGAAGCCTTCCATCTTCCTCAACGGGTATCTGAGGGAAGTTTTGGGTAAAGGCTTTTCCAAAAAAACCCGCAGATTTACCAATTACTTTACCATCTTTTGAATAAACTTTAGCGCTAAAAAGGGCTGAACTTGGTGATTTTGATTTAAAAACAAAGCCTGACAGTTCCTCTCTTTCAAGAGCTTTGAGCTTTTCTTTTATCCATCTTTGCATTCTTTCTGTATGGTCAATTTTAGATTTAACTGTCTCCAATCTCAAAGTATCACCTTCTTTTACAATTCTCATTGCTTCCCTTGGAATTGGTAGCCCACATTCTACTTCTGGACAAACAGGTATCCATTCTACGTACTGTCCCAGTGTTTCTTTAAGGTAGTGATCTAACTTATGTCCACCGTCGTAACGAACCTTTTCACCTAAAAGACAGGAACTAATCCCAATTTTAATTTTCATTAGCAAGCCCTTTTTTAGAATTATATCAGAAAATAATGTTTTTAGTGTCTAACTATGAGAAATTTGAAAAAAAGAAATCCTATGCTTATATTGTTAATGTAAGAGTAAAAATGGAGGAGTAAAATGATTGACTTTGAAAGACTTACCGTAAAATCAAGAGAGGCAATTCAGAATGCCTATAACCTGGCACAAAGGGAAGAGCATCCAGCGATTGAACCAGAACATATAATTTACGTTCTTCTCGAGGATGAGAAGGGTGTACCATCTCAAATCATTGAGAAAATAGGTGTTTCTCCATCTCTGTTGAAAAGGGAGTTAAAAAATATTATTGATAGGATGCCTAAGGTCTCTGGTGGCAAAGTCTATCTCTCAAATTCTACTGAGAAGCTTTTATCAAAGGCATGGGAAGAGAAAGATTTATTAAAAGATGAATATGTAAGTACTGAACATTTATTAATAGCCTTTTGTGAACTTGATATACCCTCTTCTAAGATTTTTAAGCAAAAGGGTATAAACAAAAATACAATAATGTCTGTTTTAAAAGAAGTAAGGGGCAGTCAGAATGTAGTTGACGAAAATCCAGAGGATAAATATCAAGCATTAGAAAAGTATGGACGAGACCTAACCGCCTTAGCAGGTAGAGGAAAATTAGATCCAGTAATAGGTAGAGATGAAGAGATAAGGAGGGTCATACAGGTTCTTTCAAGAAGAACTAAAAATAATCCCGTCCTAATTGGTGATCCAGGCGTTGGTAAGACTGCCATAGTAGAAGGACTTGCTCAGAGGATTGTTGCTGGGGATGTGCCCGAGAATTTAAAAAACAAGAGGGTGATTGCCCTTGATCTGGGTGCAATGATAGCAGGTGCAAAGTACAGGGGTGAGTTTGAAGATAGATTAAAAGCGGTTTTGAAAGAGGTCATTGCTTCAGAGGGTAAGATAATACTATTCATAGATGAGTTGCATACTATTGTGGGAGCAGGCAAAGCAGAAGGAGCAATGGATGCAGGAAATATGATAAAACCACCTCTTGCAAGGGGAGAGCTCCATTGTATTGGTGCAACTACAGTTGATGAATATAGAAAATATATTGAGAAGGATCCAGCCCTTGAAAGAAGGTTTCAGCCAGTATATGTTGCAGAACCATCATTGGAAGATACTATTGCTATTCTTAGGGGACTTAAAGAAAAATATGAAGTTCATCATGGTGTTAGAATCAAAGATACTGCACTTGTTGCAGCTGCAACACTTTCTCATAGATATATTGGAGATAGATTCTTGCCAGATAAGGCAATAGACCTCATTGATGAGGCTGCTTCAAAATTAAGAATTGAGATAGATAGTGTACCCATGGAGATTGATGAGGTTCAGAGAAAACTAATCCAATTGGAAATAGAAAGACAGGCTTTAAAGAAAGAAAAGGACGAGGTTTCTTTAGAAAGGCTAATGGAAATAGAAAGGGAGATTGCAAACTTAAATGAGGAATTAAGTTCCTTAAAACTAACTTGGGAAAAGGAAAAACAGAAGATCTCTGAAATTAGGGCTATAAAAGAAGAAATAGACAGACTAAAAACAGAGGAACAAGAAGCTCTAAGGAAGGGTGATTTAACAAGGGCATCGGAGATAAAATATGGAGTTCTAACAGAATTAAACAAAAAGTTAGCCCAGAAGAATGAAGAATTAAAGCAGATTCAAAGGGATAGAAAGATGCTTAAAGAAGAAGTAGATGAAGAAGATATCGCAAAGATTGTATCTAAGTGGACTGGCATACCTGTGTCTAAACTCCTTGAGGGGGAGAAAGAAAAACTCATACATATGGAAGAGAGGCTTTCTAAAAGAGTTGTGGGACAGGAAGAGGCTATTAAAGCGGTTTCCAATGCTGTTAGAAGAAGCAGAGCGGGGCTTCAGGATCCAAATAAACCCATCGGTACTTTTCTCTTTTTAGGTCCTACTGGTGTGGGTAAAACTGAGCTTGCAAAAGCTCTGGCAGAGTTTTTGTTTGATGATGAAAAGGCAATTATTAGGATAGACATGTCTGAATATATGGAAAAACACACTGTATCAAGACTTATTGGCGCCCCCCCTGGATATGTGGGGTACGAAGAGGGGGGACAACTTACAGAAGCAGTTAGAAGAAAGCCCTACTCAGTTATTCTCCTTGATGAGATAGAGAAGGCCCATAATGATGTTTTCAATATTCTACTTCAGGTTTTTGATGATGGAAGGCTTACAGACGGTAAGGGTAAGACTGTGGACTTCAAAAATACAATAATTATTATGACCTCTAATATTGGTAGTCAATATATCCTTGATGAAGATGCAACGGAAGGAGAAATTAAAAGAAGGGTTCAGGGGCTTTTAAAGGAGTATTTTAAACCAGAGTTCCTAAACAGATTAGATGAAGTTATTATATTCCATAGGTTGAGTAAAGAAAATATAAAGCAGATTATAGATATTCAGATCGAAAGGTTAAGAAAAATCCTGCAGGAAAGGAAGATTGAGATTTTAGCAACTGAATCTTTGAAAGATTTTCTTGCAGAAAATGGGTATGATCCAGCCTTTGGAGCAAGGCCTCTGAAAAGATTAATACAAAGAGAAATTCAGGATAAACTTGCTACGGAAATTTTATCTGGTAACATTAAAGAAGGCAACAAAGTGGTGATTGATTTTGATAATTCTACTGGAAAGATATTGTTCAAGGTTGATTAAATAAGAAAATTTAAAGGTAGTAAAGAGGAGATAAAGTCTTTTATCTCCCTTTCTCATCCTTATGTCCTAAATTTTCAAGTGAACAGGAAGTAAATTCTATATGTTCTTTTGTTAATTCCTTTAGTTTCTTTTCTATATCCCTTAATTGTTCCATGAGGCATTGTAGAACTTGGGCTTCTGGATCAGGTAGTTTCTCATCGATCTTAACCTGCTCACCACCTCTATAAACTATCCTACCAGGGACACCAACAACGGTTGAGTTATCGGGTACATCCTTCACAACAACAGATCCTGCACCAATAAGGCAGTTATTACCAATAGTTATAGGTCCTAAAATTTTTGCTCCAGCACCAATTACTACATTGTTACCAATTGTAGGATGTCTTTTGCCCTTTTTCCACGAGGTACCACCTAAGGTGACGCCATGATATATTGTTACGTCATCACCAACTTCTGCAGTTTCACCTATAACAACCCCCATGCCGTGGTCTATGAAAAACCTCTTTCCTATTTTAGCCCCAGGATGTATCTCAATCCCAGTTAAGAACCTTGCTATATGAGATATAAACCTTGCTAAAAGTTTTAAATTTTTTCTCCATAAAAAGTTTGAAAGTCTATGGAATAAGATTGCATGGAATCCTGGATAACATATAAGAACTTCTAATACACTTCTTGCAGCGGGGTCTCTTTCGAAAATGCATTCAATTTCTTTTTTTATATTCTTTATCCAGCCCATTTTAACCCTTTAAAGGGAAAGTAAATATTACTTCAGTGCCAATTCCTTTCTCACTTTTATAACGAACTGAAGCATTGTGAATTATTATAACACGTTTCATAAGGTTTAATCCAATTGTTATTGCATCGCCTCGCTTATTTGTATAAATACTTTGCGAGGCTAAGTATTCATTAATTTCATTAACCGTTTTTTCAGGTAATCCAGTACCTGTATCGATTATTCTTACCACAGCATTTTTTTCTTCCTGACTTAATACTACTCTAATAGTGCCCCTCTCAGGAGTGAATTTTATTGAGTTTCTTAAGGTATGGAGAAAAGTTTGAATTAACATCAATTGTTCACCAATTATAACGATAGATATATTTGGAATGTCTTGTATGAGAGTAATTTTTTTCTCTAAAAGTTCTTTTTCTATTCTATTTAGAGTACTCTTTAGGAGATATGCTAAATCAACTTCCTTCAAGATGTATTTTTCCTTCTCCACATCTAATCTTGCCAATAAGATAATATCCTCAATTGTATTGTAAAGCTTTTCTGCGCATGCAAGCATTATATCTATGCTTTGTTCCTGAAGGGGGGTTAACTCCCCTAAATCTTTATTTTTAAAAAGTTTTAAATATCCAAATAATGGAGTTAGTGGTGTTTTAAATTCATGAGATATGCTGTGTAGGAAGTTACTCTTTAGGGTATCTAATTCTTGAAGTTCTTTGTATGCCCTTTGTAATTCCTTAGTTTTTTCTTTAACTATATTTTCTAAGTTTTCTCTCGCTTCTTCTAATTCAAAGGTTAGCATTTCCATTTGTTGATTTGATGCTTGTAGTTCATCATTCATGCTTGAAATTTCTTCCATTTGCTCTTGTAATTGTTTTTCCTTTTCATAGAGACTATGCATGGCTTTGCTAAGTAGTTGGACAAACTCTTTAATTTCTTTATTCTTAAAGATGTCTAAATTGATTTCCAGAGGCTTTTTTTGATCAAATAAAGTTTCTGATAATTTAATTAAACCATCTATGTCTTTTATGATTTTCTTATAAAAAATTAATACCAAGAAAAATATAATTAAAATTGTAATAATTGTGATAACAAGTCCTAACTTGTTAAAAAAATCATTTTGGTTAAAAATCTCCTCATTTATATGGGCATGCATTGTTTGTAATAACTCTTGTAATTCTGCATGCTTATTTCTTAATTCCGATTTGTAGTGTAAAACTTTTACTAAATTTTCTGGATTTGATAAATATATACTCAATTCGTTATGAAGGATTAGTGATAGGTCTGTTAAATTCGTAAAACTATTTTTTAAATTAATTATATTTGGATCCTTCTCACCGTGACAGTAGATACAACCTTTTACCATATAATCTATTTTAACAGCGTTTTTATAAGTGCTTATCTCGTTATAAATGTTGAGCATTGCTCTTTTTGATAAAGAGTGATCTTTCTGTTTAATTGCGCTTATAACTTCATCTGTGTTTTGATCAATTTTTATAATAAAACTGGCAGTTTTGTCCTTTAACAGTTGAAGGCTCTGTTGGGTATTTAGGAATCTATTTTGATTTTGAATTTGATAAATACTAAAGCAGGCCAATGTGATAAGAGATATAATGATAAGACTACTAATTAAAATAAAAAACTTTTTCATAATTTTTTAAATATAGCACTAATCAATTAAAAAAAAAATAAAATTATAAAGAGTTGAAAATATTTTTAAATTTTGTAAAATTAAAAACAATTATAATTAATTTTGATTAATGAAAAAGATAGCCGTAATATTTATTTTATCGATAACTTTTTTATTTCTTATTTTGAACTTTTCAAAGAGTTCAAAAAAGAAATTTTATTTTGAAAATATTGAAATTATTGAACCAAATAAATACGTTGAACTTATTACTCCAGAAAATAGAGAGGTAGAAAGAATTTCTCAAAGGGTTAAAGATCCAGTTAAAGCTTATTATTATGTTAGAGATTTTATTATTTTTAATCCCATGATGGTTACAAATAAACCAGAGGTTACAATAAGTTTGAGGGAAGGTAATTGTTTAAGCAAAGCAGTTCTGCTCGTTTCCCTATACAGAGCTTTAGGAATTCCTGAGAGTCAGGTAAGAATTATAGTAGGTGAGTTACATAGCGATAAAAGACCAGTACAGCATGCTTGGGTGGAGGTTAAGTTTAATGGAGTATGGTTTCAGCAAGATACTACTGATTTGATAGGTTCTTTTGAGTTTGACCAGTTTAAAGATAAAGAATATCTTAAAAAATTTGTGAGGGTTGAAAATTATTGTTTTAATGATACTGGTTTTGCGGTTGTATCCCAAAGAAACAGATTTAAATAAGATAAGATTTCTACAATTCAAAATTAGCTACCCCTCTTTTCCTAATATAAAATATCCTTGCAAAATGTGTATTAAAGTGTTATTAAATAGAAAGTTTTGCAAATAGGAGCATCATATGAGTAATTTTACTTTTCCCCAAAAAGATGAATCAATATTAATTGTAATTGATATTCAAGATAATCTTCTAAAAGTTTTTCAAGAGGAAATAAAAGAAAGGATTTTAAACAGAAGCGTTGCGATAATAAAATATTTTAGACAGCATAGAATGCCAATTCTTGTATTTGAACAGTATCCTAAGGGAATAGGTCCTACAAATCAAAGGATTAAGGACGCATTAGAAGAAGACTACAAGCCAATCACAAAAACTTGCTTTTCAGGCTCTTTTGCTGAGGGATTCAAAGAAGCCATAGATATAATTAAAAGAAAAAATATAATACTAATAGGAATAGAGTCCCATATTTGTGTATTGCAGACATGCTATGATCTTCTTTGTTCTGGATATAATGTTTTTATTTGTGCTGATGCAGTTGGAAGTAGGTATAATTTAGATTTTGAAATAGCAATAAAAACCATGGAAAATATGGGTGCTACTATATTATCAACTGAAATGCTCATTTTTAGATGGATGGGCAGGGCTGGCACAGAAGAATTCAAATGTATGTTACCCTATCTTAAATAGCATTTTTAATGAGGATTCGGTTTTTCTTTAGATATCTTTTTTATGTATTTTTGACGTTTTTTTTATATCATCTTTCCTTTTTTTTTAAATATTTTGAATTTAAAAGTTTAAAATCTCTTCCTTTAAAAGATATAGTTTTAGTTTGTTTAAGATTTGATTTGGCATCTATCAGTTATTTTCTAATGCCTGTTCTTGTTATGCTTTATTTTCCAGTAACCGAAAGAGCAAAGATTTTTTTTCGAATAATTTTTATAATTTTTTATTTTTGGTTACTTTTCTTAATAGTTTATCTCTTTATAGATCTTATTTATTATCAGTTTTCTCTAAGGCACCTTAGTTTTGAGGTATTAAATGCTGGTGGAGAAATTGGGACTCTTTTTAAGATTGGATTAAGTCAGTATAGAATAGAATTAATAATTCTTGTAATTTATATCTCTCTTGTAAGTTATAGTTATTTAAGGATATTCAAAGAACATTATTTTAAAAGTAGATTCAACACAATTCTATCAAATGTGGTTAATTTTGTATTATTATTAGCCTGTCTTGTGATTTTCTCTCGTGGTGGCCTTCAGTGGAAACCTATAAAGTTAAGTGATGCCTTTGTTTTTGATGAGCCATCTTTAGGACATCTATGCTTAAATGGTTTTTATACATCATTAAAAACCATATATGAGGTTAAGTTTAAAAAAAATAAAGGGAAATATGAGAATTTTAAATGCTCTTCAACAGATCTATCTAAAATAAAGGGTCTTTTCTATACAAAAGGGGAGATGCCCTATGGTGACGAGTATCCGATTTTGAGAAAGTTTGATTATAAAGAAGATGAGTTCCGTAAATATAATGTTGTAATTTTTATTATGGAAAGCTGGTCTGGAAAATTTGTAAGAAGCGTTGGTGGTAAAATAGATACAACACCATTTTTTGACAGTCTTGCAAAAAAAGGGCTTTTGTTAAAAAATTTCTTTGCCAATGGTCAGAGGTCGATTGAAGGAATATCAGCAATAATAACTTCAATACCTCCATGGAATGGTATGATTTTAAGTGAGAATCCAATACTATCTCAAACACGAGTGAATTTTTTGCCACAAATTTTAGCAAATCATGGTTATGAGACAATTTTTATTCATGGTGCAAGGTATGGCTCTATGGGACTTAGTGGTTTTGCAAGACATGCAGGTTTCAAAAAGTATTTTTCAAAAGAAGATCTTATCAAAATGGGCGGAAAAGATGACGGGGTTTGGGGAATATATGATGAAGACACATTTCTTATTGCAAATAAAATATTTGAAAAAGGTAATAAACCCTTTTTTGCTGTAATCTTTTCTTTAACCAGTCATACCCCCTATAAAGTTCCTTCAGAGAAATTTAAGGTATTTAAAAAAGAACAAAAGTATGGGGATTTTCTAAACTCCCTTTATTATTCCGATTATGCTTTATCAAAATTCTTTGAAGAGGCAAAAAAGAGTAGTTATTTTGAAAATACAATTTTTGTTATATTAGGTGATCATACAGAGGGAAAAACAACAAAAAATTCAATTTATGAAAGATTTCATGTGCCCTGTCTTTTTTATGCACCAAGTATAATCAGTCCTAAGGTTATTGATATCACATCAAGCCAGTTAGACGTAGCACCAACAATCCTTGATTTATTAAAGAGTAATAATTTCCATTCTTCTTTTGGACAATCAGTATTAAGAAAGACAGATAAGAATAGTGCCATATTATCCTATGGCGATTTAGCCGTTTATGTAAAAGAGAATTATTTTTTAATGACATCCAATGAAAAAACTTTAGGAGTATATGATTATTCAGTCAAAGAAAGGGATGTGGAAAAAGGTAAAAATTTGCCTGATGTAAAGAGAAAGCTGATAGAAGAATTTAATTGTTATGGCTATTTTATAAATAAAATCATATGGGAAAATAAAATATATCCTTCAAAAAAGATTAATAATATCAAAAACTTAACTAAAAATTAATCCTTTTTGAATTGACTTAAAGATAAAGTTTGGATATTATACGCACTTATGAATAAGTTTGTGTTAGCTTTGGTATTTTCTTTATTTCTATTAAATAATTTTGTTCTTGCAGAGGAAAAAGTAAATATACAGGAACAAAATATATCTTCATTTACAAGCGAGCAAAAAAGTGATGATTTGAAAAAGAGGATCTTAGAAAGGTTAGATGAAAATATAAAAAATATTGACATCACGGAAAACAACAGTGGTTATATTAGTTCAATTATCTGGGGAACTCCTAAAAATGAGAAGGTTGATACGTTTTTAAATTATTTCAAAACAAGATTAAAAGATAGATTTGCAGTTTGGCTTTCAAGATCGAGTAGATATTTACCTATTATAAATAAAATTTTTGAAGAGCATGGTTTAGCGAGTGAACTTGTATTTTTACCACTTATAGAGAGTGGTTTTTCTCCCTACGCAACATCAAGAGCGCAGGCAGTTGGTATATGGCAGTTTATAAAGGGCACTGCCATAAGATATGGACTTCGAGTAGATAACTTTATTGATGAAAGAAGGGATCCAGAGAAATCAGCAATTGCCGCAGCTAAATATTTAAAGGACTTATATGAAATGTTCGGTTCTTGGGATTTAGCCCTTGCTGCATATAATGCAGGTGAGGGAAAGATAATGCGCATTATAAATTCTAAAGGAACAAATGATTTTTGGGAAGTTATAAAACATAAAAAGGTTAAAAGAGAAACTAAAGAATATGTTCCGAGATTTGTAGCAGCATCCTTAATAGCGAAAGAGCCTGAGGAATATGGATTTGAAGATATTAAATATTTACCCCCCTTAGAGTATGAAGAGGTTTTGTTACCACCAAAAACAACACTGGCATCTGTTGGAAAGATAATAGATGTCGATGAAGATACACTTAAAGAATATAATCCAGCGATAAAATATGGTGTCTTACCACCAGATACATCCTATTATGTAAGAATACCAAAAGACAAGGTTCAGGTTTTATTAGATAATTTTGATTCCTTAGAAAGGGCTGATGAAAAAACGATAAAAAAAATCATGGCTAAAAAAGATAAAACAAAACGTTATATGAAAAAAAATAAAAAAAGAGTTTACAAAAAAGTTGCAAATGTTAAAAGAATCAGTAACCCTTTATGAAGCTTTAGAAATAATCCTGCACAATGTTCCTATTAAATCCAAAGAGAAAATAGACATAACTGAGAGTTTAGGAAGGTTTGTAGCTGAAGATGTATATGCTCCCTATCCTCTCCCACTCAATGATAATTCAGCTATGGATGGTTTTGTAGTAAGAGTAAATGACCTTAAAGATGCATCGTCAACGAATCCCATAAGATTGAAAATTGTAGATGTAATTACTGCTGGAAAGAAAACCACAATGGGAATTAATCAGGGAGAGTGTGCAAGAATTTTTACTGGTGGAATTATTCCTGAGGGAGCTGATGGAGTAATCAGGCAAGAGGATGTTATTATAGATGGAGAATTTGCGATTTTTAAGAAATCTGTTGAAGTGGGAAGTGATATAAGAAAAAGGGGTAGCGACTTAGAGGAAGGACAAAGAATATTAAGTATTGGTGATAGGGTAAATCCAGGTACTATAGGTCTTTGTTCTGCTTTAAGGATAAAAAATTTAACTGTATTTCAAAAACCTCAAGTATATATAATCGCAACTGGTAGTGAGCTTGTAGATATTGATAGCCCCTTCGATAATTTTAATGTGGTTAATAGCAATTCTTATGCTTTGTCTGCGATGGTAAAAGAGCTCGATGCCCAACCGGTCTTAGGTGGGATTTTAAAAGACTCAAAAGAAGATATAAGAGAAAGTTTTAAAAAAGCAATAAAATATGACATAATAATAACTACGGGCGGTGTATCTGTAGGCGAATATGACCTCGTTAAGGATGTTTTTGCTGAAATGGGTGTTAAGTGGCTTTTCTGGAAGGTTAAAATTAGGCCAGGACATCCGGTTGCTTTCGGTGTATATGAGGATAAACTTTTTTTTGGTCTACCAGGTAATCCAGTATCTGCTATGGTGACTTTTGATCAATTTGTAAGGCCCGCTATATTCAAAATGTGTGGGAGTGACAAATATAAAAGAAAGATTTTAAAGGCACGTTCAAAATCGAAAATAAAGAAGAAAGAAGGAGTAGTACACTTTATAAGAGGTGTAGCAACTGTTGAAGATGGCGAGTTAATAGTAGAGAGTATCAGTAACCAAGCATCTTCAGCAATTAATACGATGGCTATGGCAAATTGTTATATAATTTTAAATGAAAAGGAAACAAGAGTTGAGCCAGGCGAAACAGTTTTAGTAGAAATTTTTTAGAAAAGTGATTGAGAAATCTTATTTTATACAAAGCCTAAAGGATATAACTTTACTTCCCGATGATGCGAAAAGGGTTTATATTGGGTCAGAGCACTGTATAAATGCTTTTCCTGAAGATTATGCCGAAATTATCAATCAGATAGAAAAAAAATATCAATTTTCTTTATTATTACCACCTCTTTTAGATGATGAAGTTGATAGAGCTTTAGGGATAATTGATAAAACAATCAAATCTGTTAGCATTTCATTTGAAATAGTTATAAATGATTGGGGTTTATTACAGGTATTATCAAAGAAAAAATATAGTTATCCTTTGGTTTTAGGTAGAATCCTTTCATACCAAAAAAGGGGCAACCAAAGGACTTACGAAGTTATTAGCCCAGAGGAGCTGAGGTATGTTCCTATTTTAAATGATAAAATGATTAATTTTTTAAAAACACTTGGTATAAAAAGAGTAGAAATAGATATTCCTTCTTATGATGTAAATATAAGAAATAATCCTACAATAGGCTTGTCAGTATATACACCCTATTGTTTTCAGTCCTATACTCTAAACTGCCCTTTTACATTTGAAAATGGAGAATGGAGAAAGGTATGTGGTAGGGAATGTTTGAGTAACTTTTTGGTTTATAGGGGTGGTGATGCGATTTCTGAGTTCATACAGTGTGGTAAAATTTATTATACAGAGTCAAATGCAGTTCCAGATATTGCCGATAGGATAGTTTATTTATCATGGGAGAAGAGAAATACGCAAGTTTCATAAACAAATTTCTATCCATTCTTGATAGGAAAATAAGAAGCTTTATACTTGCTGAAAAGATTTTAGAGTTTGCTTTAGAAGAAGTATCAGATTTTTTAGAGGATATCGTAAAAGAGAGTTTTAGGGGTAATAAAATTACTTTAGAAATTCTATTTTCGTTAGTTGATCTGCTCGAAAGTATATATGACAAAGATTTATCAAAAAGGGTCCATGATAAAATAAGAAATATTGCTACTACAAATGTAACTTTAAAGAATTTATTGCATCCCCCGCCACCACATAAATTTTTAAAGAAAGGCGAGATCGAAATTACCGATGTGAAGATGGACTATTTACCTTTAGGTGTTAAAAGGAGCATGGCAAAAAAGATGGATGTCTTTTTGTTAAGAAGGATGGTATTTGAAAAGGATCCAATTGTAATCAAGCACTTACTTTCTAATCCAGTAGTTAGCGAGAAAGATGTCTTAAAAATAAGTTCCATAAGACCAACAACTCAAGCAGTTATCAAAACAATTTATGAATCAAGTAAATGGATTAATTACTATTCAGTAAAAGAGTCAATTATAAAAAATCCCTACACACCCTTTAGGATCGCATTACTTCTGTTATTTTATATGAAGATACAGGAGTTAGAGGCAATAAGCAAAGATGAAACCCTTCATCCAGAACTAAGATATGAAGCAAAAAAAATAATTTTAATAAGAAAGACTAAGACGGATTAATAGGTGTGTTCTTGGGATCTGATTTTTTTGCTTCTTCTTCAGACTTCTTAGTTACGTCAATTGCATCTGGTTCATTAACTGATTTCTTAAAATTTTTAATAGCCTTGCCAAGACCAGCTCCAACTTCTGGTAGTTTACCAACTCCAAAGACCAGTATTACAATGACTAATATAACTATAAGTTCAGGAAAACCTAAACCGAACATATTTCCTCCATTCTTTCTTTTCTTTTAGTATTCACTATTTTAGAGAAAAAATCAACTTTTTTATGAAAACATAATTATAAAATAAGTGAAAAAATCATAATAAACACTGAAAACGGAAGTGCATGGGAATCGAACCCACCTTCCCCTCTCGGGGAACATCGGATTTGAAGTCCGTGGAGCCCACCAGGCGCCCTCGCACTTCCAAAATTATTATAGACAAATTTACTAACAATAGACAATCATGTTTTTAAGATAGGGATTTATGATAATGGATTTATCTCATTCTCTTGCAATTTAAATACATTGTTGTTATTCTGATATAATCATGAAATCTATAATGATACAGGGGACTTCTTCTCATGCGGGGAAGAGTGTTCTCGTTGCAGCAATTTTGAGGTTTTTAAAAAATAGAGGGATCTCTTGTGCACCCTTTAAGCCTCAAAATATGGCATTGAACTCTTTCGTAACCTATGATGGTTATGAGATTGGAAGAGCACAGGCAATGCAGGCTGAGTCTGCCAAAATAGCGCCTTCAAAGGAGATGAATCCAATACTTCTAAAACCATCCACTGATTCAAAGGCCCAGGTTGTTGTTCTTGGAAAGCCTTGGAAAAACTTAAGTGCTAAGGAATATGTTAGGGTTAAGTCAAAATTAAAGAGTGTTGTAAAAGAAAGCTTTGAATATCTTGTAAGTAAATATGATGTTATTGTAGTTGAAGGGGCGGGAAGTCCAGCAGAGATAAACTTAAGAAAAAATGATATAGCTAATATGGGTTTCGCAAAGTTGTATAATATACCGGTTCTTATTGTTGGAGATATTGATAGAGGTGGAGTCTATGCCTCTTTTTATGGCACATATGCTCTGCTTACAAGGAAGGAAAGGGATTTATTAAAGGGGTTTGTAATTAATAAGTTCAGAGGTGACGAGAGTCTTTTAAATACTGCAAATGAGTTCATAGAAAGAAAAACAGGTAAGCCTGTAATTGGTGTTATCCCCTTTTTTAAAGATATCGAAATTCCTGAAGAGGATGGCGTTGCATTAACAGTTAAAAAAAGCTTTGAAAAAGAAGCAACAGAAAATACTATTAGAATAAGGGTTATAAGACTTCCAAGGATATCAAATTTTACAGATTTCGATCCCCTCTTTGGAGAAAAGGAAGTTGATATCAAGTATGTTTCAAGCCCAAAGGATGCTATGGACGCCCATGTGGTTATAATACCTGGTAGTAAAAATACCATTGAGGACCTTATATTTTTGAAAGATAGTGGTTTTGAGGAGTTTTTAAGAGATTTTGTAAAAAAGGGAGGATTTTTAGTTGGAATTTGTGGTGGTTATCAGATGCTTGGGGAATGGGTGGAGGATCCCTATAATGTGGAAAGTAACATCTCAAAAATTAAAGCACTTAGTTTTTTACCGTTGCAAACAGTAATGGGTAAGGAAAAGCAGTTGAGACAGGTGCTTTTTGAAACCATTGATGGAAATTCAAGAAACATGAATGGCTATGAAATTCATATGGGTGTGACTAAATGTAAAGATTTTTCACCTGTCTTTAAGGTTTTTTTTAATAATGAATATACCTATGATGGTTATACTGCTCAGAATGGTAAAGTTTGGGGAAGTTATATACATGGACTTTTTGATAACGATGAGTTTAGGATTAAATGGCTAAATTCTATAAGAAGGTCTTTGGGCATGAGTGAAGTTGAAAGTAATTTCTCCTATGGAAAAAGCAAGGAAAGGGCATATGATAAATTAGCTGAGTTATTTGCACAGTCTGTTGATATTGATAAATTTTTATCAATTCTGGGGATATAATGGACATTGCAAATAAGTATAAAAGGTATCTTTCAGTTGAAAAGGGGCTTTCTATCAAAAGCGTAGAAGCCTATATGAGAGATTACTATGAATATGAAAGCTATTTATACAATAACTTTGGTAAAAGCTTAGAAAAATCTCAAATTTCCGATGTTAAGTCCTTTATTTTTGAACTTTATAAAAAAAATAAAGCGACAAGTATACTTAGAAAAATTTCTTCTTTAAGGGTTTTAGGAAAATTTCTTGTAAGAGAAGGAGTTTTAAATATAAACATCTTTGAAGAGATTCCTCTACCGAAAAGGGGAAAATATTTGCCAACCTTTCTAACCGTTGATGAAGCATTTAGTCTAATAGAAAGTATAAATCCTGATAATTTCATAAATGCAAGAAATAGAGCGATTTTTGATCTCCTCTATTCTGAAGGGTTAAGAGTAAGTGAATTAACCTCTTTAAAACTTAGTCAAATCGATTTTAAGAACTCCTGCATTAGGGTATTGGGAAAGGGGGGAAAGGAGAGGATAGTTCCTTTAGGAGAAAGAGCAAAAAATAGTCTTCTTAAATATCTTGAATTGAGAAATAAAGTCGCTAAAGAAAATGAACATGTTTTTCTAAATAAAAGTGGGTATAGGTTATCTGTTAGGACTATCCAGAGATGGTTGGATAGATTAAGTCCTAAGAAAATTACGCCCCATGGGCTTAGGCATTCATTTGCTACCCATTTACTTGAAGGTGGTGCGGATTTAAGAAGCATTCAAGAACTGTTAGGACATGAGAGTATTTCAACAACACAGAAGTATTTGCATATAAATTTTGATAAATTAGCTAAGATTTATGACAAATGTCATCCAAGGAGTAAAAGAAATGAACAGCAAGATTAGAAATACAACTGTGATAGCAGTAAAGCATAAAGGCAAAGTGGCGATGGGTGCTGATGGTCAGGTTACATTAGGCAATAGCATTATACTGAAAAAGGGGGCAAGGAAAATACAAAGACTTTACAAAGGTAATGTTCTTGCTGGTTTTGCTGGAAGCACAGCAGATGCCTTTTCTTTGCTGGAGAGGTTTGAATCTAAGTTAGAAGAATATAGAGGGCAATTAAAGAGGGCTTCAGTTGAGCTTGCAAAAGAATGGAGGACCAATAAGGTTTTTCAGAGATTGGAAGCCTTGCTTGTGGTTGCTGATAAAGAAAATGTTTTTATAATATCAGGAAGTGGAGATGTCATTGAACCAGATGATGGAATTGCAGCAGTTGGTTCTGGTGGAGCCTATGCACTTGCTTCTGCAAGGGCATTAATAAGAAACACTGATTTAGAAGCAGTGGACATAGTAAAGAAGTCTCTTGAGATAGCATCTGAGATTTGTGTATTTACCAATAGTGAAATTATATTAGAGGAGTTATAAATGAATGATAAGTTAGGGTTAACACCAAAAGAGATAGTTAAAGAGTTAGATAAATACATCATTGGCCAAAGGGAAGCAAAAAAAGCAGTAGCCATTGCCTTAAGAAATAGGTATAGAAGAAAGCTTGTTGATCCATCGTTACGAAAAGAGATAATGCCTAAAAATATTATAATGATTGGTCCTACTGGGGTTGGAAAAACTGAGATAGCAAGAAGGCTTTCAAAGTTAGCAAATGCTCCTTTTGTTAAGGTTGAGGCATCTAAGTTTACTGAAGTTGGTTATGTGGGCAAAGATGTGGAGTCAATTATTAGAGAACTGGTGGATGTCGCAGTTAATATGGTCAAGGAAGAGGAACAAACAAAAATAAAAGATAAGGCAGAAAAGGTTGCAGAAAGAAAATTGATTGATATTATTTTAAGAGAGAGAAAGGATTCTAATGAAGAATATCTTACAGCTGAGAATGTAAAGATGTTGCTAAATTCTGGTAAGTTAGATGATAAATATGTAGAGATTGAGGTATCTGAGAAAAAACCACCTTTTCCAATAATCGAAGTGGGTATTCCTAATATAAGCGATTTAGATTTGGGTCTTAAAGATGCCTTTTCCCAGCTTTTTCCACCAAGGACTAAAAAGAAAAAGGTGACAGTCAAGGAAGCACTAAACTTACTTGTTCAAGAAGAGATGAATAAAATGATTGATATGGATAAAGTTACAAAGGAAGCTTTAAGAAGGGCAGAAGAGGATGGGATTGTTTTTATAGATGAGATAGATAAAATTGCTGGGAAAGGATCAACCTATGGTCCTGACGTTTCAAGGGAAGGTGTACAAAGAGATTTACTACCAATTGTAGAAGGATCAACTGTTAATACAAAATACGGTTCTATAAAAACAGACTATATTTTATTTATTGCCTCTGGTGCCTTTCATGTTTCAAAACCATCAGATTTAATACCAGAGCTTCAAGGTAGGTTCCCAATTAGGGTAAATTTATCACCCCTTTCAGAGGAAGATTTCTTTAAAATACTTGTGGAACCAGAGAATGCACTCACTAAGCAATATATTGCATTGTTAGCTACAGAGGGAGTAACAGTTGAGTTTACTGAAGAGGGTATAAGAGAATTGGCGAGGTTTGCCCATATGGTAAATGAGACAACGGAGAATATTGGAGCAAGGCGATTACATACAATTATGGAAAAGTTATTAGAAGACCTATCCTTCCATGCACCTGATGTGGCAGGTACTAAAGTTGTTATAACTGCTGAGTATGTAAAAAAGGAGCTAAAAGACATTGTTGAAAATACGGATTTAAGTAGATATATCTTGTGAGGAAAACATGGGCCAGGGAAAGATTTTGATTTATGATAAAGAGATTTTTTATAGCACCTTAATTGAGGATATTCTACATGCAGAAAAGTACCAGGTTATAAAAGCTAGTAAACCAGGTGAACTTACTAAGTTCATAGAAAAATATGAGCCCCATGTGGTTATATGTGATGTTTCTGAATTAGGAGACGGGGATTTAATATTGCTTGGAACAATAAAAAAAACCTATCCCACCTTGCCAATTATTTCAATTGTTAGCTCAGAGAGAAAAGAATTAGTTGTCCGTTATATAAGAGCTGGTGTTTTTGATTGTATTGAGAAACCAATTATTAAAGAAGAACTTATCCTCTCAGTAAAAAAGGCAATAGAGTTCACTTTATATAAAAATGAAGAAATTGAAAGACTTTCAAAGATTCACAAAATTGCTAAGGGAACTGAGACTTTGCTTAAAGCATCAAGAAAGTCTCTGCCAGAGATTCCTCTAAATTATCCTGGTAGTATGCTTATACAATCAATTCTTGATTCTATCGTAATAGCCTTTGATGCAGAAAAAGTGTCTTTGAGCTGGCTTGATAGAGAAAAGAAAAAATATTATGTAGTTGCCTGTGCTGGTTATTGTATGGATATAAAGCTTTTTAAACCAAGAAGTATTGGAGAGGGTATAGTTGGTTATGTTGCTAATACTAAAGAGCCAATCTATGTTCCTGATATATCAAAAGATGAAAGATTTAATTCCTCACCCTTTAAGGATCAATATAAGAGTTCATCTTTCATGTGTGGACCAGTGGTTCTAAATAACGAGGTGGTTGCAGTTGTTAGTGTAAGCGATAGAAAGATACCTAAGCCTTATAATGAAGAAGATTTTATTTTGTTTAAATCTTTTATTGCTCAAATATCTTTTGCTCTTGAATCCTCTTATATGATTTCTTTTTTAGAAGCCAGCCTGAGAAGAGTAAATATTTACAAGGAAATTTCTTCATTGATTGTTGATATTGTTGATACTGGCGATATTCTTAATAAAATTCTATCTTCAGTAAGTAAATATTTAAATGCTGAAGGTTGTGCTTTATATGTCATTGATGAAAATAAGGAAAATTTTCTTCTTGAAGCAAAGAGTGGTTTAAATTTTAAGGAAAAATTTGTGTTTCATGAATTGTTGGGTAAACTACTTAGTTCCTCACAGGATCACAGATCATCAAGGGCTTTATTTAATGCGATAACTAAGTTTATTGATAATTTTAATATAAAGAATTTTTTGTCCTTCCCGATCTATATGAAAAATTTCCCACTCGGTTTTTTACTCTTCATTAATCTTTCTTCTATTGAAGATGTTGATTTCGATACAATGCAAGATATATGCAAATTAATCTCTGTTGCCTTTAAAAACAACTGGCTATACAAAAACTTATGTATTACTGCTGATGAATTAGTGAGAGTCAATAAAGAGCTTGAAGAAGCAAATAAAAGTTTAATTGATAGGATATCAAAAATAGATTAGGAGTAATGAAATGAAGAAAGCCCAAGAAAAAGTTAAAGTATTATTAGAATGCTTACCCTATATCAAAAGTTTTTATGGCAAAACAGTGGTAATCAAATATGGTGGGCATGCTATGGTAGATGAAGCTTTGAAAAATGCTTTTGCCCTTGATATAGTCTTGCTCCAATATGTGGGGATGAAACCAATAGTCGTACATGGTGGAGGACCACAAATAGATGAACTTATGAAAAAATTAGGTAAGAAAATAACTTTTGTAGAGGGTCTAAGGGTAACCGATAGAGAAACGATGGATATTGTTGAAATGGTATTAGGTGGAGCAATTAATACAGAGATAGTAAGTATGATAAACAAGCATGGTGGGAAAGCAATAGGTCTATCGGGTGAAGACGGAAATATGATTAGAGCAGAAAAGATTTTTGGTAAAAAGATAACAGAAGAAGGTATTAAAGATATTGATATAGGTTTTGTAGGGGAAGTAGAGTCAATCGATGTCAACATATTAAAAGCCCTTCTTGATAATGGCTTTGTTCCAGTCATTGCGCCTTTTGGTGTTGATGAAAATGGTGAGAGTTTAAATATAAATGCAGATACTGTTGCTGGTAAGATTGCTGAGTCCATTAAGGCAGAGAAACTTATATTGCTAACAGATACCGAAGGTGTTTTAGATAGAAATGGCAAACTCATCTCGTATATATCCTACGAAAGGGCTTCGAGAATGTTAGAAGAAAAGAAAGAGATTTCTGGTGGTATGCTTCCCAAAATAAAGTGTTGCATAGAGGCTCTAAAAAATGATGTTAAATCCTGTCACATAATTGATGGAAGAGTTGAACACTCTGTTTTACTTGAAATTTTCACTCAAACTGGTGTAGGAACAAAGCTTTCAATGGAGGACGAATAATGTCTTACATTGAAAGAGCAAGAAAGACAATAATGAATACTTATAAAAGAAATGAATTAGTCCTCGTTAGGGGAAAAGGAAGTTACGTTTATGACGATAGGGGAAATAGGTATTTAGATTTTACTGGGGGAATTGCAGTTTGTAGTTTAGGTCATTGTCCAGATGAAGTTATAAATGCTGTAGAAAATCAAATAAAAACACTAATACATACATCAAATCTCTACTTTACAATTCCTCAAATAGAGCTGGCTGAAAGGCTAGTTAATCTCTCTGGTGGCGGTGTTAAAGTTTTCTTCTGTAATAGTGGGGCTGAAGCAAATGAGGGTGCAATAAAACTGGCGAGAAAGTATCATAGAAAAAAGGGCAAAGATAAATATGAAATAATAACTTTTTTAAATTCCTTTCATGGTAGAACTTATGGAAGCCTTTCTGCTACAGGCCAGACAAAGTTTCATAAAGATTTTGAACCCCTTTTGCCCGGGTTTAAGTATGCAGAATTAAATAATATTGAAAGCGTAAAAAGTCTATTAACTCCAAAGACTGCAGGTATAATGATTGAGTTGATTCAAGGAGAAGGCGGGATAAATGTTTGCAATAGGGATTTTCTTTTAGAGCTAAAAAGTATTTGCGACCAGCAAGATATTTTGTTAATATTTGATGAAATCCAAACAGGTGTTGGAAGAACAGGAAGATTTTTCTGTTATGAGCATTTTGAAATAAAGCCTCACATCTGGACTTTAGCAAAGGGCATTGCTGGAGGACTCCCATTGGGAGCAATCATTGCTTTAGATGAGATTGCACAAGTATTAGAGCCCGGTACCCATGCAACAACCTTTGGTGGAGGACCGGTAATTTGTTCAGCGGGATGTAGTGTTGTAGATAGAATATCAAATAAAGAATTTTTGCAAGATGTTGAAAAAAAAGGGAAATATCTTGAAGAAGGTTTAGAGAAGATGAAAAGCAAATACCCCTTTGGAGAAATCAGGGGCATGGGGCTTTTAAGAGGTGTAGAGTTAAAAATTGATGAACCAGCAAAGGTTGTTGATAGGGGTCTCAAAAATGGTCTTCTCCTAAACATTACTGCGGGTAATATATTAAGACTTCTACCGCCTCTTAATATAAAAGTAGAAGAAATAGATGAGTTTTTTGATAAAATTTCAAAGACTTTTGATGAGGTATTATAAATGAAAAGGGATTTTATTAATTTAATAGATTTTACAAAAGAGGAAGTATTATCAATTATTAAAAGGGCTAGTTTATTTAAGAAAACGAGGCATTCAAATTCCAAATCAAGAAAAGTACTTGACCGCAAAACTATTGCACTTATCTTTGAGAAATCATCAACAAGAACAAGGGTTTCTTTTGAAGTTGCAATAAATGAACTAGGTGGTATACCAATATTTTTAAATGTTAGAGATATTCAAATGGGGAGGGGAGAACCTATAAAAGATACTGCCAGAGTACTTTCATCTTATTTACATGGAATAGTTTATAGATGTTTTAAACATGAAATGCTTTGCGAACTTGCAAAATATTCATCAATTCCAGTAATAAATGGATTATCAGATTATAGCCACCCTGTTCAGGTTTTATCAGATTTATTTACATTATATGAACATTTTGGAGACATTAAAAAACTGAATATCGCTTGGGTTGGAGATGGAAATAATATGGCTAATTCATGGATTGAAGCACATTTAATTTTTGGATTTAATCTAACTATGGCATGTCCAAAAGGATATGAGCCAGACCACCAGCTTTTGAAAAAAGCTTTAAAAAATAAGAATTTTAAGCTAACTAATAATCCAGTAGAAGCGGTTTATGGTGCAGATGTAATTAATACAGATGTCTGGATAAGTATGGGGGATGAGGAAGAGTCTGAACAGAGAAAAAAAGATTTCAAGGGCTTTCAGGTAAATAAAAATTTGCTTAAGAAGGCTAAGAAAAATGCAGTAGTTCTTCATTGCCTTCCCGCATACAGAGGATTAGAAATAACCGAAGATGTTATTGAGTCTAAACAATCCCTAATTTTTGTACAAGCTGAAAATAGACTTCATGCCCAAAAGGCTTTATTAGAATTTATATTTAAAAAAGAAAGGAGTGTGTAAAAATGGCTAAGAAGATTGTACTTGCCTATTCAGGTGGTCTTGATACCTCAGTGATACTTCATTGGTTGAAAGAGACCTATAAGGCTGAGATTATTGCATTTGTTGCAGATTTGGGACAGGGAGAAGAATTAAAGTCGATAAAAGAGAGGGCCCTTAAAACCGGTGCATCTAAGGTATACATAGAAGATTTGAGAGAAGAGTTTGTTAGAGATTATGTTTTTCCTATGCTTAGAGGTAATGCTATTTACGAAACAGGGTATCTTCTTGGAACTTCAATAGCAAGACCCCTTATTGCAAAAAGACAGGTGGAAATTGCTAAGAAAGAAAAGGCATATGCAATAGCCCATGGTGCTACGGGAAAAGGCAATGATCAGGTAAGGTTCGAATTAACTGCTTATGCTTTAGATCCATCTATAGAAGTAATAGCCCCATGGAGAATCTGGGATTTTAAATCGAGAACAGATTTGATTGATTATGCGAAGAAAAACAAAATTCCAGTTCCGGTGACAAAAAGTAAACCCTATAGCAGTGACAGAAATCTTTTTCATATAAGCTATGAAGGAGGTATCTTAGAGGATATTAGCAAGGAACCACCTGATGATATATTTCAAATAACCTGTTCTCCAGAAAAAGCACCAGACAGTCCGGAATACATTGAGATAGAATTTAAATCTGGTGATCCCCTTGCGGTTAATGGAAAGAAGATGAAGCCACATGTTTTGCTTGACTATCTTAATCAAGTCGGTGGTAAACATGGTATTGGTAGAGATGATATTGTAGAAAATAGGTTTGTAGGTATGAAGTCAAGAGGAGTATATGAAACTCCTGGAGGTACTATTTTACACAAAACAAGGAGGGCTTTGGAGGCAATAACCCTTGATAGAGAGGTTTTAAGGCTTAAAGATAGTTTTATAACTAAATATGCAGAGCTCATATATTACGGTTTCTGGTTCTCTCCTGAGAGAGAGTTATTACAAACTTTTATAGATGAAGCTTCCAAAAGGGTGGAAGGTAAGGTAAGGGTAAAACTCTACAAAGGCAATGTAGTAATAGCAGGCAGGCAATCAAAAAAAAGTTTATACATGGAGAAAATGGCTACTTTTGAGGCAGATAATATCTATAACCAGAAGGACGCTGAAGGTTTTATAAAGCTAAATGCCCTGAGATTAAGAATAAAAGCGATGCTGGAAAAAAACAGACTTTAAGTGAAAGTTAGGATTAATAAATTTTATGAAATATTTGATAAAATTAAACTTGACAAATATCTTCATAAAATGTAATAAATATTTTGCTTTAATAAAACTCTAAAAAAGCAGGGGGGAACAGTATGGAAAGCTTATTAGTTTATGCATTGCCTGCTCTTGGTGTTCTCGGCATAATTATTGCCTTTGGACTATTTAGTGCCATAGCTGCCAAGCCAGCGGGTAACGAAAGAATGCAGGAAATAGCAGGATTGATTGAAGAGGGTGCAATGGCATTCCTTAAAAGAGAGTATAAAAGCCTTGCTATCTTCCTGGTTGTTGTTGCAGTTTTACTGGGTGTCTTTTTAAATGTCGAAACTTCTATAGCCTATATTTGTGGTGGTATCTCATCCATCCTCGCAGGAATTTTCGGTATGAAGGCAGCGGTTAAGGCTAATGTTAGGACTTCTTGGGCTGCTAAAGAGCATGGGGAAGGTGCAGCATTAATGGTTGCCTTTAATGGTGGTGCAGTTATGGGTATGGCAGTTGCTGGTTTAGGTCTTTTAGGTGTTGGTGTCTTTTTTATTATCTTTGGACAGCCAGAAACTGCATCAATAATTAATGGTTATGCCATGGGTGCTTCATCAATAGCACTTTTTGCAAGGGTTGGTGGCGGAATTTATACAAAGGCAGCAGATGTTGGTTCAGACCTTGTTGGTAAGGT
>JAOABK010000018.1 GCA_026418415.1 Pseudomonadota bacterium | reverse complement strand
GTATTTGTGTTTTCTACTGCTCCCTTTTTGTATCTATTTATAAATGAGTTATGGCAACTTGCCCTTGTAAGGTTTTATCATGGCTTTGCTACAGCAGTTTTTATTCCTGTTGCTATGGCTCTTGTGGCTGACCTCTTTCAGAGCGGAAGAGGAGAAAAAATGGGTTGGTTTTCTACCTCAACTCTCATAGGTAGGTTCATAGCACCAATTGTTGGTGGGACTATTATTGGTGCATTGGTTTTTGATCCAAACCTAAGCTATAAATTTGTTTACATTGTATGTGGTATAGCAGGCATAATTGCCTTTGTGTTTACAGTAAAAATACCTCCTGTGAGTGAAAAAAAGTCAGAGAAAGTTGACTGGAGGAGGACATTAGGCTCTTTTCGGGCAGTACTGTCAAACAGACTTATCCTAATAACTGCAATGGTTGAGGCATCTATACTCTTTGCCTATGGCACTTTTGAGACCTTTGTTCCAGTTTATTCAATCAAAATGGGTTTAAGTGCATATGAAGTGGGAATTTTTCTCTCTTCCCAAGTACTCACATTAGCACTAACAAAACCTTTAATGGGTAGATTTTCAGATAAATATGGAAGAAAACCACAGATACTTATGGGTGTTTTTATGGGTGCTCTTTGTATTGGAGGTTTTTCTTTTTCTGAATCATTCCTATCGCTTCTTATATTGAGCATCTTTTTCGGACTTAGTCTTTCTGTGGTAACATCTGCAACATCAGCATTTATTGCAGACTTAAGTAGAAAAGAGTCCTATGGTTCTGCTATGGGAATACTTGGCTCTGTTATGGATATTGGACATACATTAGGACCTTTGATTTCAGGTATAGTAGCAAGCTTTTTTGGATTCAAGAAAGCCTTTATTACTGCCTCAGCTATATTAATATTTATGGGTGCATTCTTTTTCTACACTTCATTAAATAAAAATAAAACTAATAATTGAAAATGAAAAGTTTTTTAAAAAAGCAACATTTTTTAAATTCCTAAAATTTTTATTAAGTTGACATAATTAACAAAAATGTTAATAATATATCTTTAATGAAATATTTAAAAATCAAAGATTTGGAAGATAGACTCTATTTTAGCCACAATGATGTTGCTCAACTTCTTGGGATAAAAGAGCAATCTGCAAAAGTTTTCTGTTCAAGATATGTTGAAAAAGGAATTTTTATAAGGCTTAAAAAAGACTTCTACATTTTGAAAGATAGATGGCAGAGGAACTCATTAGAGGACTTTTACAAGATTTCAAATATTCTTCAAGTGCCATCATACATTTCGCTAATGACAGCTCTTTACTTTTATGAAGCGACAACTCAGGTGCAGAGGGATTATTTTGAATCAGTCTGTATTAAGAGAACGGAAAGACTTGAAATTGAAAGGGTAAAATTTAATTTTTATAAACTTAAAAAGGAACTTTACTTTGATTTTATAAAGGAGAGAGATTTCTTTATAGCTTCAAAAGAGAAAGCTTTTATTGATGCAATATATCTATATTCCTTTGGTAAATATGCCTTTGATATTGATTCAATTGATATGGGGAAACTTAATATTAAAAGGATAAAAAGCCTTATTAAGAAATTTCCTGAAAAAACACAGAGGCTTCTTCAGACAATATGCAAAATTTAATTAAACAGGAACATTTTGAGATAGAGGTTTTAGATGGACTTAAAAGTGGAAAATTCCTTGATAGCCTAATATTTACTGGCGGAACAATGCTAAGACTCTGCTATGGACTAAATAGGTTTTCCGTTGACCTTGATTTTTGGCTTTATAAGGAAATTGATATGGAGAAATATTTCAGCAGATTAAAAGAATTTTTGTCACAGCGTTATGCTGTTCGTGATGCAAAAAATAAATTTTACACCATGATTTTTGAGATAAAATCGAAGGATTATCCAAGAACTTTAAAAATTGAAATAAGAAAGAAGGTAGAAAGGATAAAAACTGAATTTTCAATTGCCTATAGCAAATACTCAAACATACAAGTTCTTGTAAGAACTCTATCACTTGAAGAGGTTATGAAATCGAAGATAGAGGCATTTCTGAGCAGAAAAGAGATCAGAGATATCTTTGATATAGAATTTTTAATTAAAAGGGGAGTTAAACTTAATGCAAAGAAGGATGACCTTCTGCAATTACTTGAGGGTATAGAGACTCTCTCAAAGAGTGATTACTCTGTTAAACTTGGTTCAATACTTGATGTTGAGTGGAGAAAATATTATATTAAAGAGAATTTTAAAATTCTTGTCATGAAAATAAAAGAGGTGTTAGGAGAAAATTAAATTGGTACAAAATTTATAAAGCTTTTTTCTCGACTTTGACAATCAATAGACATTTTAAGCCCCTTTCAGAAATCTAACCCTTTGATTTTTACATTTTTATTTTTCAATTCCTCAATTTTTTCCCATAAAAACCCATAACCTATCTTCAACTTGTCCATTCATATATATAGGAAATAAAATACTGAATTTTTTAAAAATATATTATGATGCTTTATTTTATCCTTCAAATTTTTCCCTCCGAGCTTCAGAGACTGAAAAATCTAAAAGGACTATGCAAATTATTAAATGTCTCTTGGAAAAAGGTATTCTGTTTTTCATAATTGCACTTATTTTACCTCTCTTAATTCTACTTTCAATATAATATTTCCCTTTTTACATTAGAAGCTTTAACTTTCTGGACAGAATTCTGATAGAGTTTTTGAAGAAAAAATTATTTATTTTTAGGGAATTTTTGGTGGAGGTGGCGGGAATCGAACCCGCGTCCGAAAACTTCCTGCTCTAAACCACTACAGGCTTAGTCAGGATTTTGAATTTCTCCCCTAAAACTCCTCCTGACAGGATTTTTAAGGGATAGCCTTATTTTTTGCTTCGCCTTTCAGGTCTAAGGCAAACCCGAAAAGCTATCCTGCATTTCTGACGGCATGTTTGAACCTGCAGGAGAGCTCAAACAACCGTTGCAGTCTTAATTATGCTGCAAGAGCGAGTTTTTCGTCGGCACTTGTGTGCGTTGAGTCTGTTTTACGAGGCGACTCACCTCGGCCTGCGATTCAGAGCCTTCCATCTCCGTCGAAACCTTTACACCCCCATATTTACCTTATTTTATAATGTCTTCGGATCTGTTCGATACTGCGCTTTTCTTCTCTTTCTTTGATGGCTTGCTTCTTATCTATCGCCTTTTTACCACGAACAAGTGCAATTTCAATTTTTATTATACCAGATTTTAAATAAAGTTTCAAAGGAACAAGTGAATACCCCTTTTGCATTACCTTACCAATGAGTCTCTTTATCTCGTATCTGTGCATCAATAGCTTTCTTACAGCAGTAGGTTCATGATTTACGTGTGTAGCATAGGGATAGGGCTGAATGTTTAGATTATGTATAAATATCTCGCCATTCCTTATTAGGGCGAAGGCGTCTTGAATATTAGCCTTACCCATTCTAATTGATTTTACTTCCGTTCCCTTCAAAACTATACCAGCTTCAAAGGTCTCTATTATCTCATAGTTGAACCTTGCCTTTTTATTTTCAGTAATTATTTTTATACCTGTTTCTTTTGTCATATTTGTCCTATTTTATTACTTCCTTTAACAATACAAAACTATAACCCCATTCTCTAAGTTTAGTTACAATTTCTGGTAAGGCTTCTTTTGTTTTCCACCCTCTACCATTTATGTGAAATATAAGAATTGAGCCTGGTTTTACCTTCCTAAGTGTATTCTCTATTAGCATTTCTTTGGTTATTGTTTTGTCTGGATCTCCACTGGGAAATGTCCAATGGACTACTTTATAACCTAAATCCTCCAAAATTTTCAGTTTAGTTTGATTATAATATCCATAGGGAAACCGAAAGTAAACTGGTTTTTTCCCTACAACACTTTCTATTAACCTTTCATTTTTTAATATATCTTCCTTTGCATCACTATCACTGAGTTTTGTAAAGTCATGGTGGGAATAAGAGTGGTTTTCAATCTCTATAAATTCATATTTTGCTACTTCTTTTACATCTTTGGTGTTCCTTTCAATAAACTTACCACTTAAAAAAATAGTTACCGGTATTTCTTCTCTTATCACAAACTCTAATACTTCTTTATCAAAATAACTTGGTGTCTTTGTCTCACATGCATCAAAGGTCAACGCTACTTGTTTTTCATTCGCGTGAAAACTGTTAATAACCTGCAAATTGATAATGCTATTTATTAATAGGGCAATAAAAAAAGCCATATTTAAAAATAAACCCTCACAATCTTTTTGTCAATTTCACAGGATAAATACCCCTGTTTTCTATATAAATCAAATAATTCTCTTACCAGTTCTACATCTTTCTGGCAGTATAATTTTAGTTTTTCTAACTCTCCATCTCTAAACCATTTTACCGCCTGGATGCCATCTGACATCTTTTCAGAATTTAAATTTATATTTGCAAGGTGTTGGAGGCTTTTTCTAATTCCCAGTTTTTCTTTTATTTTCTTTAAAATGTCAAAAGTTTTTATCCTTATTTTTTTACCATAATAGGCTGATAGTACTTTCAAGTCAAAATCTTCAATGTTGTATCCAACTACGAGGTTTGCTTTGAGGAGTTTTTCTATTAATTCATCAACATCTTTTTCCTCATAGAAACTGAATCTACCATCATCATAATCATAAAGTACTGCTACTGAAACACCCATTAAATGGGCATTTTGCCAACCACCAACTTCATTGGCAAGAAATTTTGTTTCCAAATCAAAAAAAACAATACCCCTATCAGGGATAATTTCTTCTTTTTCAGGTAGTGCTTCTTTTATGAATGTTTCCGTTATCTTTTCTTGCTCTACAAAAACAATATGTCCTAAAAGGCTCTTTAATAAAAATTTAGATCCCTCTTTATCGAGGGGGTAGTTCTGTGAACCACATTTAGGAGAATGGATACATGATGGACAGCCAAATTCACATTCACACCTTTCAAGAAGTAGTAGTGTATTTTCTAATAGCTCATTAAACTTATTAAATCCCGATAGAGCAAGTCCTGCGCCACCTTCATATCCGTCATACACAAATATAGTAGAACTTCCTGTCTGAGGATGAAAGGGATAGCATATCCCACCCAAATCAAACCTATCGCAAAGAACAATAGTTGGCATCAATCCTATCATTGCATGTTCTGTGGCATGAAGAGAACCCATTAGATGAAGTTTTTGTTCCTCTATTTTTCTCATAGTCCTCTTTGGGATCTTCAAAATGAATCCCATTGTCTCATAAGTATAAGGCGGAAGGTCTAAATCTTCTCTACCTATAAGGTTCTGGTTGAGAATGTCCTTCTTTTCATAACCCGTCACCCTCTCAGTAACCTTGAGTTTACCATAGAGGAGGACAAAATTATCCTCAACCCTCTCTCTATCAATATTTAATATCTCTGTGTCTTTTGATACGTAAGGTCTTGTAAAGTAATTTCCCCTATCTTCGTCTACCAATACCTCTTTTTTATTTACATCCAGACTTTTTACAAAGAAACTCTCACCTCTATGAAGGTATATGGCACCGGGATGACACTCAGAAAAGACCCTTGGAGCGCTTATTGTTCCTATAATTTTTTTAGTCTTTATATCAATTAGTGAGTATGACTCACCGGATTCTCGTATATTTATTTTAAGATGAGGATTTCTCTCTTTAGTGAAATATAACCTTCCATCTTGAGACTGGAAAATTGTACCCTCTTTAATATTTTCAAGTAAAATACTCTTATAATCGTCGATCTCTTCAAATCTAATTGGCATCTCATAGGCAGAACAAACAAGATGCCTTTTCGCTATATAGGGGTTTAATGGATCAACTATTATGTCTTCACAGGTTCTGTTAAAAAAATCTTCTGGATTTTTCGCATAGTATTGATCAAGGGCATCTTGTTGCATAACCATAAATATTCCAGCAGGAGCATTTCCCCTCCCTACTCTACCAGCTCTTTGAAAGGTGTTTATGATAGACCCTGGATAACCAACCAGTATGCAAACATCTAAATTGCCAATATCAATACCTAATTCTAATGCTGATGTAGCTATTACTCCTATCAGTTCTCCACTAAAAAGCTTCCTCTCAATCTCCCTTCTTTCTTCTGGTAGATAGCCAGATCTATAAGAACTAACCTTATCACATAGTTTTGGGTAACTCTTTTTAAAATTGTTGTAAATTAATTCGGTTATCTTACGGGCTTTTGTAAAAACTATTGTTCTAATACCTGCCTGAACAAAATTAGAAAATAGTTTGCCTGCAATTCTATATGCACTACCCGCATCTTCAGGGTTTACAAAGAAAAAATGCTTAACAGGGCTTCCAGCTCCACTTTCCTGAATAATTTCAAAATCAAAGCCAAACAAATTTTTATGAAATTCTATGGGATTACCCATTGTTGCTGAAGTAGTAATAAATAAGGGATTTGCATCGTAATAGTTTAAAATCCTCTTGAGTCGTCTTATTATCCACGAAATGTGACTACCAAAAACTCCTCTATATGTGTGGACTTCATCGAAAACAATGTATTTTAAATTTGTAAAAAACTCTTCCCACTTATAATGGGATGGTAGAATCCCAAAATGAAGCATATCGGGATTGGTAATCAGACAGTTTGGAAGAGCTTTCCTTATCTTTTCCCTTTTGTGGGAAGATGTATCTCCGTCATAAATTTCACAGCGAAAGAAGGGTGTTACCTTTTCAGCGTTTTTCATTAATTTTTCTCTCTGATCTTGAGCAAGGGCCTTTAGAGGATAGAGAAGGAGAAATCTTGAGTCCCTATCTTCTGAGAAGCTTTTTAATATTGGTAAATGATAAACGAGGGTTTTTCCACTTGAAGTAGGCGTTGATATACAAACATTTTTCCCTGCAAGTATATTTTCAATGGCAATTTTCTGGTGGCTATATAGCCTTATATTCTGCCTTTTGCAAAATTCTTCAATAAAAAAATCGTTTAAGTCAGAAAATTTCGATTCCTGTGACTCAATTGCTTTATGATAAACATAAAGTCCATTTCTTTTTAGATTTTCTGCATATTTGATTATCTTCTCTTCTATTCCCCTAAAATGAGCCACGAAGGATCACCGCCTGCTTGAACAAGTTCGTCGTATATATCTACACTAATTTTTTTGTTTAATTCATCTAAAGCAGTAATAGTAATTTTAATAGAGTTTTCGATATCTCTGAGCCTATTTTCTAATGATGCTGCTTCTGTTATACTCTGGGAATCTCCGATAAAAAAAGCTTTGCTCCTTGCACTTTCTAATTTTTTTGATATTTCACTTCTTTGTTCTTCAAGGCTCCTTAACTCCCTCTCTTTAGAAAGCCTTTCATCTTGTAAAGCCTTAAATCTTGCACGCCAGTAGGAAGGGGTATTGCCAAACTTATCCCTTTTTACCTCTCCACCTTTTAAGTCAACCTTTGGTTGGGCTTCCTTTTGCTCTTCTAATAATTGTTTTGGTTCACCTTCCCTTTTTATAACCGATTTTGAGCGAGTTTTGTATTTTTCTGGAATTAAGCTTTCATCATCTACAAAATGCATAACCCCTTGATCATCTATATATTTATGAATTTCTTGGGCTATTAGAAGACCAGTAAACATTAGAGTGACGAATATTATTGAACTAATTTTTAGCCCTGCATAACGCAAAAACGTATATTTCATTGCATCCTCCTTTTTTAAGCACATAAGATGCCTCTCTTATTGTTGCTGTCGATGTTATTATATCATCAACTAAAATTATTCTATCAACGCTATTTTTTTTAGCAACTGAAAAAGCACCTTTTATATTTTTAAACCTCTCTTCTCTGTTAAGTGTCATCATTGGTTGGAGTTCTTTGATTTTTATAAGAAAATTATTAAGTACAGGAGCTTTTATAACCTTCGAGAGTTCCTTGGCAATTAAAAATGATTGATTATACCCCCTTGAAATTTTCCTCCCCTTAGATAGTGGAATTGGTATTATGTATATATCTTGCATGGGGATACTTTTATAGAAATCAAAGATCCCTTCTTTTATTAACTCAAAAATTTTATAGACATAATAGTACTTCCCCTGAAACTTAATTTCGTGCATAAGTTCTCTCATAATATCTTCATACCAGAAAGGAGCTATTACCTTCTTAAAAGATGGGGGATTTTTAAGACATTCTCCGCAAATTAAGTTTTCACATAGTTCCCTACCTTGAATTGGGGATGAACATATATTACAAATATAACCTTTTATGAATGGTAGTTTAGGAAAGCAATCTTCACAAATAAATTTATTGGATTTATTACAAATAAAGCATCTTTCACCAGTTAAAAAGTTTAGGAAATTTTGGAAGAAAAGACTAATCTGTTTGAAATAGGGAAACACCTGTCATCTCATTGGGCTTTTTAATACCCATAAAAGATAGTATTGTTGGTGCTATATCCGCAAGTATGCCATTTCTTACTTTGAGTTTTGACCCATTGCTAATAAATATAAAGGGTACTGGGTTTGTTGTATGAGCAGTGTGGGGACTACCATCTTCTTCAGTCATTTGTTCTGCGTTTCCATGGTCTGATGTTAAAAAGATAGTGCCATTCTTTTCCAATATCGCTGGTATAAGCCGTGATAAACAATTATCTAATGCTTCGACCGCTTTTACCGCTGATTCAAAAACTCCAGTGTGTCCTACCATATCCATATTTGCATAATTCAGTACAACAAACTCATAAGTTTCTGAATTTAATCTCTTAATAACTTCGTCAGTTACTTCATAGGCACTCATCTCAGGTTTTAAATCATAAGTTGGAACTTCCCTCGGAGAAGGTATCAAGCATCTGTCTTCATAGGGGAATGCCTTTTCCTCCCCACCATTAAAGAAATAGGTTACATGGGCATATTTTTCAGTCTCGGCAATTCTTAACTGTCTAATCTTATGCTCACTCAAAACTTCTCCAAGTATATTTTTTAAACTTTCTGGCGGGAAAGCAATATGAACATTTTTAAAAAGTTCATCGTATAGGGTCATAGTTACATAGTAGGAAATATCCGGTTGAACTTTTCTTTCAAAGTCGTTGAACTTTTCTTCTGTCAATGCTTTCGTCAATTGCCTTGCTCTATCTGCCCTAAAATTAAAGAATATAACTACATCCTTCTTTGTAATTCTTATATCTTGGTCCTGTTTAACAATCGTTGGTTTAATAAATTCATCTGTCTCGCCCCTATCGTATGCCATTTTAACTGCTTCCACAGCACTTTCAGCATAATAGGGAGCTTCTCCAAGAGTTAGAGCATCATAGGCTAACTTTGTCCTATCCCATCTTTTATCTCTATCCATAGCATAATATCTGCCCGAAACAACCCCAATCCTACCAAAACCTAAATTTGATAGATGGTTTGACAAATCTTTTATATACTCAATACCATTAGTGGGCGGGGTATCTCTACCGTCAGTAAAGCAGTGAATTACAACATTTCTAAAATCTTTTATCTTCGCTAATTCAAGCAGTCCCTTTAAATGGTCTATATGGGAATGAACTCCACCATCTGAAACAAGCCCCATCAAATGCACTTTAGATTCATGTTTCTTAGCTATTTCAAAGGCTTTATTAAGTACTGGATTTTTAAAAAAATTACCGTTTTTGATTTCCTTTGATATACGTGTCAGATCTTGATATACAATTCTACCTGCTCCGATATTCAAATGCCCAACTTCAGAATTTCCCATCTGGCCATCGGGAAGTCCAACATCTTCTCCAGACGCTGAAAGTTGTGAATGGGGATATTTTTCAAACAACGACTTTATAAAAGGTGCATTAGCACTTCTAAAAGCGTTCTTGGTCTTTAGGGAATTATTTATCCCCCATCCATCAAGAATTATTAAATAAACTGGAAGCATAGTCTATTATATCCTATTAAAAAATTTTTCTAAATAACAAATTCTCTTTCAAATTTAAGTTGTCTTTGCATTAATTCTTTTAAAGCATTTGTCGGTGAATATCCGTTGTATATAATGTTATACACACTTTCTGAAATTGGCATCTCCACACCATATTTCTCAGCTAAGTTTTTTACCGCTTTAGAGGTTTTTACACCTTCTGCGACCATCCTCATTTGCCCTTCTATATCATTTATCTTCATGCCTTGTGCTAATTTTATCCCTACCTGCCTATTCCTACTAAGACTCCCTGTGCAAGTTAAAACCAGATCACCAACCCCTGAAAGTCCTTTAAAAGTTAGTGGATTTGCCCCCATAGCAACTCCCAGTCTTGTCATTTCGGCAAGACCACGCGTTATTAGCGCTGCCATTGCATTGTAGCCTAAACTCATGCCCTCTGATATACCTGCTGCAATAGCGATTACATTTTTTACTGCCCCTCCAAGCTCAACACCAATAATATCATCGGAAGTATATATCCTAAAAAACTCATTGGAAAAATTCTTTTGTATGATTTCTGCTTTCTTTAAATCCCTTGATGCTACCACAACAAGGGTTGGCTTTTTTTCTGCTACTTCTTTTGCAAAGCTCGGTCCAGAGAGGACACATATATTATTGGCAAAGTTCTCACCAAGAACTGACTCTATCACTTCTGCCATAAGAAAATTTGTTGTATTCTCAATACCCTTTGCAACAGAAACTAAAATAGTTTTTTCGCTAATGAAAGGCTTTATGTTATTTAAAACATTTCTAAGCACATGAGAAGGAACCGCTAAAACTAATACATCAATATCTCTAACAGCCTCTTCAATGTTCCTTGTGGGCTTTATATTTTCATTTAATTTTATACCCGGCATATAGATAGAATTTTCTCTTTTTGTTAATATCTCTTCAAAGACATCATTTTCATAGACCCATAATATTACTTCTCTATGAATAGAAGATATTAAATTTGAAAGTGCAGTTCCAAAGCTTCCAGCACCGATAACAGAAGTTTTCACTAACTTACCTCCTCTTTTCTTTTAAAACTTTCTCTTTATTATACATAATTATTTCTTTTATCAAATCCTCTTTTTCAATAAACTCTATATCTGGCTTTAACCTTTCAACAGTTTTATGTAAGTACATTGAAAGTTTTTGCTTTCCCTCAACAAGGTAAAGATAATCCCCAAGCTGGCATAACCTTCTTTTCCAAAACTCCATTTCAGGAATTATTATCTCTCTGATCACCTTTCTTATAAACAGGTGATCTCTCCAAAGATCTTCATAAGGTTCCGTATTGAAATACCACTTCTCCACAATTTCAACAAACCTTATATCATTTAATAACCAATCATTCATGCTTAACAAATTTTTTATTTCAGCATGTAAAAACTCGTTTAAAAAAAACTCCTCTCTTTTCTCTATCTGACACTCATATTTTTTAGGAACCAAATCTTTATAATTAAGAAAAAAAACTAAACATGTAAATTGCCATGGAAAAGGTACACCCATGTCATAATGATTTCTTATCAAATCTTGTAAAATATTATATAAATATTTGCTGTCAGCATCTTTTAAACCAAACAGGTTTTCTAATTTGCTATCGTTTGAGTCATATAGATAACTGTTAACCGATAGAAAATAAAAATCCGATATAGAAAACAAAAACTTATTTGCTTTATTTAAATCGCTTATCTCAAAAAAAATAAAAAACTCTTTATCCCTATTTAAATTTGATATTTTTGTTCTAATTCGAAAATTCCTTTCTAAAAATTTTAGTTTTTCCTCATTATAAATTCCTGAAAAATTCAGTTTTTTAATGCTCCTCTCTATCTCTTCTGAAAAAATTTCAGGTAAAAACTCTTTAGATATTTTTAACAAAAATAATGATTTACCCGTTTTCATCCTTCCTAATAGCTTAAGAGTTTCATTTATTAATGTATGCGATCCAGTCCACAAAAAAAGGTATAAAATAATAAAGGTTTTCTCTTCATAATTATCTAATATACTTTGAATCAGACTTTCTTTCTCAGAGTCTGTTAAAAAATAAACCATCTTAATTAATTCAATTATGGATTGATAGGAATTTTCGCTATTCTCCAAAACTGCTTTTATAAAACTTTTAGTTTCAATAAAATAATTACTGATAGAATAGTAAATATCAGACTCAGTTAAATCATAACCATAAAAATTGAGGAGATTGATTAGGCTTTTTCTTAAATACAAATTTTCATCTAAGTTTACTTTAACAAGATATTTTAAAAAATCCATATCATAAATATTCATTATTAGATACTCATATCTGCTTAATATTAAGGGGTCTTTTTGTAGGGTAAAATTTTTGACTATGATTGGTATCGCAAGATGACCATAATCTATTAGTTTTTCAGCTATATCTTCAATATCATCTTCTTTAATTGATTTGTTTCTTTCTAATTTGTTTAAAAATTCAAGCACCCTTCTTTTAATTAAAAATAAAGACGCAGATGGTAGAATGCTTCCCTTTTTAGTTAAGTCCATATAAAACTAACTTATTTCAATAAGTACATCTTTAAGAGACTTTTTCTTGGGTGATTGATTTATCCTTACCGGATATCCTATGGGGATCATAGCTAAAAGTTTATGATTTGTTTGAAGGAAATTTTGTATTTTCTCTGCAACTAAGTTTACGATTCCAAGCCAAACTGCACCCAAACCAAGTTCAGTTGCTTGAAGTAGCATATTTTGAACTGCTGCTGAGGCACTTTGTATCTCCATATCCATAAAAAAACGTTCTATCTCCCTTTTCATATCTTCACCAAAATCCTCTGCTTCTCTAACAAGCTCACCTGTACTAAATACTGCTATTACAACTGGAGCTGAATATATTGATTTCCCAGCCATTCTAAGTAGGGTTCTACTTTTTCTTGGGAAGTTGTCAGATAATTCACCTATTAACTCTGCTAACTTATTTTTCTTTTCTCCTGAAATTACATAAAACTTCCATGATTGCTTATTATGAGCTGAAGGTGCTAAATTACCTGCTTCTAAAACATTTAAAATTAATTCTTTGTCTACTTCCCTATCTTCAAAAAATCTTACACTTCGTCTCTTTCCGGCTAATTCAAGAAAATTCATATAGTTTTTTAGAGCTTAATTTTTTGAAGCTCTTCAACTGCTTGCCTTGCAAGATCAGCGGATTTTTTAAACTGCTCAGCTAAATCTAATAACCCCATATTTATTAATTTTAAACCCCATTCTTCATAGGTTTTAACATGTTCAAGTCCATGTTCAATAAAGTGGGGTAATAAAACTTTTAACTTCTCTAAATCATTCATACTTCCTCCCCAATAAAACTAAAATCCTTTGAAAATACCGATGCCAAAATGAAAGGTAGGCTGTCCTCCCCTTTCACTTAACCTAACAAGCTTTAACTCCCTACTTTTTATTACAGGATATTTATATTCTGCCTTTTCTATTTTACCAACTGTAGTTCCTATTATTTCTCCAACAACTGTAATATACTTGCCCCTTGAATAGACTGCAGAATCCAAAAACCCTTCATAATATACTAAGAATCTTCCTCTTGAGATATCTGTATCCTCTGGATACCCCCTAAAATCAAGAGGCTTTTCGAGCACTTCTATATATGTAGCCCTTTCTTCATTTGTTACATTAATAATCATACCCCCTAACAATACATTCCTGCCTTTATAATTCTCTGCCTCTGTAAATATGTTTTCTACTTTTACATTTCTATCAATAGTCCTTAATGATTCGTCTGAGATTACGTGGGCACAAGATAGAAGTGTTATTAAAAATGATAGTATAAAAAAAACCTTAATCAATCTCATAATATAAAAAATATCATTTAGATGCTTTTTTGTCAAATTTTAGAAAGATAAACTATCGCCTGATTGAGTACATTTATCATAGCCCATACCACATCTAAGGGGAAAAAATCTTCAAGATTTTTTTGGACATTAATGGTTAGAGTATCCTCAAAATCTTCATCACCTTCCCAAAATATATACCTTATAAAAACATCTTCAAAAAAAGATACCACAAAACCTAAATCACCAAGATTAACAGGCATAGCATTAATTTTTTTCATTACACCTTCAATAACTTTTTTATTCTTAAAACACTTAATTACCTCTTCAGTATTTATTGGATGGGAATCTTTAAAAAAATGCATGCCTCCTTTCAATTCATTTGGCAGAATCCAATTTTCATCTAATTTAAAAGGTTGATTCTTTTTCAAATATAAATAATAGAGAACTACCAGGTAAAGTTGGTATGTATGTTCTATATTCAATGTAAAATAAATGGATTTACTGTCTATATCTAACTTAGCAGGATGGGACAAAAAAACAAAATCAATGATACTTTCATCATAAACATTTTTTAATCTCTGCCAGTACTGTTCTGGAATGGTTTTTGGACTGCAATAAAGGGGATTTATATCAGGATTAAGTGGACCTCTGCTCATTTTTTTCTCCATTTGATAGTAAAGATCCCAAATTCTGGAGCTACTTCTTTTTCATACTCGCCAAATTCATAACTAAAACCATACTTTTTAAATCGTTCAAAAATTTCTTCAAGCATCATTGCCTTTCCCAAATTAAACAAATCTGCCTCGCTTGTAAATATTAGATTATTACTTTTAAAAAGATCTGAAATCAGAAGAATTCCACCATTTGATAAAATTCTATTAACCTCTAATATAAGTGCATCTTTATCACTAATTAAATTAAACACTCCATTCATGATAGCCATTGAAAACAATCCTGATTTAAAAGGTAGAGATGTTGCATTACAGCAAATTAAATTATTAGAAAACTTTTTAGATTCAATAAGCAAAGACATGGATAAATCAATCCCGATAACCTTAATGTGGGGATATTGTTTCTTTATAAGATAAATATCAAGTCCACTACCACAACCTATATCGATTATAAAATCAAAATCTCTATCAACGAAGGGGATTGGATTTTTTACTGGAAAAGATAGATCAAATAGCTCCTTGGGTATATCTTTTGTCTGGTAACCTCTTTGCTCAAAAAAACTCTCGTCACTTAAAGCTTTATTAAGCCTCTTTAAATGTTCTATATTCTCATAAATCTTTTTAATTTCATAATCCATCAGTAATATATAACCCCTTTTACAATTCTGTCTTCATAAAGACTTGTTTTAGATTGTACCTCTCCCCATGGGGAAATTATCCCAGTAATACCAGTATTTGCTACTCTTATTAGAAACTTTCTGTTCTCCACTGCTCTAAAGATACTCATTGAAAAATGCTGATAGGGTGCTGGAGAATTGCCAAACCAAGCATCATTGGTAATATTAACAAGAACATTAGCTCCCTTATTAACAAATTCCTTTGAAATTTCTGGAAATATTGATTCATAACAAATCATTACTCCATAAGAGACATCCCTAAAGTTACATGTCTTAATTGTATCACCTGCGATGAAATCACCTGCTGCGGAAACAAGTTTATTTACAAAAAATAATATCTTTTGTAAAGGCACATATTCCCCAAAAGGAACGAGATGAACCTTATCATATTTATCCACTAAATCACCTTTATAAAAAATACCAGCACTATTTGTCAATTTGGGGTTTCCCCTATCATCCCACTTATATCCCACAAAACCAGAAATTATTGGAACTTCAATATCAGCTGATTCTTTCCTAAAAAACTCTGTAATTTCTTTATCAGCTCCAAAAATTAATGGCATTGCAGTTTCTGACCAGACAACAAGATCTGTCTCTTTATCAATATTATCTCGAGTCATTTTCAGATGCTTTAGAAGAATATTTTTTTGAAGATCCTTTTCCCACTTTTGCGACTGGTCTATGTTACCCTGAACAAGTAAAACATTCAGTTTTCTCCTGCTTTGAAATTCTTTTTTAATAGAATCTATATTCTTACTACCCCATAAATATAAAGAAACTATAATAATTAAGGAAAAAACTGTAGGTAAATACTTTAACCTTTCTCTGGTAAAAAGAAGATAAATCGAGAGGTTGACAAAAACAATAAGAAAAGACAGGGAATAGATACCAAATTTAGATACTATTTGAATAACCGGTGGGAAGTTATATTGAGTATAGGCAATAAGCATCCATGGAAAGCCTGTTAGAAACTTACTCCTTATAACTTCAAGTATAACCCATAGAAAACTGTATATAACTGGGTTTATATAGGGCTTAAATTTATGATTATATTTCTTGAAGAGAAAGAAAAAAATACACTGATAAAGTGAAAGATAAGCAACTAATAAAAGAAATAAGAAAAAGCTTATGAAATAAGGCAAATTGCCGTATTTTGATAAAACGTAAGTTATCCAGTACATAGAAAGGGAGTTATAAAAGAAACCATATAAGAAGCCATAAAGTGCTGGTCTATTAGATTTTGTAATTATAAGCAAAACAATTGGTAAAGTAAAATAGGCACAAAAAAAATAGGTAAATGGAGGTGTTGCTAACATTAAAATGATAGCAGACAATAGTATCAAAAAAAGGTTTTTAAAAAAATCATCCCTCATAAAAAAGAAATACCAGATATGTAATAACGCTTCCTAATATACAACCAGTAATAACTTCCATACCTCTATGAATGCCCTTCCACATTCTACTAAAACTAATAATAATTGCAACTACAAGGCTTCCTAAAATTAAATAAGAATTATCAGAGACCATTAATATAGAAGTCCAGATAGAAAAGGCTATTGCTGAATGCCCAGATGGCATACCACCCTTAAGGGGAAGTCCTCTATGAAGCATAGACTTAATTGCTATCACCATTATGGTGACAATGAATATTGATAAGAGAGAAAGATAGATGAAATTTGATCTAACATAATCACTCCTTAATATACCTGTATATTTAGAAAAAATCGCTATCCCACAAATTACAGCAATTATAGCGTTAAATAAAACAGCACCAGCACAAATATCTTTTATATACTTAATTGTTATATGAAAATCCCTTTGTAAATAGTCAAGTAAATATTCTACAGCAGTGTTTATAAGTTCACTTGTAATAACAAGAGCGATTAGTAGGTATACTATTAGCATATCAGTAATTGTTAAATTTAAATATAAAGAAAAAATAACAACAATTACAGAAAAGAACACATGTATTTTCATGTGTTTTTGTGTCTTAACAGCATGAATTATGCCCTCTATTGCATTATTAAGGGAATTTAAAAATCTGTTATCACTCATCTTCTAATTCAATATCTGGAAAGCACTTTCTAAAGAGCCTCAATTCTTCCTTTCGCATAATTTTTTCTTCTTTGCCACCATGTATGTGCTCATATCCTAAAAGATGTAAAAGCCCATGAATAAAGTAAAAGACTATAAGTTCCTCTCTATCTAATCCTGTTTCTTCTTGCTCTTTTTCACAATAATCAACAGAAACTATAATTTCTCCAAGAGTTTTTTTATCACCCTCTTCTGGAAAGGAAATTACATTGGTCGGTTTATTTTTTTTAAAAAATTTTCTATTCAGCTCTTTTATAGCTTCGTTATCAACAAGGTATAAATTAACCTTTTTCTTTACCCTTTTTTCATGAACCACCAAATTAAAAAGGGCAGTAATTTTTTTAATATCAATCTCTTTACTGGTTTGATTTTTTACCGTTACCATTTTCTTTTACCGCCTTTAGATCTGGATAATCTAACCTTTGATGATGGATAGCTATGAGACTTCTTGTAAAACTATCTACAACAAGATTTAGATCTTTCAGTGTTAATTCACATTCATCAAGCTGACCATCCAAAAATATATCTTGTGTTATTTTCTTAACCAGATTTCCAATTCTTGATGGTGTAAAATCTTCCAATGCCCTTGTTGCTGCTTCAACTGCATCAGCCATCATCAAAAGCGCAATTTCTCTGCTTCTCGGTTTAGGTCCGGGATACCTGAAATTCTCTTCCTTAGCATTTGGATCCTGTTTTAAGGCTTTAGCATAAAAAAAGGTCATTAAGCGTGTTCCATGATGCTGGGCAATGGCATCAACTATGGGTTGTCCTAAATTATATTGCTTTGCTAACTCTATACCCTCTTTAACATGAGAAGCAACTATTAGCGAACTCATATAGGGGCTCAACTCTTCATGTTTGTTATAGCCAGTAAGCTGGTTTTCAACAAACATTTCTGGCATCTTTATCTTGCCTATATCATGATAGTAGGCAGAAACCCTTGCAAGGAGTGGATTGACTTTGATAGCCCTTGCTGCAGATTCTACAAGATTGCCAATTAAAATACTGTGATTATATGTTCCTGGGGCTTTAAGCATTAGCTCTTTAAGCAAAGGATGGTCTTGATTGCTTAATTCCAGTAGTTTTATATTGGTGGTGTACTTGAAAATATACTCAAGAACTGGTGTCAATATTAAAACAAGAACTGAAGCTAAAATGTTAGAAAGGATTACTGATATACCAAGAAAAAGTATGTGTTCCTTTAAAATCTGGTTTTCATTTAAATAGACAAAAAAGATAAGCAATATTACAAAAAGACTTAAGAAAGCAATCTTTAACCCCGATTTTAAGATCTCTCCCCTTGTGGAAAAATGTCCAATTAAATAGGCACCCGCAAGTCCTGATGAGAGTATGTAGATACTAATAAATTGATTCTCTGAATAAATATTTAAAAGTATCAGAGAAATATACATTATATATATTATTGCGGTTTCAGAATTTAAAAATAATCTTAACAACATACCGGAGAGGGCGAAGGGCACCAAAAAGGTTATTAAAAAGGGATAAAAATTATAATTAAAGCTTATGTAAATGCCTAAAAGATTAAAAAGATAAGCAATACTAATTGTAATAAATACAATTGTTACAGCAAAAATAAGACTTTTAACATCGCTGGCAAACTTTTTGATTGAGGTTGCTGAGACTATATAGATCCCGAAAGTTAAAAAGAAATACAACAAGAAATTTGAGAAAAAATAGATAAAATTAAATTTCTTTAGCTCCTCCTCATAAATACTTTTTATTTTTTCATAAACTGCTGGTAAAACTACCTCACCCCTTCTTAATAGCAATTCTCCCTTGAAAACGACCAAATAGGAAGGTACTATTTTTTTTATCACCTCTGATTCTCTTTTTTCAGTCTCTGCATAATTAGGAAAAACATTTGGCTTTATAGTTGCAACTATAAAATCAGAAATTACCTTACCTGTTTTATAATCATAATGATCTTGAAGTTCTTCACTAACAAAGTTAAGTAAAGCATTTTTACCATTTATAAAACTTGAGTGTTCCAAAACTACTTCATCAAAATCAGGTAAAATTCTCTTAATAGCCCTTCTTTTAAGATCAAGGACTTCTCTTTTTTCCATATATCCACTTTCAAGAACCTTTTTAAAGATTTCCTTAATAAGATTTTCATACTTAATTGCAAACTTATTGCTCCAAAGAAAATTAAAAGCCTCTATGGGAACACTTTGAACTGATAGGGTTTTTTCAAAAAGGCTTATTCCTTCGTGTAAAACATCTTGGTTTCCATAAAATTTTTCATAGGGATTATTGATACTCCATCCTCTCATTGTTTGAAATGCTTCTTCTAATAATTCAATTTGTTTACTCGATATTTCCTGATCAAAATCAAATACTAAAGGCACATTTCTAACAGCATTTTCCTTTTTTTTCTCAAAATTTTTAAGATCAAGGATATGATAATCCCTTAAAGCAATAATATTATTTTCTGCTTTACTCCCAATCCCTGGCACTGAATATAAAAGCAGAGAATTAAAGGGCATAGAAAATACTGCGAGTAAAAAAGAAAGACTTGCTATAACAAAGAAAATCTGTCTTTTTTCATGGGGCAGTTTTTTTGAAAAGACTGATTTATCAGACTTAAATAGCTTAATTTTCATATATCTGTTTTATATAACCTTCAGCATCTTCTCTGGTATTCACAATCCCCTTTAGTTGTGCTTCTCTTAGTTTGTTTATTATTTTTCCAATACTTGGTCCTTCAGAAATGTTCAATATCTTCATAATATCTACACCATTCAAAATTGGTTTAAGATTTATGTCCCGCTTCTTTAACTCTAAATATTCATTATAAATCTTTTTCGCCTTTTCTATCATAAACTTTGTTTCCTCATCCCTATTTGTAGCAGATAAATCAGCAATAAACAACAAAAAAACAAGGGGAACAAGATCAGCTAAATCTTTTTTTAAACGTAAATAAATTCTTGAATTAATGTTTTTAAGTTTTGAAGTTGCTAAATGAAAGGGATACATATGATATCTAACTATATTTACAATAGAATTAACAGTATCCTTAGCATATTTTTTTTCCTTTAAAAGCCTTTCTAAGTAATTTGCGCCATAGATTTCATGTTTATAAAATACTATTTTATCACCTCTTTCATCGTAAGAAAATAATTTACCTACATCATGAAAGAGTGAGGAAATTTTCAATATTGTCATATAATTAAATTCTTTCTCTGTCTCCTTATGTAACAATTGCTCATCTATTAAAATTGGGAAATCTCTGTTATTTATAAAAAACTCAATATTTTCAAGAGTTTTTAAGCTATGTTCCCATAGGTCATAAACATGTCTTTTGCCAGAATAAAAACCTTTGTAAACCTCTAAAAAGGGAAATAGTTCCTGAAGTACTCCACATTCATACATAAAGCTGATTGTTTTATGGGAATTTAAATTGTTGAATATTTTTGATAACTCAAATTTAATCCTTTCAGGTGCTGATAAATTAATTAAAAATTTTAAGTCCTTTAAATAATTAAGAGTCTTTTCTTCAATTTTAAAGCCTAATTCTGCATAAAACCGAAAGGCTCTAATAATTCTCAAAGGATCATCAACCAAGTTTTTTCTTTTAATTGTTCTTATCAAACCTTTGTGCAAATCCTCTATGCCATCAAAGGGATCTATAATTTCAAATCTATTTCTAATCCACCTAACAGCAATTGCATTTATTGTAAAATCCCTTCTTTCTAAATCTTCAATTATATCCTTCCCCTGGAGTTTTGAAAAATCAAGATATATACTTTTTTCTGGTAAATAAACCCTATATACACCAAAATCTTCATCAAGAACTATAACTGTAAATTTTGCAATCTTTCTCAAATTCTTCAAGGTTTCTAAAGGTTCTCTGACTACTATATCTAAGTCTGTCACTAATTGCTTGTTGTTCAATACATCTCTTATGGCACCACCAACTAAATATACATCTTCTCTAAGTAGAAAATTTTTAATTTCAACATCTATGCTATTAAGAATATTTGCCAAAGCTTTTAAATTATCAAGAGATTCCATACTATGATTACATTATTATAAACTTTTTTCTTCTAAAACCTTTGCGGAAAGGGGGTTTTTAGAAATTATTTCTTCAACTTTTTCTTTTGCTATTGTTAGATTATTATCAGTGTCATAAGCTTTTTTAAAACATAAAATTGCATTATCTAAATCACCAGTATTTTCATAGATATAGCCCATCTCAAGATAAGTACCTGCCATTTTTTCCTTGGGTATGTCTGGCATATGAAGGGCCCTTTTGTAAAATTCAAGAGCCTTCTCCCATTCTCTTTTCTCAGTTAAACAGGATGCTATCATGGTATATGAGTCATAAGCTTTGTTCAAAAATCTTGAAGTTAGAATAAATTCCTGGACCGCTTCATCAAGCAATCCCATCTCTTTATAAGCAATTCCTAAATTATAATGTGTTTCTACATCACCCTCTTCAATCTCTTGGGAAATCTTACTTTTAAACTCCTTTAACAACTCTTCAAATGTTAACTTCTCAGCCTCTGATTTAAAAAGCCCACTTAGAGCTTCTTCCTGCTCCATCTCTTTGATAATTTCTTTTGAAATATCAAAGTATTGTTCACCAGTTTTTTGTTCTGGTTCTGTTATTTGCTCTTCAACTTTCTCCTGCTGAACAACTTTATCCCTATTAAGAATATCATTTAATGCCTTTTTAGCTCTTTCATTTTCTGGGTCTATTTTTAAAATTGATTCATATACCTTTATAGCATCATCTATAAGACTGTTTTTTACATAAAAATCTGCTTCTAAAAACATCTCTTCAATATTGGGAGAAAAATTCTCTTCTTCAATTACTTCAGTAATTTCACTTACTTCTACCGTTGGTTCACTTTCTATTATCTCTACTTCATCAACTACCTCGATATCCTCAACAGATGCTTCTTTCTCTATCAGCTCTTTTTCTGGAATAACTTGAATGGAAAATTCTTTTAACTTCTGTTCATATAAACTAACCTTTTCAATATTTTCTTGGGCTTTATAAATATTAATAAGTTCTCTTAACACCATAATTGTAGCTTCTTTATCTTTCGTAGCGGTAAAATACTTTAACCAAAGCTCCTTTATCTCTGGACTATCTAAGTATTTATTTGACAATTCCTCGAGCTTTTCTTTAGCTTTATTTATCAAACCATACTTTAAGTGGGTTTCTACTTCAGCTATTTCTTTATTAATCTCTGGAATTATCTCTTCTTGTAGTTCAATTTCTTCTACAAAGACCGATTCAGCCTTTTTTTCTTCTTCATGATGTTCTTTCGGCATGTATTTTTCAAAAAATTCAACTGCATGAGGCTCATAGGGATCAATTGCTAAAATCTCTTTAAAACACATACCAGCATCGTTTATATTTCCGTCTTCCAAATATAAATTCCCCAATTTCTTCAACTTATCTATTAAACCATTAATATCACCTGTCGTTCTAAATAGATCTACATACATCTTAATAATTTTTTTCTCGTTTGGTAAATGAACATAAAAATTATCAAGTAACATTTTTATATCATCGTACTGTTTCTTTGCCATTAATTGCCTGTAAAGGTCTTCCAAAGCAACAAGAAAATCAACAATATTCTTTTCTTTTATAAATACCTTAAGGAGACCTCTTTTTGCATCAATTAATTCTGGATTAAATTTTAAAGCATTTCTAAAAGATTCCTTAGCCTTATCTAATTGTCCAAGAGCGGTATGACAATGCCCCTTTAAACATATACTTTCAAGATCATTGGGATTAGAGGCAAGCATCGTGTCAACTCTCGCTAAAGCTTCAGCATATTTGCCCGAATTATAAAGTGCACGAGCAATTTGTATTCCAAATCCCTTGTCTTCCTCTATTAAACCGGGAAATTTATTAATAAGACTTTCTACATCGTCAAAACGCCCCTTGCTTTTAAGATAATCTATGCTTTGTTTAAGCTTTTCAGTTGCTCGTGAATATAAACCTTGTTTTAAATAAAACTCTATTAGCTTGCCCCTATAAATTATGCTATCGGGATCCCAAGAGATTATCTTTTCCCATGTTTGCATCGCTTCATTAAGTTTTTTCTGTTTCTCAAAGGCATCAGCGAGAATTCTAAGATTTGTTATCGCATCGGCAAGCAATCCCTGCTTTTTGTAAAGCTCTGCTAATTTTTCATAAATATCATATTTAGTGGGTTCAATCCTTAATATCTGCCTGTATATAGCCATCGCCTTTAAGGCGAAGCCCTCTTTTACATACCCCTCAGCAACAAGTTGAAATTGTTCTATTGCTTCTTTTTTTTTACCTACCCTTAAATATATATCCCCTAACTTTTGTCTGAGTTTATAATCCTTGGGGTCAATTTTAAATAATCGTTCAAATTCGATTATAGCTCGGTTATAATCGCCCTTTTGAACAAGTTTGTTAATATCCTCTAAAACTTTTGATTTATTAAATCCCATATATAGTTATATTTCTCTTTCGTACTCTTCCTGTGTTAATAAATTATCCAACTCATCCCAATCATAGGGTTCTACTTTTAAAAGCCATCCCTCTCCCTGTGGATCTTCAAGTAAAATAGCGGGATCTTTAACTATTTTTTTATTCACCTTCAAAACTTCTCCACTTATTGGAGAAATTAGTTCTACTAAGTCTTCTCCATTATCTATTGAGCCAAAGGGCTCCTCAATTTCTATATCTTCACCAGCCTTTGGAAGATTTATTTCTACAATTTCATCAATATTTTCTAAGAATGCTTCAGTTACTCCTATATAAACAAAATCATCTTCAATCCTGACCCATATATGATTTTTTGAATACTTTATATCATTATCCTCCATAACACCTCCTGCAAATTACTTATTAACCCTTTCAATGTATGTCCCTGTTCTTGTGTCTATTTTAATTACATCTCCTTCATTTATAAATAATGGCACCTGTATTGTTGCCCCGGTCTCCAATTTCGCAGGTTTACCACCACCACTTACAGTATCTCCCTTGATTCCCGGAACTGTTTCAACAACCTTTAGCTCTACAAAGGTTGGTAGTTCAATACCTATTGGATTACCCTGGAAAAAGAGTATCCTTACATTCATATTCTCCATCAAATAATCTTTGTTATCACCCACTAAACCCTCGGATATGTTAATTTGTTCATAGCTTTCGTTATCCATAAATACATAATCATTATCACTTTTGTATAAAAACTGCATCTCCTTTTCTTCTAAATTTGGTCTTTCTACCTTTTCGCCGGATCGAAATGTATTTTCCATCACATAACCAGTTTTTAGATTTTTCATCTTCGTTCTTACTATTGCACCGCCCCTTCCCATCTTTACATGTTGAAAGTCAATAATCTCGTAAGGTTCTCCATTGAATTCAATTTTTAGCCCCTTCTTAAAATCCGCTGTAGAATACATGTTACCTCCTATTTATGTAAATATTATATCATAATACATCAAAACCCTTTTCTGTTACCAGTATCATTTCTTCATATCTAACACCACCAAAACCAGGAAAATATAGACCTGGTTCAAGAGTGATTACCATTCCTTGCTTTAGTTTATCTTTATTTTTAAAATTTACAACTGGGTATTCATGCACTTCAAGTCCAATCCCATGTCCTGATGAATGTACAAAGTTCTTTTCTAAATCATATTTAGCGAGATATTCTCTTACCGCTTTATCAATTTTTCCAATCTCTATACCCGGTTTAACAAATTTTAATGCATATTTGAAAGCATCTTTTACAATTTTATAATATTTTTTCAACTTGCTGTCACCTAAAAAAATTACCCTTGTGTGGTCGGTACAATAATTTTTCCATAATAGACCATAATCAATTAGAATTGCATCATCTTTATTGACAATTTTATTGCTTGGTTTGCCATGGGGTAGAGATGTTTTTTCACCGGAGAGTACTATTGTTTCAAAACTCATACCCTCTCCATTAATTTCTAATAAATAATTTAGATCCGCAGAAATTTCTTTTTCTAATTTACCACTTTTTAAATGATTTCTTTTAAACTGGGTAAAGGTTTTTTTTGAAATATTAACAGCCTCTTTTAAAATGCTAATTTCTTCCTCGTCTTTAACACTTCTTTGTTTTTTAATGATTGAATCTTTTAATGGTAAAATTTTTAAAAAATCTAAAGCACCTATCATTTTACTATACATAGAATAAGTCATTGACTCTGGTTCAAAGGATAATGATTTTATTCTTAAATTTTTAGTCAACTCTTTTAAGTCTTGAAATAAATCTTTTATCAAAACTACTTCAAGGTCTTTGTCCTGTGACTTCTGAGCCTCTTCTAAATACCTTCCATCTACCAGGAGAAAATTTTTGTCCTTTGATAAAAGAAGAAATCCGTATGACCCATAAAAACCCGTTAAGTAAAAAACATCAAAAGTGCCCTGGACTAAAAGAGCATCAAAACCATTTTTTCTCAAAAAACTCAAAATTTTTTTTCTACGATTTTTAAATAGCATGAAGATTATTTGTTATTTAAAATTTGATATAGTGCCCTTATAGCTAATACATAGGAATTCTCTTTAAACCCAGCAATTACACCCTTTGCAATACTGCTAATATAAGAATTATGCCTAAATGGCTCCCTCGCAAAAATATTTGATAGATGAACTTCTATAACAGGCTTATTAAATATTTCAAGGGCATCCCTTATTGCTATGCTTGTATGAGTATAAGCCCCAGCATTTATAATAATACCATCATAGTTACTTGCCTGTTGAATTTTTGTAACAATCTTACCCTCTTCGTTACTCTGAAAGAAACTAACCCCAATTTTTAACTTTTTTGCTTCCTCTAAAATCATTTTTTCAATCTCTTTTAAAGACAAACTTCCATATTGTGATTTGTCTCTACTTCCAAGCATATTAAGATTGGGACCATTAATAACAAGTATTTTCATATAAACTCTTCTCTTATTAAATCCGCTGACCTTTTTGCTAAATATTTTGCTTTACCAATGTTACCCTCATTATCTATTACAAGGATTAAATAGTAGTTTCTCGTAATAAGCCTTATAACAATTACACTCTTGTCAGTAGATACTAAAATCTCTTCCAAATCCCCTAAACTCAATACATCAGTAACCTTAATTATTTGCTGTAAGGCGGTAGCATATTCTATTGCTAATTCTTGCGCGCTCTTATAATTTTCCCTTACAACCTCAAGCAGTACAATACCATCTTTATCGAGTATTAGCGCAGATTTAACGGATGGCTCTCTATTTAATATTTCATTTATGGCGTTTTTTAATTCCATAAGCATAAAGATTAGTTTATAATCGTTTTCAAGTCAAGAATAAACATATTCTAATTTAAAAATGCAAAATTTAAAAATACATAATATAAAAACCCCCTTTGATTTTCCCCCTTATCATACAAACTCTTATTTAATAGAAACACATAGGGGTTTATATCTCTTTGATACAGGTATTAAAAGTGAACGAACTATCAAAATCCTCCAAGAAAAAATAAATAAACTTGGTAATTTAGACGGAATTATCCTATCCCATGGACACTTAGATCATGCAGGAACAGCTTCTATCATAGCAGATTATTATAATGTACCTATTTATATATCCTTAGATGAAAAAGTAAGGATTGGCAATAATTTCAACGATAGAATAGAAAGACGATTAGAAAGATTAATCAAGGTAGCACATTTTTTTGGATTAGAAAAAAAAAGTATTGAAAGAGAAAAGGAAAAAGCAAATTATTACAAAAACCTTTTAGAGCCCATTGATTTTTGTTTTAACGTGGAAAAACTAAAGATTGAAGGTATTGAAATCTTAAAACTTCCCGGACATACATCGGGATGTATTGGGCTATATATAAAAGATAGCAAAGTTTTACTCAGTGGCGATGCCCTTCTAAAAGAAGGTATATCCCCTTTTTTCGATCCCGATTTACTAACTGATTCTTTATCAATATATGTACAAAGTCTCGAAAAAATTAAGTTACTGGAAATTGAAAAGATTCTACCTGGACACGGCGAAGTGATTGATAACCCAAAAATTACGATAGAGTCACATCTGAAATATATCCAAAACAATATGGAAAAAATCCAAGATCTCCTGAAAAAAAACTATAAAGTTTCAGATATTTACAAAACAGTTTTTACAGAAAACCAAAATCTCCTTATCTCTCTTTCAGAAATCATTCATGCCTTAGAAATGCTTAAGATACCGATTTTACAAAATTTAAAAGCCCTCCTTTCAGAATAATATCAGCCTGCCTTGGTGTTAGATTTGCTTTAACATTAAATGTAAAGTTTTTTGTAATATTTTTAACCTCTATGGGCTCATTTTTAAATAATTTATCAACATAATTTTCCATTACCAGTTCATCATCCCTATCAATTTTCTGATAGTCATCTTTGTTTTCAAAGACCAGTGGCAAGATTCCAAAATTTATTAAATTAGACCTATGAATCCTCGCAAAGGATATAGCAAAAACCGCTTTAATTCCAAGATGCATGGGAGCTAATGCGGCATGTTCCCTACTCGAGCCCTGACCATAATTTTCTCCTCCCACAATATATCCACCCCCAGCTTTTAACGCCCTGTCATGAAAGGTCTCGTCAATGTTGTGAAAAACGTACTTTGCGATAGCGGGTATATTTGAACGTAGTGGCAGTATCTTAGCCCCTGCTGGCATTATGTGATCAGTTGTAATATTATCACCTACTTTAATTAATACAGTTCCTTTTAAAACTTCTGTAAGGGGCTTTGCAATGGGAAGTGGCTTAATATTTGGTCCCCTGAGAACTTCAACAGATTCTGGATTTTCGGAAGGTGGAAATATTAAGTTATCATTAATTTCAAATATTTCTGGATAGCTTATAACAATCTCCTCACCAAATTTTCTCGGATCTGTTATTTTGCCATTTAATGCTGAAACAACTGCGGTTTCAGGTGAACATAAATAAACCTTTGCGTCCTTTGTCCCGCTTCTACCTTCAAAGTTTCTGTTATAGGTTCTTAAAGAAACACTACCAGTCGCAGGGGCTTGCCCCATACCTATACAGGGTCCACAGGAATTTTCTAATATTCTTGCACCAGAAGCTATTATGTGTTTCAGATATCCCATTTTATCGATTGTCTCCATGACCTGTTTTGAACCGGGGGATATTACGAGACTGACTGTTGATGGTATTTTTTTCCCTTTCAGCATCTCTGCTATTGTAGCCAAATCCTTGTAAGAAGAGTTTGTACAACTCCCTATACATACCTGATCAACAGGTGTTCCTTCGACACTTTTAACAGTAACTACATTATCTGGTGAGTGAGGACAAGCAATAAGAGGTTCTAACTCTGAAAGATTAATCTCTATCTCACCATCGTATTGTGCATCTTCATCGGCTTTAAGTTCTATATAATCTTTTTCTCTCCCTTCAGATTTAAGAAAGGCATAAGTAATTTCATCGGAAGGAAAAATTGATGTAGTAGCACCAAGCTCTGCTCCCATATTGGTAATTGTTGCCCTCTCTGGAACAGACAATGTTTTCACGCCTTCACCGGCGTACTCAAAAATTTTTCCAACCCCACCTTTGACTGTTAATCTTCTCAATAACTCTAAAATAACATCCTTTGCAGATACAAAGGGATTTAGTTTACCCCTTAAAACAACCCTTATTATTTCTGGCATGTTCATGTAAAATGGGTACCCTGCCATTGCAACTGCAACATCAAGCCCACCAACTCCGATTGCAAGCATCCCAATACCACCAGCGGTTGGTGTATGACTATCGGAACCCAATAAAGTTTTTCCTGGAATTCCAAACCTCTCTAAATGAACCTGATGACAAATACCGTTTCCAGGGGCAGAAAAATAAATCCCATATTTAGATGCAAAGGTTCTTAAAAATCTATGATCATCTGCATTCTCAAAGCCTGTCTGAAGTGTATTATGGTCAACATAACTAACTGATAGTTCAGTTCTTACTCTTGGTATACCTATGGCTTCAAATTGAAGATATGCCATTGTACCTGTTGCATCTTGAGTTAGAGTTTGGTCAATCTTTATTGCGATCTCTGCTCCTTTCTTCAATTCACCAGCAATAAGATGTCTTTCCAGTATCTTCTGTACAATATTTTTACCCATCTAACACTCCTAAATTATTTTATTTAATGAATACTCAATGATGCCTTGAGCACCAAGGGCGATTAATTTAGGTATTATAACACGAACTTGCTTCTCTGGCAAAACACTCTCGATAGATACCCATTCAGAATTATAGAGATTTGATATCGTGGGATAGTTTAAACTCGGTAAAATTTTAACTATATCTTCAATTGATTTTTTAGGTGCATTTAACTTTATTCCCACCATATTTTCTGCTCTTAAAGCTGACTGTAAAAGGGTTGCTATCTGTTCTATTTTTTCTCTCTTCCACTTATTTTTCCATGCCCGTTTATTTGCCATCAGAATAGGATTAGATACAAGAAGGGTATCAACAATTCTAAGACCATTTGCTTTAATTGTTGAACCAGTCTCTGTTACTTCCACAATGGCATCACATAACCCTTCCACAACTTTAGCTTCTGTCGCTCCCCATGAAAACTCAACCTTTACAGGTATCTTTTTATCGTGAAAAAATTTCTTTGTGAAATTTACCAATTCCGTTGCAATTGTTTTATTTTTTAAATCTTCAATTTTTCTTATGGGAGAATCCTCTGTCACCACAAGAACCCATTTTGCAGGCCTCCTTGATGCTTTAGAATATACAAGGTCACAAACTTTAACAACATCTGAATTGTTTTCTAAAACCCAGTCAAAACCAGCTATTCCAGCGTCTATGGTACCTTTTTCAACGTAAATACTCATTTCTTGAGAACGGATAAGATTGCATTTTATCTCTTCATCGTCAATGGTGGGAAAATAATTTCTTGAGGTAGGTGTTATAATCCAACCTGCCTTTTTAAAAAGTTCAATTGTTGCAGACTCTAAACTCCCTTTAGGTATTCCAAACTTCAAAATATTTGACATCTCTATCTCCTTTTCAAAATTAGTAAATTTGACACAGAATATGAAAAAGCTTAAATAAACAAAATCAATTGTTTAATCTTAAAACTTCTTGGTAGCTACTCAATCATTTTTTATATACATCGTTGGGATTAAAAACTGGATTGGAATGTTCAACCCACTCCCCATTTTCCCATCTGATAAAAAAACAACTTCTATTTCCAGTATGACATGCAGCGCCACCATGCTGTTTTACCTTGATCAATACAGAATCTGTATCGCAATCGGTATAAACATCTACGACTTCCTGAATATGTCCTGACTGTTCTCCTTTCATCCAATATTTATTTCTACTTCTGCTATAAAACCAAGTTTTTTTAGTCTCAAGAGTTAGATTAAGAGCCTTCTCATCCATAAAGGCAACCATTAGTACCTCACCGGTATCTGCATCTTGAATAATTGCAGGTATAAGACCATTCATTTTGTTAAAATCAAGCTTAATCATTACAAAATCTCCCTTAAAATTTTTGATTAATTAATGAGCGGAGAATTGAACAGATGGTGAGTTATACTTTCACCTTTGCTGTTCAGTCTCACAAAAATTCTACTTTTAGCAACCCATCACCTAAAACTTACATCTTAAAAATTTTAAAATTTATTTAAAACTTCTATGAACTTATCAACCAAAGTTGATATTTCTTTCTTAACCCTATCATCGGGTGAACCAATGGATACTGGTCCATAATGACCAAGCCCACAATAGCCTACAACAACACAACCGTGTATTAAAAAAGCTTTTAATATGTCGAGACAAACGGTCTCTCCACCACCGCCTATCATACCTGTTGAACAAAAGGCAGTTGCGACCTTACCTTCAAGCCTTTTAAAGAATTTTACTGAATCATCAAAAAACTTCTTTACAGGGTAAGCCATTGTTCCAAAATAATTTGGTGAACCTACAATATAACCATCAAACTCTGGTAGTTTATCTATATTAACAGCCTCTACATTTTCCAAAGTTACATCCACACCCTTAGATTTGAGCCCTTCTGCTATCATTTCTGCCATCTTCTTTGTATTACCACCCTTTGAATAATAGGCAACTAAAACCTTCTTCATAATCAACCTCCTTATTTATCAATTATTTATGCAACTCCATAAATCTTCTTCATATCCTCTAAACTCATTGGTTTATAGTCATAGGCATGGCCTGCAGAACCAAAGGCAATCATTCTCGCCTCAACTACCTTTGTCATCGCTTCCCTTGCAGGTTTTAAATAGTCCCTCGGATCAAACTTATCTGGCTCTTCAAAAAACACCTTTCTTATAGCGCCAGTCACTGCAATTCTACTATCTGTATCAACATTTATCTTCCTTACACCATATTTTATAGCTTCCTGTATCGACTCTATTGGCACTCCTTTGGCGTTCGGCATCTTACCTCCATACTTATTTACTATCTCGACTAACTCTTGAGGAACGGAAGATGAACCATGCATTACGAGAGGAACATTAGGGCATCTTCTATTAATCTCTTTTACAATATCTATTGCTAACTTAGGTTCTGCTTTAAACTTATAAGCTCCATGAGAGGTTCCTATTGCAACTGCTAAGGCATCAACACCTGTTGCTTTTATAAATTCCTCAGCCTGATCTGGATCAGTTAGATGAATCTTTCCTGAACCAACACCATCTTCAATACCTCCTAATGTTCCAAGCTCACCTTCAACTGTTACACCAAATTTATGGGCATATTCTACAACCTTCCTTGTAATCTCAACATTATATTCATAGGTACTTGGAGTTTTTCCATCTTCAAGGAGTGAACCATCTATCATAACGGAAGTAAATCCTAAATCTATTGCTTGTTTAACAACTTCAAGACCATTACCATGGTCTAAATGCATAGCAATTGGTATATCAGGGTTCTCTTCTACAGCTGCAACCATTAAATACTTCAAATATATAAGATTTGAATACTTTAAAGCGCCTCTACTTGCCTGTACTATAACTGGAGACTTGGTTCTTCTTGCAGCCTCCATTATTGCCTGTATCTGCTCCATATTATTAACATTAAATGCTCCAACCCCATAGCCACCCTTCATGGCTTCATCGAGTATTTGTTTCATTGGAACAAGTGGCATATAAAACCTCCTTAATAAAAGTTTTACTTATAACTAACATGATTTAAATCTTTTTTCAAGTTTCAAGACTAATTTTTAACTACATAGACATCAAAACATTTAATCTCATTTTCCATGTATTTAGGTAATTCAACCTGTATCAAAAACATTAAGCCAAAGGTTAATAAGATTGCAATCATTAGTATCATAATTTCTCTAAATTTTAACATATTCTTGGCAATATCTCACCTGTGGGCATATCCATTACTATTTTGCCACCAAATTGTGTATTTAAAATAACAATAGGATTAGATAAATCAATTATTTGCCCTATCGCCCTTGCAGATTTTGTTTGTTCATATTGAGAAAGTATAGAAAGTGCTTTTTCACTATCCATTGCATCAACAACAACTACAAGTCTTCCCTCACAGGCAAGGCTGTATATATCAAAACCATAAATATCACACACTGCTAACACCTTCTCATTGACAGGTATATCGTCTTCATAAATCTCGATTTTTGTTCTGGAAAAGCTAACAAACTCATTTAATACCGCAGACAATCCACCCCTTGTAACATCCCTTATAAACTTTATGTTTATATCACCATCTATTAAGCTTTTTACGGGCTCCCATAAAGGTGCGACATCAGAAGGGACCATTCCATCAAACTCAACTACACCCCTGTTTTTAAGAACTGCAATAGAATGTTCTCCAACAGGGCCCGTAAGTATTATACTATCACCAATTTTATAATCTCTTGAGGGTAGCATTACATTTTTATATCTATAACCAAACCCAGTTACATTAATAATAATTCCGTCAAGTTTTCCTTTCTCAACAACTTTAGTATCACCGGCAACAAGTTGGATATTCTGTTCATTAGCAAGTTTTTTCATGCTATCGAGAATCCTCTGAAGATCACCAAAGGGAAAGCCTTCCTCTATCACAAGAGCCATGGTCATGTATTTTGGCTCAGCTCCCATTGAAGCCAAATCATTAACCATCCCACAAATTGAGAGAACCCCAATATCACCACCATCAAAAAAGGGCGGAAATACAGTAAAAGAATCAGTAGTAACAACCATATTATTATCAATATGCGCACCATCAGCAAGGATATTAAGTTTCTCATTCGAAAACCTTGAGATAATCTCAGAATTAATAAAGGATTGACTTTTTTTACCACCGCTACCAACAGTAATTAAAACTTTATCCATTTATCCGACTCCATTTATAATAGGCAAGACATGTCCCCTCGTGAGATACCATACAGGGCCCCAAAGGTGCATCGGGATTACATAAAACATCAAAGGAAGGGCATTCGATGGGTTCAATTTTACCAATCAAAACATCACCACAAAGACATTGATTTTGTTTACTCAAAACTTCTATATTTTCAATTTTGTATCTTTTCCTTGCATTATAGATACTATATTCTGGTTTTATTTCAAAGCCACCATTTTTTATATTTCCCAAGCCTCTCCAATTGCAATCTGTAACATCAAAAAATTTATTAATCGAATCGAGCATTTTTCGATTACCTTCCTCTTGAACCGCCCTTTTATAGGCACACTTAATACCCCTTTCCCCTTTTTCAATCATATCTATCAATTCTTTTATTCCATAGAGAATATCAAGGGGTTCAAAACCGACTACAACAGAAGGAATCCCAAAGGCATTTATATCATTAAAATATTGCCAACCAACAACAGCAGAAACATGCCCTGGTAACAAGATACCATCAACCCTTAATTCACCTAAACTACCAAGAGCAGAAATAATAGATTTTGTATTTTTATGAAAGGAAATAACCGATAGGTTTTTTATCCCAGTCCTAACAACCAAATCCAATAAAGCAGAAGTAGCAGGAATTGTAGTTTCAAATCCAACCCCTAAAAAGACCCATTCTTTATCTGACTTTTTTTTGGCAATACTCAAAGCATCGATAGCGCTATATACAATTTCAATACTAAAACCCTCTGACCTATAATCAAAAAGGCTTTTGCCGTTATAGGGAACTTTAAGAAGATCACCGTAGGTTATTACTCCCACACCCCTTTTTTCAAGTAACCAAAAGGCTTCAGCTAACTCATTATCTGATGTTACACATACTGGACAGCCTGGACCTGCAATAAATTTTAGGTTTGGCTGGAAAGCATACCTAAATCCATATTGAAAAATATTGTGGGTATGGGTTCCACAAAACTCCATGATTTTAAGGTTACTAAAATGACTTACCTTGCTCTTTATATGACTAAACAATTTTTTGGCTAATTCTCTATCTTTGAAAAGATCAAAGCTTTTATTCACTATCTCTCAACTCTCCATCAATGAGAAGTGCGAGCTCATCTATGATCTCTTGAGCTGATTGATAATCAAGAATTTTTATAGCCATTCCAGCGTGAACTAAAAGATACTCTCCTTCCTCAGGTTTTCTTTCAAGAAAACCGATAAAACAACTCTTTTTCACACCATTAATCTCAACGGTGCAAAAATCATCAACCACATTCAAAACTTTCATCGGGATAGCCAGACACATAGATAATATGATACATTAGGGGATATAATTTAACAAGAAAATTTAGATTATGAGCAGTGAGCAGAATAATATTTGGTTTTTTAATAGACAAGTCTCAAAGCTTTTTTCAGAAATTTGATATTAAAACTAAGTGTAAATGAAAAAACAGAATTATCAAGCTATCAAAAAATAAATGATAAATGGGCCATCAAGGATTCGAACCTTGGACCAACTGATTAAGAGTCAGCTGCTCTACCGAACTGAGCTAATGGCCCATTTTAATAGGGGTGAGCGATGGGACTCGAACCCACGACCACAAGGGCCACAACCTTGTGCTCTAACCTACTGAGCTACGCTCACCATAAAAGAGATTATTATTTTATTTTCTTTTTCTAAAATCGTCAAGATTTATGTTGTACACCATCAAAGACAGAAAAAGACAGTGAAATTTATGCGAAAATAGGAAAGAGTGTTACAGAAAATCTAAATAATTTTAAAAATTGCTTCTCTAATAAATAAAAAAGTGTAAGTGATTCAAATATCTACACTTCCACTTTAATTTTCATTGTTTCGCTAACTCTTTAACTCCGGATGGTCCTTGTAGTATTCTAAACAATCTGGATTGACAAGTGCCTCTATGTTTGTAACAGGTCTTCCATGAATGATATTTGTTACTGCACTCTCAACCTTTTTCATATTTCTTGTGTATGGTATGTCTGGAACTTCTATTATTTTTGCAGGAACATGTCTGGGTGAGGCATTATCTCTTAGTATCTTTCTAATCTTATTTTTTATATCCTCGTTTAGTTTATAGCCCTCTTTCATCTTTACAAAAAGTATTATCCTCTGATCCCCTTCCCAGTTCTGACCTATGGCAAGGCTATCTGCCACTTCCTCAACTTTATCTATCTGGTTATATATCTCTGCAGTGCCTATCCTTACTCCCGATGGCTTTAATACCGAATCTGACCTGCCAAGGAATGTTATACCCTTTGTGTCACTGTAGAATATTACATAGTCACCATGTCTCCAAACCCTTTTCTGGGTGTAATAGTTAAAGTATGAATCAAGATATTTTTTGTTATCTGGATCGTTCCAGAAGTACAGGGGCATTGAGGGACTTGACGCTTCACATACAAGCTCACCTTCTCTGTCCCAGATTGGATTTGCA
>JAOABK010000017.1 GCA_026418415.1 Pseudomonadota bacterium | reverse complement strand
AGATGTGTATAAGAGACAGCTGTTGCGCCTATAGCACGACGGATACCTATCTCACGGGTTCTTTCTGTTACAGACACAAGCATTATCTTCATTATACCAATACCACCAACAAGAAGACTTACCGCAGATACCGCTCCTAAAAGCATTGTGAGTAGCTCTGTAGTTCCCGTGAGCATCTTTGTTATCTCTTTCATATCCATTACATTAAAGTTATCATCATCACTTGGTGATAGGTGTCTTAACTCCCTCATGAGTCTTCTAATATCCTCTTTTGCCTTATCTGTTGACGCTCCCTCACCCACCGACACCTGAATAATTTGTATGTCCTGATTGCCCGCTATAGGTCTATGAAAAGTGCAATCGGGCGTATTCAAACTCCTTTAGGGCATTTAAATCACCGATTAATAAAAATTGATTATAAGATATACTGAAGGCTTTTAATATTTTTCTAAGATAAAGCCACATTTGGTTGAGTTTAAAAAAGATTATATCAAACAGTTCCTCAGTATCCATTTTTAATCTGGCAAAACTTTTCAAACATAATGCTCTTACATCTGGCTGGGGTTTGTTAAAATAACCTGGAAGCCTTATACCAAGCTCTTTACGTATCCAATGAACTATTGATAAGTTTAATTCTCTTTCAAACACCTTTGTCAAACAGATAACCGCTGAAGTAAAATCAATATGATTAACTATGTTTAAATCTTCATTATTTTATCTGTGTCTTAAAGCCAAAAAATTATATACATTGTCTGCAGTTTTAAGCATTTGATACGATTTTTGTTCTAAAAGATCCCTTCTTATAGGGATTAGATTACAACCATCATAACATCTTCGATTATTTAAATGTGATAGATAAGATTCAAGCTACTGTCAAGTGGTAAAACGAATATAGAAAAAGCCAGACAGACTATCTGGCTAAATTACTACCTCAGGTCCCTTCTTTACTACAGGGAGAGTCATCTTTTAGTTTTTCTACATTTTCACCGAAAGGAAGGTTAGCTACAACATCTTTTCCAAGCAGTATTAACTCAGCAGAAATGCCGGCTGCATCAGTAATTATCTCTCTGCAATGTAAGGCATGCTCTCTACAAAGCCATGATTCATGCCATTTTTCGGTAATTTTTCTACAAATAGTATCCCCATATTTTGCCTTTAATCTATTTGGTATTTGATTGAATATTCTGTATAGACCAGGTTTTCCATAAAGTTCATTTGCTGATAACCTCATTGCTTCTTTACCTTCTCCTTCAGGCAACTTAGATCTACCATATACAGCACTAACTGATAGAACTGCACCAGTCACTGCTCCACAAGTATCCCCAAATAGACCAACTCCTCCTCCAAAACCAGTAGCAACTTTTAAAACCTCTTTTGGAAGACCCGTATCGAGATAATGAAGAACAGCTTCAAAAACACATTCGGCACAGTTATAACCCAAGGAAAAATTTTTTCTTGCCCTTTGCTTAATTGCTTCTATCAATTCTTGTTTTTCCATATTTCATCTCCATTTTTTAAGATAATTATAACACAGTGTTTTAATTTTGATAGTACTTTTCTGAATTAAAGTATACAAAGATTAGAAGATGTTTTTAAAAGATATGATGGCTTTATCTAAAATTATAATGTTTTCTGATTGGCTCTAAAACTTTCCATCTACAGGCAAGACCTTTCTCAAAAGTTACAAAATCTCCAGATTTAATCTCCACTTTATCACCCTCTTTTGTTTCAACGATTACCTTTCCCTCTAAAATATAGCATTCTTCTGTTTCATCGTAATACCAATCAAATTCTGAAACTTCCTTGGTCCAAATAGGCCAGTTTCTTATGCCCCTTTCTTTTAGATATTCCTCTGAAGGTTTAATTATCTTTATTTTCATAAAAAACCTCCGATTTATAATAACTCTGCAGCCCTTTCTGCTAATCTTGACCTTGCACTATGAACAAGATTGAGATAACAAAAATTCTCTTCGTTTATAAATCTACTTATTAAATATGCCAGACCATTCGAACCAAAGTCTAAATAGGGGGTATCTATCTGATATAAATCACCTGTAAATATAATTTTTGTGCCTTCTCCACAACGCGTTATTATAGTTTTGACATCTAAGGGGCGTAAGTTCTGGGCTTCATCAACTATTATATATCTATGTGGCAGACTTCTTCCTCTAATATATGTTAGTGGTTCTATTTGTATCATCCCTGAATCTATTAGATATCTTGAGCTTTTATATTTGACAGGTTTCCCTTCTTTTTTTGGATCCGCTGGACCACCTATGATAACATCCAAGTTGTCATAAATAGGTTGCATCCAGGGGCCTAACTTTTCTTCAACATCACCGGGGAGGAATCCAATATCCTGCCCAACAATTGGGATGACTGGTCTTGCAACGAGAATTTGTTCAAAATATCTCTCATTGCCAATCTCCTGCTCTCTCTGTTGATTTTTTAAGCTCTGCATCCTCGCCATTGATTTTTCTAATAAATACATCCCAGCTGCTAAGGCAAGGAGAGTTTTCCCTGTGCCTGCCTTACCGGTCAATGCAACAACATCAATCCTATCATTTAGAAGGGCGTCTAAAGCACATAACTGTTCCATATTTTTAGGGCTTATGCCCATTATATTTTTCCACTTCTTAACCTGCTCGATAGTTTTTTCACCTATTAGCCTATATATCTCATCCCCTTTTTTCAAATAACGAAGGGATTTTATGCCGTTTTCATAATCATCTTCTCTAATAAGACCATATTTCTGGAAAAGGTATGTTTTATCATGCCTGTAATCCTGAACCTCAACGCCTAATGCTTCTGCCTTGATTCTTACTGCTGTATCCTTGGATACTAATATTACCGGTGTTTTTTTCTTTCTCTTGCTTAACTCAATTGCAAGTGAAATTATCCTATTGTCCATTAGGACTGGACTACAGGGGTCATAGTTCTTATCAATAGCAACTGTTAGTGTTCCACCAGTTTCAAGTTTGATACCCTTAGAAATATTGCCCTTTTCTCTTAGAGAATCTATTATTCTTAAGGCACTTCTTGCTGAAAAGGGTATATCACCATGCCCTTTTTTAAGTTTATCTAATTCTTCAACAACAGTAATGGGAATAACAATATCGTTGTCCTCAAACTTAAAAATACATTCTGGATCATGGACAAGTACATTAGTATCAAGAACATATATTTTTTTCATCTATGATTCTCCCATTAGGTTCTATATGAAGAATTAATCTTTACATAATCTAAGGTTAAATCGGAGGTATAAAATTTTGTCGATGCCTTTCCAGCATGCAGGTTAATCTCTACTTGTATCTCCTCAACCGCTAAAGCTTCCTTTAATCCCCTTTCATCAAATCCATTAGCCTCAATGCCATTTCTAACCACCGGTTTCCCCTGTATATCAATGTCTATTTTTTCTTTTTTGATTGATACACCGGATCTTCCAATTGCTGCTATGATCCTGCCCCAGTTTGGATCTTCTCCAAAAAATGCAGTTTTTACCAATGGTGAGTTAGCAACTGTTTTAGCAATTTTTTTAGCATCTTTAGCACTTTTTGCATTTTTTACATTAATTTCAATTACTTTTGTTGCACCCTCGCCATCTCTCACAATCATTTTAGCAAGAGATATACATATTTTTTTAAGTGCCTCAAGAAAATCCTTGTATCCAGATCTTATAGTTATTTCTTTGTTATTAGCTACCCCAGTAGAAAATATAAGTACCATGTCATTTGTGCTCGTATCACCATCAACACTTATTGAATTAAAGGAACAATCAACTGCCTCTTTTAAAGCCCTATCAAGGGCTTTCTTCTCGATCTTTGCATCTGTAAATATATAGACCAGCATGGTTGCTAAATCAGGAGCAATCATGCCTGCACCCTTTGCTATTCCAAGTATGTTAATTTCCCCGCCATTCACTGTCTCAGTTATTTTTTCTACTTTTTTGTAAGCATCTGTTGTTGTAATTGCTTCTGCAAAATCTTCATAATTATCTTTTAGTTCTTTAATCAATTGGGGAATCCCATCTATAACCTTTTCAACTGGCAATTTAACACCGATAACCCCAGTTGTAGAATGGGCAACCGATTTTTCTTCAACGCTTAAATGCCTCGCCAAAGTCTTTGTTATAGCCCTTGAATCTTCATAATCCCCTTTTGCGCAAACACAGGCATTGCCACTAACAACAATTAGAGCTTGTATTGGATTATTGATTCTTTTCTTTGTAATAATAACCGATGGTGCTTTAACTCTATTTTTTGTAAATACTCCCGAAGCTAAAGCGGGTTTCTCAAAATAGGCAAGAGCTAAATCCTTCTTTTTATTTTTTTTTATACCACAATAGATACCTGAAAACTTAACACCCTTTATTTTAATCATTCCTTTGCCCCACAACATTTTTTATACTTTTTGCCACTCCCACAGGGACAGGGATCATTTCTACCAACCTTTGACTTTTTCCTTGTTGGCTCTCTTCTAACTTCTCCACCACCAAAAATGAGCCCCTTTGATTTCTCTCTCTCCCTTTCTAAATCAGGTATTTCTTCTTTCTGGACAATTCTAACATTGAAAAGCTTCATCATAGCATCTTTTCTAAAATTATTAAGCATTTCAATGAAAAGAAGATGGGCTTCTTTTTTATATTCAACAAGTGGGTCTTTCTGGGCATAGCCCCTAAGTCCAATCCCTTCCTTTAGGTGGTCAATATTAAGAAGATGCTCTTTCCATGCATTATCAAGGGATGTTAGTAGAAAATACTTTTCTAACTCCCTCATAACCTCTGTGCCATATTCTTGTTCCTTTGCATTATAGGTATTGAAAACAAGCCTTTCTATGTGATCATATAGCTTTTCATCATCGGGATAGAAATCTTCTACCTCTTCAGGAGTAACCCTTATATCGAAAATATTTCTCAAAAGTTCTGTAAAACCATGAATATTCCATTCTTTCTTTTTTTCTGAAATTAGTTCGTCAAAACACCAATCCAAAACTTCATAGATAACATCTCTTGTCGCTTCTTTAAGATCTTCTTTCATTAGCAATCTTCTTCTGAAAGTATAAACAAACTCTCTTTGTTTATTCATTACATCGTCATACTCAAGAAGATGTTTTCTTATTTCAAAATTATGGGCTTCAACCCTTTTCTGGGCGTTTTCTATAGCCTTTGTAACAAGGGAATGTTCTATTGATTCCCCCTCTTCAATACCTAACTTATTCATAACAGAGGCAATTCTTTCTGAACCAAAAATCCTCATCAAATCATCTTCTAAAGAGAGGTAAAATCTTGAACTACCAGGATCACCCTGCCTTCCCGCTCTACCTCTTAGCTGATTATCTATTCTTCTACTTTCGTGCCTTTCTGTACCAATTATGTGAAGCCCGCCTAACTCTATAACCTTCTTTCTTTCCTCCTCACATTTTTGTATATATTCCTGTAGGATATTTTCATATTCAGGATTGGATGTGTCATAATTTACCTTTGCCTTTGCAAGAAGCTGGGGATTACCACCTAAAAGAATATCAACTCCACGCCCTGCCATATTTGTTGCAATCGTCACTGTTTTTAACCTTCCAGCCTGAGCAATGATTTCCGCTTCCCTTTCATGGTGCTTTGCATTTAAAACTTGGTGGGGAATACCCTCTCTCCTTAAAAGAGCTGATAATTTTTCATTTTTTTCTATAGATGTTGTACCTACGAGTACTGGCCTTCCCATCTGGTATAACTTTTTTATTTCTTCAACAACCGCTTTAAATTTTTCTTTTTCTGTTTTATAAACAACGTCGGGATAGTCAATCCTTATCATTGGTTTGTTTGTTGGTATAACAACTACATCTAAATTATAGATTTTCTTAAATTCAGCAGCTTCAGTTTCCGCAGTACCTGTCATACCGGCAAGTTTTTTATACATTCTGAAAAAGTTCTGGAAGGTAATTGTTGCCAAGGTTTGGTTTTCTTTTTCTATCTTTACCTTTTCCTTTGCCTCAACCGCCTGATGAAGTCCATCGCTCCATCTTCTACCTGGCATGAGCCTACCAGTAAACTCATCTACTATAATTACTTCACCATCTTTTACCACATAGTCTACATCTCTCTTAAAAAGATGATGTGCTCTTAATCCTTGATTAACATGATGAAGTATATTTACATGTCTTGGGTCATACAGATTAGTAATATTAAGTAATTTTTCTACCTTTGTTATTCCCTCTTCAGTAAGAACAACAACCCTTGACTTCTCATCAATTGTAAAATCTGAATCCCTTTTTAGATAGGGAATAATCTTGTCAATTTCATAGTAAAGCTCTGTCGATTCCTCAGATGGTCCAGAAATTATAAGGGGTGTTCTCGCTTCATCAATTAATATACTATCAACTTCGTCAACAATTGCATAATTAAACTCCCTTTGAACGTAGTCATCAAGGGAAAACTTCATGTTATCTCTTAAATAATCAAACCCAAACTCATTATTAGTACCATAAGTAATATCTGCATTGTACGCACTTTTTCTCTCTTCATCATCAAGTTCATGTACAATACAACCCACGGTCAATCCCAAAAATTTATAAATTGTACCCATCCACTCACTATCTCTTTTTGCTAAATAATCGTTTACAGTTACGATATGAACACCTTTTCCAGTTAAGGCGTTTAGGTATGCTGGAAGAGTCGCAACAAGGGTTTTTCCCTCACCTGTTTTCATTTCAGCGATTTTTCCCTGATGAAGCACAATACCACCTATGAGCTGACTATCAAAATGTCTCATGTTCAAGGTTCTTCTCGAAGCTTCTCTCACAACTGCAAAGGCTTCAGGTAACAAAGAATCTAAAGACTCACCTTTAGAAATTCTCTCTTTAAATTCTTTTGTTTTATTTCTTAATTCTTCATCAGAAAGTGCTCTTATTTGATTTTCAAGACTATTTATTCTCTCAACAATTGGATACAATTGCTTTAATTCTCTTTCATTTTTAGTACCCATGATTTTTTTTAAAATAAATTCAAACATTTTCTACTCCAGTGATTCTTTATTGAAGTGTATGAGAAAAACAAAGAAGATATTATCCAAAGAGGTACTTGAGAGGATTGATGGGCACACCGTCTATACGTACCTCATAATGTACATGTGGTCCTGTACTTTTTCCAGAGTTTCCAACTGCACCTATTACTTCTCCCTTCTTCACTTTCTTACCTACAGGAACATAACTTGCAGATAAATGGGCATACCTTGTAACAATACCATATCCATGATCAATGACCACAACTTTTCCATATCCAGCATCAGCTCCTGATTCTATAACCACGCCTTCTGCTGCTGCCACAACTTTAGTGCCATAGGGGCTCGATATGTCTATACCCTCATGAAACTCAGTTACCCCAGTAACTGGGTCTCTTCTCCATCCAAAATCAGAAGTTATAAATCCTCTTGCTGGCCATAAAGAAGGGGTAGCCATAAATAGGGATCTTCTATCTTCTAAATACTCAATAAGCTCGCTCATGCTCTTTTCTCTTAATTTCATCTCTTTTTCTAAATTCTCTGCTTTTTCTAACATAACCTTTGTCATATCATCGCTTTTAACATTTGAAATCCCACCAGCAAAGTTTGTACCAGAACTTTTTACTTCTAAATTTACCATTTCTCTAACTTTGAGATCCATATTTTGGAGCCTTGCCAATTGGGTTTCAAGAAATTGAATTTTTGAATTAAGATTCTCCATTTCTATTTTCTGCTTAATTGCCTTTTTCTCAACATCCTCAAGGTAAGCTATCCTATTTTTAAGACTAAAATAGCTAAAGAACATAAAAAGTGAAGAAACCCAGAAAATTACTGAGATTATAGCAAATACTTTAAACCAGTTTGAATTCAACTGTATCTTTTTTACATTAGAAGTATCATGGGGAAGAATCATTAGGGTGAAAAACTTGGGATTCTTCCAATCATTCTTATGTTTATGCCAAAAATCCTTAACCCTGTTACCAACGTCACTCAAGAAAATTTTAATTTTTTCTAAATACTTATTCATAAACTTGCATTTTATATAAATAAACCCCTAATGTCAATTTTTAAATGATTGCAAATAAGCTAAGTATTTGTTTTTATTTTATTTTTTAAAAAATCTTTGATATTTTTTGCATTTTTTTCTGGAGAAATTAAAGAAAAAGACTCACCATATAAAAGGGTGGGGGTTTCCACATCAGTTGCAAATGTTTCGGTATCTCTATAAACACGGGGATAAATTCTTATATGAGCTCTCATAATCTTTTTGTCTATTGGGGAAGCATAAAATGCTAAATTAAAACCCGGTATCAGCCTGCTTTCAAAAAATAACATTAAATTATGGATTAATGAAGCTATACTTTCTATGTCATTTTCGGTAATATCAATGTAGGAAAAAGCGTTTTTCATTATTATTAAAAACTCTCCTAACATCCCCCTTGAAGCAAAGGGGGACAGAAGAGCACAATTTTCTGTAACTTCAATTATTCTCTCACCTAATTTCTCTTCATAATCAAGATAGGCTTTGAAAAACTCTCTTTTATGCTTTTTTTTAAATGCCTCTGCTTTTTCTAAAACCCTTCTATGGTAATTTAAAGGCTCATCTGTAACATATACTTGCATGTGTGGGTGAATTATAGAACCACCTGAGGTGGGCATGTAATTCCAGTGTAGATGGGCAAATCTATATTTTTTTTTGTGAAACTTAGAAACTCTTTTGGCATAGTCAAAAATAAGATTTATACTATCACAAATAGTATCTTTGCTCATCTTACCCATAGGAACAACATGTTCTTTTGTTAATATGGAAACCGCTGCATTTTCAGCGTAGGGAAGTATATTGGGGATTAAAATTACCTCTCCCTTTTTTAGGTATCCCTCTTTACAAAATTTAGTATCAAACCTTGCACCATATAATTCGAGTTTTCCATCGCAAAAGGGACATCGTCTCTGGCTCTTTTCTCCTAAGGTATAAAAATCAACAGGCTTAGTATACCATTCAATCTCATAAACCCTTACCCTATGACCTGTTAAAGGATCATACCTTTTTTCAGCATAGACATCTGTCAATTCAAAGCTATTTCTTGGACTTAAATAAGTGGTTTTATAAACCTCTTTTTTTAAAACTATCAAAATTTAGCTCTCCCTTTTTTTTAAAACGTACTCCATTAGCCCACCCGCTGAAAGCAACTCTTCCATGAAAGGAGGTATTGGCTTTATCTGATAGCTTTTATTTTTAGTGAGATTTTTTATCAACCCCTTTTCTGTATCCACTTCTAACTCATCACCAGTTGAAATATCATCTGCCTCTGCACATTCAAGTATCAAAAGCCCCATATTAAAGGCATTTCTATAAAATATCCTTGCAAAACTTTTTGCAATAACCGCAGATACCCCGGTAGCCTTAATGGATATTGGAGCATGTTCTCTACTACTTCCACATCCAAAATTCTTACCTGCAACAATAAAATCACCCTTTGAGACCTTTTTGGGAAAATCTGGGTCTTCATCTTCCATGCAGTGCTTGGCTAATTCTAAGGGATCTGAAGTATTTAAATATCTTGCAGGTATTATCAAATCAGTATTTATGTCATCACCATATTTCCATGCTTTACCTTTTAAAATCATTTTTTCCTCCTGCTATTCCGATTCTTTGATGCCAAGTTCTTCTGGAGAACCAATCCTTCCTAAAACAGCTGAAGCAGCAGCAACAGCTGGATTGGATAGATAAACTTCACTTTCTGGATGACCCATTCTACCAACAAAGTTTCTATTGGTAGTTGCAATTGCCTTTTCTCCCTTCGCAAGTATGCCCATATGCCCACCTAAACAGGGACCACAAGTGGGGGTCGATACTACCGCACCAGCGTCAATAAAAATATCAACCAAACCCTCTTTAATACAATTTTTATATATTTCTTGGGTAGCGGGGATAATTATAAGTCTTACATAGGGAGCAACCTTTTTTCCCCTCAAGATTTTGGCTGTTATACGCATATCTTCCATTCGTCCATTCGTGCATGAGCCTATTACAACCTGATCTATCTTTACATTTGTTGATTCAGATACAGGTTTGGTATTTTCTGGCAGATGGGGAAATGCAACCTGCGGTTCAACATCTGATAAATTTATCTCATAAATCTCTGAATATTTTGCATCTTTGTCACTATAATAGATTTTCCATTCCCTTTTTGCCCTTGTTTTAACAAACTCAATAGTCTTATCATCAGGTGCAATTATGCCGCTTTTTCCACCTGCTTCTATTGCCATATTGGTAATTGAAAATCTACTGTCCATTGAAAGTTCCGAAATCCCCTCACCCTCAAACTCCATTGCTTTGTAAAGAGCACCATCAACCCCAATTTTACCAATTATATATAGAATTATATCCTTGCCATAAACAAAGCTTTTTCTTTTGCCATAAACTATAAACTTAATACTTTCAGGAACCTTAAACCAAGCCTGTCCAGTCAAAAAACATGCAGCAACATCGGTGCTTCCTACACCTGTTGCAAAAGCTCCAAGAGCACCATAGGTACAGGTATGGCTATCCGCACCTATAACCAAATCACCTGGCACTACCAGCCCTTTCTCTGGTAAAAGGGCATGCTCAATTCCCATCTCGCCAATCTCAAAATAATTAACTATTCCATATTTTTTAGCAAAATCACGTACAAGCTTTGCCTGTTCGGCTGAGTTTATATCTTTATTCGGTGTAAAATGGTCAGGAACAAGAGCAATTTTAGTCTTATCAAATACATCTTTTGCACCAGTTTTTTCAAACTCTTTGATTGCAATAGGTGCTGTTACATCATTTGCAAGAACTAAATCTACTTTAGCCATAATGAGCTCACCAGGGCTAACCTCTTTTTTGCCACAATGGTCAGCAAGAATTTTTTCCGTTATTGTCATCCCCATATCCAAAACTCCTTTTATCTAATTTTATGGAAGCGTTTCTTTCATTGAACTTGCTTCTTTCTTGAAATAGAGCCTATTTAATGCATTTATATAAGCTTTTGCACTTGCAACAAGAACATCGGGATCTACACCTTTTCCTACAACCTGCCTTCCTCCTTCTTCTAATTTCACTGTTACTTCACCTTGAGCATCTGTACCCATTGTGATTGCACTTATAACGAAGCTCAAAAGCTTACTCTTAGTTTTTATGATTTTTTTAATCGTGTTAAATACTGCGTCAACTGGACCATTACCAAAGGAAGCTTCTTTTATTATTTTGCCATCCACGCCTATCTCAACAGTGGCACAAGGCATGGTTCTATTGCCCGAAACGACATTGAGATAGATAAATTTATATTTCTCTGGTATTTTTAGTATCTCTTCAGAAATTATTGCATCAATATCTTCGTCATATAAATATTTCTTTTGATCGCAAAGCTCTTTGAAACGTTTAAAAGCTTTGTTCAACTGCTCTTCATTAAGATTGTAGCCCATCTCTTCTAAACGCTTTTTAAATGCATGCCTTCCTGAAAGTTTACCGAGAACAAGAATGCTTTGGGGAATACCAACAGATTCTGGGGTCATAATTTCGTAGGTAAGCCTTTCCTTGAGAACACCATCCTGATGGATACCCGATTCATGAGCAAAAGCATTAGCACCAACAATTGCTTTATTCGGCTGGACCATCATTCCTGTTATTTGAGATACCAGCTTACTGGTCCTGTAAATATGCTTTGTATTTATTTTTGTTGCTAAATTATAAACATCTTTTCTTGTTTTAAGAGCCATTACAATCTCTTCCATCGCCGCATTTCCAGCCCTTTCTCCAATACCGTTTATTGTGCACTCCACTTGCCTTGCTCCTGCAAGAAGGGCAGAAAGTGAGTTTGCAGTAGCAAGACCTAAATCATTATGACAATGGACACTTATAACAGCTTTATCAATATTTTTCACCTTTTTCTTAATCGTTGTTATAATATTGTAAAATTCAAGAGGGGTTATATATCCTACAGTATCTGGTATATTCACAGTCGTTGCACCCGCCTCTATTACCGCTTCAACCACTTTACAGAGGAAATTTATATCAGTCCTACAGGCATCCTCAGCAGAAAACTCTACATTGTCAGTAAATTTCTTAGCAAATTTAACTGCATGAACCGCTCTTTTTAAGGCTTCTTCTCTATCAATCTTCAATTTATACTTTAAATGAATATCAGATGTAGCAAGGAATGTGTGTATTCTTGGTTTGTTTGCATACTTTATTGCTTCCCAGGCCCTTTCAATATCTGACTCTGTAGCTCTTGCAAGACCAGCAACTTCTGATTTAGTTATATTCTTTGCAACCATTCTTACTGCTTCAAAGTCTCCATCTGATGCAGCTGGAAAGCCAGCCTCTATTATATCTACCCCTAACTTTTCCAACTGAAGAGCAATTCTTACTTTTTCATCTATGTTCATAGTGGCACCCGGTGCTTGTTCACCATCTCTAAGTGTGGTATCAAAAATCTTTACATATTCCATTATTTACCTCCCCTTTTTTGCTTATATCGGTCATACAAATACATTGCAGGACCTGACATTGAATAGCCAAAAAAGATAATAAAGAAAAACAATTCATGATGCGCCACTATTAATATTAATGCGAGTATTACTATTGCAAGCACTGAAAAGGGCTTTCTTTTAATAGGATCTAAATCCTTAAAACTGTGATATTTAATATTGCTAATCATCAAAAAAGCAAGAGCTATAACAAGGGTTAGAATTAAAAACTCTTTTAAGGTTTTACCTTCACCACCTAATTCATAATAAAATAAAACTACAGAAGCAATAACCATCGCAGCACCTGGTATTGGTAAACCATTGAATTTTCTGCTTTCAACTGTATTTACCTGTACATTAAATCTTGCAAGCCTAAGAGCACCACAAACCAGATACAAAAAGGATACTATTATCCCAAATCTGCCATAAGGCTCAAGAGCCCAAACATAAACAAGAAATGCAGGTGCTGCACCGAAAGCAACCACATCAGCTATTGAGTCATACTCTACCCCAAACCTTGATACTGCACCTGTCATTCTCGCTACCCTACCATCTAACATATCAAATATTGCAGAGAGAATTATAAGATAGGCAGATAGCTTAAAATTGCCATTCCAGACTGAAATCATCCCAAAGAAACCAGAAAATAGACTTGCAGAAGTTAATAAATTTGGGAAAATATAAACTCCCTTTTTAACACTATCCTTTGGATACTTATCATTTTCATCTGGCATTATTCAATTACTCCTATTATGGTTTCTCCTGCCTTTGTTTTATCCTTTAATTTTACCTTTAATCTAATTTCTTTAGGAAGAAAAATATCTACACGAGAGCCATAACATATAAGCCCAACAATATTCCCCTTTCTAATATAATCCCCTACTCTTACCTCACTAATTATCCTTCTTGCAATAAGACCAGCAACCTGCGAATATAATATTTTTTTACCCTCGGGGGTTTCAATAAATACGAAGTTTCTTTCATTCTCTTCAAAGGCGTTGTCTAAATTTGCTGAAAAAAACTTGCCATCAAAATGTTTAAAATCTATAATCCTCCCATCATAGGGCGCTCGATTAATATGAACATTAAAAACAGACATAAAAATGCTTACTAAATTTACCTCTCCTTTAAAAAATCTATCCTCATAAATACTCTTTATAAGAATAACCTCTCCATCGGCTGGTGCAACTATATAAGGTCCTTCAGGTGGTATCCTTTTAGGATTACGGAAAAAAAATAAATTAAATAAAAAAAGTAAAAAAACTGCACCTGAAATTATATAATAACCACCAATAAAACTTATTAGTGCAACAAGAAAAAATATGATAGATAGTTTTAACCCTTCAGGTGCAATTATTGCATTTTCCCATTTTACAGCCATGAACTAATCTTTCTCGACAAGCCTATTTTTCTGTAACCATCCCATCATGGAACGCAGTTTCTCACCAACCTGTTCAATTGGATGCTCCTTTCCAATTCTTGTAAGACTGTTAAATACTGGCTTGCCTGCTTTATTCTCTAAAATCCATTCTTTTGCAAACTCTCCAGTCTGTATTTCCTTAAGTATTTTTTTCATTTCCTGTTTAACGCTTTCATTGATTATTCTTGGACCTCTTGTTAAATCGCCATATTGGGCGGTGTTACTAACCGAATATCTCATATTACTAATTCCACCTTCATATATCAAATCTACAATTAGCTTTAACTCATGTAGGCACTCAAAATATGCCATTTCTGGTGCATAGCCTGCTTCTACAAGGGTTTCAAAACCAGCTGTAATTAATGCTGAAACACCACCACATAAAACTGCCTGTTCACCAAAAAGGTCCGTTTCTGTCTCCTCTTTAAAGCTTGTTTCAATAATTCCAGCCCTTCCACCACCAATAGCACAGGCATACGCAAGAGCCAGATCTTTTGCTTTACCAGAGGCATCTTGGTAAACTGCAATAAGAGTTGGCACCCCCATCCCCTTTGTATATTCTGACCTAACCAAATGTCCAGGACCCTTTGGGGCAGCTAAAAAGACATCAACATTTTTTGGAGGAACAATCTGATTGTAATGAATATTAAAACCATGAGCAAAAGCAAGAGCTTTTCCTGAAGTCATATATGGTTCAATTTCCTTTTTATAAAGATCCCCTTGAAGTTCATCGGGCACCAAAATCATTATTATATCAGCTTCTTTTGCAGCCTCTGAAACTGTCTTAACGGTCAATCCCGCTTTTTTTGCCTTCTCTATGGATTTGCTACCTTCATAAAGACCGACTATTACTGATATACCACTATCTTTTAGATTATTTGCATGGGCATGCCCCTGACTCCCATAACCAATAATTGCAACCTTTTTGTCCTTCAAGATGTCCTTTGAAATTGAGCTTTCATAATGAACCTTCATCTAAAATCTCCTCCTTTTATTTATTTTTATCTTCTCTCAAAATTGCAATTGGACCACTTCTAACAAGCTCTTTTATGCCTAAAGGCCTTAAAAGATTAACTATGGCTTCTATTTTTTTATCATCACCTGTAACTTCTATTGTGTAGGTTGTTGGACTTGAATCTACAACCTTTGCTCTAAATATGGTTGCAATCCTCAGTGCTTCCTCTCTATCTGCACCTTTAGCCGAAACCTTTATTAAAGCTACTTCTCTTAATACATAGTCCTTATCACTGAAATCACTAACCTTTATTATATCAATCATCTTATTTAGTTGTTTCGTTATCTGCTCAATTACCCTATCATCACCACTGGTTACTATTGTCATTTGAGATACCGAGGGATCCTGAGTTGGCGCTACAGAGAGTGCCTCAATATTAAAACCTCTACCACTAAAAAGCCCAGCAACCCTTGATAAAACTCCAAACTTGTTTTCCACAAGCAATGATAAAATGTGGGTCATATATTCTCCTTACCTAACTACTTTCATCTTTTCAGTTTTTTTCTTTTTCTCCAGAAAAATCATCTCATGGATTGCAGCACCCGCTGGAACCATTGGGAAAACCTTTTCCATTCTATCTATTCTAAAATCCATCAATACAGGTTTTTTAATTTTTATCGCCTCTTTTATAACAGGTTCTACCTCACTTGGTTTTACCGCTTTGAATCCCACCGCACCATAGGCTTCTGCAACTTTTACAAAATCTGGGACTTCGCCTAAATCAATACCTGAATATCTTTCTCCGTAGAAGAGCTCTTGCCATTGTCTTACCATACCAAGACAGGAATTGTTAAGAATTGCCACTTTTACATTTAATCTTTCAATAACTGCAGTTGCGAGTTCCTGTATATTCATCTGTATACTGCCGTCCCCAGCAATGTCAAAAACAAGCTTATTAGGAAATGCCGCTTGAGCACCCAATGCAGCAGGAAATCCATAACCCATTGTGCCCAGACCACCTGAAGTGAGCCAAGTCCTTGGTTTTAAAAATTTATAAAATTGAGCTGTCCACATCTGGTTTTGACCAACCTCAGTTGATATTATTGCGTCGCCCTTTGTTATTTCAAATATTTTCTCTATTACAAATTGGGGTTTAATTACCTCATCGTCATATTCATACCAAAGAGGATGTTCCTTCTGCCAATCTTTAATCTGCTTCGCCCAGTGTTTTCTTGCTTCTTCAATGACTTCATTCGTCTCTTTCATAGACTTTAATTCTTTTAACAAATCTATTAACACAAGTCTTACATCACCAACTATCGGTATATCTACATGTACACTTTTTCTTATAGAAGTTGGATCTATATCGATATGAATAATTTTTGCGTTTGGTGCAAAATCCTTTACCCTACCAGTAACTCTATCATCAAATCTTGCTCCAATTGCTATAATTAGATCTGAATTATGAATTGTCATGTTTGCTGCATAAGTTCCGTGCATGCCAAGCATACCCAAAAACAAAGGATGATCACCAGGAAAACCACCAAGCCCCATTAAAGTTAATGTAACAGGGATCTCTGTAAATTCAGCTAACTCTTTTAATTCTTGACTGGCATTGGAAGATATTACACCACCACCTGCATAAATAACAGGTTTCTTAGCCTTTAGTATAGCATCTGCAGCTTTTTTAATCTGCCATCTATTGCCAATATAAGTTGGATTATAGCTACGCAAAGAGACAGTTTCAGGATATACAAAATCTGCTTTGTTAGCCAGTACATCCCTTGGCAAATCTACTAAAACTGGTCCAGGCCTTCCCTTTGAAGCTATATAAAAAGCCTCTTTTATTATGTATGGTAGATCTGCTGTATTTTTTACTAAATAATTATATTTTGTACATGGCCTTGTTATACCAACAATATCAGCTTCCTGAAAGGCATCTACACCAATCATTGGTGTAGGTACCTGTCCAGTAAAAACAACTATAGGTATTGAATCCATAAATGCAGTTGCTATTCCTGTAACAGTATTTGTAGCTCCTGGACCAGATGTTGCAAGTGCTACCCCAACATTTCCTGTTGAACGTGCATAACCATCTGCCATGTGAACCGCTGCTTGTTCATGCCTCGGCAAGATAAGCCTTATTTCCTTTTCATGATAAAGAACATCAAAAATTGGTAGTACAACACCACCAGGGTAGCCAAATAATACCTTTACACCTTCTTTCTTTAAAGTTTCTACAAAAATTTCAGCACCACTTAATTTCACTATTCCTCCCTTAAAATTGCCCCTTTTGATGCAGAGGTAACTAATTGGGCATATCTACTTAAATATCCTTTTAAATCCTTCTTTAATGGTTTATAACTCTTTTTTCTTTTTTCAATCTCCTCTTCAGCTAAAAGAGCTTCAATCTTTCTTTCTGGTATATTTATTCTAATTACGTCTCCATCCTTTAGAAGACCTATTAATCCACCTTCAACTGCTTCTGGTGATATGTGGCCTATACAGGGACCTTGTGTACCACCAGAAAATCTACCATCTGTGATCAAAGCACAAGATTTTGAAAGGCCCATGCCAATTAAAGCAGCAGTTGGTGACAACATCTCTCTCATACCAGGGCCACCAATTGGGCCTTCATTCCTTATAACAACAACATCACCTGCCTTTATACTACCACTTAATATTGCATTCATAGCATCTTCTTCACATTCGAATACCCTTGCCTTACCCTCAAAAACAAGCATTTCACTACTTACCGCAGATTGTTTAACTACTGCCCCTAAAGGCGCCAGATTACCCTTTAAAATCGCTAATCCACCTTCTTTATGATAGGGATTTGAAAGAGGTCTTACTATATCCTCATCATATATAACACCCTCATTGGCTATCTCTTTGATATCCTTTCCAGAAACAGTAATCGAAGAATCCAAGAGATCTTTTAGTCTATTTAATACAGCAGGAATTCCACCAGCCCTATCCAAATCTTCCATATAATACTTGCCACCGGGAATCATACTTACAATATGGGGAGTTTTCTTACTAATTTCATCAAACAAATCTATATCAATGGGTCTTTTAGCTTCATGGGATATAGCGGTTAAATGAAGTACTGTATTTGAAGATCCACCTAATGCAACATCTACTTTTATAGCATTCCTTAATGCATTCTCTGTTACAATATCCCTTGGTTTTATATTTTCTCTAACGAGATTCACAATTCTCCTTCCGCTCTCAAAGGCAATATGCCTTTTTTTACTCGATACAGCAAGAGCGGTTGCACAACCTGGTAGCGACATGCCAATGGTCTCAGTGATACAAGCCATTGTATTTGCAGTATATAAACCCTGACATGAACCAGCCCCAGGGCAGGCATTAGCCTCATATCCATAAAACTCCTCTTCGCTTAGCTCTCCCTTTTTAAACCTTCCAACTGCCTCAAAAGTTCCACTTACTAAAGAAAGTCTTTGACCTTTATAATAACCTGCAAGCATAGGACCCGCAGTTACAAAAATAGAAGGTATATTGAGCCTTAATGATGCCATTAACATTCCTGGGGTTATCTTGTCACAGTTTGTTAAAAAAACAAGACCGTCTAATTTATGAGCCGAAACTACGCACTCAATCATATCAGCAATAACTTCTCGAGAAGGGAGAGAGTACCTCATACCTGAATGCCCCATGGCTATACCATCACAAATACCGGGAACACAAAATATAAAAGCATAACCACCCTCTGTATGAATACCCTTCTCAATGAACCTTTCTAAATCTCTCATGCCTATATGCCCAGGGATTAAATCAGTAAAACTACTAACAATGCCTATAAAAGGCCTATCCATCTGTGTCCTCGGAAGACCACAGGCCATAAGTAAAGCACGGTGTGGAGATTTTTCAATCCCCTTTTTTACATCATCACTTATCATAAAAACCTCATTAATTTAATTAATTGTTTTTGTTTTTGAACTCCCTGATAATTTCAAACATTCTATCTTTACCTGCTAATTTTATTTTTTGAAGCCTTTTTCTTTCCATCTCCTCTTCTGGGGTTAAATAATGCTTGCTATCGAATTCTGCTATTTTTTTCTCCAGCTCAAGATGCTCATTATAAAGCTTTTTAAACTCCTCATTGCTCTCGAGTAAAACCTTGACCAATGCCTCTTCTTTGACTAATTCCATAAAGCCCTCCTTTTAAATGTTTTTTGATGCTGCTACTTCTCCTCCAGAAACCTTGCAATTCTTACTGCTGCATCTTCAGGGCTTAATCCAATAAGAGCAAATAAATCATCAGGTTTTCCAGAATAACAATAATTCTCGATTCCTAATTTTAATAATTTTATATTATAACCTTTCTCAATACAATAATCAGCAATAATACTACCCAAACCTGTATTTACATTATGATCTTCGTAAACTATTATTTTACCTATTTTATTAGCTTTTTCCATAACTTTATCATCCAATTTTTTGGGACAAGAAACATTTACAACCATCAAGTTAATCCCCTTATTAGATAAAATTTCTTTTATCTTAATCGCTCTGTAAAGCATAACTCCATATGAGAATATAACTCCATCATCGCCTTCTGAAATAATATCAGCCTTTCCATATTCAAATTCATAGCCTTCACCAAAAAAGGGAGTTCCATCTTCCTTTGAAATAATTGGGGTGACTGATCTTCCCATACCTATAAAAAAGTTTCCCGGCCTTGAAAAACTATACAAAATTGCTTTGTAAGTCTGGTTTGCATCAGCAGGTATTATACAATGAAAATTATAAAGATTTCTCAAAAGACCAATATAATCTATCGCTTGATGAGTTTTACCATCTTCTCCAACATCAACACCTAAATGGGTGCATACAACCTTTAGATTAGTCCCATTAATATCGTTTAGTCTTTGCTGATTATAAACTTCATCAATACCAAAAACTCCAAAATCAGCAAAAACTGATAAAATGCCTTCTACTGAAACTGCGCCAGCAATTGTTGCTGTGTTATGTTCCTGTATTCCAGATTGAAAAAAGTTTTCTGAAAAATGCTTGGCAAAACCGTCGGTTTTTACTGAACTGGCTAAATCGCAGTCAAAAACAGCAATGGGCAAATAAAGACTCTTATTATTTTCTTTAGCTATATCAAGCAATGCTTCACCAAAGGCCGATCTATTATCTATTTTTGTATTTATATCATAAACTTTCGACTTTGGCAATTTTATAGAAGGATAAAGTGATTTTAAATTAGATGTATGATATTCCCCTTTTTTGCTCCTTAATTCAGCATAATAGTCTATTTTATTTTCCAATCCCAATTCTATCATGGCCTTATCATACTGTTCCCTTGTTAGAGCCTTCCCATGATAGTCCTTAACGTGTTCCATAAAACTAACACCTTTGCCCATAACAGTATTAGCCAATAAAACTGCTGGTCCACCATTTTTTATCATCTTTTTTATGGAATTATACAAATCCTTATAGTCATGGCCATCACATTCATAAACAAGCCAGCCATCGGAAAGATAATTTTCCCTTATATTTTGTTTCATCACATCAGAAATTTTTCCTGAAATTTGCAACTGATTTAGATCAATTATTCCAAATAGATTCTTCAGTTCATACTTTTTTGCAAATCTTCTTGCTTCTGATAACTGCCCCTTTTGTTGCTCACCATCACCCATTACCACAAAAACAAAATTATTAATTTTTTTAATTTTTGAAACAAGAGCAAAACCACATCCCGCTGACAGTCCTTGCCCTAAATTACCTGTTGACCACTCAACCCCATTAATATGCCTTTCCACATGCCCCTCATATGGACTACCTGCCTTTCTAAATAAGGCTATTGACTCATCTAAATCAATATAACCCAGAACACCAAGAGCAGAATAAACACCTGGAGAGGTATGTCCATGACTTACCACAACAAAATCTCTGTCTTCTTTATTAATGTCTCCAGTAATATTCAGAAAATAATAAAGTGAAAGATAAACATCAATTGAAGACATAGATCCACCAGGATGTCCAGAACCAGCAAGAGTTGTCATTGTCAGAATTGCTCCTCTTGCCTTCAAAGCAAGTTCTTTTAAATACTCTTCGGTTTCTCTTTGAAGAAACTCATCACTAAATCTTGTGCCTTTCTGTCTCACGATAAAATCTCCCTTTACACAAAAAATAATATTTAGTATTTTTATCATAAAATTGATACAATGTTTATAAAAAAATGAAAACCATCGCTGATTTTCTCTTCGAAGCAGGGATGCTAAAAAGAACTCCAAGGACGGGATTTCAATTCTTAGGATCAGGCAGTGAGTCTGTTGCTGAACATATCTTGCGAACCGCTTATACAGCCTTCTGTTTAGCCCACATCTCTGAAAAAGCTGACAAGAATAAACTCATACTCTTAGCTCTATTTCACGATTTTCTTGAAGCAAGAATAGGTGATCTGAACTATATGAATAAAAAATATACTGCTACCGATGAGAAAAAGGCTATGGAAGATGCTGTAAAGGGTTTACCATTTGAAACTGATTTAAGAGAACTATTCGAAGAGCTATGGGAAGAGAAAACATTAGAATCAAAGCTTGTAAAGGATGCTGATAATATTGAATTGCTATTACAATTAAAAGAGCAAAAAGATTTGGGTAATCCATACGCAGATGACTGGATTTATTTTACCTTACAAAGATTAGTTACTGAAGAGGGTAAAAAATTAGCAGAAATAATTATAAACACCGATTCTACCAACTGGTGGTTTGATAAAACCAGTGATTGGTGGATAAACGCCAAAAAGGAGAAATAAGATGAGAATTACTAATGCAGCAGAATATGCCATTAGGGCTGTTTTAAAGATGGCTATGGAACCAGATAGGGTCTATACAGCAACTGAGTTGTTTGTCGATATTGAAGCTCCACAAAAATTCCTTTCAAAAATCCTTCAAAAGCTTGCTCAAAAGAAAATTTTAAGCTCTACAAGAGGCATCAAGGGGGGGTTTAAAATTAAAAAACCTATTGATACTTTAACACTTTTTGACATTATTGAAGCTATCGACGGACCCATGGCATTAAACAAATGTCTTTTAGATGGATTCGATTGTTCGAGAGAAAAGTATTGTCCAGTTCACTTAATATGGGAAGAGGCCCAGTTACAATTAAAAAAGATCCTGACCCAAAAAAGTATTAAAGACATAGTAAACGAATATAGAAAGATGGTTGGTAAAAACACCTAAACTTGACTTTTCTAAATTTTCAAGATAAATTTTAAGTAATCGATTAATTTATCAAAGGGGGAATTATGGCAGGAAATGTTAAGGAAATAAAAGACTCGGAGTTTGAAACAGTGGTGCTAAAGGCTACAAAACCAGTTCTTGTTGATTTTTGGGCAAGTTGGTGTGGTCCCTGTAGAATGCTTGCGCCAATAATAGAAGAATTAGCAAATGAATATGGAGATAGAATTGATTTTGTTAAAATTAACGTCGATGAAAACTCCGAAACTCCAAAGAAATATGGTATACGTGGCATACCAACTCTTATCCTTTTTAAAGATGGACAGGCAGTTAATACAACGGTAGGAGCGTTGCCCAAAAACAAGATTGAAGAAGTTCTAAAAAAATATATATGAGGTTTTTTTTAGTAACATTAATTTTATTATTGTTTATAAGACCTCTTGTTGCTGATGAAACGAAGTATTTAAATTTACCGTTTAGGACCTTAGAAGGCAAAAAAGTAACATTAGCAGAACTAAAAGGTAAGCCCGTACTGCTTGAATTTTGGGCAAGTTGGTGTTTTGCCTGCACAATGTCCTTTGCACATACAAATAAAATTGCAGAAAAATATAAAAAACAGATATACACAATAGGGATAAACACTGACGTAGAAGATCCTTTGGAACTAAAAGACATAATAGAAGAAAATAATATAAAATTTCCTGTTTGGATAAACCATCAAGAGGGGAATTTTCATTTTGGCGGTATTTCCTCTTTACCAACCTTCATCATACTTGATAAGAACGGTAAATTAGTTAAAAAGATAGTGGGATTAAAAAAAGACACTGAGTCAGAGATAGAGAATCAACTAAAGAAACTTCTCCAATAAATCTGATTATTACTGCAAAGATTGTTTTAACATAAAGCCAATTGCTATTAGATATATAATCAGCGCCGAGCCACCATAACTCATTAGAGGAAGAGGAATCCCAACAACGGGAAAAAGGCCTCCGACCATTGCTAAATTAATCAAAAAATGTAAGGAAAAAAGAAAAATAATTCCAGAAGCTGATAGGAATAAAAATCTGTCATTAATACCCTTTGTTACTCTAAACATCCAGTAAATTAAATAAACATAGGCAAGGATAAAAAAAACTACTCCTACAAACCCCCATTCTTCAGAAAAAACAGAAAAAACAAAATCAGTGTGTTTTTCAGGTATATATCCTAACTTGCTTTGGGTGCCTTTTAGAAATCCCTTACCCATCAGTCCGCCAGTACTTACTGCAATTTTTGCCTGAATTGTATGATAACCAATTCCCAGAGGATCCGACTCTGGAGAAAGGAAAGCCAAAAATCTCTTTTTTTGATAATCCTTTAAAAAATGGTATAATATTGGAGATAGTAAAACAAACCCAGTAATTGAAGTCATTAAAAGTCTCTTGTTTATCCCCATTAAAAGAATCATAAAAAAGGTGATGGAAAAAATTATTATCGCAGTTCCTAAATCGGGTTGTTTTAAAACTAAAACAACGGGAATCATAACAATTAGAAGGGGAACAAAAAGTTGATTTAACCTATAGCCAGTTTCAACAACAGGCATTTGTTTAAATAACTTCGCCATGAAGAAGATTAACGCTAATTTAGCGAACTCTGAGGGTTGAAAGGAAAAACTCCCAAATCCTAACCATCTTTGTGCACCATTAACTTTTTTACCTATAAGCAGTACTACAACAAGTAAGGCACAAGAGATTATATAGAATATGGAAGAAAAATTTTCAATATCCACTGGTTTTAACTGTTGAAATAAAAAAGATAAAAATATTCCAACCACTAACCATATTAGATGCTTATAAAACAAAATATCAATCCTTCCAGTCTGAGAATATAATGCGCTGTACAAATTAATACATCCAATAATTATAATTACTGAAATTATAAAAATACCTTCCCAGAAAAGCTTATTTGTTTTCACTTGCCTTAGCATACTCAACCTTCTTTTTTAAATAATATTTTTCTATTACATCTTTAACAATAGGTGCTGCAACACCTCCACCATGACCACCATGCATAACAAAGGCACATACTACAATTTCTGGATCATAAGCGGGCGCAAATCCTACAAACCATGCATGGTCATTATGAAAGCCCGATAGTTTTCGCCTTTCCTTAAAGGACCTAACCTGTGCCGTTCCTGTTTTACCCGCAACTATAATACCATTTAACCTTGATGCATAGCCTGTTCCTCCAGCCTCATTAACCACACCAATTAACGCCTTTCTTATTATTTCAATAGTTTTGGGATTTAAATTTACATGTTTTCTTACGCTTGGTATTTGTTCTTTGATAATTTTACCATCATTTGTTTCTATCTCTTTTACAATAATTGGTTTAAAAAGACTCCCGCCATTAGCAAAAGCTGCGTATGAAAGAGCAAGTTGCAGTGGAGTAACAGTTAAGTAACCCTGTCCAATCCCGTAAGGAAGAGTATCTCCATCATACCATATCTGTTTATACCTTTTCTTTTTCCATTGGGAGTCCGGTACATTTCCAGAAAGCTCTCCGGGCAGTCCTATTGATGTCTTTTCACCAAAACCAAACAACCTTGCATAATGGGCAATTTTATCAGGCCCTAACTTTAGCGAAACTTCATAAAAAAATACATCACATGACTCAACCATGGCTTTGTGAATATTTACTCGCCCATGACCTCCATCCTTCCAACATCTGAAATCTCTATTACCCAATCTTTTTTTTCCATAGCAATAAAAAGCTGTGTCTTCATTAATAACACCCTCCTCTAATCCAGCTATGGCAGTAATAATCTTAAAAGTTGAACCAGGTGGATAGGCGCCTTGAATTGCCTTATTTTGTAAAGGATGAAAGGGATTATTATTAATTTTCTTCCATTCATCTTTATCCAATCCCTTAACAAAAAGATTGGGATCAAAGTTTGGATGGCTAACTAAAGCAAGCACTTCTCCTGTTTTTGTTGAGATAGCAACTACCGCTCCATTTTTATCACCCAAAGATTTTTCTGCAATCTCTTGTAATTCCCAATCTATGGTTAATTTTATTGACCCACCCGAAACTGGATCCAATCTATATAAAACTTTTTGTTTTCTTCCATAGGCGTCCACTTCTACTTTGGTAACGCCATCAAATCCCTTTAAATAATCTTCGAATATACTTTCAATGCCTGTCTTGCCGATTTTTGCTCCATATATTTTGTTTTTCAACCTTTCAATATCTTCTTTTGTTATCTGAGATACATAACCAATCAAATGTGAACAATAATCATTAAAGGGATAACTTCTCTCAGATCTATAGCTTATTTTAGCCCCCTTAAGTTTCCACTTATAGGCTTCTATTTTTACCACTTCTTCTCTCGAGAGATTTTCCATTAATATTATTGGATAAAATCTTGGCGTAACTCTCTCTTTAGTCTCATATAAATTTTTTAACTCCAAAACATCTTTTTTTAGGATATTCGCGATCTCATTGAGTAATAAATCCTTGTTTTCTACCTCCTCTCTAACAATTTCTAAAACAAAGCTTGGAGAGCTCGATGCAATAATTACTCCATTTCTGTCTCTTATTACACCCCTTGGTGCTACTATTTTTATATTACGAATCCTACTTTTTTCAGACAACTCTGTATAATAGGCATGCCTAACAATTTGTAATAACCAATAGTACCCAATAAGTAGCAGAACCAAAACACTAAATACTTTTAAAAAAAGTGAGAGTCTTTTCTCCAAATAGGGTATTGAATCAAGAACTACATAAAGCTTTTTCACACTTCTTCCTCAACTCAAAAATTACTTTTTCAAGCAAACTAAAAACTATAAAAGAAAAAGCCAGATTTATCAATACATCAAAAACAATGTTTAAAAATACTACACCATTAAAAAATAACCTTTTGTAATACATCAAATAAACCAGAAGATACTTATTTGCCATGTAAGTTAAAGAGGCTAAAAAAATATATCTTATTGATATTATATTGAAATTTTTTTTGCTTACAAATATTAATAGAGAAAAGACTAAGATGTAAATTGCCAGTGTAAATGCAAATCTCTCAAATAATGCATTCATAAAAATTACAAAGAAAACGATAAAGAAAAATTTGAAAAACTTGAGGTCCTTTGCAAAAAAAATTAATATAGGTACTGTTATATCAATTTGAAAATAGAGTGGTGCAAAATAATAATTAGCCCCATAGGACAAAGCGAACAAGAAAAAAATCACTGATAAATTTAAAATCATTTTATTTTCTTATGAAAAGCCCTTATTACTATCACTTCTTTTATTTTTAAAATATCTACAACAGGCACTACATAGGCATCAAGAAAGTAGTCTCCAAAGGGTTTATTTATCTCTATTACATAACCTACTGGGATCCCTTCAGGGAAAGAACCATCAAGCCCTGAAGTTACAAGTGTCTCACCAAGTACTAATTCTTCAAATTTGGGTACATAGTTTATTTTTAAAACCGAGGTTCCTATACCAGAACAAAGTGCAAGGACACCAGACTTTTCTCCCCTTACATCTACAGAGAATTCAGGATCAATTAGGAGTAAGACTTTTGAATAACTGTCATAAACTTCAACTATTTTACCTATTAAACCGTCTTTTGTAACAACTGGCATACCAGGAGTGAAATATTTATTCTTTCCCCCATCTATTATTAAATATTGATGCCATAACTTGGGATTTCTTCCCACAATTTTAGAAATTTCCACTGAAAAGGGGAATTTTTTTGCATAATTTTCGACATTATTCAAACGCTGAAAATTCTCTAATTCCCTTTTCAAAAACATATTTTCCAGTTGCAGAGAATCCAGTCTTTTTTTTAATTCCTCATTTTCCTTAAGAATGTTTTTTGAATTCATAATAGTATTAAATACTTCGAGGGTTTTATTAAAAATAGTCCTCATAGCAAATGTTGGGAAAAGAATAATTTTTACAGAAAAACTGCCCTCATTAAAAATAGCAGGTTTAGCTACATAAAGAGCATTAGCAGAAATATAGATAAATAAAAGGGCCAGTAATGTTTTTTTTAGTCTTTTCTCAAACATTTATTTCATACTTGAACAGCCACTTCTTTTAGTAAATCGAGTTTATCGAGAACGCTTCCTGAACCCTTAACTACACAAAATAGTGGGTCTTCAGCAATAATGATGGGCAGTCCTGTCTGCTCTCTTAAAAGTATATCTAAATTTCTAAGGAGTGCACCTCCACCCGCAAGGACAATCCCTCTATCAACAATATCTGACGCTAATTCGGGTGGTGTTCTTTCCAAGGCAACTTTAACAGCTTCTACAATAGCATTAACTGGTTCAGAGAGGGCTTCTCGAACTTCTTCTGAGTTTATTTCCAGTGTTTTAGGTATTCCATCTATTAAATCCCTACCCTTTATAACCATCTTTCTTAACTCGCTTTCTGGTTCAGGATAAGCAGTTCCAAGATTAATCTTTATCAATTCAGCAGTTCTTTCCCCGATTAACAAACTATACTTTCTTCTAATATACTGAATGATTGCCTCATCCATTTTATTCCCTGCTACCCTAACTGATTGACAGTATACAATACCAGATAGTGAAATAACAGCAACTTCAGTTGTCCCACCACCAATATCAACTATCATATTGCCAACCGGCTCAGTTATAGGAAGCCCTGCTCCTATTGCAGCTGCCATTGGCTCTTCAATCATATATACAGCTCTTGCTCCAGCAGATTCCGCTGATTCCTTAACAGCTCTTCTTTCTACTGGTGTTATACCAGAAGGAATAGATATGACAACCCTTGGTCTTACAAAGCTTTTTCTATTATGAACCTTTTGTATAAAATACCTAAGCATCGCCTCTGTAACTTCATAATCTGCAATCACCCCATCTTTCATAGGTTTGATTGCAACGATGTTACCCGGGGTTTTTCCAACCATTTCTTTTGCTTCCTGACCTATGGCGAGTATCTTTTTTGCGCCCCCAACATCTTTTTGAATAGCAACAACTGTTGGTTCAGAACTAACAATACCCTTACCTTTAATATAAATAACTGTATTGGCAGTACCAAGATCTATTGCCACATCATTTGAAAACCATCCAAAAAATGAATCAAAGAGCATAAATTAACCTCCAAAAGAATTGTGCTTTAATATTTTATTAAAAACTTTGAAATAAAAAAACTATCTTTTATCTTTTGCAGTAAAAACCCTCGCTGATACACCCTTCAGGACAAATTTATCAAGTGCATTGATAACCAATTCTGCAACGGATTCTTTTACTTCTACAAGAGTTGTGGTATCGGATATCCTGATCCTTCCAATATCATCACCTTTAATTCCAGCTTTTTCAATAAATGCCTTAAAGATATCCTTAGGTTCAATTTTATCCTTCCTGCCAATTGTTACAAGAAGCTTTTTCATATTTTGATCTGAACGATCTCTTTTATCATCATCAAGGTCCGTAAGTCCTATACTTATCAAAAATGAAGCTGAAAGCATTCTTAATAAATCTTCCTTAGTCTTATTTGGAAATTTTGATAGAAGTGTCTCAACCACTTTGTTTCCTTTCTTTAACATCTCGTCAATTTGAGATAGGAAATTCTTCAACTTGATTTCTATTAGTTCCTCCATTTCTGGGACTTCAGTTTTCAAAATTTTTGTCTTTGTCCTTTTCTCTATCTCTCTTAAGCTTCTATATTCATGGGGTGTGACAAATGTAATTGCTACACCCTCTCTGCCTGCCCTACCAGTTCTACCAATTCTATGCACATAGCTTTCAGGATTTTGTGGGATACTATAATTAATTACATGGCTAACATCACTAATATCGATACCCCTTGCAGCGACATCTGTTGCCACAAGTATATTAATATCTTTTTTTCTGAATTTACCCATTACCCTTTCTCTTTGAGCCTGTGAATAATCACCGTGAAGAGCATCAGCACTGTATCCTCTATTTTTCAAAGCATAAGCAACTTCATCAGTCTCTTTTTTGGTATGACAAAATATAAGAACTTGATCTTCTATTTCTGTATCAAGGATCTTTGTCAATACATCAAGTTTTTCATTCTCCCTAACTTCATAAAAAATTTGTTTGATATTTGGTACAATAATATTCTCTCTACTCAAGGATATTCTCTCAGCATCCTTTAAATATTTTCTTGAAATTGCTATTATCTCCTGAGGCATGGTAGCTGAAAATAACAACCTCTGGCAATCTTCGGGGACAAAGTTTAGTATTTCTTTTATATCCTCTTCAAAACCCATATCAAGCATCTCATCTGCTTCATCAAGGACAACACATTTAATTTCTTGTAGATTTAATGTTTTTCTATTTATGTGATCTATTAATCTACCTGGTGTTCCAACAACAATCTGTACCCCCTTTTTTAATGCCCTTATCTGATTTTCTATTGATTGTCCACCATAAATTGGCACTGCAAAGGCTCTTTTATCAGAAGATACTTTATTAATCTCCTGTGCCACTTGAATGCAGAGCTCTCTTGTTGGAACAATAACTATTGCATAAGGATTTTTTTGCTTTTTTAACCTCTCTAAAATTGGCAAAGCAAAAGCCATAGTCTTACCAGTACCTGTAGGAGCCTGAACTATCAGGTTTTTCCCCGTTAAAATAAGCGGTATTGCTTCTTTCTGAACTGGTGTGGGTTCTTCAAATCCCAGTTCGTACAAAGGTTCTACTAACTGCCTTGATAAACCTAAATCTTCAAATTTACTAATTGTCTTAATCTTTTTCACTTTTTTTCCTTTAAATTTTTTCTTTTTTCTTATAGTATTTCATTTCATGGGAAAGAATAAAACCTGCAAAAAATGCGGTGAATCTATCATAAAAGAAGAACATAAGATAAAAAATTATAACATAATTATTGCTCGCTGTAAATGTAATTGGAAACTTATTGATGTTTTAGATGAATCAGGTAGTAGCCTAAAAGACTTTATTGGTAGAGATGTATTAGAAAAAATGCTTCGTTCAAAGGTTAGCAATATTAATCTTTAAGTTTAAATATATATATCCCTCTCTTTTCCCTGAATTTTTCTTCATAATCCAAACCATATCCAACAACAAAATAATTATCAATAACAAACCCACAAAAATCAGGAACAATTTGCTTAATTCTCCTCGATGGTTTATCAAGAAGCGCACAAAAATAAATATTCTTTGCTCCTTTTTTTAATAGATAATCCTTTATGGCAGTTGCAGTGATGCCTGTATCAAGTATATCTTCTATCACTAACACATTTTTGTTTTCTAATAAGGTTGATGGCTCTTTTAAAATTTTAATACTTCCTGTCGATTCACTTCCTTCGTAAGATTTCGCCTGAATAAAATCATAGGTTTCACAATTTCTTAGATGGGGAATCAAATCGGCCATAAAAAAAAGAGCACCTTTGAGTACACCTATGGCGATAAAACTGCTATTTTGAAAAAAACTATTAATTTTTTCAGAAAGAACTAAAATCTTCTCCTTAATCTGTTTTTCACCTATAATTTCTTTTAGCTCATAATTTTCCACAAAACATTTCTCTCCCTATTTCACCTTTTTTAAACTTCTTTCAGATGTTTTTATGGAACACAAATCCCCACACATAGAACAAGGCTCTTCTTTCCTTTGTTTTTCTCTTTCAACAATTTTCTTTACACTATAAGAATCAAGGGCATTTTGAATCTGTCCCTCCCAGTTCAGTTTGAATCTGCTTTCAGACATCCTTCTTTCCAATTCCCATGCCCTCTTCTTACCCCTTGCAAGATCAGCGCAATGGGCTGCAATCTTTGATGCAATCACTCCCATTCTCACATCTTCAATATTTGGCAAATGCAAATGCTCAGCAGGTGTAACATAACAAAGAAAATCTGCGCCAAAGTAAGCTGCCCAAGCTCCACCAATGGCAGACACTATATGATCATAACCAGCACCAATATCTGTTGCAAGGGGACCAAGAACATAAAAAGGTGATTCATGGCAAAGAGCTTTTTGTAGTTTTATATTTGTCTCTATTTGGTTAATTGGTACATGCCCTGGTCCTTCGACAATCACCTGAACACCTGCTTTCCTGCATTCTATTACAAGCTCACCCAATGTTATCAGCTCCTCAATCTGTGGACCATCTGTAGCATCGAGAGTTGAGCCAGGTCTTAAGCCATCTCCCAGACTAATCACTATATTAAATTTCTTCGCAACTTTTAAAATTTCTTGAAAGTTTTCATATAGAGGATTTTCTTTTTTATTTTTTTTCATCCATTCTACAAGTAATGCGCCCCCTCTTGACACAACCCCCATAACCCTTTTGCTTCTTTCCAATCTCTTAAGTGAATTTAGAGTTATACCACAATGGATGGTCATAAAATCTACACCCTGTTCCGCCTGTTTTTCCATCACTTCTATGAAATGGGAAAAATCAAGTTTTTCTATCCCCTTTTTCTTCTTCACCATAATATCATAAGCCACTTCGTATATGGGAACAGTACCTAAAGGTAGGTTGGTAGTATTTAAAATTTCTTTTCTAATTTTATCAATATCACCCCCTGTTGAAAGGTCCATAATCGCATCTGCACCAGCCTCTTCACAGACTTTTACCTTTTTTAACTCCAAAGAAATATCATTACATTTCATTGATGTACCAATGTTGGCATTTATCTTTACTGTTAAATCCTTTCCAACCGCCATAGGTTTAGTATCTCTTTTTTTGTTTTTAAAAAAGACTATCTTGCCCTCATTAATACCCTGTATTAGGTTCTCATAACTAATCTCTTCTATCTTCGCAATTTTCTTTAAATAACTCACATCTTTTTTATCCATAATATTCTCCAATAAGTTTTCTTAACCTCAACATTTCATCTAACCCCTTAAAAGCCAAACTTCTCACAGCCACACCATAGACACCTGTTCTAAGAACCTCTAAAACATTATCAGGGGTGATTCCTCCTATTGCATAAACAGGCTTATCTGTCATTTCAACTATGTTTTTTAATAAATCCAGACCTTTGCCAGTAATACCTGGCTTACAATCAGTCTCAAATACATTCCCAAAAAAAACATAGTCATAACCGCTATTTTTTTCTAACTCTTCTTTACTGTGGACTGAAATTCCTACTATTAACCCTTCAAATTTTTCTTTCACAATACAAGATGGAAGGCTATTTGCCCCTAAATGCACACCCGTTGCTCCAACCACATACGCTACATCAACCCTATCATTAATAACAAGCCTAACTTTATCTCCCCTTAAGTCTATTATTTTTTTTGCTAATAAATATAGTTCTTTGGCATTTAAATCCTTTTCTCTTAACTGTATGAAATTAAAACCATTCTCAATTAATTTTTGCATTGTAACTAAAAACCCATCTCCCACTAACTTTCTATCAGTTACAATGCAAATCCTTGGAAGCAAATTTTTTCTCCTACTCTATAAGATTATCCATAGGACTTGAGGCAGAAGCATAAAGTTTTTTGGGGATTCGACCAGCTAAATAGGCAAGTCTTCCCGCCTCAACCGCTAACCTCATTGCCTTTGCCATTTTAATAGGATCCTTTGCTCCCGCTATACCTGTATTCATTAAAACACCCGCACAACCAAGCTCCATAGCGAAAGAGGCATCAGAAGCGGTACCAACCCCTGCATCTACTATAACTGGGACCCTAACAGTTTCAAGGATAATCCTTATATTATAGGGGTTTCTAATACCAAGCCCAGAACCAATCGGCGCCCCCAAAGGCATTACCGCCGCACAACCAATATCCTCTAATTTTTTTGCCATAACTGGATCATCATTAGTATAGGGCAGAACAATAAAGCCTTCTTTGACAAGGACCCTTGCAGCCTCAAGTAAGGCCTCGTTATCTGGAAAAAGCGTTTTTTGATCGCCTATTACCTCTAATTTGACCATATTGCTCAAGCCCAACTCCCTTGCAAGCCTTGCTGTTCTTATAGCCTCTTCTGCTGTGTAACAACCTGCTGTATTAGGTAATATGGTACAGTTAATTTCTGCCAAGTAATCAAGGATTGTTCTTTGTTGTCCTTCAATATTCATCCGCCTTAATGCAACAGTAACAACTTCTGCACCTGATGCCTCAATTGCACCAAGCATTAATTCTGGTGTAGAGTATTTACCTGTCCCCACAAATAATCTGGATTTAAATTTTTTGTCTCCAATAACAAGATAATCTTCACTCATATTGCCTCCCTATGAAAATTTTTAACCACCACCTACAAAGGTAACAATTTCAAACACATCTCCGTCACAAACCTTCACATTCTCCCAATCCTTTCTTGAGACTATTTCCTTATTACGTTCCACTGCTACAAAATTATGATTTATTTTAAAAAAATTGAGCATTTGCAAAACTGTGAGATTTTCTGGCAATTCATATTCTTTACCATTTACTTTAACACGCAAACCATCTTCTCCTTAGCCTGATTATTCTTATAAATCCGATCAAAAAGTTCTAACATTCTCTCCTTCTTTGCAGTATCCTCAAGATTTTTAATATATTCTAAGAAGGTGTTAATAGCATTCTCTTCGCAAAAATCTTTAATATGTCCCTTTATAGCAAGATCATGGAAAACTCCACCTTCTCTACCCTTTCTATAACAGGAAGTACAAAAACTGGGCAACATATTTTTCTCAAGAATCGATATAATAACATCCTCTAAACTACGTGTATCATTAAGTGTAAACTGTGCTCCTTCTTCGTTTAAAACCTTGCCAGTATACCCACCTGGAGCGGTTGAGGATTCTGCGCTTATTTGAGAAGCACCACACTCTAAAATTTCATCTCTTAATAAAGCTGGTTCCCTCGTTGATATTACAATACCAGAAGTGGGAACCGCCAATCTGTAAACTGCAACTATCTTTTTAAAGGTTGTATCATCTACTGGATATGGCGGATTTTCTACCAAAGCTCCCTTTGCATATCTTAACCTTGGAACTGAAATTGTATGGGGATAGGTTCCATAATTTTTTTTCAAATATTTCGCGTGTTCTATAGTTGCAAGGACATCAAAGCGATAATCATAAAGGCCTAATAGACAGCCAATACCAACGTCTTTGAAACCAGCGGTAAGTGCTCTATCCATGCAGGTCAACCTATAGTAAAAATCCTTTTTCTTTCCTGACACATGGTATTTTCTGTAAGTCTCTTCATGATAGGTTTCTTGAAATACCTGAAAAACCCCCACGCCAATCTCACGAATTTGCCTTAATTCATCAACCTCCATCGGTGCAGAATTTAGATGTAAAATATTCATATCAGTTTCATCATAAAGCGCCTTTACAATTTTAGTGATATAATCAACCCCACATATTTTTTTGTTTTCAGCAGTTACAAGCAATGTCCTTCTAAAGCCTCGCTTTGTAAGGAATTTTGCCTCATTAACCGCTTCTTCCACACTTAATGTTTTTCTAACTTCATACTCATTACCACTTTGAAAGCCACAATACAAACATTTATTAGAGCATTCATTTGAAAGATAGAGTGGAGCAAAAAGGACAATTCTATCACCAAAAACGAGCCTCTTAATTTCAAAAGCCCATTTACACAAATCAGAAACTACATCCCTATCTTCTATTCCTAAGAGAAAAGAAATTTCATCAAGACTTAATTCTTCAAAAGAGATCGATTTATGAATTATCTCATCAAATCTCCCTTTATCAAATTCAGACTTTTTTTCAGATAACTCTTTAATCTTTTGAAACTCTAACATTTTTACTTTCCCATATCTTTTTTATTTTTATTACCTTTTCTACAACTTCGAATGGGTTATTACCAAAAACCCTTATCACTGGCTCTTTCCCTACATCTCCTAAATCATAAATTATATCTGGCATTACCGATGTATTTTTTAATGCTTCACTCACACCCCAATCAAGACTACTACCTTCTTTTTCTTTAATATTCTTTGGTTCCTTTTTTCTATCAAAATTAGAGACTCTTAAGCCTGCCTTTTTAAGTAAAGGTATTAGTTCAGGGATGTATCTCAAGGCTATTGCTGAAGAAATCTCTGGATAAAACCTTTTAGCAGATAAAACAAGAGATGCTACATGCTTAGATGCCCCAAACTCTGGTGATGAAAGAGCACATAGATTACCTTTAAAATTTATGATTCTTCCTGGGAAACCAGCTACATCTCTATAATTCTTAGCATTGGGAAGGGCATAAACAAAGTTAGTCTGAATCTCTGGCACAAGATAACCTATATTTTCATTTTTAATGCTTTCAAAAGCTAACTTAAGATGCTCAATAATCTCATATCTTTTAGCATCTTCTTTCAACGTTGCAAACTGGTCAATCGTACCAAACTGACTACCCAACTCTAAACCATTTTGCAGGGCTTTGTAAATTAACTCCCTTGCCTTAGATATGGCAGAGACATAATCAAAACCTAAAATTAAATATGACGCTATTGCCGTCGCAAGACTACAGCCAGTACCATGAGTGTTTTTAGTATCAAGCCTTTCTATAGGAAATTTATGAATTAGATTACTCTCAAAATAAATATCAAAATCAATTTTTGAGTCACCACCTTTTATTAGCACCCTTTTTGCCTTTTTCAACAATTCTTTACCAGCCTTTAATACATCATTCAGAGTTTTAATTTTAATCCCTGCTAATTTCTCTGCCTCAAAGGCATTTGGTGTAATCAAATCGCAGAAGGGGAATAATGATTCAATATATTTTTTATTCGCAAGAATACCACCGCTTTGAGCTACAAGCACAGGATCCAAAACTATTATTTTTTTCTGCTTTTTAATAAATTTTTCTATAACCTTAGCAATTCTATCCTCTCCAATCATGCCAATTTTTATCCCATCGAATTCAACATCTTCTAAAATAGAATTCAATTGCGATTCTACGTACTCATCAGAAAGATTAAATACACCCTGTACACCCTTGGTGTTTTGGGCAGTTATAGATGTTATGACTGTTAAACCATAAACACCAATAGCAGAAGCAGTTTTCAAATCAGCCTGCACACCAGCCCCTGCAGTAGGATCTGAACCTGCAATTATAAGTAGCCTCTTTGGTCTATTCATCCCTTTCTTTTTCAAATTCATCAAATTCTCCTAAGATTATCCTAACTACCTGATTTGCTTGATGATGGGCTGCAATACCCACACGGGGTGCCATAAGCCCACTACCAGGTTTTGCTTCGCTGACAAGATCTCCAACAACAAATAGTTTTTTTGCAATACGTCTTGTAACTATATCATTATTTGGACCATACCCTGCAAGCCCTGATGCAGCAACAATATAAGAATTAGGTAGTTTCTCAAGAACAGTATGTATTAACATAGTTTTCATATCAGCCCTATCAAAGGCTTCAACGACTACATCACAATTAGAAAAAATTTCTGGAATATTTTCAGGATTAAGAATAACAGTATGAGTAGAAAGGGAAATAAAGGGATTTATCCTTTTTAGATGATAAGAAAGAGCATCTGTTTTAAAAAGCCCTATTTGTTCGATGTAATATTGCTGTCTATTTAGATTTGAAGGCTCAACAACATCGAAATCAGCAATCACAAGATGCCCAACCCCAACCCTTGCAAGAGCTATAGCGATATTAGAACCCAACCCACCAAGACCTGCTATACCAACAACTGATTTTTTTAATTTCTCATAAATACCAGGAGTGTGTCTCGCGATCATCATGTATTCAAGCTCTTCTTTTGATGGTATCTCACCCCTTTTAATGAGAAAGACCTGATCCATTTCCTTAAGGATCTTATCT
>JAOABK010000016.1 GCA_026418415.1 Pseudomonadota bacterium | reverse complement strand
GGGTTATGTCACCGTTAGATCTAATATTAAGTGAAAGTTTCCCACAGGTGCTACCTTTTACAAGAGGGGTTTCATCATATTCTGGTAATAAATGAAGAATTGGATCATCGAAGGAAATTATTATATCTTTTGTGTTATTTTTTAATTGTAGTGCCCTTATATAAAAATCTTTCCATTCCTCTGGAGTTAGGTCGTATTTTTCCATGTTCTTATAACCTAATCCAGAACATTTATAATTATGTAAAAATAGTTGTGCCACATTATATTGTTTTAAAAGGGGAATCATTTCTTCAAAGTTGTGAAAATTTAACTTTGAGATTACCATGGATACAGTGGTTTTAACATTCTCTTGTGCTAAATTTTCAAGAGCATTAAGAGCTTTTTTAAAACTTCCCTGTCTATTTCTAAAAAAGTCATGTTTTTCTTCGTCGGGGCTATCTATACTTATTCCCACAGATTTAAAGCCCACTTGTTTGATTTTTTTTGCCATCTCTTTATCAAGTATATAACCATTTGTATTCATTGAACATTGTAGTCCCTTGGATGTTGCATATTCAACAAAATCAAATAAATGGGGATATATTAGAGGTTCTCCACCACCTAAATTAAGAAAAGGCACTTTCCATGAGGCAAGTATATCTACAATTTTTTTGAACTGATCAAAACTTAGTTCACCTTTTAAATCTTCCTCTCTACTGTAACAGTGAGCACAATTGAAATTACACCTATAAGAGAGTGTTAAATTAATTGTAAGAGGTGCATTTAAAATGAATGTTTTATTCATAAACGATAAAGCCTTTATCAATCAAATCATCAATGAAAATTTTAATATCTCTAAAGCAGGATTCATAGTCAATATTAAACTCTTTGCTAATTTTTTCAACCAAGTCATTCAAAGTGTTAATAGTTCGTAAATTATCCCAGATTATTTTGCCCATGGGATTAAGCTGTGTCATTATACCGCTTCTTATAAGGGTCATAACTCCAATGTCTTCTGCTTCTTCGTATAAACCTTTACTAATAAGCTCTTCTGCTTTCTTAAGGTTTTCTTCTTCTATTCTCTCAAAAATGTCTTCTGGTATTTTTATTTTATTCATGTTTAGCAAAAAAGCAATTTTAGTGCCAGTCTGGAAAATCATTTAAAACAGGATGAATATTTATAATAATTGATATATCTTCGTCTTTTGTTTTATCGAAAATTGATGGGGTTTCATAATAATAATTGAAGGGGATGTTTAGACTTTCTGTTTGAAAAAAACCAGTATAAAAATCATATAGGTTCTTTATAAAAACATTTTCTTTGATACCAACTTTATGAATACCCTCTCTTATAAAAATAGCAGTCTGATTTTGATAGAAAATGTTTTTTATAATTTCATTATTATTTGAGTTTATAAATCTAATGGCTATCTCATTTTTTTCAAAAAGGTTTCTTTTTATATAAGTTTTGCTATTAAAAAATCTAATACCGCCAAAGTTATTTTTGAAAATTGAATTCTCAATAGAAACTTCAGAGTTATGAACATGTATTGACCAGCCATTATTTTCAAAAACAGCATTTTTTATGTTTGCTTGTGAGTCTTCTATAAAGAAAGCGTTTTGTTCGTTATGAGGTCTTTTGCTTTTAATAATTACTGGGTTTTGATATGCACCATTTATATAAAGCTCTCCATTCTTTATATGTATTACATGTTCCTCTTCTGTATCAATTTCAATTAATGTATTTTTCTCTATAATTAATGTTTTTCCTTCAAAAAATAGGGCTTTTTCTAATTTTATTTTTCCCGAAAGTACTATTTTATCTTCTCCTTTCACGTTAAAAGGAAAAATAAAAGTCAAAAATAAAAGGATCGATAAATATTTCATCTATTTCTTCTCAATTCAAGGGTAATCAAAGAAAAGATTATAAATCCTATGAGAAGCCATATCTTACCAGCGATTGTAGGACCAGCAGAGTCTGACAGAATGTTAAAATTTTGTACAAAGGCACCAGCTATTAACATGCCAAAAAAGGCAATTTGAGCGTTAAGGTCACCTTCACCTGTTTTAACTAATTGCCTGAATGGACAGCCATCTATTATAACTGCAATATAACCAGTTAATAACATACCTAAATAGGACCAGAGCCATTGTGTATGACTACCTGCTTGTCCGTAAATACCAAAATTGAATCTGTTAAGAAAAATATTTGTTATGAAAGCGAAGAATGTAAGAGAGAAAAGGGCAATTATCCCAGTTTTTTCCTTTAAAATTATACTATTTCTTGTAGCACCTGTAACACAAAACCTTGAAATTTGAGATATATAACCAATGATAAGGCTGAAGATTATTGATAATATGAGTGGAGCTTTTTCTGCTCCCGCACCACTTTTGCTTTCAGCAAATATTTTCGGGTATATCATAGATGTTAAAAAGATCACTATAACAAGAACAATAACTAAATAGGAGGTAATACTATTTTTTATCTTTTTTATTGTAAAGGGGGTAGTATCAATACCGTCCCTTAATAATAGAGCTGCAAGATATACACCAGATATAAGTCCTGCTATTCCAGAAAGGGCATTTAGATCGCCACCTGCTAATTTTAAAAGCATCTTAATTGGACATCCAATAAAAATTGCGCTTCCAACTATCATGAAGAACCCACCGAAAAAAGAGTAGATTATACTTTGAGATATTCTCGGCTGGAACTCCTTTCTTAAAAGGCTTGAAATGAAACTGCCAATAATTATAAATGTAATTTCAGGTCTTAGGTACTGCATATATACATTATTATGTAGCTTAAGAGCGCCTGCATAGTTCTCCATAAAGCAAGAGATGCATATACCAGTATTGATTGGATTACCTTTATACGACAGTATTGATGAAAAAATACCGATTATGGATGCGGAAATTATGAATATTACTGATTGTTTAATCATCCGCAACCGCCTTTAAGTTTGCTTTCTATGAAGTGCCTATAATTTTTAAGATCTCTATCGGAACTAATTTGTTTCAATATGCTTTCCATATGGTGTCTTACATTATTTTTATATTTTATGTCATAAAGGACTGGAGAGCTTTGTAATGCTAATTTTATAAGGTTTAGCCCCTCATTTTTTTTGTTTATACCATAAAGCGCAAGCCCTTTATAAAAAAGTAAGAAAGGGTTTGTGTCCTTATATCTTTCTAAAACTATTAGAGCTTCATCATATTTATTTTCCTCTATTAACTTAATTGCTGGCTCAATTTTGGAACGTTTTATCTCAGAGGATATATACTCAATTTCTTTATCATCTTCCTTAGCAGTTTCCCGATAATCTGTTTGATAGGCATAAAATATTACTAAAGAAAGACAGATAATAATGATTGAATAGATTATAAAATCAATCTTTTTCATATTAAAACTTTTGATAGGGCGGAAAATTAATGAACTTGAGAATCTCTCTCATTTTGTCATAATCTTTGTCATTAATCTCTTCATACCCATCGATCTTTGCTTTTTTGAATATATTAACTCTCTCATTGTTTATCTCCACTGTTGTATCCCTATTAATTTTTAAAAGGGCTTTTTTTACCTTTTCTATTACCTCAGTGGGTAGTTTTTTATTAGCCGAAAAGGTACAATAGGGAAGAAGTTCTGATTTTGCAATAATCCTAAAATCTTCATCTAACTTGATTTTTCCCTCTTTGTCCATCTCTTCTAAATCTAAAAAAGGTGCTGTGCCAGCATCATAAGCACCAAACCAGACCCCGTAAATGATTTTCTCATGTTGAAACGAATGGTGGGGTTGATAAATTGTCTTTAAATCTTTATATGGGTCTATCCCATTTTTTAAAAGGATGTATAACTGCGTTATATAGCCGAAAGGAGCGAAGGTTGGTCCAAAGATCATTTTTTTATTTTTTAAATCTGAAATGTTTTTGATATTGCTATCCTTTTTTACGATTATAGTTCCAAAGGTTCTTGCGCCATAAATGCCGTTTTTTTCTGCAACCATTGGTACTAATCCGTAGGATTCATTTAATATTATGTAAAGCACTGGGTTTGTATGAATAAAATCAAAATTTTCTCTTTTATAAGCCTCTTCAAAATCAACAGTATCAACTGCATAGAACTTGAATTTATAACCAGTTTCCCTTTCTAAATAGGCGTTAAGCGCTAAGAATCTTTCTTCAGTTTCTTTGGGGCTATTACATATCATATACCCAATTTTGAATGTTTTATTTTTTTCACTACTACAAGAAAGGGTAGTTAAAAAAGCAAAAAGAAGAAATATTGTCAAATTTTTAATGTTCTGACGAAAAATCATCCTTAACTCCAAATATTTTTTCCCTCTTAATATCCTTCAAACAAGCATTAGAGATAGCAGATTTTCCTTTTATATAAACATCATACCTTGCATTATTATTATAAATTACTTCATTACACCAGAGATTAGAGTTATCAAGGGATATGCCATCTAAGGAATTATCCTTTATTCTTGCTTTTGTTATTTTTATTTCCGATTCTTCAAAAGATAAACCTCTTAAATTTGAATTAGCTGATAAAATATCATCTATTTCTATTTGTGAGTTTTTAGAATAGAAGTTTTGAAGACTCTCATATACTTGGATATGTTTAAATTTTGCCTTTGAGTGACGAATTTTTACATTAAAAAGAATGTTTTTATGTACTTTAATATTTTCTATATCTGCTTCACTATAAAGAAAGTTTAATCCTCCTTTGTTGTCCCAGATTTCTATATCTTTTAAAAGAGCACTGGAGTTTCTAAACTGTAAGGCGGTATCATTATTAAAAAATTTTGTGTTAGTTATTCGTATTTTCCCTTCCTGACTCTGGAATCCCCTGTAATTATTTTTAAAAATACAATTTTCAATATTTAAGTTAGAAAAATGGGCATGTAAAGCCATATAGCTATCTTGAAAAACTGCATTTTTAATTATATTCGGTTCATCTACATTCATAATACTTAATCCCAGCCATGAACCTTTATGTTTTCTATCTGATTCAAAAATTACTGGATTTTCTTTTGTTCCCATTATTTCTATTTTGCCTTGACTTAAGATCTCACTTTCACCTATGTTATCTTTTTCTTCATCTATAAATAGAAATATTACTTTGGTGCCTTCCCTTATTGTAAGTTTTGAGCCTTCTGAAACAGTAACTCTACCCTTAATATATACCTTCTCTGAAAAGGTATTATTCCCCTCTAAGGTTGTATTTTCTATTATTACATTTGAGTACAAATTTGCCGATACTTTACTGGTTAAAGTTAATGTCAGTATCAAATAAAAAAACATTTTTTTTATTTTCATAAATTTTATTGTCCTCTATGAAGAAGTTTAAATAATTTAAGGGGATAACTAATCCTGTATCGTTTCTAAATATTTCAAAACCAGATGATTTACCATTAATTTTTTTAATAATCATTCCTTCTTCATTTTCAGTAACTTTAATGTTTTTAAGTATGATTTTATCGTTGTTAATAATAATTCCAGATTTATTTTTTTTGATAATACAGTTTTCTAAACTTCCCTGTGAATTTTCTAAAGCAACAAATCCATAATTGTTGTTCTCAAATATACAATCTGTAATTTTTATATTTCCATCTATGGCTAAGATAGCAGTTGATGCATCTTTTATTATAACATTAGAAAGTTCGATCCTGCCACCATCTAAAACCAATCCTCCCCAGTCCTTTGGAGATACCTCTTTTTCTCCGGAGATAAAGAGAATTGGTTTATTCTTGTTCCCCGTTGCATATAATTTCCCACGAACAAGTATTTCCGTTTCAGGTTGAAGAAAGATTGGTTCTGTCCTTGTGCTTTCAGAACGTTTTAAAAGAATCTTAGTACCCTTTTCAATTTTTAATTCTACATTTTGGGGTATAAGTAAATCTTTTTCAATGGTTATTGTGCCTTTCCAGATGGTATTTTTATTGAGAATTCCACCATAAATATTATTCTCATTATCTTTGAGAATACCTATACAGCCGGGTAAGAAAAATAATAAAAATAAAAAAATTCTCACCAAAGGCCTCTTTGCATTAGAAATTCTTTAATAATTCGTCTTTCCTGTTTTTGATTTCCGATCTTTTGAGTTAACCTGAAAATATCATCGGAGTTTAAGTGTTTTGAAAGTCTATCTATCGCTTCCATAACGGTAGTGAATCGAAGATCTTCTTTAATTTTTGTTCTATAATAGAGGAAAAGCTTTTTATCATTTGTCATTTCCTTTTTAGTTAAATTGTTAAAGTTTAATGAACCTTCATAAAGTATGATATCAACTTTTTCTTCTTTCAAAAGGATTAAAATATTATTGTTTGAAACTTGCTGTATTTTTGCTCCAACCCCAGTCTTTTCTTTAATGTAGAGTTCAAGAAGGATAGCGGATATATAGTGTTCTTGACTATCCTGTTGATATCCAATGATTAATTCTGGACCAAAGCAGGCTTTAGATGGTACAGAAAAAAACAAGTTTATAAGAATTATTATAATAAATTTTTTCATGTTATTCCCTTAAACAACCACATTAGTATGCAAATTTCAATAAAAATAAAGAAAATAATGATTAAAATCATATTTATAAAGTCTCTTATTGAATAATTCTTACCTTTAAAGAATATAAAATAAGCACAAAAGAGTGTTATTAATGGCAAAAATAAAATTATATATTTCATAATATCAATTGGTATTAAGTCGTAGGGAATTCCAATTTTCTTCATTTGATACAGCATAATAGTATCTTTTCCAGATGGGTCGTTTATTACATATGGCAGAAAACCCAGTCTTGCATTAAGTTTAATTAGAGCAAGTATTAAATGCACTGAAAATAATGGTAGAATTAAATAGGTAATTGTTTCACTTATAATGTTTTTCAAGCTATCTTTTATGAATACTTTTTTCAAAAAACTAACTAAAAGAATAAAAATTATTGGATAAATTATTACACCAAAAAAAACTACTAAGTAAATGATATATTTTTCATCTATGTTTAAAATTTGACTAAATATATAGGGAGGATAAACGAATATCTCTCTTATATTACGAACAACTCTAATGAACGCCATGATTGTCAAACCAAAGAGTATTGAAAAAATAAAAAAATCATTAATGGAAAGGGGAGTGAAATTTGTTTCTGGTTTTTTAAAAGAGACTTTTAGTCCTTCGCTATTTTCAAAACACCGCAAACAGATATGACAATTTTCTCTTTGGTGGTTACAGGGATTTAAAAAGACCATGCATGGTGATCCAACTTTTACATCCCCATTACAAATAATCTTAAGAAAAGAAAATTTTGAATAAAATTTTAAAAAACCATTTGCTGGACATAAATGGAGACAAAATATATTACCCCTGAACAATAGCCCAAGAATAAGAGCGGTCATTAAAACTGTAGAAATTAGCAAAGAAGTATAATGAGGATGTCTTGATATATGTAATGTAATTACAAGTAAAAAGAGAAGTAACATTGCTATACCTTGTAGAAAACTTAAATTAAAATAAATTCTTTTTTTTAAGCCCCATCGTGAAGTTAAAAAATTTACTTCACCAACTGGACAAATTGCACAGAAAACCCTACCAATTGGTGAAAGAAGAATGCTTCCCATAAGAAATATAAGCCAGAAAGAGAAGTTTGTCATATTTGCATACATATATAAAATTTCATTTTGATCTTTAGCATAAATATTTAGACCGTTATAGATCAGGAAAATTGTAAAAATTAATACAAACTTCCTAATGATAGATGTTATACGGTAGAGCATATTTTCCTTGTTGGTCAATATAGTATGTTCTCTCTCCAGTAAGTACTTCTAAAGATCTTGCTGCCCACTCTCTAACGAGTACCTCTTTGTCCTTTAATGCCTTTCTAAGGTAAGGTATTGCATCTGGTTGGTTTAAATCTCCTAAGGCCTGACAAACCTGAACCCTTACCTTGTAATCATCTGAATTAAGAAGATTTATTAAATAGGGCAGGGATTTTTTTGAGCCCGTTTTACCAAGAGCCCAAATAACATCATATTTATTTGGACCATTTAAATCATTTATTAAAAGATCTTCAGGGGCGTTATTTCTTAATTCTCCGAAGGCTCTAATTAAATATCCCTTTGTGTTTTCGTCTTCCTTCACATATCTCTCCATCATTTTGGGAATAGCTTTGGGGCCTATTTTAATAAGGGCTCTTGATGCATATTTTCTAACATCTTCTTTTTCATCTTTAAGTCCATCAATTATAGCATCTAATGCTGTTTCATCTTGAATTTCACCTAAAGCTGAGAAAACAACATATCTTCTTTTAAAATTCTTATCTTTTGAAATTTGGATAAGGACTGGTACTGAAGATTTTGCTTTGAATTTACCTAATAAACCTATAGCGAACTCTCTTGTCGCATTATCAAAATTTTTCTTTAATAAATTTATGGTTAATTCAATTGTTTTTGCTTTAGCATTGTCTGGTATATTAATAAGCCCTTGATAGGCTTTCACTTTTATATCCTCATCGGGGTGTTCTAAAAGTTGAATTAATTTCTTGATATCTCTTAAATCTCCCTTTTTGGCGCCGGAGGAATATTTTTCAATTTCTGAAATTTTGGGACCGCATGCAAAGAATAGCGAAAAAAAGATTAAGATCAATAGTTTTTTCATTTACCACACCCTGTGAATTGTAATATCGATATTTTTCAAGATTTCATTATCCTTTACAATAACCCCTGAAGGTTCAATGGTGCCTTTATCATATCTACCATAAAGATCGCCGACTTTAGGTGGGCCTCCAAATTTATCTCTTGCAGCTAAGTAATATGTGCCTCCTTTAGGAAGATAGATAATATATTTACCATCTGGACCAGTAGGGCTTGATACAAATTTAGGACGTTCAGACATTTGTACATGATCATATACGTGAACTCTTGCACCAGATACAGGTTTTCCTTCAGCATCATAAATTGTACCGCTTATACCAGTTTTTGATTGGTTCTTATTCTCTAATATTGCTATATCTTTGTTTTCTCCGGTCTTTTTAAAAACTTTAATGTCTTGTTTTATTATCTTGCCCTCTTCGTCAATTGTAATAGGTCCTATTACTTCACTTTTAAAGTCACCAACCTCAAGAGGTCCCGCTATGTCACCACTGCTTCTCATTCTTGCTACTAAAAAGTATTTTCCTGGTGGTAACTGGATTGAAAAATTCCCATCTTTATCTGAAATAGTTTCAGCAAAAGCTGGACCTTTTAAGTCCATATTCTCTTTATAGATGTAAACATAAAAGGATGGCATGGCCTGATAAATTGTACCTGTTATGGTTGATTTTTGATCTTTTTTGTTACAGGTAATGATGAATAATGGAATCAGAAGAATAAGTAATTTACGCATATTCACTCCTCATTCTAAAGTTGCATAAAAAGTTTTAGTTATGCTATGGTTTGCATGTGTATTATCAAATATTGCTATTGCTATATATATTTTATCATCTTTTTCAATTGAAAGGAGATTTAATTTTTCTATAGGAATTTCTACTTTAGCATGCCATCTACCCCATTTGTATTCCATAAAACCATTAAGAAAGGAATTTTTAGGATTTAAAACAAAAAAATCATGATTTTGAGGTATCTTTGGTTGATTATCTTCTTTTATAGCTTGATATAATTGTAATGTTAAAGGTGTTTTTTCTAATTTGATTGAATTTAAATGGTAAATTTGTTCATTATTTGGAGTCAGTTTTCCATCCTTTCCAAGTATTGCTAAGAGGGGTTTATTGTTAGTTTTTTTGTAACGGAGTATTATTAATGGATATTCTGTATTGTCTTTTGTAAACATTCTATAATCTGAAGAAAATTTACTATCACCAACTTTCCAATCTAACATATGACAAGTAGTTGTACAATCAAATTGAGGATTTTTGCTAAATATTATTGCTATGCCATCATCTTTGCCGTCTTTCCATTTCTTTTCCTTCCTATCCCAAAAAATGTTTTTTACATCCTTTGTTTTGTCATCCCAATATATATCTAAGAACAGATTTTTTTCGTTTAAGTATGCTCTTATACTACCTTTTTGAGGAGGAAGGATTTCTCCTCCATGATGACAAGAACCTGCAGAAGTGGGAAGGGAGTCCTCTCCCCAATCGATTAAACTAAGATGTCTTTCGCCACCCCTTGCGTAAAATTGGTAAAAGTTATTACTTGAAACACCCTTATGAATTGGTAAGTATTGTTTATTGATTGTAAAATTACCCTTACAAGAAAATATAAAAAGAAGGGTTAGAATCAAAGTAAAGAATTTTGTCACATCAATCGATTTTAGCAATTTTAATGCCAGTTAATTTAAGATGGAATGTGATTAATTATCTATTGTTTTATGAAGCAATCCGTGTTTTTCTAATTTATACCTTAAGGTTGTTCTCTTAATCCCAAGTATTTCAGCAGTTTTAGTCTGTGAATAACCAGCTTTTTTTAGAGCTTTAAGAATAAATTCTTTTTCTATCCTGTCAATAAAGGTCTCTAAATTTTCACCTTCCTTTAAATCATAAGAAATATTTTGTTCTCTATTTGATAAGTTATCAGGTATTTCTCTTGGAGTTATTATATCTCCTTTACATAGTACTACTGCTCTTTCAATTACATTTTGTAATTCTCTTATATTTCCAGGCCAATAATAACTTTTGAAAATTTTCATTGTTTCTTCCGATACACCCTTTATATTTTTATTCATCTGTCGGTTAAATTTATATATAAAATAGTTACAAAATTCTGGTATGTCCTCAATTCGTTCTCTTAATGGTGGCAAGTTAATTTTAAATACGTTGAGTCTATAAAAGAGATCTTCTCTAAACCTGTGTTCCTTGACTTCCTTTTCTAAATTTTTGTTAGTTGCTGCAATTATCCTTACGTCAACTTTTATTGGAAAATTACCTCCCACCCTTTCAAATTCTTTTTCCTGCAGTACCCTTAAAAGTCTGGTTTGAGCAGAAAGTGGTAATTCTCCAATTTCATCAATGAACAAACTCCCCTTATGAGCCAATTCAAATCTACCTTTCCTTTGAACAATAGCTCCAGAGAAGGAGCCTCTTTCGTGTCCAAAAAGTTCGCTTTCAAGGACACCTTCAGCAAGGGCACCACAATTTAAAATAATAAAAGGATTCTCTCTCCTATTACTGTTTTCATGTATTGCTCGAGCAACTAATTCTTTGCCAGTACCACTTTCTCCTTCTATAAGTACTATTGAGTCTGTTTTTGATACAGCATCTATTAATTCCATAACTTGTTTCATTTTTTCTGATTTCCCGATTACTCCAGGAAAAAAGAGTTTATTGTCCAGCTCCTCTTTTAGATATCTATTTTGGTTTATTAGTGTAATTCTTTCAAAAGCTTTTGAGACTGCAATTCTAATTTCTTCTATGTTAAAAGGTTTAATTATATAGTCATAGGCACCAAGTTTTAATGCTTCAATGGCTGATTCTAAAGAAGCATAAGCAGTTATTATTATAATTGTTGCATTTGGGTCGAATGCCCTTATCCTTTTTATCATTTCAATACCATTCATAACAGGCATATCCAAATCAGCAATAATGATGTCAGGTGCTAATTCCTTTGCGCTTTCATAACCCTGTTCACCATCCTCTGCAAGAAAAACTTCATATCCCTCCTTTTTTAATACTCTGGAGAGTAGGTCCCGCATTCCTTTCTCATCCTCAACAACTAATACTTTACCTATTGACATGACTTAATTTTACATTTTTTGATAATTTTTTGCAAAATTATGCTTGAAATGTTTTTTTAAAAATTGTTAAAATTCTTTCATGGAAAGAAGAAGATATAAAAGGGTACCACTTTTTGCAACAGCTCGCTTCGGTAAACATGGTGAACATAGAGTATATTTTGGCAATATCGTTGATGTATCTTATCAGGGAATTTTTATAGTAACAAACATGTTATTAAAGCCAGGAGAAAAAGTTTCTGTGGAATTTAACGTTAATGGTTCTTCAGTAACAGTTATCGGGACCGTTGCAAGGACTAAAGTCGTTGAACATCCAACTTTAGTCAAGTATGGTAAAGGTGGATTGGGCATATTTATTGAAATGATGCATCCTACAGTAATTGACTATATAAATTCAAGATTAATGGAAGAGTATAAAAAACCTACAACTCCAAGTCTATAGATATAAATTAAAAATCTTTTGTGAAAAAGTCTACAATATATTGCCTTTCTTTGCATTACTGATAATAATATTATAAAAAAAATTGAGGAGGCAAAATTGAAAGAGTTTGATTCCTGTGGAGTTGGATTTGTTTGTAATTTGAAAAACATTTATTCTAATGAAATACTTAGATATGGTATTACCGCTGTAAAAAATCTAACTCACCGTGGAGCTGTTGGTGCGGATGGAAAAAGTGGTGATGGATGTGGAATACTTTTTGAAATTCCTAAAAACTTTTTTAAAAAAATTTTGATGGAGAAAAAAAACTATTCATCAGACAAAGAAATAGCTTTAGGTGTTCTTTTTTGCAAAGATAGATTTAATATGAATGACATTTCAGATATACTTTCAGAGTTTGGCTTTTCAAACATTTATTTTCGAGATGTACCTGTTAATATAGATGCTCTGGGTGCAGAAGCACTTAAAACTATGCCTTTGATCAAGCAAGTTATATTTCAGTATGATAAAAGTGATGAAGATGTTGAGAAGAAACTTTTTTTAATAAAAAGAATAGCTGAGAAAAAACTTCCTGGTATTCATATAGCTTCGCTTTCCTCAAAAATAATAATATACAAAGCCTTAGTAATAGCACCATATCTCGACATATTTTACCCAGATTTATTAAATAGAGACTTAGTTACGAGATTTTGTATATTTCATCAAAGATACTCTACTAATACAAAGCCATCATGGGAAATGGTGCAACCTTTTCAATATTTGGCACACAATGGAGAGATTAATACAATTAAGGGAAATAGGTTTCAGATATCAGCCATTGAGGAAAAATTAGAACATGCACTAATTGATAAATATAAAAAAAACCTATTTCCTTTACTAAATGATTATGAAAGTGATTCTAGATCCTTAGACACAATTTTTGGATTATTAACAAATTTTGGATATTCACCTGATTTAGCCATTAATCTATTAATACCACCTGCTTGGGAAGGAATTCCATTTGTTGATAGCAAACTAAAAAATTTTTTTCAATACAATGAATTGATAGCCTCTCCTTGGGATGGACCAGCTGCAATTGTATATACTGATGGTGATACACTTGGTGCACATTTAGACAGGAATGGACTTAGACCTATAAGATATAGTGTGTATGAGGATGGTGTTTTAATAGCAGGTTCAGAAACTGGTTTGATAAATATAAATTCAAAATTAGTTAAAAGAGGGAAATTAGGATCAGGTGATACTATATCTATAAAGTTAGATAAGGGATATTTAAAATCAAGGATGGAAGTTTTAAATGAAATTATATCATCCCTCGATAATCAAAAGTATTTAAAAAAATTATACGTTATTGATAGAAAAGATGCAGAAAGTGGTGAAGTAAATACAGATCTTATCTGGAAATTGGTTGCCTTTGGATATACCGAAGAAGAGGTTCAAAAAATAATACCCTATTCAGCAAAGGAAGGAAAAGAGTTAATATTTTCTATGGGAGATGATACACCCATACCACCTTTAATGGAAAATCCACCATTAATATTCAGATATTTTAAGCAAAAATTTGCTCAGGTTACTAATCCTCCTATTGATCCTTTGAGAGAGCATTTGGTAATGTCGTTATCTACATACTTGGGAAGTAGTGGTAATTTACTTGATTATAAAGATGAAAAACATGGGACAAAGATAAAGCTTAGTTCTCCTATTTTATCAGCCGATGAATTGGAGAATATAAAAAATTTTTCAGGTTTTAATGTTAAAGAAATATCCACAATTTATGGGAAGGATTTGGATTTGAGGTCTGCTATAGAAAGACTTAGGTTAGTTGTGATTGATGAGGTTAAAAAAGGTAGAAACATTATTATTCTCACAGATAAAAACATAAAAAAAGGTGCAAATTATATTCCGTCACTACTTGCAGTTTCTTCATTAATAACTATTTTAGATTCCGAAAAATTATTATCAGAGGTTTCTATAATTGTAGAGACTGGTGAAGTAAGAGACTCACATCAATGTGCGTGTTTAATAGCCTTTGGTGCGTCTGCAATACATCCCTACATTGCTTATTCTTTATGTGCTGATGGTAGTGCAGAGCTTTTTAGGATTGCCCTAGAGCATGGACTTAGAAAAATTATCTCTAAAATGGGCATATCCTGTATAAGTTCTTACAGGGGAAGTAGACTATTTGATGCTGTTTGTTTAAATAAGGATTTGATTGATAACTATTTTGCAGGGGTAGATTATTCATTAGAGGCCCATGGATTAGAAGACATCGAGATGAATTATAGAAAGTATATTGAGTTGTCAGAAAAAGATGAAGTAAAGCTACCGATTGGTGGAGATTTAAAATTTAAAAAAGATGGCGAATGGCATGCCTGGTCACCAAATCTTGTGAGGGCTATTCAGGTTTTTATTAAAGAAAAGACCTATTCAGCCTATAAATCTTATGCCCAGATAGCAGATGAAGGGAGAAAGACTTTTATAAGACATTTATTTAATTTGCCTGACAAAAAACCTATACCTATTCAAGAAGTTGAAGCTGAAGAAGAGATAATTAAAAGATTTGTAATGGGTGGCATGTCACTTGGGGCATTATCTCCCGAAGCTCATGAAACTATAATATCCGCCTGTAATGAATTGGGTATTAAATCAAATACTGGAGAAGGCGGAGAGAATCCTGAATTTTATTTTACTAATAGAGGAGCACTTATAAAACAAGTTGCTTCTGGTAGGTTTGGTGTGACTCCAACATATTTAGCTTCTGCTAAGGAAATTGAAATTAAAATTGCACAGGGAGCAAAACCTGGTGAAGGTGGTCAGTTACCAGGGCATAAGGTTAATAATTATATTGCTCTTTTAAGACATTCTCAGCCTGGAATAACATTAATCTCTCCACCTCCCCATCATGATATATACTCAATCGAAGATTTAGCCCAGCTAATAAATGACCTTAAAAATGTTAATCCTGAAGCGAGAGTATGTGTAAAACTTGTTTCAGAAAAAGGAATTGGACAGATAGCCTGTGGTGTGGCTAAAGCTGATGCAGACATTATACATATAAGTTCTGTAGATGGTGGTACAGGTGCTTCTCCTTATCTTTCGATTAAAAATGCAGGAAATTATTGGGAGATAGGGTTGTCTGAGGCTCATTTAAGTCTTTGTGAAAATGGATTAAGAGAAAAGGTAACTTTAAGAGTTGATGGAGGTTTTAAAACTGGTAGAGATATTGTTATCTCGGCTCTATTAGGTGCAGAAGAATATGGATTTGGTACACTTCTAATGTTAGCGGGTGGTTGTATTATGGCAAGACAATGCCATCTAAACACATGTCCTACGGGTATTGCTACTCAGGATGAAGAGTTAAGAAAGAGATTTAAAGGGAAAAAGGACGATATCAAGGCATTTTTTTATGCAATAGCAAGTCATGTAAGAGAAATATTAGCGGAATTAGGTTATAGGAGTCTAAATGAAATTATTGGAAAAGGTTATCTTTTGAAAAAGTGTGACGAGAAGAGTTATTACAATATAAAAGTTGAACAGATATTTGAAAGATACGATGTTAAACACTCTGTTGTATCCAAAGCAGTGATAAATCAAACTAAAGGCAATGAACTTAATCTAAGAATTTTAAAAGATATTGAAAGTTCAATTTTAGAGAATAAAAGTGTTGTAAAATATTACAAGATTAAAAATACAGACAGAAGTGTTCCATTAAGATTGAATTATTTGGTTTCAAAAGTGTATAAGAATGCTGGATTAGAAGAGGATAAAATTAAAATATTATTTGAAGGTATTGCAGGTCAAAGCTTTGGAGCCTTTAATCATAAAGGAGTATCATTATATTTAAGAGGAGAAGCTAATGATTATGTTGGTAAGGGGATGTTTGGTGGTAGAATAGTGATATATCCGAATGACGATGTGCCTACTCATAAAAATTACCTTGCAGGTAATACCATATTATATGGTGCGACTGGTGGAGAGCTTTTTATTGCTGGCAGAGTAGGAGAAAGATTTGCTGTAAGAAATAGTGGTGCAAATGCAGTTATTGAAGGAGCAGGGCATCACTTATGTGAGTATATGACTGGTGGGACTATAGTTGTATTAGGTGGGGTAGGGCTTAACATTGGAGCGGGTATGACGGGTGGAGTTATTTATATTTTCGATGAGCTTGATAATTTAGATTTTAGAATTAACAAGAGTTACGTTAAGATTGTAACTATCAATGAAAAGGATATTAAAATTATAAATCAATTCTTAGAAAAACATTTTTTTTATACAGAAAGTAAAAGGGCTAAGTATTTGATTGATGAGTTTAAAAATATTATCAGTAGTTTCAAAAAAGTTATACCAATTTAGTCAAAAGAATTTTATAATTTTTTCTTATATTTCTATCTAAGTTTGAGGAGGTAGCCTTTGAGAAAAGATGGAAGAAGGAATAATCAATTAAGAAATATAAATATTCAACGTGATTTTATTATATACCCCGAGGGCTCTGTTTTAATAAGTTGGGGTAATACTAAGGTTATTTGTAATGCTTCCATTGAAGAGAAGGTCCCACCATTTTTAAAAGGTACAAACAAAGGATGGATAACTGCTGAATATTCTATGCTACCACGTTCAACACAAACAAGGATGATAAGAGAAGCAAGCACTGGTAAGTTATCTGGAAGGACACAGGAAATACAGAGGATAATAGGAAGATCACTTCGTGCAGCTGTTGATCTTGATAAATTAGGTGAAAGAACTATTTGGATTGATTGTGATGTAATTCAAGCTGATGGTGGTACAAGAACCGCTTCTATTACTGGAGCTTATGTGGCACTTGCTCTAGCAATAGAAAGGGGGATATCAAATGGCTTATTTACAGAAAATCCTATGAAGACCCAGGTTGCAGCAGTGTCATTGGGAGTTATAAATGATGAGGTTTTGTTAGACTTAAATTATGAAGAGGATAGTAATTGTGAGGTAGATATAAACTTGATAATGGATAGAGATGGAAGAATAATAGAAATACAAGGTACAGGGGAAAAGGGGTTATTAACAAAAAAACAATTAGATAAAATCATTATGATTGGGTGGAAAGCAATAAAAAGGATTTTTAAAATACAAAATAAAGCACTAAAAAAATGATAGATATTCTCGTTGTCACCAAAAACAAGGGAAAGCTTAGAGAAATTTTAGATATATTTGGTTTTAAAAATATTAACCTTAAAACCTTAAAAGATTTCCCACCAATAGAAATAGAAGAATCAGGAAACTCGTTTTTTGAAAATGCCTACATAAAAGCAAAAAAAGCAGTGGAAGCATTTAATGTAATCTCTATGGGAGAAGATTCAGGTCTTGTGGTTAAAGTGCTTGATGGCAAACCTGGTATTTTCTCAAGAAGATTTGCAGGATTAAACGCAACTGATTTAGAAAACAACGTAAAGCTTTTGGAATTATTAAAGGGGGTTCCCTTAGAACAAAGGGAGGCTTACTTTATTTCATCAGTTGTTGTTATGAAACCAGATGGTAGTTATATTAAAGGTGAAGGGAAATTAGAAGGCTATATAATTGATGAAATGAGAGGTACAGGTGGTTTTGGGTATGATCCAATATTTTTTATACCCCAGTATAAGAAAACTCTTGCTGAATTAGGGGACGAAGTGAAAAACAAAATAAGTCATAGATACAGGGCATTAATGGAAATTAAAAGACAGATCAAAGATTTTCTTAGTCTATGATAAAGATATCGTGTCCTTTTTGTGGTTATTCAAAAAATGTTAGCGTAGAAAAGCTACCTGCGAGAATAAGAGGTGTTATATGCCCTATTTGTGGTAAAAAATTTAATTTTACTGCTGAATTTTATACAAAAGCTGGGTTTTTTGTAAGATTATTAGCATTGATTATAGACTTACTTATCTTAAAAATAATTGCAATAATTATTGGTGCTCTCTTGGATTATACATTGACATATTTATTGGATAAATTTGTTTATTGGGAGAAAGAGAAAATCAATACTTTAATAGGTGGCGTAATATATTCAGTATGGACCATTATACCATTTTTTTATTTTACTATCTCGACATGGCAATATGGAAAATCTATTGGTAAACTTTTTTTAGGCATTAGGATTGTGAATAATTTAGGTGAAAAGCCAGATTTAAAAATTAGCATAAAAAGAGAAATTGTAGGAAAGTTATTATCTGGATTAATATTAGGGATTGGTTTCTTCATGGTATTATTTGACAAAAATAAACAGGCTTTACATGATAAGCTTGCAGGTACTTATGTAGTATATAATCTCTAAACAAGGAGAATATCATGAAAGAAGAGGTTTTTACATTAAATGCTCCTGATCCAATAGGCCCATATTCACAAGCGATAAAGGCGGGAAAGTTTCTCTTTTTATCAGGGCAGATTCCACTTATTCCAGAAACGGGACAGATTGAAGTTGGAGATATCAAGGTTCAAATGGAAAGGGTGATGAAAAATATTTCAGCGATTCTCGAGTCAGCAGATATGAATTTTGATGATGTGGTTAAAGTCACTATCTATTTGAGAGATTTATCGAATTTTTCTGATATTAATGAGATATACGAAAGGTATTTTAAAAAACCATACCCAGCAAGGTCAACTGTTGAAGTCAAAGATTTGCCTAAAGGTTCAGGTGTTGAGATTGATATTATTGCATATAAAGACTGAAATAAATTATTCAATCGGTTTTGTGAAAAATCATTAAATATAAATAAAAAAATATTTACAAATCTTTTGAAAAAAATTAGAATTATAAATCTTAATGACTCACGTCACAAGTATGTTTAGGTCTGTATCCTAAAGGATATGGAAGTGTGACGGTGGATAAAACCTAAAGGAGGAAAGAAATTTATGAGTATTTCGATGAAACAGCTACTCGAAGCAGGTGTTCATTTTGGACATCAGACAAAAAGATGGAATCCCAAAATGCGTCCGTACATTTTTGGAGCAAGGAATGGGATACATATCATTGATTTGCAAAAAACAGTAGAGTATTTTAAGACTGCCTTTGCTTTTGTGAAGGAAATTGGTAAGCAGGGTGGTGTAGTATTGATGGTTGGGACAAAAAAACAGGCACAGGAAGTTATAGCTGAAGAGGCAAAAAGAGTAGGTCTTCCCTATGTTAATGAGAGATGGCTTGGTGGAATGTTAACTAACTTCAAAACAGTAAAGAATAGTATTGAAAAGATGAAAGAGATTGAAAGACTTGAGGAAGAAGGACTACTTTTTAAACTTCCAAAGAAAGAGCAGATTAAGCTTTTGAAAAAGAAAGAAAAATTAAAAAGTTATTTAGATGGAATACGCAATATGGAAGATTTACCAGATGCTCTTTTTGTGGTTGACTCAAAGAAAGAAAAGATTGCGGTTTCAGAAGCAAAAAGGTTAGGCATTCCTGTCATAGGAATCGTAGATACAAATTGTGATCCCGATGATGTTGACTATATTATTCCTGGAAATGATGATGCTATAAGGGCTGTAAAACTACTTGCAAGCAGGATAGCGGATGCCTATGAAGAAGGCAAAAGAGAAAGAGAAACAATGGAACAGAAAGAAGAAACTTATGAAGAAACCATGATCAAATCAGAAGGAAATAAAACAAACGAAGAAATTTCTGTTGAGACAAAGGAGGAGATAGAATAATGATTACCGCTGAGATGGTTAAAGAATTAAGAGAAAAAACTGGTGCTGGAATGATGGAATGTAAAAAAGCACTTGAGGCATCTAATGGAGATATGGAAAAGGCGATTGTTTTTTTAAGAGAAAGGGGAATGGCAGCAGCCCAGAAGAAGGCTTCAAGAGCAGCGAATGAAGGGTTGATAGCGTCCTATATACATGCAGGTGGTAAAATTGGAGTACTTGTTGAAGTTAATTGTGAGACTGACTTTGTAGCAAGAAACGATGATTTTAAAGAGCTTGCTAAAGATATAGCAATGCAAATCGCAGCGGTCAAACCATTGTATGTAAAAAGAGAAGATGTCCCAGAAGATGTACTTGCAAAGGAAAAGGAAATTTATTTAACACAGGCAAAAAATTCGGGTAAACCCGAAAAAGTATGGGATAAAATCGTTGAAGGAAAGCTTGAAAGCTTTTATCAAGAAGTTTGTCTTTATGAACAACCCTTCATTAAAGATCCAAAGATGAAGATAAAAGATTTAATTGCTCAAGCTGTAGGTAAAATTGGAGAGAATATACAGGTAAAAAGGTTTGTGAGATTTCAGATAGGAGAATAAATGAGTTTACCTAAATATAAAAGGGTTTTATTAAAGTTAAGTGGAGAGATTTTAGGTGGTGATAAAGGTTTTGGTATATCAACTGAAAAAATAAATGAAGTTGCTGATGAGATAGTTGAGCTTCAAAAAGAAGGTATAGAGGTTGCAATAGTTGTAGGTGGTGGTAATATATTTAGAGGTATGTCAAGCGCATCATTAGGTGTTGAAAGGGCAACTGCTGATTATGTTGGAATGCTTGCAACACTTATGAATGCGGTAATAATTCAGGAAGTCCTTGAAAAGAGAGGTGCTCAAACAAGAGTACTTTCTGCCCTTGATGTGAGGGAAGTAGCAGAGCCATATATTCGGAGAAGGGCATTAAGACATTTGGAAAAAGGAAGAATTATTATTTTTGCAGCGGGTACAGGAAACCCATTTTTTACCACAGATACAGCAGCAGCATTAAGAGCAGCTGAGATTAAAGCCGATGTATTTCTAAAAGCGACAAAGGTAGATGGAGTTTATGACAAAGATCCCCATTTATTTCCTTCAGCTGTTAAATATAGACAAATTACATACACTGAAGCTATTGAAAAGGATTTAAAAATATTAGATGCATCTGCATTTTCTCTTTGTAGGGAGAATAAAATACCAATAATAGTGTTTGATGTTACTGAGAAGGGTAACATTAAAAAAGTAATATATGGTGAGAATATTGGCACACTTGTGAAGGAGGATTAGGAATGGAATCCACTGTAATAAAGGAAACAAGGCAAAAAATGGAAAAAACAGTGGAACATCTAAAAAAAGAGCTTGGTAAAGTCAGAAGTGGCAGGGCCTCTGCTTCCTTGCTTGATGATATTAGGGTTGACTATTATGGTTCTCAAATGCCCATAACACAGCTTGCGACTATTAGCATTCCTGAACCTCGTTTAATACTAATTCAACCATGGGATGCATCGAGTATTTCTGCAATTGAGAAAGCAATAATGAAATCAGAAATTGGTATTACTCCGACTAATGATGGAAAGGTTATTAGACTTGCAGTACCACAATTAACTGAAGAAAGAAGAAAAGAGTTAATTAAAATTGCTAAAAAGATATGTGAAGAAAGTAAAGTTGCGATTCGCAATGAGAGAAGAGATGCAATAGAAAAGGTAAAAACCGAAGAGAAAAATAAATCTATATCAGAAGATGATTCTAAAAGACTACAAAAGGAAATACAAGAATTAACGGATAACTACATTAAAAAAATTGATGAAATTATGGCTTTAAAAGAAAAAGAAATTTTGGTAATCTAAAACTAAAAAAAGGTTGGTGATTTGAATGGCAGAAGTAAAAGCCCTTGATGGTGAAGATTTTGAAAGGCTTCTCAAAAGATTCAAGAAAGAAGTTGAAAAAGCTGGTATCCTCTCTGAACTCAAGAAAAGAGAGTTTTATGAGAAGCCAAGTGAGCGTAAAAAGAGAAGGCTCAAAGCAGCTCGTAGAAGGGCACTAAAAAAGGCAAGAAAAGAAAAAATGATGCAGGGCTAAAAAAATGCTTTTTTTCCTGCAAAAAAGTAAATGGCATGGTTAACACCATGCCATTTTATTTTAAATATTTGAGGTATTTATGATTGTTAAAGATACTAATCTTACTGGTATAAATTTATTAAAAAAGGGCAAAGTTAGAGATGTTTATGAATATAATGATTGTTTGCTTATTATTTCAACTGATAGAATTTCAGCTTTTGACGTGGTGCTACCAACACCAATTCCCTATAAAGGAGAAATTTTAAATCAGCTTTCACTATTCTGGTTTGATTATCTTAAAGATGTGATTGATAACCATGTAATAACTTCAGATGTCGATAGTTATCCTGAAGGCTTGAGAAAATATAAAGATATTCTGGCGTATAGATCTGTTTATGTTAAAAAAGCCAAGCCTTTCAGTGTAGAATGTATTGTAAGAGGATATATCTCTGGCTCCGGATGGAAAGAATATAGGAAAACTGGGACAGTATGCGGTATAAAGTTAAAAGAAGGTTTGAAGGAATCAGATAAATTAGATGAACCAATTTTTACCCCCTCAACAAAAGCGGATATGGGGGAGCATGATATTAATATAAGTTTCGAAAAAATGGTGGATATTGTTGGAAAGGATATTGCAAATCTTTTAAAAGAGTTTTCTATAAGATTATATATTAAAGCCAGTAATTATGCTCTATCCAAGGGAATTATTATTGCAGATACGAAATTAGAGTTTGGGTTATACAATGATAAGATTATTCTGATTGATGAGGTTTTTACACCAGATTCTTCAAGATTTTGGCCTCTGGATACCTATAAGCCAGGAGAGGCACAAATTAGTTTAGATAAACAATATATTCGTGACTATTTGATTAATTTAGATTGGGAAAATATGGAGAAAATACCCGAGTTGCCTTCAGATGTTGTAAGAAATACATTTCTTAAATATAAACATGCTTATGAAATTCTAACTGGTAATAAATTTAGGATTGAGGATATAAATAGGTAAATGAAAGAGAGATTGCCAAAACACATTGCAATAATAATGGATGGCAATGGTAGATGGGCAAAATTAAGGAATAGACCACGTGTTTTTGGGCATAGGAAGGGGATTTCCGTTGTCAAAAATGTGGTTGAATATTGTAGCAAAAGGGGTATCCAATATTTAACACTTTTTGCTTTCTCTTCTGAAAATTGGCAAAGACCTCTAAGTGAGGTCAAAGCCTTGATGGGATTTTTAAAAAAATATCTTGTTTCAGAGATAAACTGGCTTATTGAGTTGGGGATTAGGTTTAATGTAATAGGTAATATTGACAAACTCCCACCAGACGTTAAAGAAATAACAATTGATGCAATGAAGAAAACTGCTACAATGGACAGAATGGTTTTAAATTTAGCTTTAAGTTATGGCGGGAAAGACGAAATTATTAGGGCTGTTAGAAGAGTATGTAAAGAAGTTGAAAATAAAACAACAAAAATAGAAGAAATAGATGAAAAATTTTTTTCCAACTTTCTTGATACCAGTGGGCAACCTGATCCTGATCTATTAATTAGGACAAGTGGAGAATATAGAATTAGCAATTTTCTTTTATGGCAGATTGCATATACAGAACTTTATTTTACAAATACTCTTTGGCCTGATTTTACTGTTGAAGAGCTTGAATTTGCAATCAGAGATTATATGAAGAGGGAGCGAAGATTTGGCAAGGTCTAATCTTTTTTTAAGAGTATTATCTGCGATTATTCTAATACCAATTGCATTATTAATAATTTTCAAAGGTAACATAGAAATATTTTTTATTGTAATTTCAATCATTTGTATAGGCTCTCTTTTAGAGTATCTAAATATAATTGAAATGAAGGCAAAAATAGATAAATTGCTCTCTTCAATCTTTGCTATTTTAATTTTGTTTATATTTGTCTTTTATGAAAATTATTTAGCAATTATCTTAAGTGCTTACTTATGTATTTTCTTAACTTATGTTTTGTTTAAGTATGGAACGAATGAGTTTGTTTGTAGAGCAGGGGCTAATATACTTGGAATGATTTATTTTCCAGTATTACTCGGATTTACTTTAAAAATATTCTTTTTTGAGAAGGGAAATTATTGGATATTCATGCTTTTAGTGCTCAATTGGTTAACAGATTCTTTTGCTTATTTTGTGGGGATAAGTTTTGGAAAACATCATTTTACAGAGATATCACCGAAAAAGACTGTTGAAGGACTTTTTGGTGGGGTTTTGGGTGGCATATTAAGTGTCCTCTTGATAAACTATTTTTTTATCAAATCAGACAAATGGATTGGAATTATTCTTTTAGGTTTTTTGGGTAGTGTATTTGGACAACTTGGTGATCTTTTTGAATCTGGAATTAAGAGGTCTTTTGGGGTAAAAGATTCTGGTTCTATAATACCAGGACATGGAGGTTTCATGGATAGGTTTGATAGCCTATTTTTTACAGGACCACTATTTTACTTTTTTATAAAATTTTATATTAAAGGATATTGATGAAGAATATTAGTATTCTTGGTTCAACAGGTACAATAGGTATAAATACCCTTGAAATAGTGAGACAACATAGGGATAAATTAAAAGTATTCGCATTAGTTGCGGATAATAATTGGGAATTACTTTCAAGTCAAATATTAGAATTTAATCCAGAATTCGCTGTTATTAATAATCAGAAATTTTATAATAAACTGAAAGATTTTTTAAATAGAGAAAAATCAAAGACTAAATTACTCTCGGGAAGTGAAGGAATTGAAATTGCTACGGCTCATGAAAAGGTTGACATAGTAGTTTCAGCAATATCTGGGATATCTGGAATAAGACCAACCTATCATGCTGTAACTGCAGGTAAATATATAGCATTAGCGAATAAAGAGTCGCTTGTTTCCGCAGGAGAGATAATTACTAAAAAAGCAAAGGAAGCAAAATCAACAATAATTCCTGTAGATAGTGAACACAGTGCTATTTTTCAACTTTTGGAAGGTAAAAAAGAAAAAGAGATTAAAAAAATAATTATACCAGCATCTGGTGGGCCTTTTATAGATTTTTGTGTAGAATCTCTTAAAGATATTGATGTTAAAAAAGCACTAAATCATCCAGTTTGGAAAATGGGTAAAAAAATTACCATAGATTCAGCAACTTTGGCGAATAAGGGGCTTGAAGTTATTGAAGCACATCATCTTTTTGGATTAAGTTATAATAAGATTTCAGTCTTGATTCACAGGCAATGCATAGTACACGGGATGGTTGAGATTAGTGATGGGTCAATATTAGCTCATTTAGGTTATCCAGACATGAAGTTACCAATATCTTTTGCTCTTTTTTATCCAGATAAATTGAGAGCTGTAAAAAGATGTGGACTTAAAGAACTTAGTAAATTAACTTTTGAAAAGGTAGATCCTGATAAATTTCCCTTTTTAGGTTTGGCCTATGAAGTAGGCAAGAAAGGATATTCATATCCAGCTGTTTTTAACACTGCTGATGATTTAGCGGTAAATGCCTTTTTAGAAGGGAAAATCAAATTCATTGATATATATAGGGTTGTTAAAGATACAATAGATGCTCATAGGGGATTTAAAATAAAGGATATAGAAGATATTTTTGAAATTGAAAGATGGACGGAAGAATTTGTTAAAAACAAAATTAAAAATTTATAAATTAAAGGGGTAATATGGTAAGTGTTATATCTGCAATAATTGTCTTGGGTGTTTTAATATTAGTGCATGAATTCGGGCATTATGTAGTAGCAAGGTTTATCAATGTTAAGGTGTTAAAGTTTTCATTAGGATTTGGGCCAAAGATATTCGGTATAAAGGGAAAAGAAACAGAGTATTTGATTTCTGCTGTTCCTTTAGGTGGTTATGTAAAGTTGTATGGAGAAGAGAGTGAGGATGAAGTTTTAGAGGAGCCTGAAAGGGCGTTTAGCAATCAAACACCTCTAAAAAAAATTGCTATTGTTATATCAGGACCTCTCTTTAATTTTTTCTTTGCAATAATACTATTTATTCTTTTTAACATTTTTGGTTTTCAGACTTTATCCAATGTTGTTGGAGATGTAAAAGAAGGTTATCCTGCTTACGTTGCTGGTTTACAAAAGAATGATAGGATTGTGAAGATTAATGAAAAAAATGTTAAAACCTGGGAGGAGATTTCAAGCATAATAAAAGCAAGTGGGGGCAAAACTTTAGAAGTAGTTTTTGAAAGAGATGGGAAAATATACTATACAAAAATTAATCCTAAAATAGAAAAAATTAAGAACATTTTTGGAGAAGAGGTTGAGATGCCAGTATTAGGGATAGTCTCTTCAGATAAACTGATTAAAGTGTCTTATCCGATACATGAAGCTATTATTAGGGGGATCAAGCAGTTCTATGAACTTACAAAGCTTACATTAATAACTGTTCAAAAATTAATTAATAGAACAGTGCCCGTATCCTCCCTTGGTGGACCGATTATGATATCCCAATTAGCTGGAGAGACAGCTAAATCAGGCATTTATACATTTTTAGCTTTTATGGCCCTATTGAGTGTGAATTTAGGGGTATTAAATCTTTTACCAATTCCCATTCTTGATGGTGGACATATAGTCTTATTCATAATTGAAGCTATAACAAGAAAGCCTGTTTCAAATAGATTTAAAGAGGCATATACCTATATTGGCATGATGATTATCATCCTTCTTACTGTTACAGTTTTTTATAATGATATTATGAGAATATTTGCAAAGAAATGAATTTTATAAGTATTTCAACAACCCAGGTTAGTGCCTCACTTAGTTATTTTAGAAATGATGAAAATATAGTTAATTTTGATATTTCAAGACAATTAACACCCTCTAAATGGTTAAACCAGTCTTTAGAGTTTCTTGAAAAAAATTATAATGATTTCTTTGAATCTCTTAATTATATTGCTGTTGATATTGGTCCAGGTTCTTTTACTGGTATTAAAGTAGGACTTTCATTTGCTCAAGGTATAGCTTTATCGAAAGGAATTTTTATTGTTCCAGTATCTTCTTGTGAGACAATAGCATATTTTGGTTTAAAGGGTTTTAAAATAGCAACTATTACAAATGCCCATAGAAATCTTTATTATTTTGCTATCTATGAGAGAAAAGAGGATGATATTTTAAATATTTATAATATATCTTCAGTTGATAGTGATACAGTAGTGAAAGAAATGCTAAAACATAATAGAGACGAACTTTGTATTATAACTGAAGGTGATATTTTAGATAAATTTGCACCATTAGCTAAATTTAACCTTACAATTGCTAAGAATTTATCTTATGGGGTAGGTCAGTTAAGCAAAAAATATAGAGTTAAATTTAATAGAGTACCTCCTGAAAGTATAGAACCATTATTTATAAGACAACCGGATATAAAACTGAAAAATATTAATTAGAGACCCCTTGTTATCAAAGTAAAGGAAAGATTATTTTTATAGTTGCTAACTGAACATTTGTTCAGTATAATTAAATTATGCAAGAGATTAGAGAAAGGATTAAAGTAGCATTAATTTGTGATAAAAAGGGTGTGTTTCCAGTCTGGTTTGAGTGGAAGGGTGAGAGAATAAAGGTGGAAAGAGTATTTTATAAATGGGTTGAGAAAAGAGGACAGCAGGTTTATCAACATTATTCAGTTTTGTCAGGGAATGTATTATATCATCTCGTCTGTCATAGAGAATATATGGAATGGTTTCTTGAAGGAATAGAGGGGTAGATTATGATTCTTCATGTAGATATGGATGCTTTTTTTGCTTCTGTAGAGCAGGCCACAAATCCATCTTTAAGAGGACTGCCAATAGCAGTAGCAGGAGCCCAAAAAAGGACGGTAATAACAACAGCATCTTATGAAGCAAGAAAGTATGGTGTTAAAACTGGTATGGCGATAGAGCAGGGATTGAAATTATGTCCCAATCTAAAGATAGTTGTTGCTAATTTTAAGAAATATGAAGCTACATCAATAGAGATTATGGAAATTTTAAAGTGTTATGGTGTTGTTGAGGTTTATTCTGTGGATGAAGCTTTTGTTGATATAGGATCGCAAGATCCATTTAAGATTACAGAGTACTTTAAAAAAGACATTAGAAAGAGGTTTAATATTACCTGTTCCGTTGGTGCTGGAGAAAATAAATTACTTGCTAAGTTAGCTAGTGGTTTAAGAAAGCCTGATGGTTTTTTCTGGATAAAAAGTATTTCAGATATTTATGAGTTACCTGTTGGTGAAATTTGTGGCATCGGGAAAAGAACTGCGAGAAAATTGGCGCTATCGGGTATAACAAGCATAAAAGATTTTGTTAGTGCACCTTTTTACAAAATAAAAAGTATTATGGGAATTAATGGTATTAGGACTTTGTGTTTTTTAAGGGGGGATTTAAAAGATTATGTTAAGCCTTATGAAGACAAACCCAAGTCCATTGGGAATAGCATGACCTTTGATAGAGATCTTTTTCATAGTCAAGAGATTTACAAAGCGCTTTTTCAGTTGGCTGAGAAAGTAGGTTACAGGCTTAGAAGGGAATCTTTTGAAGCAAGACATCTAAGCTTAATTATCAGGTATAAAGATTTTTACACCTTTTCTTTGGAACACAAACAAAATATGGCTTTTTGTGAAGAGCAAGAGATTTTTACAATAGCGAAAGATCTTATCGACTCTATAGAGATAGAAAAACCAATAAGATTACTTGGCATTTCTGTTAGTAGGCTTGTTCCATCTATTCAACAGAGGCTTTTTAGTAATAGGCGAGAAGGATGTTATAGGGCTATTGACAAAATTAGAGAAAAATGGGGTTTTGATATAATTACGTGGGGGATCGTAAAGGACAAGTATTTGCATAATAAACCCATTTCTCCCGCTTGGAGGCCAGAAAAGGTATGTTAACGGAAAGAAGAAAGAAAATTCTTGATTTTTTGCAAAACTATTTTAACGAAAATTTGAGATACCCAACTATTAGAGAAATATGCTCTCATTTTGGTATAAAATCTACAAATGGAGTTTATGAGCATTTGAAGGCTTTAGAAAGAGATGGATATATATCACTTGATAGGAAGAAATCAAGAGCAATCAAACTTAATAAAGATAAAAACATATTTAAAAGGATTCCTTTATTAGGGATTGTTTCTGCTGGTGAGCCAATTTTTCCTGTTATTGAAGAAGGGGATTATCTTGAAGATATAAATAATTTATTAAAAGGGACTTTTATTCTAAAAGTGAGAGGAAACAGTATGATAAATGCTGGAATTCACGATGGTGACTTAGTTTCGGTTGATGTGGATCGAGATGTAAAAAATAACGATATTGTTGTGGCTTTATTAGATGGAGAGGTAACCTTAAAAAGGATTAAGTTTGATAAAGAAGGAATTATACTCTTTCCAGAAAACCCTGATTATAGTCCAATTTATGTAAAATCAGGTTTTTTTCGAGTTTTGGGTAAGGCGAAAATGTTAATAAGGAAACTTGATTAAACTACTTCTTTTTAGCAACTTCTTTATTATAGTTCTCCCAATCTTTTAGAAATCTTTCAAGCCCAATATCAGTTAGAGGATGGTTTATTAGTTGTTTAATTGTGGAAAAAGGGATAGTGGCTATATGGGCACCCAAAAGCGCAGCTTCTACAACGTGCATTGGATTTCTGACACTTGCTACAATTACTTCTGTATCAAAAGAGTAGTTATCATAAATAGTTAATACCTGTTCTATCAGATCCATCCCTCTTTGTGATATATCGTCAAGTCTTCCTATGAAAGGACTTGCATAAGTAGCACCTGCTTTTGCAACAAGCAATGCTTGAGAAGGCGAGAATATCAAGGTAGCATTTGTTTTTATACCCTCTGAGGATAGCTTTTTAATCGCCTTTAGACCTTCATTGGTGGTAGGTATCTTTATAACCGCATTATCTCCGAGTTTTGCATATTTTTTAGCTTCCTTTACCATATTTTCCGCATCTACAGCAGTAACTTCTATGCTAACTGGGCCGGGAACTAATTTTAATATCTCTTTTATCAATTCTAAAAAGGGTTTTTTTTCTTTTGCGATTAATGATGGGTTTGTTGTAACACCATCTACTAAACCTAATTCTAAACCTTTTTTAATTTCCTCAAGATTTGCAGTATCAATAAAGAATTTCATTTTTCCTCCTGTCTATGATAAGATTATTTATATATTATGATAAAAAAAACAAAAAAAGTTAACTAAAAACTGATATGAAAAAAGAAACATTTATAATTGAGGGGCTTCATTGTGCTTCCTGTGTGGCTCGTGTAGAAGATAAATTAAACTCTCTGAAGGGTATCAAATCAGCAAATGTTAATCTCGCTACAAAAACTGCTCTAATTGAGTATGATGAAAATTTGATTACTCCTCTTCAAATGAAAGAGGCTGTAGATTCGATTGGTTATATTTTTAAGATTATCAAAACAAAATCTGTTGTTGTGAAAATTGGTGGTCTTCATTGTGCATCGTGTGTCTCTAAATTAGAGAATTCTCTAAAGTCCCAACTGGGGATACTCGAGGCAAATGTTAATCTTGCTACAAATAAGGCTTTTATCACCTTTGATGAAAATATATTAGATGAACAAAAAATAAGAAAAATAATAACCGAAACAGGCTATCAACCTTTAGATTATATTGATATAGATGCTGAAAAGATTGAACTTGCACATAAGAAGAGGAATTTTGTTTTTTCAGCAGTTTTTTCTCTACCTTTACTTGTTATAACTATGGCAGATCACTTTAATATCTTCCACTTTTTCCAAAATGATACGATATATGCCTTTGTACAATTTATTCTTGCTACCCCAGTTTTGTTTTTTGGAAAAGAATTTTACATAAACGGCATAAAGACTCTTTTAAAATCCAAAACATCAACAATGGACACCCTTGTTGCTCTTGGTACTGGCACTGCTTATATCTATAGTCTCTATGAGACAGTTGTCATTTTCTATGGTGGATTAACAGATGCTTCACATTTATATTATGAGACTTCCGCAGTTTTGATAACCTTTATCTTACTTGGTAGATACCTTGAAGCAATAGCAAAAGGTAAGACATCTTCTGCTATAAAAAAACTTTTGAAACTATTACCATCATCGGCTATTGTGATTAGAGAAGGCAGAGAAATAGAAGTTTCAATAAACGAATTGGTCGTAGGTGATCTAATAGTTGTTAAGTCTGGTCAAAGAATCCCTGTGGATGGAATTGTAATTGATGGATATTCTTCTGTTGATGAGTCAATGATAACAGGAGAAAGTATTCCTGTGGAAAAGAAAAAAGGAGATAATGTAATTGGTGGAACATTAAATACCACTGGTAGCATTATTTTTAAAGCTACATCTGTGGGTAGTAACACAATGCTTGCCCAAATTATAAGGTTAGTCGAAGAGGCACAGGGAAGTAAGGCTCCCATACAAAAATTGGTTGATAAAATCAGCTCTGTTTTTGTTCCTGTTGTTTTTATAATTGCTGTGCTTAGTTTTTTAATCTGGAAGTTTGCTGGTTTTGATACATATATATCTGCAAAAGCTTTTATATCTGTTCTTATTATTGCCTGTCCCTGTTCTTTAGGTCTTGCTACTCCAACTGCTATAATAGTTGGTACCGGTCTTGGCGCAGAAAGGGGCATTCTATTTAAAAACGCAGAGATTCTTGAAAAACTGGCAAATGTTGAGGTGATAGTATTAGATAAGACTGGCACATTAACATACGGACATCCTGAAGTTGTAGAATTAAAAACCTTTGACATCAATGAAGTAGAATTTTTAAAGAAACTTGCATCTCTTGAGAGATTATCATCTCATCCTCTTGCAGATGCTATTTTAAAAAAGTATAACAATATTGATTTTTATGATGTAAAAGATTTTGAAAATATTTTGGGCAAGGGTATAAAAGGTAAAATTAATGGTAAATATCTGTATGCTGGTACCCCAGATTTCTTAGAGGAAAAGCAGTTTAAATTTAATAAAGAAGTTTTTGTTAAATATTTTGACGAGGGCAATTCTGTTGTTTGTCTTGGAGAAGAAGTAGAGAATAACAAGAATCTTTTGGGATTCGTTGTGATATCGGACGTGATAAAAGAAGATGCTTTAGATTTTGTAAAGGCGATAAAAGAGCAAAATATTGAATTGTACATGTTATCAGGTGATAATGAAAAAGTAGCCGAAAGCGTCGCAAAAAAATTAAATATAAGTAAATTTAAAGGAAAAGTTTTACCAGATGAAAAACAGTTTGTTGTTAAAAAAATAAAGGAATCATCTAAAATTGTTGCAATGGTAGGAGATGGTATTAATGATGCTCCAGCTCTTGCGGTTGCAGATGTTGGTATTGCTTTTGGTTCTGGCACAGATATTGCAATTGAAACAAGTGATGTAGTACTTGTAAGGCCAGATCTTATGAATATAGTAAAGGCGATTAACTTAAGCAGGATGACAAAGAAAAAGATAAAAGAAAATCTATTTTGGGCTTTTATATATAACACAATTGGTATACCAGTAGCAGGAGGAATTTTATATCCCTTCTTTGGAATTACTTTGAGTCCAATCTTTGCTGGAATAGCAATGGCTATGAGTTCTGTATCTGTAGTAACAAATTCACTTTTATTAAAAGGCAAATTTAAATGACCGATGCCAAAAAACCAACTACTGAAAATATTCAAATAACTGACATCTTTGAACTGGAACAGCTTAAGGATTTGACTCGAGATTTTTCTAAAAGATTTGGTTTTTGTGCTTTTATTTTAGATTCAAAGGGGCAGACTGTTATAGAAAAAACATTTGTACCAGAATATTGCAAGAAAATACTTAGTGAACAAAAAAATGTAATTAAGTGTCTTAAAGATACAAAAAAAAGAATGGTTTTAAATAAATTAGTAAAAAAATGTTGGGCTAAATATAGAAAAATTGTTGTACCTATTAAATTCTTTGATAAAAAAATTGGTTTTTGGGTTACCTGTGGTGTTCCCTTTGACGTAGATGAAAAAATTGTTTTTGCAATAGCTAATTTAATAGAAAATTTTATAAATAATTTTATGAAAACCTATGAAAATTGGTGGTTAGAGAGAGAAAAGATCATTAAGGTTTTAAATAGCCTAATATCTCAACAAGATTATGATACTCTGTTAGAAAAAATAGTTTCAGCAGCAACTGAACTTCTAAAGACTGATAGAACAACATTATTTATTTTTGATGGGGAAAAGCTTGTAAGTAAAGTTGCACAAGGACTTGACAAAGAGATAACTCTGCCCTTAGGAGATGGTATTGCAGGTCAATGTGCTATAGATCGTAAAATAGTTGTGATAGATAAAATTACAGAAAAAACGAAAATTAGTAAGATTGTTAAAGATTACGAGGTCAAGAATCTTATATGTGCGCCCGTTATTTATAAGAGAAAATTACTTGGTGTCATAGAATCTTTCAACAAGCAAAGTAGTTTTACGGCAAAGGATAGGCATCTTTTTTCATATCTTGCTGATGCTACCGCTATTGCTCTAAATAATGTTCAGAGTTTCATGGCTCTTGAGAGATTATCTATAATCGATCCATTAACACAACTATATAATAGAAACTTTTTTGTAAAGAACTTAGAAAAGGAAATAATGAGGCTAAATAGATATGGCGGAAGCTTAGCGATAATGTTTATTGATTTAGATGATTTTAAGAAATTAAATGATACCTATGGACATACTGTTGGTGATATTATTTTGAAAGAATTTGCAAATCTTATTAAAAATAGCTTGCGAGATATTGATATTGCTGCTCGGTTCGGTGGAGAAGAATTTGTGATTATGTTGCCAAATACAGAGAAAGAAGGTGCTTATGCAACTGCAAAAAGGTTACAAGACAAGATTATCAATACACCGCTTGCAGGTCATAAGGTTAGTGCAAGTATCGGAATAGCCACATATTATAAAGGTCTTACTGCAAAAAGTCTCATAGAAAGGGCCGATAAGGCGATGTACAGGGTTAAGAAAACCCAAAAAGGAAGCATTATTTTCTGGGGTTAAACATACTGCTAAAAAAATCAATTAATAGATCGACAGTATTTTTTTGAGTTGATTTCATGTCTTTGTCTATTTCAAATAATTTGATATACAAAGATATTAGAAAATCTTTTTCATATTCAAAGAAAGTTTGATAACTCTGAAATAAATAAAAAGGATGTTGCTGTAATAATGATTTATTAGCATAATTTTCCTTAACTCTATTTAAATAATTTACAAATGTTGAATAGTCTTTTATGCTTCTATCTTCAAATATTTCTTTAAGTGCTATACCATTTTTAATTAGGCTTCTTATGTATCCTAAAAGTTTTATGTGATCCTGTTTAGTTGATGTTGGATTAGTTATTAATGTAATAATCTTAAAAAAATTTTTTTCTTTTATGAATTGGCTTAACATCTTAGAGTCTACTATAGCATCATCATCAAAGGCTAAAAGTATTTCATTTCTTGATATTTCATCAATATCTTTTGTTAAAATTAATAGTTTTTCTAAATTTTTTTCGAAATACTTACTCTCATAACATAGCTCTTGTAGCAAAACTAAATTATCTGCAGAAATTTTTTTGCCCCAATTTGAAATAATGTCTTTAATATAGTTATCAATATTTTTCTTAAATTCATATCCCTCTTTTTTAACACTAATTTGCTCATAAACGACAGCTCTCTTCTGTAAATCTTTAAAAATTTTTTTTCTTTTATCAAAATTACTCGTTGTGATTATTAGATAATGTCCATCTGGAATTTTTGTTATAATATTTTCCAAATCAGTGCTTTCATATTTATGGGGAAGTTTTTCTGGTAATTTAAACCTTTTTAAAAGCTCTATACAAAAATCACTGTTATCTATATAATCATTGAAAAATTTTGTAATATTAGAGGGATTTTCAGATACTTTCTGGTAATCTAATTCATTTATATCGAGTTGAAGAAATGCAGATAATATAGATTTATAAGCTTTCTCAAATTCTCCTGAAATATACAATTCTTTTGCAGTATCAAGCAGTTCCTTAATATTTTTTTCTGAAGTAAAAATATCAGTTTCTTCTAATATGAAGAATCTTGGTGTACCAAAAAGCGAATATGTTAGTATTTGTTCTTTAATTATATTCCAATCATGTCTGTTTTGTGAATAAAACTCAATATTTTGCTCAGGGATATTTCCTTCAAAAAAAGATGACAATATAAAACGTATCTTTTCCTGTTGAAAACTTTTATCACCTAATATTAAAAAAAGTTTTTTGTCTTTTATATTATTCACAAGTTTTCAACTATTAAATCTCCAACCTCTGAAGTGGAATACCCCATTTTACCAGCTGATAGGCTTTTAAGCTTTGTAGAAACAACTTTAATAACTGCATCTTCTATTCTTTTTGCTGCAGAATCTTCATTTAAAAATCTTAGAAGCATTTCTCCTGCAAGGATACAAGCTATTGGATTTATTACACCTAAACCAGTATATTTTGGTGCTGAACCACCAATAGGTTCAAACATTGAAAGACCATGTGGATTAATGTTTCCACCTGCTGCAATACCCATTCCTCCCTGAATCATTGCTCCTAAATCTGTAATTATATCACCAAACATATTGTCAGTGACAATAACATCAAACCATTCGGGATTTTTAACCATCCACATACAACAGGCATCAACATGAACATAGTCTGTCTGTATATCAGGATATTCCTTAGCAACTTCATAATAGGTTCTTTCCCACAAGTCAAATGCATACGTAAGAACATTAGTTTTACCACAAAGAGTAAGCTTCTTTTTCTTGTTCCTTTTTCTTGTATATTCAAATGCATATCGTATACATCTTTCAACACCTTTACGTGTGTTTATGGACTCCTGTATCGCAACTTCATCGGGTGTGCCCTTTTTCAAAACTCCACCAGCCCCTGCATATAACCCTTCAGTATTTTCTCTTACTACAACGAAATCTATATCTTCTGGTTTTTTATCTTTCAATGGACAATCAACATTGGGATATAGTTTAACAGGTCTTAAATTAATGTACTGGTCAAGTTCAAATCTAAGTCTTAAAAGAATTCCTTTTTCTAAAATTCCTGGCTTTACGTCAGGATGTCCTATTGCTCCTAAATAAATTGCATCAAAGCCCTGTAATTGCTCTTTAAAATTATCTGGTAAAATCTCTCCAGTTTGTAAATAATTGTCTCCACCCCAGTTAAAATATGTAAAAGAAAAATCAATATTTTCCTTTTCTCCCACTGCTTTTAAAACCTTTACTCCCTCATTAATTACTTCTGGACCTGTACCATCGCCAGGTAATACTGCAATTTTGTAAGTTTTTTTTGTCATTGTCTTTACTCCATATGTGTGTTTTTTTGATAAAAAAAGAATGCCGAGGGACGGAATCGAACCATCGACACGAGGATTTTCAGTCCTCTGCTCTACCGACTGAGCTACCTCGGCATAAAACCACTTCGTGAGTACCTGTGGTTTGTGAAAGAAAATTATAATAGTTTATAAACCCCATGTCAATAGTTAGAATAAATTTTTTAGTTGAAGTGACTTTTTCATAACGTTAAACTTTTTAAAAATGAATGTATTTATTTATCGGAAAGGGGCTTTAGGAGATACAGTTGCTTTCCTACCTTTTCTTTTCAGGTTAAGAACTTTTTATAAAAAGATTTTTTTCGCTGGTAACTATCTTTTTAGAGATCTGTTTCACGATATTGATTTCATTGAATTTGTTGATGCAGATTCCAAGGGTGTATTTGAGTGTTTAAAGGGTTGTATACCAAAACATTTTGAAGGAATCAGTAAGTTCTATATATTTAGTAATCTACTTGATTGTAATAAAAAGAATTTTTTTTATTTTAAACCTTTAACTGAAGATACATGGTTTTATAAATATCCCTTTGACTGTTTAAATATGAACTTTGTTCCAATTCCAATTTTTTTACCAATTAACTACTATGAAGATTTAGAAGGATATATTCTTAAAAAAACCATAATCATACATCCTGGTAGTGGTGGTTTAAAGAAAGTTTGGCCAATTGAGAATTTTTTCGAATTTGAAGAGTTAGTTAAGAAATATAATTTTAATTGCATATATATTCTTGGAGAATCTGAAGAAAGATTGATAGATAAAATGAATGGAAGAAAATTTTTATACAATCTTCCTTTAAAAAAAGTTTGTTTTCTGTTAACATATGCACTTGCTTATTTAGGATGTGATAGTGGTATAACTCATTTAGCAGGTATTTTGAATATGAGAGGTTTAGCTTTGTTTGGGCCTTCTAATGATCAAGTTTATAAACCTTGGGGTGACATAAAGGTTATAAAAGGCAAAAATGGATCCCTTGAAAATATAAAGCCTAAAGATGTTTTTAACTACTTCAAAAGGGAGGATTTTTTTGAAGGCAGATAACTTGAAAGTCTATATTGTATCAGATGCTACCGGAGAAACTGCGGAGAAAGTAATTTTATCAGTTTTAGCCCAGTTTAAAGGAAATTCGGTAGAAATACAAAAATTTACTAAAATTTCAACACCTGAAGAAATAAAAGAAATAATAAAAAAAGCAACCCATTCTAATGCCTTTGTAGTCTATACATTTGCCCAGAAATGGTTGAGGAATTTAATAATGCGAGAAGCTGAAGTTCAGAGGGTATATGCTTTTGACATAATTGGTCCATTAGTCGAAAGATTTTCTCAATATTTATCTAAAAAACCAAAGGAGCTTCCTGGTGCACAACATGTTATGAATGCTGAATATTTTAAGAGAATTGAAGCTATAGAATATACTGTCAAACATGATGATGGTCAAAACCCAGAAACAATCTATGATGCTGATATTGTTTTAACTGGTGTTTCAAGGACTTCAAAGACCCCTTTATCTATTTACCTTTCCCATGAAACATGGAAAGTAGCAAATATACCTCTTGTAAAGGGCATTGAGTATAATTTAGATTTTAAAAAACTTTTAGGGAAGGTTGTCGGACTTACAATTGATCCTGTTTATTTAGCTGACATTAGAAAAGCAAGATTAAAATTAATCGGTAGTAATTTAAATAGTGATTACGCAAACTTAAAAAATGTTTATGAGGAAGTCCAGTTTTCCAATGAATTTTTTAAGAAACACAAGATTCCAGTTGTTGATGTAACAAAAAAATCCATTGAAGAAACAGCTTCAGAAATATTGAAGACATTAAAAATGGATAAAATAAAGTTTTAGGAGGAAATCGATGGGTAAAGGAACAAGAAAACAGGAATTAAGAAGGAGAAGACATAGGAGAGAAAAAAGATTAAAAATGAGAGAGAAAGTGAAAGCCTCTGGTCAAATTAAAACAGAGAATAAAGCCTAAAAAATAGGCATTTTTTTCAAATTTGCATTTTTTTTATACTAATCTTAATAAATTAACATAATTTATATTGGCCTCCTTTTTGCAAATAAATTTTAACTAATATACAAAGAGGAGGTCTTCTGTGTTATTTCGACCTGTCAGTCAGGCATTTTATGAGTTCTATGTAAAACGTGATAAGGAAAGATGTATCCAGTGCAGGGTCTGTGAGAGGCAATGTTCTTATGAGGTTCATTCCTATGATCCTTCTGAAAATATCATGAATGCTGATCATCCTAAGTGTGTAGGGTGCCGAAGATGCGAGTATATGTGTCCTACCGACGCTCTAAAGATTACACTTAATGAGTCTACTTTCAGACCAAATGAGTCCTGGACTAATTTTCACAGAATGGCATTGATTAAGCAAAGAGAAACTGGCGGAATTCTTCTTACCGGTATGGGAAATGATAAGCCCTACAAGATTTTTTGGGATCACCTTTTGATAGATGCCTGTCAGGTTACTAATCCATCCATAGACCCTTTAAGAGAGCCTATGGAGTTAAGAACATACTTAGGTTCAAAGCCAGATAAGTTAGAGTTCGAAGAAAAGGATGGCAAGCTTAGACTTAAAACTCAGATTACACCTCAGCTAAAGTTAGAGTATCCAATTATGTTTGGTGCCATGTCCTATGGAGCAATTAATTTGAATGTACATAGGGCTATGGC
>JAOABK010000161.1 GCA_026418415.1 Pseudomonadota bacterium | reverse complement strand
CCCATATGCTTAAATATGGAGGTATAAGGATGGACAGAAGAAGCTTTTTTAGAATGTTTCCCTTCTTGGCTTCTTTGCCTTTGGTAAATAGGGTGGCTTCAGCCACACCCTCAAGAATGGAAATGTCCCAGATAAGAAAAGAAGCAGAGATAGGCGTGGTATATCACTGCGACTTTCCACAAGAAGACCGATTTAGGACAATGCTAAGGAACATAGGCAATCACCTTTGATGAGTTAAAACCAACTAAGCTTCACGAATTTACCAAAATAGTCCCATCAGGCGTTGGTGTTATAGGACATCTTCAAGCGGTTGAAAGGTTCGCCTACATAAAGGTTGTTTAAAAGCCAAAGGTCATAGGTATATCCATGTTTACATCCTTGACTTCTTTTATATCTGGGAATTTATTCTTTAGAGCCCTTTCTATTCCAGCTTTTAGGGTCAAGACGGACATACCGCAGCCGGAGCAAGCTCCTATCATCCTAACGAGCACCTGTCTCTTATA
>JAOABK010000160.1:250-505 GCA_026418415.1 Pseudomonadota bacterium | reverse complement strand
GTTTTTAGGAGTTGGTGTTGCTTCCTATTCCGCGGGTGTATTTCATCTGATGACCCATGCATTTTTCAAAGCCCTGCTCTTTCTCGGTGCAGGAAGCGTTATCCACGCAATGGGTGGCGAACAGGATATTATGAATATGGGTGGTTTAAGAAAACATATTCCAAAAACTTTTTTGACTTTTTTCATAGGTACTTTGGCTATCGCAGGGACACCAGGTTTGGCAGGATTTTTCAGTAAAGATGAGATATTATGGCA
>JAOABK010000160.1:0-240 GCA_026418415.1 Pseudomonadota bacterium | reverse complement strand
AGGTGGCAGTAATCATTTCCACCATTTTCTCGAACCTATAATATATAAAGTTGGTTCTCAGGAAGGGCATCATTTTTCCCATGCCCTTGAATACGCTTTGATGCTTACTTCAGTTGCTATTGCAGTATTAGGTTTTATTCTTGCTTACACCTTCTACATCAGAAGACCAGACTTGCCTGAAAAGCTGGCAAATAATTTTAAAGGTCTCTATACACTTATTTTCAATAAGTACTATGTGGA
>JAOABK010000015.1 GCA_026418415.1 Pseudomonadota bacterium | reverse complement strand
ATCAGGAGGTGATACTACTATATTGATTTTATTGCCAAAGTGGCTGAAATTATCTGTGTGTTTATCAGCGTTTAGGCTATGACACTCATAACATCCAACAACGACTTTAGAAAGGTTGTCTGGAATACTCTTAGCACTAACTCTTTTCTCCAGGTCTGGTTTTTTAATGCCCTCTTCTGGGGTGGATTTGGCATGCCTGCTTTTTAGCCAGTCATAAACAATACTTGGAGTAAACTGCTTATGACAGCCAATACACTGCCTTGTTTGAGAGCTCGTGTTCTTTGGCAGTTCCAAATCTTGTGAGAAGACATAGGTTGAAATTAATAGAACAAAAAAGGAAATAAAAAAAGCCTTTTTCATATAAACCTCCCCCTCAATGTTATTCTATAATTGAAAATTACCATAAGATTTTTTTTTGTCAATTAGACAGGGTATTTTCTTATTTCTTTACTTTTTCATATTTTTTTGTTAAATTTGCTTTTGTAATGATGGGTGGAAATGAGATTTTTGAAGTTATAAAGAAGAGAAGAAGTATAAGGAAGTTTGAGGCAGATAAGAGTATACCTATTGAAACCATAAAAGATATAATTTCTGCAGGTAGTTTTGCCCCTTCGGGACATAATAATCAGCCATGGCGCTTTGTTGTAATAAAAGATAAAGATATGAAAACCGAAGTATCTCGATTAACTGCCTATGGTTCAATTGTTAAATCTGCAGATACTCTAATAGCAGTTTTTATCAACCATCCTGCCTCTTATGACAGAGATAAGGATCTTATGGCCATTGGGGCTTGTATTCAAAATATGCTTATTTATATAAGTTCATTGGGTCTTGGTGCTGTATGGCTTGGTGAAATATTGAAGAATAAGGATAGGGTAAGAGATTTGCTAAAAATTAGTTCCGATAATGAGCTTATAGCTGTTATCGCCCTTGGCTATCCAGCCCACAGTCCCAAATCTCCAGGAAGAAAATCTGTTGAGGAATTAATTCTTAATGTATACTGATTTCTCTAAAAAAAATTTCAAGGGGGGATTATGAAAGCTGTTTTAATGGCGGGAGGTTTTGGTACACGTCTAAGACCAGTAACTCAAAATATCCCCAAACCAATGGTGCCACTTGTTAATAAGCCAATGATGGAGCATATAATTAATCTATTAAAGGCAAACGGTATAACTGACATTATTGTACTTCTCTTTTATCAAGCTGAAATTATTCAGGATTATTTTAAAAACGGTGAAGATTTTGGTGTTAAGATTAGTTATATATTACCCCAAGAAGATTTTGGAACCGCTGGAGCGGTTAAGTTAGCAGAAGAATATATTGATAGCACATTTATTGTAATTTCTGGAGATGTCCTAACAGATTTTAATTTGAGTTCTGCTATTGATTTTCATTTAAATAAGAAGTCGAAAGCAACTATTTTACTTACAAGGGTGCAAAACCCCCTTCCCTTTGGGATAGTGATTTTTGATGAAGAGGGTAAAATTACAAAATTTTATGAAAAGCCAACATGGGGAGAAGTTTTTAGCGATACTATTAATACAGGTATTTATATTTTAGAACAAGAAGTGCTAAAACACATTCCAGCAAATAAAGAGTTTGATTTCAGCAAAGATCTTTTTCCCCTATTAATGAAGAAAAAGATTAATATATACGGTGCCCTTATGGATGGGTACTGGAAAGATGTAGGAAATATAACAGAGTATAGATTAGCACATCAGGATGTATTGGAAGGAAAGGTTAATATCAAAATCTCTGGCAATTTAGTAAACAAAGGGGTTTTTATAGATGATGGTGCTGAGGTTGATTATACGATTATAACTGATGGTTCTGTGGTAATAGGAAAAAATACTAAGGTAGGTAAGGGAGTAAAAATTAGAAATTCAGTGATTGGAAATAATTGTGTTATAGAAGAAGGGGTTCATATTTACGATTCAGTAATATGGGATAATACATTTATTGGTAGGGATTCACGATTATATGAGGCTATAATTTGTAATAATGTTGTTATAAACGAAGGAGTGTATCTCTCTGAGGGAGTGGTTATTTCTGATCATTGTGTGATTGGTAAAAATGCCACTTTGAAGGCAGGAGTTAAGGTCTGGCCAATGAAGACTGTGGAAGATGGAGCGGTTTTGGCTTCAAGTTTAGTTTGGGGTGAAAAATGGTCTAAATCTATTTTTGGACCCTATGGAGTAAACGGTATTGCTAATTTTGAGATTACTCCTGAGTTCGCTGCAAGATTAGGCGCTTCATACGGTGCAACATTTAAGAAGGGAAGTACTATTGCAACCTCAAGAGATCATCATCCCGCTTCGAGGATGATTAATAGAGCTTTTATGACTGGTGTTTTGTCAACGGGGGTTAATGTACATGACTATGGTGTAGTGCCAATTCCCGTGGTCAGGTATCTTTCAAGGGAAGAGAATGAGGTTGGTGGTGTTCATACAAGACGTTCTCCCTTTGATAAAGATTTTATTGATATGAAGTTTTATGAAGAGAATGGGATTGATATTCATAGCTCTAAAGAAAAAACTATAGAGAGATTTTTCTTTGGAGAGGACTTTAGAAGGGTTGTTCTTGAAGAAACTGGAGAGATTGGGTTTCCAACCCATGCAATTGAAAAGTATAAAGAAGGATTTCTTAGTAAAATTGACGTAGAAAAGATAAAGAAAAAAAGGTTTAAAATAGTAATAGATTTTTCCCATGGAAGTTCATCTTCCCTGTTTCATAACTTAATTGGCAAGATGGATTGTGAAGTAGTTGCTTTGAATGCAAATTTAGATAGTTCGAGGTTAACAAAGACAGCTGAAGAGTTCCAATATTCTATTAATCAATTAAGCAATATCGTAGTGTCTCTTAAGGCAGATGCGGGATTCTTTCTTGATGCTGGTGCTGAAAAGATATATATAATTGATCATAAAGGCGAGATTTATGATGGCTCAACAGCCTTATGTGTGGTAGCCAAACTTTACCTTGAAACCTTCAAACCTAAAAGGATAGCGGTACCTGTTAATGCATCAATGGTCATAGAGATGCTTGCGGAAAAGAATAATGCTCAGGTAGTAAGAACTAAAACAACCAGCAGGGCTTTAATGGAAGCATCGATGATGTATGATGTTGGGTTTGTGGGTGAAAACTATGGAGGATATATATTCCCTAATTTTTTACCTGCCTTTGATGGTATGTTTAGTATTGTTAAAATTCTTGAGATGCTTGCGATACTTGATGTATCAATACACGAAATATTGAGAGGCATTCCTAAAACCTTTTTATTAACTACAAATATACCTTGTCCCTGGGAGAAAAAGGGTACTGTAATGAGGTATCTTGTGGAGAAAACTTCTGATAAAAATGTTGAGCTTATAGATGGTATTAAGGTATTTGAAGATGATGGTTGGTACCTTGCAATACCATCCCAAGACAAAGCATATTTTACTATTTATGCAGAAAGTTTAGAAAAGAAAATGGCAGAAACTCTTTTAAAGAAAGTGGAAGAAATGGTTAATAAAGGAGTGAAATAAGGAGGGGGATTTTATGGGGAGTATAAGGTTTGGGACATCTGGATGGAGGGGTATAATTGGTGAAGAGTTTACTCTTGAGAAGGTAAGGGTTGTAATACAGGCAATCGCTGATTATGTAAAAAAAGAAGGGATTCATGATAAGGGATTAATTGTTGGATATGATAGCAGATTCATGGGGGAGTGGTATTCTAAGGAGGCGGTAAAAATACTCTCCGCAAATGATATAAAAACCTATCTTACAAATAGAGAGACACCAACCCCTGTCATTTCCTTTGAAATACTTAGTAAAGGTACAGCAGGTGCAATAAATTTTACCGCAAGTCACAATCCACCTGAGTACAATGGTATTAAGTTTTCTCCATCCTGGGGCGGTCCTGCTCTTCCAGATACAACAGCATGGATTGAGAAGAGAGCAAATGAACTTTTAGGGCAAATAAGTTTTAAAGAAGATTTATCCTTTGAAAATATTGAAAAGGAAGGAAAGGTCGTAGTATATGATCCAAGGGAGGGCTATTTAAACAGATTAAAAGAAATTATAGATTTTAAAACAATCTCCCAGTCCCAATTAAAGATTATAATTGATCCCATGTTTGGTACTGCGAGAGACTATATTGACTGTATACTTGAAAATGAAGGGCTAAAGTGTAAGGTCATCCATGATTTTAGAGACCCCTATTTTGGCGGAAGACCACCCGATCCAATGGAAAAAAATTTACAAGAGATTATAAACTGGATGCAGGAGGATAAAAAAATAGCTTTAGGTGTTGCAACAGATGGTGATGGTGATAGGTTTGGCATTGTCGATAAGGGTGGTAAGTTTGTTAATCCAAATCTTATTTTGGCTGTTCTCTATTATTATTTAATAAAATATAGGGGTAAGGTTGGCGGCATAGGAAGGTCCTATGCTACCACACACCTTTTAGATAGGATTGCAAGAAAGTATGGACATACAGTCTATGAGACACCTGTTGGATTTAAGTATTTAGGGGAGCTTTTGAGCAATAGAAAAATAGTGCTTGGTGGTGAAGAAAGTGCTGGACTTTCCATTATTGATCATGTTCCAGAAAAGGATGGCATTCTTGCCTGTTTGCTTGTAATTGAAGCAGTGGCTAAAAGGGGCATTTCTGTTTATGCAATGATAAAAGAGATTTTTGATGAGGTTGGCCCTCTTTTCTCACTAAGAAAGAATTATTTGATTACTCCTGAGATTAAAAAAACTTTTAAAGATAAATTGTCACATATACCTTCTTCTTTTGCAGGATTGAAAGTGGTGGACAAAAAGGAGATAGACGGTGTTAAGATCTACCTTGAAAATGATTGCTGGCTTCTTTTCAGAGAATCTGGAACTGAACCAGTAATAAGGATTTATGCGGAAGCAGAAGATCCGGTTAAAGTAGAGGAACTACTCGAAAGTGGAAGAAAATTTATATTGGGAGAGTAAAGATGATTTTTAAGAGATTTGTTGTAGGACCTCTTGAGGTTAATTGCTTTGTTGTCGCCGACGAGGAAACTAAGGAAGGCATGGTGGTAGATCCTGGTGATAATGTAGACGAGATTTATAGCTTCATTGAAAAAAATGGCATTAAAATTAAGTATATAATAAACACCCATTGCCATTTTGACCACTGTGGTGGTAATAGAAAAATGAAAGAGCTTACAAAAGCGGAGCTATTGATTCATGAGAAGGAAAAACCAGTTTTAGAAAGGATGGATACAAGCGCGCAGATTTGGGGGTTTTATGTAGATAAATCACCTGAACCTGATAGGTATTTAAAAGATGGAGATGTCCTTGAATTGGGAAATCTGAAAATAGAAGTAATACACACACCGGGACATAGCCCAGGTGGCATTTGTTTAAAAATAGATGGTAAAGTTATTACTGGAGATACCCTTTTTGCAGGCGGTATTGGGAGAACTGATTTTCCCGGTGGTGATTATGATACCCTTATGAAATCTATTAAGGAGAGATTATTTACCCTTCCTGAGGAGACCGAGATTTATCCTGGACACGGTCCTTCTTCTACAATAAGAAATGAAAAGTATTTCAATCCCTTTTTTTAGGAGGTATATAATGAAAAAAGTTATTTTGCTAATTGTGGCACTACTCTTTGCACTTCAAGCATCTATTGTAGTAACTGATGTTAGAGCTCAGGAAGTTAAGGATGAAAAAGCAACACAAGAAAAAAAAGAAGTGGCAGTTGAGATGCCCATAAGGGATATTGAGGATATACCAATTCCCTCGAAGATGAAAATGGATAAAAGTAATACCTTCCTTTTTGAAGCTAAGGGTATAAAAGTGGGTATTCTTACTTATAAAGGTAGGGTAGATAGTTTTTCCCTTGCTGAAGCTGTAAAAAATAATATGCTCTCCGAAAAGTGGAGGCTAATAAATGCTTTGACTTACAAAAATACAATAAATCTTAATTTTGCAAAGGGTGAAAGAACTTGTAATGTTTTCATAGAAGAAGGGTGGTTTAGTACAACTTTAGAGGTCCGAGTGGGAGTATTATCAGGGAATTAGTTAAATTTTTCAATTATTTAAAAGCCCTTCTAATAACCCATTAGAAGGGCTTTTTTATGTGATTAAATAAGCTTGTCAATCATTAATTTTAAATCGCGAGCATCAACAAAGCCTTTTAAATTTGTTATTAGTTTTCCGCTCTTGTCATAAATAAATATTTGTGGGACTGCATCGATATTAAAATTTGTAATCAGTTCTGGTGTAGTTAAAAAAACTGGATAGTTAAAGCCAACCTGTTTAGCAAAAGGAGCAACCGCCTCTTCTCCATTTTCGTCAACACTTATGCCAATTATTGTAAGATTTTTGTCTTTATATTCCTTTGTAAGGTTTATAAGTTCTGGTATCTCTTTTCTACAAGGGGGACACCAGGTTGCAAAAAAGTTTACAATAACCACTTTGCCAACATTTTGATTCATAATGTTATTAAAATCTACTAAAGTAAGCTGTTTATAATGTCCAGAGGGTTTTACAGGTTGTTCTTCTTTTTTCCCGCAGGCGGTGAAAATCAATAGCAGTAAAACAAGTGTAAGAATTTTTCTCATACTAAGTTCTCCTTTATGATTTGTGTTTTATCTTTCCCTATAATTTCTATTGATATTGCTCCATATTTGCATGATGTATCATAACATTTAAAACATCTTATACAGTTTAGTTGATTTGCTCCTTCATAGAACTTTAAATGCATTGGGCAATCTTTAAAACACTCGTTGCACCTAACACATTTATTCTCATCGTGCCTCATCCTAACTATGCTGAATTTATTAAAAAGAGAATAAAATCCACCAAGAGGACATATTGTCCTGCAAAAGGGTCTTCTTATAAAAACCATGGATAGAATAATTACAGATAAAATTATAAGTTTATTATAAAAAAGCATCCCAATTAGCCTTCTTAAAGAAGGATCTATTATAATCATTGGTATTCCAGCTTCTAATGTTCCTGCTGGACAAATAAATTTACAGAACCATGTGCTTCCATATCCAAACTCATCAACAATCGCAAGGGGCAAAATTACAACAAATGTTAGTAAGAAAAAGTATTTTCCATACTGTGTACAAGAGGGAAGATTTATTTTTTTAGTGGGAATCTTATAAACCAATTCCTGTAAAAATCCAAAGGGACATAGCCAACCACAGGGGAACCTTCCTGCAATCATACCAAGCATTCCCATGAAGCCAATTATGTAAAGTCCTATATGGAATTTTAAGCTTTGCAAAGATACCCTGATTGTTGCAAAAAGGCTTTGTAAAGCCCCAATCGGGCATGCCCAAATTGATGCTGGGCAGGAATAACAGTTAAGACCAGGTGCACAGAAGGATTTAAGAGACCCCTGATAGATCTTGCCCGTAAAGATAAATCCAAAATATGAATTATTAATAAATGTTATGGCAGTTTGTATAAATCTTCTAAAGGTGTTTATCATCCTATGCCTATGCAACTAAGACAAATTTTAATTGCCTTTTCTAAGACTGATTTGTATTCTCCAGAGTTAATGCCGAGAATAAATAATGCTGAAAAAATAAGAAAAAAAATATAGGGTAAAAATACTCTAATTTTCATATTATTTATTATAATGAATATATATATTTTTGCAAATTAATATGAATTAATTATTTCACCACACGCTTCAGGGCTTCATAAATATCAGGTACGTCGAATTTAAATCCTAAATCAAGGAGTCTTTTGGGTATTACCTTTTGTCCCTTGATCGAGTATTCAGCAAAGTCCCCTAAAACCAATTTAATTGCGAAAGGTGGTATGGGAAAGATTGCAAATACACCCAATGCTTTTGCTAATGCTTTTGTAAATTCCTTATTTCTAACTGGCTGAGGAGATGTTACATTAAAAGGCCCCTCTAAGCTTTTTGAATTCATTAGAAAAAGATATGCCTTGATCAAGTCGTCTATATAAACCCAGGAGAACCATTGTTTACCATTGCCTATTGGGCCACCTGCATAACTTTTAAAAATTGGAATTAACTTTTCTAAAATCCCTCCACCTTCACCCATAACAAGTCCAAACCTTGTAATGATTACCCTTGTGCCTTTATCCTTTGCTTTTAATGCTTCCGATTCCCATTCCTTTGCTATATTTGCTAAAAAATCATTACCAGGGGGAAAGGTTTCGTCTATTTCTTCATCTTCGTGGAAACCATAATATCCAACAGCAGATGTGCTAATAAGAGTGAAATCCTTATTAGAGGGTATTGCGTCGACAACATTTTTTGTTGCAAGTACTCTACTTTCTCTAATTCTTTTTTTAACCTCTTCATTCCATCTTTGGCCTATAGTTTCTCCTACAAGATTTGCCACCATGTCACACTCTTGAATGTAATCCTGCCATTTACCGGCAATTATGGGATTGCCTTCAATATACTTAATTTTTTCTGTGTCAACTTTCCCTTCTTTTGATCTGGTTAGTATATATAATTCATGCCCCTGAGATGCCAAAACCTTTGTTAATCTTTTGCCTATGAAACCAGTTCCACCTGTTACGAAGATTTTCATTTTTTTCTCCTTCATATTTTATTATTTTTTAGTTTTAATTATATGTTAAAATTTTATCATGGAAAATGCAGATTTGCCATCTGTTACTATAGTAATACCTGTAAAACCTGGATTAAATCCAGATGCTGTTTTAGCAATTAAAGAGCTAAACTACCCAAAAGATAAAATAGAGATAATCACCGTATACGGGAAAAATCCCTCGAAACAAAGAAATGAAGCGGTTAAACTTGCAAAGGGAGAGATTATTTACTTTCTTGATAATGACTCTATGCCAGAAAAAGATACATTAAAGAGGTTGATTGGACATTTAAAGGGTGATGTTGTTTTAGCAGGTGGGCCAAGTATTATGCCAGAAGAATGTCCCTTTGGCGCCTTTTTATTTGGTAAAACCCTTGAGTCTATTTTTTCAACTGGAGCGTCAAGGGCAAGGTACAAAAGAATAGGTAAGGTTAGGTTAACTGGAGAAAAGGAGATTATTTTATGTAATATGGTCATGAAAAGAGATATTTATCTTCAATTTGGGGGGCTTAATGAAAGGCTTTATCCCAATGAAGAGAATGAACTAATGGAGAAGTTAAATCATGGGGGGATGAAAATGGTTTATGACCCTGATGCAGTGGTAATAAGAATGCCAAGGAAAACACTTAAATCTTTTATTAAACAGATTTTTAATTATGGAAGAGGGAGAGGAGAACAAACGTTTTTTTATCCCAAAAGCTTTAACATACTAAATTTTTTGCCCCTCCTTTTTTTGATTTATTTTATGATTGCTATCATCAAAGGGGGTTATTTATTAATTCCTATAATTGTTTATTTTACAATTCTTTTTATTGATGCTTTTATTAAAGCTTTTAAAGAAAATGATTTTCGATATATTTGCATACCCTTTACTACTTTCTTGCTTCATGTTACTTATGGTATTGGGTTAATATATGGTCTTTTAAGGGCCCCCTTCAAAAAAGTAAATGATGGAGAATTAAGAATTGAGTACATTAAGATATAATGAGAGAATTTTATTACCTCTCTTTGTTTTATTTGGTTTGCTTTTGAGATATCTTCCTTTTATAAGCGAGTTGAGAGAAAGCCCAATCCTTTTTTATCAACCTGACAATCTATATTATGTGAGGCGAATTTTAACAATTTTAAATGATTTCCCAAAAGTTCCCAGTTTTGATTATTATTTAAATTACTCAGAACCTGTCGATTTTCCAAGTCCACCTTTTTATCCCTTTTTTTTAGCCCTTATATCTTGGATTTTGGCTTTAGGAAAGCCTTATTTACATATTGTTGAGCTCGTTACATCTGGGGTTACTGCCCTTGCTGGTTCTCTCATTTGTCTTCCAGTGTATCTTTTATCAAAGAAGATAATGGATAAAAAATATGCCCTTTTTTCTGCTTTCATATCAGTCTTTATGCCCCTACACTATTGGTATACCAATGCTATTGATGGTGATCATCATGGGTTGGAGTGTCTAATTGCCCTGTTTTTGTTTAATTATTTTTTGGAGTTTTGTAAAGATACCAGTTTAAAAAATTTTTTTAAATTTGCTATTTCCTTGCTTGTAATCTTTTTAATATGGCAGGGGGCTATACTTTACGCTGGATTGATTGTTCTTTTTACTTTTGTTTATTTTTTGCTATACGAAAAGAACTTTGTTATAGGCAAATATATTGGTTTTGCAATGATTTTCACTGCTATTATAGTTTTTGGATTCATGACTTTATTGCCACCCTATAAACCCTCTCTTCATTTTGGAAGATACTCTTTTTTCTCATCCCTTAGTCTTCTATGCTGTGGCATATTTTTAACTGGTTTTTCATTTCTCTTTGAAAAAAAGAGGATTATGGCAACTATTAATTTTCTAATATTAGTTTTATTGATGTTCCTGTTAAAGGATGAGTTGTTAAAAGGAATAGGATTTCTCACAGGTCAGGAAAAGGGTTTTGTATCTGTTCTTGAGATGCAATCCGTGTTTAAAGTAGGGTTGTGGAAGGGAAAAATAGATGAGGAATTTATCCTAAGGATCATCTTTTTTGTTTATCTTATTGTACCTTTGATTTCTGTCTATTATTTCTTCAGAGATAAAAGTACAGAAGTTACTTTTGTTATTTTTCTTATTTTATCTTTTGCTGTTCTAACCTTTATTCAAAGGCGATTTAGCTATATTTATGCTCCTTTTATAGGTATCTCACTTATTTTTCTAATGAACAGGATTAACTCTAAAAGACTTTTATTAGCCTATATGGCTTTTTTGATTATTGTTCTTTCAGAGTGGGGGATATCGATTAGTAAGACAAAAAAATATTTTTCAGTTTTTATAGAAAGAGAAATAAAAGATGCCTATACATGGTTGTCTGAAAACACTCCAAAGGCATCAAAAGACCCCTTTGATGGAACAATAAAACCAGAATATTCAGTTTTTGCACCATGGCACCAGGGATATTTTGTTGTTGCCTACGCGAATAGGCCTGTTATTGCAAATAACGCCCTTTTAGTTGGAGGGATGGAGAGCTTTATAGACGTGCTTAAACTTATGGTAACAAATAGCGAACAAACTTTTATTCAATTATTAAACAAATATAATGTTAAATATCTGATAATTTCTGCCACTACTTACGAAAGGGGTACGTTTGATTTTTTAGGGTTTCCCTATATGGAGCCAATTGAGAGAATATACGGGATACTTGATTTTAATTATGGTCTTAAATTAGATGAGAACTCCCTTGATAATTTTAGGCTAATTGGAGAGTTTTTGGGAAATAATGTAAATAAAAGAATAAAAATTTACGAATATGTTAAAGGTGCTAATTTAAGGATACACGCTGGTAAAAACAAAGAGGTAACCCTATTACTTAAGCCCAAGACTCCTTATAGAATGTTTTTCTTCAAGAAAAAGTCCAAGACTGACGATAAAGGTTATGTTAATTTTATTCTTCCCTATGCATGGGTTAATGGTATGGTTGAAGCAGATGATTATGAGATATTTGTAGATGATAAAAAATTTAATATTGGGGTCTCACAGGATGCGGTTATTGAAGGTAAAAACTTTGAAATAGATATTACAAAACTTAGTAAAAAGAGGGTGTATCTTGATTGATAAGAATAAAATCGTGGTTTTAATGACTGCCCTTAATGAGGCAAAGGTAATATCAAACGTGTTAAATGGATTGATAAACAGTGGTTACAAAAATATAGTTCTGGTAGATGATGGATCTACAGATGAGACTTATAATATAGCAAAGCGCTATGACATTTTTTTGTTAAGACATGTTGTTAATCGTGGTAAGGGAGCTTCTCTTCAGACGGGGACTGAATTTATATTGAAAAACACAAATTTTGAGGTGATAGTTCACTTTGATGCTGATGGACAACATAATCCAGAAGATATTGAAAACCTTGTAAGACCAATATTAGAAGAGGGATTTGATGTTGTTTTTGGTTCAAGATTTTTGGGAGAAGTGGAAAATATGCCTTATATAAGAAAAATAGTGCTTAAATTTGGTATTTTGATTTCAAATTTTCTCTACGGAGTAAAACTCACAGATGTTCATAACGGACTCAGGGCCTTTAAAAGAGAGGTGTTTAAAAAAATAGTTTTTACAGAAGATAGGTTTTCCTATGCTTCAGAACTACTTGAGAAGGTTGTAAAGAATGGATTTAAGTATAAAGAAGTTCCGGTAAAGATAGTTTATACTGAATATTCAATCAGCAAGGGACAGAAAAATATTAATGCCTTTAATATATTTTTTCATATGATAAAAAGGAGGTTCTTTGCTTAAATATCAGATTTTCTTTGGAACTATAGTTTTATTAATTATTCTAAAAAAGTTTTTTGCCTTTAAAAGGAAAGAAATAAAGGGGAGTAAGTTTTTCTTATTCCTAATTTTTTGGCTTTCAGTCTTTCTTGCCATAATTTTTCCTGAAGAAACAAATAAGATTGCCCGTTTTTTTAATATCACAAGGGGAGCAGATTTTTTTATCTATATATCAATCATGGTGATTTTTTATTTACTCTTCAAAATCTATCAAAGATTGGAAAATATAGAAGGGAATATAACAAAAATTGTAAGAGAAATAGCCTTATTAAAGAAGGAAGAAGATAAATAAATATCTGTTTTTAAAGTTTTTTGAATTATGATATTTTAAAGAATATGATTTCAATAGTTATACCACTTTTTAATGAAGAAGAGAGCTTAAAGCCTCTCTATGAAAGACTTATTGGTGTATTTCAGGATAATGTTGAATTTATCTTTGTAGATGATGGTAGCACAGATAGAAGCCTTCAAATTCTTGAAGATCTATCTAAAAAAGATACGAGAGTAAAGGTGATTTCTTTTAGAAGAAACTTTGGAAAGTCTTCAGCCCTGTCTGCGGGTTTTAAAAAAGCGAGTGGTGATATTATAGTTACGATGGATGCAGATCTACAAGACCAGCCAGAAGAGGTTCCGAAATTAATTGAGAAGTTAAAAGAAGGTTATGATCTTGTAATTGGGTGGAAGTATCCAAGAAAGGATCCTATAAGCAAAAGACTACCATCCAAAGTTATTAACAGTATAACAGGTTTTTTTACAGGTCTTAAAATTCATGATATGAATAGCGGTCTTAAGGTAATGAGAAAAGACGTTATTCAAGAAGTTGCAATGTATGGAGAGTTGCATAGGTATATGCCTCATTTAGCTCATATGAAGGGATTTAAAGTTACTGAAGTAAAGGTGAAGCATTCTGAAAGGAAGTTTGGTAAGAGCAAGTTTGGTGCAAAGAGATTTCTTGCAGGTATCTTCGATTTGCTAACAATAATTTTCTTAGGTAAATTCGGGAAGAAACCTTTACATTTTTTTGGGCTTTTTGGATTGATTTTATTTTTGATAGGGTTATGTATTAATATTTATATAGCCTATCTGAGATTCCGTTATAGTAGTATTCTTGGAAGGTTACCTTTACTTCTGCTTGGTATTTTGAACATGATAATAGGGATACAGTTTATCTCCATGGGTTTGATTGGAGAACTTCTTACAAGTTTTTATGTTAAGGAACGGGAGTATTCTGTTAAGAGGGAACTAAATTTTGATAATTCTCAAGCATAACTGAAAGTTGTCAAGTATGTATGACTTTAAGATTGCTATAATTGGCGCTGGTGTAGTTGGATTGTCCTGTGCTTATTACCTTTCAAACTTTTTTCAAGATATTGTTGTTTTTGAAAAAAATGAGAGTTATGGTTTGGAGACAAGTAGCAGAAATAGTGAAGTTATACATAGTGGGATTTACTATCCAGAAAATACTAAGAAAGCTAAGTTTTGTGTAAGAGGAAGGAGGCTTTTGTATAATTTCTGCGAAAGATATGGGATCAACCATGCAAAGGTAGGAAAGCTTATTCTGGCTATTAATGATTCTGAAGAAAAAGAGCTGATTAAGTTATATGAGCAGGGCATGAAAAATGATGTTGAAGGTTTAGAGGTGATAGATATTGTTGGAATAAGAAGGCTTGAAAGTAATGCAAGGGGTAGACTGGCTATATACTCAAAGGAAACAGGCATAATTGATTCCCATGGACTTATGAAGAGACTCTATCTTTTGTCAAAGGATAAAGGTGTTTTATTTGCTTTTAAAGGGGAAGTTAAAAAAATAATTAAATCAGAGATGGGTTATCAGATTTTTACTTCAAAAGAAGAAAGTATTAATTCTAAATATATTATTAATGCAGGTGGTTTATATTCTGACAGGATTGCACAGATGATGGGCATTAATATTGATGAAGCTGGATATAGGCTTTCTTACCATAAGGGAGATTATTTTTATTACTCAAAGCCATCACTGGTTAAAAGATTAGTATATCCCATTCCCCATAGGGATTTAAAAGGGTTAGGCATTCATATTACTGTTGATTTAGGCGGGAGAATGAAGTTAGGTCCCGATGTTTATGAAGTAAGCTCAATTGATTATGGTGTGGACCCAGAAAAAAGGGATATGTTTTATGAAAAGGCAACACTACTCTTAGATGGCATAGATAGGAATGCCCTTTTTCCTGACATGTCCGGTATTAGACCAAAATTAAAAGGTGAAGGGATAAGGGATTTCATTGTCAATGAAGAATCTGATAAAGGGCTTAGGGGTGTAATAAATCTCATTGGAATCGAATCCCCAGGGCTTACTTCATCTCTTGCTATTGGAGAATATGTAACTAATATTTTAAGGGAACTGGACAATTGAAAATATATTACTTTGGAACATTCGAAAAGGATTATTCAAGAAATGTAATCTTTATAGAATCAATGAGAAGTATAGGTATTGATGTTGCTTTGATAAATGAGGAAGTAAGGGAGCAGGATGCTTTAAGGTATGGAAGTGTTTTTAATTTGGTAAAGTTAGGTGTTAAATTTATTAAAGCCTACGCAACCCTTTTAATTAAATTATTGAAAATTAAAGATTCTAAGTATCTGTTTATCGGCTACCCGTCTCATTTAGATGTAATTTTTTTCTACTTACCGGCAAAATTAAAGGGCATGAAGATTTTTTTCAATCCCCTGGTCTCTTTATATGATACTTTTGTTTTTGACAGAAGAATCTTTAAAGAAAATTCAATAATTGCAAAAATTCTTTATATGATTGATAAATATGCTTTTATTCTTTCTGATGTTGTTTTTATTGATACAAATACACACAAAATTTTTCTCTCAGGCTTTTTTAAAGTTGATGAAAGGAAGTTTCGAGTGGTGCCAGTAGGTGCGATGAGAGAATTCTTAGAGAATGAGAATGAGGTTCAAAAAAGTAAAAATTTTACTGTTCTTTATGTAGGTAAATACATACCCTTGCATGGAGTTGATATAATTGTTAAATCTGCAAAGCTTTTAGAAGGGGAGAAGATAAAATTTATTTTTGTTGGAAGGGGACAGTTATATAGTGAGATAAGAAAGATGGTTGATGTTCTAAAAATGAAAAATATAGATTTCATCGATTGGGTGGAAAGGAAAGAATTGAATAGGCTGATTAAATCATCAGATGTAGTTCTTGGAATATTTAGGGGAAATGGAAAGGCTATTAGAGTTGTGCCAAACAAGGTATTTGATGCCTTAGCTTGTGGGGCACTGGTTATTACTGCTAAAACACAAGCGATGGAAGAGTTCTTTAAAGATAAAGAGGATCTGTTGATGGTTGAACCAGAAAATCCAGAGGATTTAGCAGAAAAGATAAAATGGGTATATGAGAACAAAGAGGAAGCAAAAAAAATATCAATAAAGGGGAAAAAAAGATTTCATGAAGTAGCATCTTTTGATGTTTTAGGCAGGCTTATAGAAAAGATAATACTGGAGAGTTGATATTGAAAAGGATTGCATTAGTTACCTCCACTTATAAAAATATAACCAGCGGTGTTGGGACCTATGCCAATATACTTGTTGATGCACTTATTGATAGGGGAAATGAGGTATTTATAATAAGTCCAGACTGTGAAGATAAACCGCCACATTTTATAAAAGTTAATCTACCAATATTTTCATTCACACCCAATAAATGGGTTGAGTTGTCAATCAGATACTCCAAGATTTTAGAGAAAATGAGAGATACAATTCATATTGTGCATTTTCTTGATGCAAGAGAAGCTCTTTTTTTTAAAAAAAAGAAGGATGTTTTTGTAATCGGGACTGTTCATGATACCTATTCCTGGGATTTGCAATCACAAAGTATTTTAAAAAAGCACTTTTTCGACTGGAAGAAGAGGCTTATTTATTACTTCATGCTTCACAAGCTTGAAAAAATAGCCTATAAGAAATTTGATCTAATACTTTCTAATACTGATTTTGTTAGGGAAAGGTTATATCATTTTTATGACTTGCCAGAAGAAAAAATAAAGACAGTCTACCTGCCTGCACCTTTAGAAACTATATCCTGTAAGGAAAGGGAAATAAAAAATAATTATAAAATAAGTTTTGTGGGTGGAAATTTTCAAAGAAAGGGTTTGTTGCAATTGATTAAAGCAGTAGATATCTTAAGAAAAGAGGGGATTAATATCAAAATAGTTGTTGCGGGCAGGGATAAAAATCAGAAGATTATAGAAGAATGGATGAGAAAAGAGGGATATACTGGAATTGTTGATTTTATGGGGCATTTGAGAAGAGAAGAAGTTAAAAAAATGATAATGGATAGCGATGTTTTTGCTATGCCTTCAATTACTGAAGCATATGGTCTTGTTTATTTAGAAGCAATGGCTTTAGGGGTTCCAGTAATTGGAACAATAGAGGGAGGAACAAAGGAAATTATTATAGATGGAGAAAATGGCTTTTTATGTAATCCCGATGACGTTATAGATATTGCAGGCAAGATTAAAAAGTGCCTTGATAAATCAATAAGAAATAAATTGATAAAAAATGGATTTGAAACAGTGAAAAGGTACTCAAAAATTAAATTTGTTGAAGAGATGTTAATGATTTATGAGGACGTTAATAAAATTTAGCTTTACAAAAAATTTATTTTCTTTAATAAAAAATTGGTTATAATATATTATGCCTTTGATAATTCTACTTTTATTAATAATATTTCCCTGCCTTTCTGAAGCACAAATTCCAATGAAAATTAAGTTAGTTGATATTGATAAATCAGAAATATCAACTATTGCAGTCTATGAAGGTGGTAAGGTCTGGCTTAATGATAAGAAAGATAAGTTGCTTTATGACAATGGCAAAGAGATTGTCTTTTATAAATTAGAGGATAAGAATGTGCGGGAGATTGGAAAAAACAGCTTTGACTCTATTGATTCAAAAGATATAGAAAAATATTCGGCGAAAAGAACACTTAAAAGCCTATGGACCTTTACTCTTGAAGAGAAGGTCTCGGCATATACGATAGATGAAAGGGCAGAAAATTTTTTATTATCCGACAACTCTGGCTTCCTCTATTTTTATGACATCAATAAAAGGGATTATAAAGGGAGATTGAAACTAAGTGAAAAACCAATAAAGGTGATAAAAATTCTAAAAAATGGAAGTCTTGTTTTAGTCAACGAAAGCTGTGAAATTATATATGTAGAGAGAATTAAAATCCCCTTTTTTTCCTTTTTACAGGACTTGAGAAGCTCCTATAAGATCTCAAAAGTTGTTAAATTAGATGCGAACTTTATAAGTAGACTAATTGTTGATGATAAACAAGAGTTAGTTGGAGTGGTAGCAGATCATAAAAATATTATAATATTTAAACTACCTGCATTAGAAATTGTTAGAAGATTTGGGGAAAATGGATATATTAGATATGCTGATTTTTTGAATAATAAATCATTACTTTATACAGTAACAACTGCATTTAGTAAAGCACAGGATAATCCTTTCAGCATGGAATTTCATATGGGAACCTTAGCACATTTTTTTGATAGAACTGGTATCTCAATACCTTCCAATTCAGGAAATCTTTTATTAAGGTTTGAAAATAGAAAGGAATTGAGATTATATAGCATAGAGCCTTTTAAATTATTGGTTGATTTTGGAGATTTAATTGAAAAGGGAATAGAATTAACATTATCTCCTGATGATAGATCTATTATTCTCTTCCAACCAGATAAAAATAGGTTCGGTTTTTATCAAGTAAAGTAATGAATAAATCGCTCTTTTAGTTGATATTTTTCAATCTCGATAAAGGTCACTAAAAATTATGAATGATTTTAAAAAAATGTAATTTAAAATTAATAATCAATCTTCTATATTCTGTTTTTAAATTTAAATTGATTTAGTAAATCATGAAAGGTTAAAATTTATCTATGCTTAATAAGATAATGTTTGAAGGTCAGATCAATCAGAGGTTAAGGTATACTTTCTATGCCTTTGGAAATGATGTCTATGAGAAGGTATTTTATAGTTATAACAAAGATGAGAATATAGAGAGGTTTTTTGCAAAGGGTTGTGGATTTACGCTTACGAATAGTGGGCTAATTTATAAAGGTTTTGGTGGCAGTTTTTGCAGTTATATGTTTGGGGTCGAAAGGCCTTTTAAGGATTTAATAAAGCTGGAAGTTAAAAATAGATTGGTAATGTTTGGTGCAAAACAAAAGAATGAGAATATAATTGAGTTTACTGATGATATATCGGGAGAAGAGAGTTATATAAATATCTTCAGTGAAGGCAATGCAATTACGAATTATTTTTTCCTTGTTGTTAGTAACAGAGAGTTTAAAACTTATGGAAAGAGGCAAGAAGAGATATTAAGAAAATTAGGAAAAGCACTTAAAAGAACCAATCTTGTCTCAACAGAAAAGGATGAGCATATTGTTAATCTCCTATATGAACAAATGGGCGAAAAAGATGCAATTGTCATGTTACTTAAGTTATATGATGTTTTAGTTAAAGAGCTATGGTATCTATTATCTAAGGTGGAACTTAAAGAGGAAGAAGAGAAGAGGATTAAACTATTAGAAAGTAAGATAGAAAGTTATCAGTTAGAAAGAATTAAGGTAGAAAGTGCTTATCATAGAGAAGAAAATCAAAAATTAGTTAATGATTATGTATCAATTTTGATCAAGAGATACCAAAGTGGTTATATTGACGATGAGGACGAGGCAAGGCTGAAAAAGATTCGTTTAGTGCTTATTAGAAATGGCATTCCTGCAAGTATACTTGATAATTTAGAGAGGGTATTTGTAAAACCAGAAAGAGAGACAGGGGATAAAGATGTCAGAGATATATTGATGAGATTACTTGAAACTGGAAATATTGATACTGAGGGATTGGTAAAACTACTAATAGCAAAAAAAGAGTCTTTGAAAGTAAGGGATATGACTTTCGAACAGTTTTTTCTTGATGTGGGTAGAATGGTAGATGAAAAGGCTTCAAAGGAAGAAAATTTTTTAGTTGTAGAGAGCTTTAATACAATAATAACCTACTTTGATAGATTTGATACAACCCATCAACTAATAACTAAGATAGCCTTTGTTCCAGAAAGCACAATAAATGAAAGCCATATAAGAAGCCTTGTAGGTAACTATAGGGCTTTTGAGGATCTACGAAAAGGCTTTTTTAACCAATTGTTTTTAAACGATATATACAAAGATCCTTACCTTACCTTCTTTGGCAGAAAGAGGTTGGAGTTTTTGGAGAAACAGATACCCCTTATAGCCATGGATGAAGGGATGCTTCTGCCAAGTGTTTTTGCACTTAAGAGTCTTATGCAAGATGAGGTATATTTTTACAAGATTATCAAGATTATTAAAGATGAGTTCTGGGAAGTTTTTTCTCTTTGGGGCGAAAAGGATATGGATATGGAATATTATACCGCTAAGGTTACCGAGAAACTTGCAAATGAGGTTGGGGGTGATGTTTATATTTCTAAACACCTATGGCAGGAGATCTTCTGGCATATTAAGAAAGAAGTATTTTTAATAACTCAAGTATTGCCTAAAATGATAGAGGAAGGGAAAAAGGAGTTGAAGGAAGACTTTATACTAAATAGTGGAATGGATCGTTTTTATGTTGAGGAGGTAGAAAGAGCCTACTTAGCTAAACATGGTGTTAAATAATTTGCTCAAAAAAATTCAAAAATATATTGAATCTTACAACCTTCTTAAAAGAAATCAAAAAAACAAAGTAGTTCTGGCTTTATCTGGTGGTCCTGATTCTATCTTTTTACTTTATATTCTCTTTATATTAAGAGAGGAATTCAATCTTGAGATATTTCCAGTTCACATAAATCACATGATAAGGAGTTCCTCTTATGAAGAGTCAATCTGGTTAAAAGAATATGTAAAAAATAAATTTGGTTTAGATACATACATTTTTTCAGTAAATGTCATATCACTGACAAAGAAATGGAAAAAAGGGATAGAGGAAACAGGAAGAATAGTTAGGAAAAAAATTTTAAATTTTACATGTAATAGGTTAAATGCAGATTTTATTGCATTGGGACATAATTTAGATGATCAAGTGGAAACCGTTCTTTTCAGAATGATTAGAGGTTCTGGAATAAAAGGCATGTCTGCAATGAAACCGAAAGACGGAAATATCATAAGACCATTAATTTTTATAAAAAAATCAGAGATTTTAAATGAGTTAAGGAAGGAAAACCTATTATTTATAAGTGATGCAACCAACGAGGATACTACATTTACAAGAAATATGATAAGGCATAATTTAATTCCCCTTTTCGATAAAGTTAATATAAATGCGAAGGAGCATATTTTTGATTTATCATCCGATTTGTGGGAGCTAAATAATTTTTTAGAAAAAATAGTCAACGATCTCATTGATAAGTATATTCTTTTACAACACGAAGAGTTTGATGTTTATAGTGCCGATTTTTTAAGAGAGGACAAATACATAGTCTCAGAGATGTTAAGAAAAATGTATAGTAAGATTTCAGGAACAAGCTTGGAGATAGAGAGAAAGCATATAAATGACTTCTATAGTAATGCTCTGGAAAATGGTTCTTATTCATGCTTTTTGCCAAAAAGGATTTTTTTATCTAAAAGCTGTGATGTCGTTGTATTTTCAAAGAAGAAAGATTTCTTTGAAAATTTTTGTATCCAAGTTAGTAATTCAGAGACAATTGAGCTCCCTTTAATTGGTAATATTGAGGTTGATATGGATATAAATCTAAATAACGTAACTTTAGAGATAAGAAATTTTCAGCCTGGCGATAGGTATAGAGGCAAAAAACTTAAAGAATTCTATTTAGAAAAAAGGGTGCCCCTCTTTTTCAGAAAAGCAATTCCATTGATTGCTGAAGGTTCCAATGTAATTCACAATTTTTTATTCGATGGTGAAAAAACAGAATTAGTAAGAGAAGATCAAAAAGCCTCATTTATCTTCCACCCCTCTGAATTGTATTGTAAAATTAAGCATTTTCTGGTATAAACATTAATGTAAATTTTTCAATGGAGAATGTATGAACAACGCTCTTAAAACTTTGACAATATGGGTATTATTGTTGTTGACGATGATGCTCGTATTTAACTACTTTAATCAACCTGCTGGTAAGTCTAAAAAAGTATTGTATAGTGAGTTTTTAATTGATGTGGATGAAGGCAAGGTTGATACAGTATCAATACAGGGTCAGAAGATAACAGGCAAGAATAAGGATGGAACTGAGTTTAAGACATACATGCCACCAGATCCAGACCTAATAAAGATCCTTAGAGAAAAGGGAGTTAAAATTGATGTTAAACCAGAAGAGGGTGGATTTTGGCAAAATGCTTTAATTTCATGGTTACCAATGCTTCTTTTTATAGGCGTTTGGATTTTTTTCATGAAACAGATGCAGTCTGGGCAGGGCAAAGCGCTTTCCTTTGGGAAAGCAAGATTTAAAACCCAGCAGGATAGCAAAAATAGGGTTACTTTTGCTGATGTCGCTGGTATTGAAGAGGCAAAGGAAGAACTAAAGGAAATAATAGATTTTCTTAAAGACCCTAAGAAGTTTACCCGATTAGGTGCAAGAATACCTAAAGGCGTTCTCCTTGTTGGTTCTCCTGGTACTGGAAAAACGCTACTTGCGAAGGCAATTGCAGGTGAAGCGGGAGTGCCATTCTTTTCAATTTCTGGCTCAGATTTTGTGGAAATGTTTGTTGGTGTTGGTGCTTCAAGGGTTAGGGATTTATTTGACACAGCGAAAAAAAATGCACCTTGCATCATTTTTATTGATGAAATAGATGCGGTTGGCAGGCAGAGGGGAGCAGGACTCGGCGGGGGACATGATGAAAGGGAACAAACCCTTAATCAACTCCTTGTTGAGATGGATGGATTTGATCCAAATACAGGGATTATTATAGTTGCTGCTACTAATAGACCAGATATTCTTGATCCAGCACTTTTAAGGCCTGGTAGATTTGATAGACAGGTTGTAGTTCCAAAGCCTGATGTACGAGGAAGAGAGCAGATCCTTAAGGTCCATACTTCAAAGATACCTTTAGCGCCAGATGTTGATTTATCATTACTTGCAAAAAGTACCCCTGGGTTTTCTGGAGCAGACCTTGCAAATATGGTTAATGAAGCAGCACTTCTTGCAGCAAGAATGAACAAAGATGTGGTAGATATGGAAGCCTTTGAACAGGCAAAGGATAAAGTTATGATGGGGACAGAAAGAAGGAGCATGGTAATTAGTGAGGAAGAAAAAAGGGTTACTGCATATCATGAGGCTGGGCACACCCTTGTAGCAAAAATGTTACCTGGTACAGATCCAATCCATAAAGTTTCAATAATACCAAGGGGTATGGCTTTAGGGCTTACACAACTTGTTCCCTTAGATGACAAACATAATTATACAAAAGACTATCTATTAAATAATTTAGCAATTCTATTAGGTGGCAGGGCAGCAGAGGAGATTGCATTGGGTAAGATGACCACTGGAGCTGGAAATGACCTTGAGAGAGCAACAGAATTAGCGAGAAAAATGGTCTGCGAATGGGGGATGAGTGAAAGACTTGGACCGGTAACTTTTGGCAAGAGAAGTGAGCATATTTTCTTAGGAAGGGATTTTGCAGAGCACAAAAATTATAGTGAAAAAACTGCTATTGAGATTGATAATGAAATAAAGCATATAGTAACAGATTCTTATGAAAAGGCAAAGGATATAATTATTAAACACAGGGATAAATTAGAAAAACTTGTTGAAATGCTTCTTATAAAGGAAACTCTTGACGGCAAAGAGATAGATAACATTATAGGAGAAGCTGTTGTTTAAGATAAGAAAAATAGATATCGCTAATGAGAAGGAAGCCAGATTTCAGATTGAAAAGATAGGTTCCGATCAGGGCGGTATTGCATCAATGTTTCGAAAAACCATGACACTGAACTTAAAGATATATAATCTAAAGCTTCCACAAGCCCATATTTTAAAACAAGAAATGCTCGCAATTGGTGGCGACACTGCGGTGAATAGGGCAGTACTTGTTGGTGGAGTTGAAAGAAGTGATGTTTTAATAATGGGCACTTTAAAGCAGTATTATGAGCTTTGTAGAAGACTTCTCCGTCAGCCCTTTTCTATGAAGAAATTATCAGAAGAAATAAGACAAATTTTAAGCAACATTAACAAAGAGAAGTTTGTTTGGAAAATAAGAGATCGAGAGATAGAAATCGGTGAAAGAACCCTTATTATGGGAGTGGTTAATGTAACTCCTGATTCTTTCTCTGATGGTGGACTTTATACTGATAAAGAGAAGGCTTTCAAACATGCAATTAATTTATATCAAGAAGGTGCTGATATACTTGATATTGGTGGTGAATCAACAAGACCTTTTGCAGAACCAGTTAGTGCTGAAGAGGAAATTACAAGGGTAGTACCAGTAATTGAGATGATTAAAAATTATAATAAAGACATTATTGTTTCAGTTGATACATATAAAAGTGAGACCGCGAAAAAGGCTCTTGAAGCAGGAGCTGATATAGTAAATGATATTAGTGGTTTGAATTTTGATGAAAATATGAAAAAAGTAGTAGCAGAAAAAAGGGCTGGTATAATTTTAATGCATACCCGTGGAAAACCTCAGGAGATGCAAAAGGATACAGAGTACGAAGATTTTATGGGAGAAGTTATAGAAAGTCTTTCTAATTCCATAAATAAAGCAGTTGAAGCTGGCATTGAAAGGGAAAGAATAGTTATAGACCCTGGTATAGGTTTTGGAAAGAAGTTTGAGCATAATTTGTATATTTTAAAAAAACTAAAAGAGTTCTCTATCTTTGGTTTACCAATACTAATTGGGCCTTCAAGAAAATCTTTTTTAGGTAAGATAACCGGTAAAGAGGCTCATGAAAGAGACGATGAAACTATGGTAAGTGTAGGTATTGGAATAATAAGTGGTGCTCATATAGTTCGGGTGCATGAAGTAAAGAGAATGAGGGATGCGGTAAAAGTAGCGGATGCAATAAGAAATGCTGATATTTACTAAGAATAATGAAACAATTGATATATACAATTCGTTGGCAAGACATCTTAGATATTGCGGTGATGAGTTATATCACCTACAAGGTCCTTCTTTTTTTAAAAGGAACAAGAACTTTTAAGATTCTTTTGGGTTGTGCTATTCTTTTTGTTGCTTATTTTTTAACAGATTACTATCAAATTATAACTATAAACTGGATTTTAAATAATTTTATCTCATCAATACTAATCATGCTTGTAATTGTTTTTAATCCTGAAATTAGGCGTGCTCTTGTTTTGGTTGGAAGAGGCGCTATGATGAAAAATGTTAAGACTCCAAAAAGTACAGAATATTTAGAAGAGATTTTTAGAGCGGTTAAAACAATGCAAATGAATAAAATCGGTGCATTAATTGTTTTTCAAAGAGAAGATGATTTAAGTGAGTACATGGAAGATGCAACCATCTTAAATGCTAAAGTTTCAAAGGAACTTTTGTTATCTGTATTCCACCCCGCAACACCACTTCATGACGGTGCGGTAATAATAAAAGATGGTGTTTTAAAAGCAGCGGGATGCTTTCTTCCTTTAACAACCCAGTCTAATCTTTCAAAAAATTTGGGGACCCGACACAGAGCAGCAATTGGTGTAACCGAAGAAACAGATGCGGTATCACTTGTTGTATCAGAAGAGACAGGGGATATTTCAGTAGCAGTGGATGGCAAAATAACCACAAAGGTAAATGAAGAGATCTTAGAGAGATTGTTAAACAAATTACTTTTTGGTGTTAAAAAGGCTTCAAAGAAATGAAAATTTTTGAAAATTGGGAATTAAAAATTGTAGCAATAATTTTCTCGATCTCTATTTGGTTTTATGTTCAGGGAAAGGGTTTAGTTGAAACTGCTCTTAGATATAGTGTTTATTTTACAGGTATGCCAGAAACCTTATATCTTGATGAAGTTAATACACCTGAGATTGTGGTTTGGGTCAAGGGACCAAAGCATTTATTAAATAATTTTATGAATAATTCTAATAGAATAGAAATTTCTTTAAGGGGGCAAAGAGCTGGAAGATTAGTTTTTGATATTTCTCAAGAGAAGTTAAATCTACCATCAAATTTTCAGATTCTAAAAATTCAACCAGAAAAGATAATAGTACGTTTAGCTCCTATAATAGAACGCAGGCTAAAAGTAGTCCCCAGGTACTCTGGAAATAGAAAAATAAAAGTGACACCAGAATCTGTTATTGTAAAGGGGCCTAAGTATATAATGGAAAATGTAAAATATGTTGAAACTGAGGATTTTACGAATAATGAAGGCAATAAAAAAATAGGGGTGAAATTGATCAGCCCCAGTGAAAAGATAACTTTAAAACCCGACTCTGTAAATATTCTTTTCCTTGACTAATAAGGAGGCTTTATGGGAAAACTTTTTGGTACCGATGGAATAAGAGGTGTTGCAAATGAATATCCCATGCTTCCAGAGATAGCATTCAAAGTTGGTAGGGCTATTGCATATATATTTAGAAATCATGATAGAACAAGACACAAAATTTTGATTGGTAAAGACACAAGACTTTCAGGATACATGCTTGAGACTGCTTTGGCATCAGGTATTTGTTCTATGGGTGGAGATTGTGTTCTTGTTGGACCTATTCCTACTCCTGGCATTGCTTTCTTAACTCAAAGCATAAGGGCGGATGCTGGTGTTGTAATTTCAGCTTCTCATAATCCCTTCTATGATAACGGGATTAAAATTTTTTCCAGAGATGGATTCAAACTATCCGATGAGTTAGAAGAGAAGATTGAGAAATTATGCTTGGGAAATGAGATTGACAACATAAGACCAACAAATAAAGAAATAGGCAAAGCACATAGGATCGAAGATGCGGCAGGTCGTTATATTAGTTATTTGAAGACAACCTTTCCTAAGGAATACACCCTCGAAGGAATAAAAATAGTTGTTGATTGTGCAAATGGTGCTTTTTATAAAATTGCACCAAAGGTATTCGAAGAACTTGGTGCGAATGTTATTCCTGTTGGTGTTAATCCCGATGGAGAAAATATTAATGAAGGATGTGGAGCCCTTTATCCAGAACATTTATCAAAACATGTTCTTGAGAGTGGTGCCAATCTTGGAATTGCTCTTGACGGTGATGGGGATAGAGTTATATTTTGTGATGAAAAGGGAAGGATTCTAAATGGTGATAAGATTCTTGCAATACTTGCGAAGCATATGTTAAGAACCAATAGGCTTAAGAAGAAAACAATTGTAGCAACGATTATGAGCAACATGGCTTTAGATGATTTTATGGAAGGATTAGGGGGTAAGGTAATTAAAGTACCTGTTGGCGATAGAAATGTTGTTGAAGCTCTCTTAAAAGAGGACCTTAATTTAGGTGGAGAACAGTCAGGGCATATAATAGCCCTTGATTATGCAACCACTGGTGATGGTGTAATAGCAGGTTTACAAGTTTTAAATGCCCTTTTGACTGAAGGAAAACCACTTTCAGAACTATCAGAGATAATAGAGCCTTATCCACAGGTTATTTCATCTATAAGGGTTAAGGAAAAAAATGATTTTATGGAAATAGAGGAGATTAGAAGGGCAATTAATTCTGCTGAAGAGGAACTAAGAAAAAATAAAGGAAGGCTTAATATCAGATATTCTGGAACGGAACCAAAGATTAGAATAATGATAGAATGTAAGGATGAGAGGATAATGTGGAAATGGAATGACCTTCTTAAAGAGGTAATATCAAAAAACTTGTGTGGGGAGTGAGAAATGGTAAAGTTAGGGGTAAATATTGATCATGTAGCAACTTTAAGAGAAGCGAGAAAAACCTCTTATCCAGATCCAATTCATGCTGCTGTGCTTGCAGAATTAGGTGGTGCTGATGGTATTACAGTCCATCTTAGAGAGGATAGGAGACATATAAAGGAAAGGGATTTGAAAATTTTAAAAGAGATTGTCAAAACGAGGCTAAATCTGGAAATGGCTGGGACTAAAGAAATGGTAGAAATTGCTCTCCAAGTTAAACCTCACATGGTAACCTTGGTTCCTGAAAAGAGAGAGGAACTAACTACAGAGGGAGGTCTTGATGTAAAAAATCATTTTGTTAATCTAAAAAAAATCTGTTCTAAACTCAAGAGTGGAGGAATAAAAGTATTTATTTTTGTTGATCCCGATGAAGAACAGATAGAAAAATGCTATGAATTAGGAGTTAATGGGATTGAAATTCATACAGGTAAATATGCAGATGCTTTAAGTGAAGAGGAAAGGGATCGAGAATTCTTAAAGATAAAGAAATGTGTTCTTTTCTCCTTAGATAGAAAACTAAAAACCAGTGCAGGTCATGGCTTGAACTATGAAAATGTCCAGAAGATAGCGGGGATACCTGGATTGTATGAGTTAAACATAGGACACAGTATAGTAAGCAGGAGTATATTTGTTGGAATGAAAGAGGCTGTTAGGGAAATGAAAAATTTAATTATAACTGCAAAGGAAACTGGTTTATAAATGGTTATTGGTTTAGGTGTAGATATAGTAAAAATAGAGAGAATTAGGTCAATGTTAGATAGGTATGGAGAAAGATTTTTGAGAAAAGTATTTAGAGAAGAGGAAATTAAAAGAAAGGATGTAATGGAGATTGGTGGGAAGTTTGCAGTAAAGGAGGCCTTTGTTAAAGCTTTAGGTACAGGTTTTTCAAAAAATGTGTTTTTTAAAGACATATCTGTCCTAAATGATGATGTGGGCAAGCCTTTCGTTCAATTATCAGATAAAATAATTAAACAATTTGAGTTAGAAAATATAAAAATACATGTTTCTATATCCCATGACGGGGAGTATGCAATAGCAATGGCGGTTTTGGAGAGATTATGAGAAAGGTATGCAGTTCTTCACAAATGAGAGAGTTAGAAAAGAGAGCTGAGAAAATTGGGATTCCACCACTTATTTTAATGGAGAATGCTGCCATCGGTGTTGCTAATTATCTGAAAGAGATAATAGATGTAGCTGATAAAAAGATACTTGTCCTTAGCGGAAGGGGCAATAATGGTGGGGATGGTATGGCTGTAGCAAGACATTTAAAAAATTCAAGCGCTGATGTTAGTGTTGTGATTGTTGATGGAGAAAAAAGTTTTTCCTCCGAAAGTGATATAAATTTTAAAATTTTGAACAACATGGGTATACCAATTTTTCTTGTTAGAAATAATTTGGAGAGCATTGATCATTTATTCGATTCTGCAGATATAATAATAGATGCCCTTTTTGGAACGGGTTTAACAAGGGAAGTTAGCGGAATATATAGAGATCTGATTTTTAAAATAAATAATTCGAGAAAATATGTTTTAAGCATAGACATCCCATCGGGGATTAATTCCGATACGGGCGAAATGATGGGTATTGCAGTTAAGGCGAACTCTACTGTTACTTTTGGTTATTTAAAATTAGGGCATCTATTATTTCCAGGACGTGAATATGCTGGAGATATTAGGGTTGTTGATATATCTCTATCTTGTGATTTCGATACCACCTTTTTTCTAATCGGAGAAGAAGAAAGAGGCATTTTAAAAAGAAGAGGTCCTAATACCCATAAAGGTACATATGGACATATGGTTGTAATAGGTGGTTCAAAGGGCAAGAGTGGTGCAGTTTCAATGTCTGCTAAGGCTGGTTTAAGAACAGGGGCTGGGCTCGTAACAATCGTTTGTCCAGTAGAGCTTAATAATATTATAGAGGCATGCTCCTTAGAGGTTATGACTTTCCCGCTTCAAGGAAGTGAAGGGTATTTAGATGTTAATTCAATTGATGCATTGAAAGCTTTTTTAGAAGACAAGGAAAGCATTGTATTAGGACCTGGAATGGGGTTTAATGATAAAACCATTAATTTTTTTGAAAATGTTATGAAAATTATTCAGGTTCCAACAGTTATAGATGCTGATGGATTGAACTGTCTTTCAATAAAAAAGGATTTACTAAAAAAAGTGAACACAGATATAGTATTAACACCCCATCCTGGAGAGATGGCAAGATTAATGGATGTTGATATAAAACAAGTTTTAAAGAGTCCTGTCGAGTTAACGATGGAGTTTGCGAAAAAATATAGTTGTCACGTAATTTTAAAGGGAGCAACTACTATATATTCCGATCCCTCTGGAAATGTCTATTTTTCAACATATGGTAATCCAGGGATGGCCACTGCTGGAAGTGGAGATGTTCTTTCAGGAATAATTGGATCTTTAATTGCACAAAAATATAGCGTCAGAGATTCAATAATCTTATCCCTTCTTCTACATGGCAGGTCTGGAGACTATGCAAAAGAATGTTTTGGTGAATATGGACTTAATGCTACAGATATTATAGAAGCAATACCAATGGTACTAAAAAAATGGGAGGTTAACAATGGTTGTTAAAGAGGTCATGGAAAGGGAATTTTTGACAGTTTCACCGGATATGGGGGTTTCAGAGGTAGCTAAAATCTTTTTAGAAAGGGGTAAAGACTGTGCTCTGGTTATTGACAAAAGTGGCAAGCTAATCGGGATAGTAACAGAGACAGATCTAATCTTTCAAGAGAAAAATATTCATATACCGACTTTCTTTACCTTTATGGATTCTTTTATCATTTTAGAAAACCTGTCTAAATTAGACGAAGAAATTAAGAAAATTTCTGCTTCAAAGGTAGAGGAGATAATGACTTCAGAAGATATAATTACTATTGGCCCAGATACACCTGTCAATGATGCAGCAACAATAATGATAGATAAAAAAGTTCATCATTTACCTGTTGTAGAGAATGGTGTTCCAATCGGGTTAATAACTAAAGAGAGTTTACTTAAAGCCTTAGTAAGGGAATATGAAAAGAAAAAGTGATGAACTATTTATTTTAAAAACTTACACAACTAAATCAGAAGAGGAGACTATAAAATTAGGTATAGAGATTGGAAAGAGATGCAGAGGGGGAGAGATAATTGCTCTTATTGGAGATTTAGGTGCTGGTAAGACAAACTTTGTCAAGGGTATTGGCAAAGGGTTAGGTATTGAAAGATTGATTACGAGTCCAACCTTTGTTATATGTCAAACATATACCTCTGGAAGGCTGATTTTATACCACTTTGATCTATATAGGTTGAGTGATTTTTCAGAGTTAGAAGATATGGGATGGTATGATTTTATCAATTCTGGTGGAGTAACTATCATTGAGTGGGCTGATAAAATTGAGGAGTATATTGTATCTGAAAATCTTTTGTGGGTTAATATTAAAATAATTGCTGAAAACATAAGGGAGTTTGTTTTTAGTTCTGAAGATGAGAAAATGTCTTATTTGTTTAATTAAGTAAGTTCAAAAAAAGATTTTTGAACAATGACTACTCAGTAAATAGGTTTATAAAACTCTTTTTTAACGTCTCAACATCAAGATATTTTAAGTTTGAAATCTCTTCCACTCTTTGTTTATCTAAAATAAGCTCGATATAGTCTATATGTTTGTCAAAGTTAATAATATCATTACCAAGCAAGTAAATGTAAGCTTTTAATGTTTCTTTTATGTTCTGGTCATTTAGTTCATCACACAAATCAAGGGCTGAAAAGTATTCCCCTTTTAGAGTAAGTAATTTTAGTTTAGTAATTTTATATTTTTCAGGATATGGAGCCCGTATTGATTCAAGGATCTCTTCACAGCCTTTAAGATCATTTGCTTTGAGCAACTCATTTGCGAATTCAATCTTTTGTTGGATATCCTTCTTTCTGTTTCTATAAAATAGTCCTATTCCTAATAGAGTTAATAGAGCAATAATTATCCCTAAATTTTGTGTTGTTTTGCTTTCCCATTTTAGTTGAAATGCTTTTTTAAGCATCTTTGAGAGTTTATTATCCTTTTTTTCAAGTATTGGGGCAGTAGAAATAAGTTCATCAATCTCCTTTTGGTATTTGTCCTTTGGAAGCTTTTTAAAAACCTCTTTTGCCCTTTCAATCTCACCTTTTTTTACAAAAATCTTTGCTTCATATAATGAGAAGATTGACAAATCTCCTGCTTCCCTTCTTCCCATTTGAATAAGGTCTTCTAATTTTTTAATTTCATCAAACTTGAAATATATGAATAGTAGTTTCTCGTAAACTTCTTCATTTTGTTTGTTTTTATTAAGCGTCTCAAGCAAAAACTTTTCAGCCTCTATATAATTGCCTTGATTATATAAGGTTTTTCCTATCCATAAGGAAGTTTCCGAAGAGGGGTTCAAGGTATAGGAAACATTAAAATAGAATAAAGCTTTGTTGTAATCTCCTAATTCATACCAGGAAAGACCAGCAAAAAAATTTGGGATCCAATTTTTCTTTTCCGAATCATATCTTAATGATTTTTCCAAATAATAAATACTTCTTGGGTAGTCCTTTATAAAATATTTTGCAATTCCCTTTCCTGTTAAGACTTGTGGACTTTCACTTTTTATGCTTGAAAAAATACTGAAAGCCTTTGCATACTCGCCCCTTTCAACTAATAAAAAACCCTCAGAAAGAGGGTCGTTAGCAAAGCAAATACCTGTAAGTGTAAGTATTAAGAATGAAATAATAAGTAGTTTTTTCATTTACCCTCTGGGAAGATTAATGCAAAGAGATTTTTTGCCATCTCTGGATTTATGTCTTTAAGAAGCCTATATTCTTCAATTGCACTATTTTTGTTTCCCTGTAGCATGTAAATTCTTCCCAATCTAAAGTGTATTTCTGGATTTTTAGGTGAAAAAATGCTTGCCATCTTTAGTTCTTCCATTGCATTTTCATAATCCCTCATTTCTACAAGTATATCGGATATAGCAATATAAGCTGGGTAGTAAGAAGGATCAATCTCTATAACTTTTTTAAATTCTTCTACAGCCTTATCCTTATATCCCTTTTCAATATATATTCTCCCTAATTGATATTTTAATTCCACATTATTTGGAGATAGCTCACTTGCTTGAGCAAGTTCCCTTAGAGCTAAATCTATATTACCCTTTTTTCTCATAATATATGCTAATTTTATATGAGCGGGTGCAAAGTCTGGTTTTAATTTTATTGTCTGATTCAGTTCTTCAACGGCTTTATTGTTCAGTCCATATTCTAAATAAGCTATAGCCAATTTATATCTAAGTTCATAATTATTGGGATCTCTTTTTACAAGGGGTATTAAAGTCTTAATTGCTTCTGAATACCTGCCCATATCCATAAGACTATCAACCTCACTCCTTTGAGGGACATTCCTAACTTTGATTTCCTTTACTGTTTCTTTAGTTTGATATGTCTTTGTAGTTACTTTGGTTGATCGTTCTGAATGTTCTTTCTCTTTTGGTTGTTCAGGTTTTTCTCTCACTGGTTTTTTTATAGTTTCTTTATATTCTTTAACTGCCTTTAGTGCTTCTGGAGTTGGTGTTGCATCAGCTAAAGATAATTTAGGTATGACAAGCATTAATGAGCATATTATGAAAAAAAACTTTTTCATTTTTTAACCTCCCTAAAAATTAATGTAAAATATAACATAAAAACGTTATATGTCAAACTTTTTTCTTGCCTTTTATTTAACTTTTAATTAACAATAAAAAAGTTTAAAATTGTATTTTAAATTCTGGAGGGAAAAATGGCATTGGTCGTTCAAAAGTTTGGTGGAACCTCTGTGGCAAATATAGAAAGAATTGAAAACGTTGCAAAAAAGGTAATAAGAGAATATGAAAAGGGCAATCAGGTTATAGTTACAGTTTCAGCGATGGCAGGGGAGACGAATAGACTGATTGCTCTTGCTAAAGAAATAACTGATCTTCCAGATGAGAGAGAACTTGATGTACTTGTTTCAACCGGTGAGCAGGTTAGCGTTGCATTGTTGGCAATTACACTTATAAAAATGGGTTACAAAGCAAAATCATATCTTGGACACCAGATTAAAATATTAACGGATAGTGCTTTTACAAAGGCAAGAATTTTGGATATTGAAACTGAAAAGATTAAAAGGGACCTTGATAATGGATATATTGTTGTAGTTGCAGGATTTCAGGGAGTTGATAAAGATGGTAATATTACAACTTTAGGAAGAGGTGGATCAGATACAACAGGAGTTGCCCTTGCAGCTGCATTTAAGGCAGACGTTTGCGATATATATACTGATGTGGATGGAGTATATACAACAGATCCAAGAATTTACAATAGAGCAAGGAAATTAAAAAAGATTTCCTATGATGAGATGTTAGAGCTTGCAAGTTTAGGTTCAAAGGTATTACAGATAAGGTCAGTAGAATTGGCGAAGAAATATAAAGTTCCAGTCCATGTCCGTTCATCTTTTTCAGATGAACCAGGGACCATAGTTTGTGAGGAGGATTCAGATATGGAAAAAGTAGTAGTTTCAGGAGTATCATGCAATAAAGATGAAGCAAGAATTACCCTTGTTCGAGTTCCCGATAGACCTGGTGTTGCTGCGAAGCTATTTGGGGCTATATCTGCTGGAAATATAGTAGTAGATATGATAATACAGAATTCGAGTATTGATGGCACAACAGATTTAACATTTACAGTTCCGAAAAGTGATTTAAAAAAGACGCTTAACTTGGTTAAAGCAGTTGCAGATGAGATTGGGGCAAAAGATGTAATTTATGACGAGGGCATAGCAAAGGTCTCTATTGTGGGCTTGGGGATGAGATCTCATTCTGGCGTTGCTGCAAAGATGTTTGAGGTTTTAGGAAACGCTGGAATAAATATACTTATGATAAGCACATCGGAGATAAAAATATCCTGTGCAATAGATGAGAAATATACTGAACTTGCGGTCAGGATTCTTCATGATGCTTTTGAATTAGACAAAGAAAACAGTAATTTAGAGAAGTGAGTATTATGGCAGACAAAATAATTATTTATGATACAACTTTACGAGATGGTTCTCAGGGTGAAGATATATCTTTCACTCTGGAAGACAAGTTAAGAATAGCAGTGAAATTAGATGAATTAGGGGTTGACTTCATTGAAGGGGGTTGGCCTGGTTCAAATCCAAAGGATATGCATTTTTTCAAAGAGATAACCCATTATCGTTTAAAAAAGGCTAAAATATCTGCCTTTGGAAGCACGATGAGACCTGGCTCTGAACCATCAAAAGATGAAAATGTAAAATTTCTTATTAAAGCAAATACCGAATGGGTTACAATAGTTGGAAAGACTTGGGATTTCCATGTAAAAGAGGCATTAAGAACTACCCTTGATGAGAACCTAAGGATAATTGAAAAAACTATAGAGTATCTTGTCAAATCTGGCAGAAAGGTAATATACGATGCGGAGCATTTCTTTGATGGTTATAAGGCAAATCCCGAATATGCTCTAAAAACAATAGAAGCTTCAATAAATGGTGGTGCAGAACTTGTTTGCTTGTGTGATACCAATGGTGGCAATATCCCTACAGTAATAGCAAAGATTATTAAAGAATTTAAGAAGAAGTTTTCAATACCCTTTGGAATTCATGCCCATAATGATAGTGAGCTTGCAGTAGCAAATTCATTAATTGCAGTTGAAAATGGAGCTGTGCAGGTACAGGGAACATTTAATGGATTCGGTGAAAGATGTGGTAATGCAAATTTATGTTCCATAATACCTAATCTCCAGTTAAAAATGGGCAAAAAGGTTCTAAGCGATGAAAACTTAAAAAAATTAAGAAGTGTTTCTCGATTTATTTATGAACTTGCAAATCTCACCCCTGCAAAAAATCAACCCTTTGTTGGTGATAGTGCTTTTGCACATAAAGGCGGGATTCATGTTAGTGCCATAAATAGAAATCCTGGCACCTATGAACATATACAGCCTGAGTTAGTAGGTAATCATAGAAGAATACTTGTATCTGATCTCTCAGGAAAGAGCAGTATATATTTCAAAGCTAAAGAATTTAATATTGATATAGACACAAAAGATCCAGTAGCAGTCGAGATACTAAATAGGATAAAAGAATTAGAAATGCAGGGCTATCAGTTTGAAGGAGCAGAAGCATCATTTGAGCTACTAATGGCAGAGATACTTGGTCAAAGAAGAAAATATTTTGATTTAATGGGCTTTAGAGTTATCGATGAGAAAAGAAAAGAAGGGGAATTACCAATTGCGGAAGCAACAGTAATGATTAAGGTAGGTGGTAGTATTGAACATACAGCAGCAGTCGGTAATGGTCCAGTCAATGCTCTTGATAATGCCTTAAGAAAGGCTTTAGAAAGGTTTTACCCTGAACTGAAAGAGGTCAAACTCTATGATTATAAAGTTAGGGTTCTGAGTTCCGATAAAGGTACAGGTGCAGGTGTTAGAGTTCTTATAGAATCTGGCGATAAAGAAGAAAAATGGGGAACCGTCGGTGTTTCTCAAAACATAATAGAAGCAAGTTATCAAGCACTCGTGGATAGTATAGAATACAAACTTTATAAGGAACATAAAAAGAGGCGAAAGACCTAATTGAGGGGACAGATTTTTTTATTTATACTACTCCTTTCAATTCTTGTGTTTTATAAGAGTTTCAATCAATCAGAAAAAAGAGATATCCAATTTGTTAGAGAAAAAATTAACCTTTCAACAGCTTCAAAAGAAGAGTTAGTTAAATTAAAAGGCATAGGTGAAAAGAGGGCAGAGAGGATAATTGAACAGAGGAGTAAAGGAAGAATACAAAAGGAAGAATTAATAAAAATTATTGGAAAAAAAACTTTCGATAATTTATCATCTTCAATATTTTATTAGAAAAGGATTGACATAAATGATTTTTAAATCTTAAATTAGATGTTATGAAAAAAATCATTCTTCTTATAATGATAGTATTATTATCCCTTCCAGCCTGCAAAAAGAAACAGGAAGTGGTTGTATCTGAAAACAGGCAGAGCGAGATATTTAACATATCCCAGTTCCCAGAAATCAAAAAAATGCAAAGACTCATTGCAACCTTTGAAAATTACGAAAAGAAAACAAAGCTAATCCAATCTCCCAATATGAAAGATATATTTGTCACAATTAATTTCCCTTTCTCTTATAAAATAGTTGAAAGTTATGTATCAAAGGGAAAATATGTAAAAAAGGGTGACAAGCTTTTCTTAATACAAAGTGATGAACTTGTCGATTCTTACAAAAATTATTTAAAAACCAATGACCCAACAATTAGGGAAAAACTTTTATCAATTGGTATTGATCTAAATATTGAGCCATCCAAAGAAACCTTAATAGTATCACCTGATGAAGGAACCATTGTTTTTATAGGTGATGATAAAGAAGCAAAATCTCTAACTATGCAAAATACACTTGCAATAATACAGAAAAAGGGAGAACTAATCTTTAATCTTCTAATACCAAAAGAATCTTACACTGATGAGACCTATTTTTATGCTCTTCTAAAAGAAAAATTAATACCAATGCAATTAGTATCCTCAGAAGAGGTTGGTAATAGTGTTAAGGTAACCTTGTCTTTAAAAGGCTTTGATGTAAATGACCAACTTCAAAATGTAGAGATTCAGGTAGTAAATGTTATGCAAAATATATTTAAAATTCCTAAAGATGCTATTTTGCAGATGGGCAATGAACATTACTGCTTTGTTGAGTCAGCACAGGATATTGTTGAAAAAAGATATATAGAGGGATTTATAGAGGGAGATAATTTTATAGTTACAAGTGGATTAAGGCAAACAGAAAAAATTATAATAGGCAATGCTGAAAGAATAAAAAACATCCTCAAAATAAAGACATGATAACATCAAAAGAAGCCTTAGATCTTTTAAACAACGAAGATTTTATTCAATTAGGAAAAAGGGCGAGTGAGATAAGATTTAAGATACATCCAGAGCCTATAGTTACATATGTAGTTGATAGAAACATTAACTACACAAATATCTGCGAAAGTGGGTGTAAGTTTTGTGCTTTCTATAGGAAAAAAGATGACAAAGATGCCTATTTATTAAGTATTAAGGAAATACTTGAAAAAGTTAGAGAACTAAATGAGGTTGGTGGTACTCAGCTTTTAATTCAGGGTGGGCTTCATCCAGAAATAGGCATAGATTATTTTGTAAAGCTATTTGGAGAGATAAAAAAACATTTTCCAAATATAATAATTCATTCCCTTTCACCAGCAGAGATTATTCATATTTCAAGAAAATCCAATTTAAGTATTTTAGATACATTGAAAATACTTAAAGATGCAGGGCTCGAATCGATTCCAGGTGGTGGTGCTGAGATACTTGTAGATGAAATCAGAAAAGAAATAAGTCCTAATAAAATATCTTGGAAAGAATGGGAAATGGTAATGAGAGAAGCAAGCAAGCTGGGGATGAAAGGAACCGCTACAATGATGTTTGGAAGTGTTGAAACCCAAGAGGATATAATAAAACATTTAGAAAGAATTAAAATGTTACAAGAAGAGACAGGGTTTTTCAGAGCCTTTATTCCATGGACCTATCAACCTGGCAAAAATGAGTTAGGTGGTAAAAAAGCCTCATCTTACTACTATCTTAGAGTCCTTGCGGTATCACGAATTTTTCTTCACAATATTGAGAATATTCAAGCATCTTGGGTTACACAGGGGCCTAAGGTATCACAATTAGCTCTATTTTTCGGTGCCAATGACATGGGAGGTACGATGCTTGAAGAAAATGTTGTATCAGCAACGGGATTTAGGTTTCTTATGGATAGAGATGAAATAGTGGAATTAATAAAAGAAGCTGGTTTCATACCAAAGGTAAGAAATACGAGGTATGAGATAATAGAATAGAAAAGGTAACTGGAAAATATAGCAAAAGATAAGCAATTATAAGTAAAAATAAAAAAGGAGAAGCCATGACAAGAGACTCAGCATACAAAATACTAACTGAGAAAATAAAAAATGTAAATCTAATTAAGCACATGCTTGCAGTAGAGGCGATAATGAGAAAATTAGCAGAACATTTTAATGAAGATAAAGAAAAGTGGGGATTAGTTGGATTACTTCATGACCTTGATTATGAAGAGACACTTAAAGATTTTGATAAACACGGGCTTATCACAGAAGAGATTTTAAAAGGCAAAGTAGATGATGAGATAATAAGAGCAATTAGGGCTCATACTGGTCTTGTGGAGAGAAAGACAAACTTAGAAAAAGCAATATATTGTGCCGATCCGGTATCTGGGTTTATTGTTGCAGCAACTTTAGTATTACCAAGTAAAAAGTTGGCAGATGTAAAAGTGGAGAACTTATTAAACAGATTCAAAGAAAAGCATTTTGCCAAGGGAGCTTCAAGAACCCAGATGGAAGCCTGCGAGGAACTTGGTCTAAGCTTAGAGCAATTCTTACAGCTTTCCCTTGAAGCAATGCAATCAATCTCCAAAGAATTAGGACTTTAGGATTATAAAAGTCCCGAAAATTTTTTTTATGGCTTTATAAATTTTTAAAAATAGTTATGCTTAATAAGCATATGTTATATATATTATTTTTTAGAAAATATACAAATACACAGATGGTAAATCAAATCTCAATTTGGAATCTCTAAAAGGTGAAAAATTTTAGACTGTTATAGTTGACAATTAGCAAAAGTAAGGTATATTTTTACAGTAAAAAAACAAATCAAATAATAAAAATTAGTTTATGATTGATATTGTCGAATTTTATAGAAATATTTTAGAAATACAATCATTGTATGACCATCAAAAAAAGATCTGGAGTTGTTTTAAAGAAAATAAATTCCCATTACTTTTAAAAGCACCGACTGGTTCGGGAAAGACCGAGGCTATTTTAGCGCCATTTTTGTCACAATTTATTGATAATAGTTTCATTGTTGCTCCAAGATTGATTTATGTATTACCTATGAGAGTTTTAGTAAATAACATCGCTAATAGAATAAAAAGGTATGTTTACAATATTTCTCCATATATTAAAGTTGAGGTACAGCATGGTGATTTACCAAATTCACCTTTTTTTATATCCGATATTGTTGTAACTACACTTGATCAATTTTTATATGGCTTTGCAAGGGCTAGTAGTCAAGTGGGACGTCACTTAGATG
>JAOABK010000159.1 GCA_026418415.1 Pseudomonadota bacterium | reverse complement strand
CTTCTAAAGTAGGAAACCAGNCCTCATTTAGAAGGGATTGCGACATGACTTTTTTCTCTTTGAAATCACCAGTAATTGTTTGGTAGGAAACCAGACCTCATTTAGAAGGGATTGCGACCTTACAATCAAGAACCTACTTAAGTCTTATGACTTAAGGTAGGAAACCAGACCTCATTTAGAAGGGATTGCGACCTTTGTTTCTTTAAAACTCTTATCTACAATCTGAAGAGTAGGAAACCAGACCTCATTTAGAAGGGATTGCGACCCCTAACGGGAACGATGACTTTTTTCTCTTTAAAATCAGTAGGAAACCAGACCTCATTTAGAAGGGATTGCGACGGTCTTTCATTTAACAAAATTTTTGTCCTCATAAAGTAGGAAACCAGACCTCATTTAGAAGGGATTGCGACTTCTCTGACTTTCATAATTCCTCCTTATTTGTTTTTTTATGTAGGAAACCAGACCTCATTTAGAAGGGATTGCGACCTGATTAAGTAAGTTATGACT
>JAOABK010000158.1:256-512 GCA_026418415.1 Pseudomonadota bacterium | reverse complement strand
GAGTTATGGCAGTAACAATAGTCCCGCCATAGGGGAGTAAGGTTTGGGCCTTACTAAAAACTTCATTAAATTTAAGTGTACCGAAAACAACAAATATCAATAACATCCCTAATATAAAGCCAAAATCACCAACCCTGTTAACAACGAATGCCTTTTTCCCTGCATTGGCATTGCTATGATCTTCAAACCAGAACCCGATGAGCAAATAGGAACACAAACCAACGCCTTCCCAGCCTACAAACATCATAAGGAAGTT
>JAOABK010000158.1:0-246 GCA_026418415.1 Pseudomonadota bacterium | reverse complement strand
CCCATAACAAGCAGTAGCATTGCGAAAACAAACAGATTTAAATAGGTAAAAAATCTTGAATAGGAAGGATCATCGTGCATGTAGCCCGTTGAATAGATATGAATAAGAAAACCAACACCCGTTACAACAAGAAGCATTACTGAACTCAGGGGATCTAACAAAAAGGCCACATCAATAGAAAAATCACCCGATGCCATCCACTGATAAAGTGTTACCTCATATATCCTTTGATCCGGTGGGACTGAC
>JAOABK010000157.1 GCA_026418415.1 Pseudomonadota bacterium | reverse complement strand
CATTTAGAAGGGATTGCGACAGATGCACCCATCCCCTAATTTTTTGACTTCCTCTAACGTAGGAATTTAGACCTCATTTAGAAGGGATTGCGACATTATATTTTCATTATATTTGTTTGCAATTTTTTGTAGGAATTTAGACCTCATTTAGAAGGGGTTGCGACCAATTTTTGTTTTAGTTTTTCTATTGCTTTTCCCGTAGGAATTTAGACCTCATTTAGAAGGGATTGCGACCACAGAAAGGGCAATTTCATTGCTGATGGTTTCTCTAGTAGGAATTTAGACCTCATTTAGAAGGGATTGCGACTTTCACTTAGGGCTTTTATTCCGCCTTCTTCTACCGTAGGAATTTAGACCTCATTTAGAAGGGATTGCGACTTTTTAAATCCTCGGTACTCCTAAAATCAGTTTTGAGTAGGAATTTAGACCTCATTTAGAAGGGATTGCGACGATTATTTCCTTTATCGTGTCACTTATGGAATTTTGGGTAGGAATTTAGACCTCATTTAGAAG
>JAOABK010000156.1 GCA_026418415.1 Pseudomonadota bacterium | reverse complement strand
GATATACGATATGATAAAAAACCGCAAAAACAAAGATTGCTGCGAAAATATAATGTATCACAAGGTTTATCTCATAACTGCCCAAAAACTGCAGAAATGGTATTTTAGTTATATTATACCTTTTATACATCGGCATCTCACCAAAACCACTGACAATTAATATAATCCCACTTACAGCAACAAGCCAGTGAATTATGATTTCTTTTCTTGTATGCCTTCTTATTTTGCTCATTATCTTATTCCTCCTTTGAACTTTTTTTAATCTCCTTTTGGGCGCTTGTAAAGGCTGAAAATATCGCCAGTATCGGAGCCAACAGAACCAACCTTGCCAAATTTTTATATTTATCAAGCATATTTTTGGGTTTGTGAAATCTCATGATTTTTTTGGGATCCTGTGAACTTGTAATAATTGCCCTGTCGATCTCTTCAAAAGAGATTGGACTTAAATATATAGTTGAGGTTCCTCCGTTTTCATCTTTACCATAAACATAAAGGTTTTTTTCTTTAGCTAAGGT
>JAOABK010000155.1:245-516 GCA_026418415.1 Pseudomonadota bacterium | reverse complement strand
CCTTCAAGTTGACCACTGTCTATCATTCTTTTTAATTCTCCTATTACAGCTTTTGCTTCTATTATGTTCTTCTTAGTATTGTCAGGGTCATCATAGGCTCCTCTAATTAATCTTATTTCCATGCAAGGATTAAAACGTTTTCTCCGGAAAGGAGTAAGAATTTTAAGACGGCCGTCATAAAAGTATCTGTTGGAAAATTCAATTATAGGAGGCTCACATCTAAAGTGTTCATTTAGAAACACAGGGCTTGTATCCTGTCTCTTATACACAT
>JAOABK010000155.1:0-235 GCA_026418415.1 Pseudomonadota bacterium | reverse complement strand
AAGTGACTTTCTACCATGGAAAAATTCTGCTTTAGGATGTCTATCTAATCCATGTTTTGAAAGATTTAAACGAACTACTGTATCGCTTAAAAATTGTGTATTAGGATTTTTCATTTGTTTTTCATCGCCAACAACTATCATCCTTTTAGCACGATAAGCTAAATGCAAAGCTGTTGCTTGATTACATTGTGATGCTTCATCAACGATTAAATAGTCAAACAAACCTGCTTTCAAT
>JAOABK010000154.1 GCA_026418415.1 Pseudomonadota bacterium | reverse complement strand
ACTCTATTCTGTTTTTAAAATTTGAATGTGGATGTAGGCTATTGTAAAGCACCTCATCTGCTGTTTCATGTTTCATTAGAAATCTATCTGCTCCCAATTCCTTTAGATATCTATAGTCTTCTATATCTCTTTCCCCAATACTTAATGTAATTGCAATATCTTTGTATTTTTTTATTTCTCTAACTATATATCCTAAAACCTCTTTTGTATAAAACCTATCTTCCCCTGACTGCAAAACTAAACTCATATACCCAGCATCTATTGCCTCTATTGCACAGTCTATAATTTCTTTAATGTCCATTCTATATCTTTTTAAATTTTTATTATCCTCTCTAATACCACAATATTTGCAATTGGCACTGCAATAATTTGAAAACTCTATTATTCCTCTTATATGAATTAAATTCCCAAAATACCTCTTTTTAACATCATCAGCAGCCTTAAATAAAATCTCTGCATCATTTTTATCTAAAGAAAGTATATTTTCCATTTCCTCCAATGTTGGCTCATATCCTTCAAT
>JAOABK010000153.1 GCA_026418415.1 Pseudomonadota bacterium | reverse complement strand
TTAGAAGGGATTGCGACTGACATTCAATCTCAAATTCAATTACAAAGTCTCTGTAGGAATTTAGACCTCATTTAGAAGGGATTGCGACACATCACTATGCGCCATAAATAAAATCTGGCATCTGTCAGTAGGAATTTAGACCTCATTTAGAAGGGATTGCGACAGCTTTTCAACAGTTTTAATAGAGTAGTCATTATGTAGGAATTTAGACCTCATTTAGAAGGGATTGCGACAAAAAATAAGGCACTGCAAGTGGGTAAGTAGGAATTTAGACCTCATTTAGAAGGGATTGCGACCTCCCGTACTCAAAATTCGGGTGCCTTAAAGTGTTATAGTAGGAATTTAGACCTCATTTAGAAGGGATTGCGACGTAGCTTTTTACTCAGCCATTCGGCTGAGTTGTGTAGGAATTTAGACCTCATTTAGAAGGGATTGCGACGTATCCAACCGCAAGGTTAATATGTGCAACACCAAGTAGGAATTTAGACCTCATTTAGAAGGGATTGCGAC
>JAOABK010000152.1 GCA_026418415.1 Pseudomonadota bacterium | reverse complement strand
ATTAAGTCATAACTTAGTCGCAATCCCTTCTAAATGAGGTCTGGTTTCCTACAAGGAAGAATTGATTTGAAGGGTGAATTGTTCAAAGAATTGTCGCAATCCCTTCTAAATGAGGTCTGGTTTCCTACAAAACAAATAAGGAGGAAAGAAATTATGAAAGTGAAGGAAGTAGTGTCGCAATCCCTTCTAAATGAGGTCTGGTTTCCTACATTGCCAATTCAATTGGCAATTGGGTTTTTTATTGCAGTCGCAATCCCTTCTAAATGAGGTCTGGTTTCCTACGGTATTGAATTAGATAATATTGATAAAATTATATTGTCGCAATCCCTTCTAAATGAGGTCTGGTTTCCTACACTTAATTAGGTCCTATTGAAACCCAATTGCCAATTCAATTGTCGCAATCCCTTCTAAATGAGGTCTGGTTTCCTACATAAAAAATATTCAGATGATGAATATAAATAGGTCGCAATCCCTTCTAAATGAGGTCTGGTTTCCTACCCAACACTAAGCAGGAG
>JAOABK010000151.1 GCA_026418415.1 Pseudomonadota bacterium | reverse complement strand
CCTTCTTCGCTTCCTCCTGTATAAAATGCATTACCTTTTCTGCAAGATTCAATGCTTTCTGTGAGTTGTACCCTATATTGAGCTTGCAGAGCATATCAGCCCAACCCATGACACCAAGACCTATTTTTCTTGTACCTCTGGTCATTTCGTCTATTTCAGGCAACGGATATTTATTTACATCGATTACGTTATCAAGGAAATGAACCGCCTTCTTAACAGTCCTGCCTAGCCTGTCATAATCCACATCCGGCTTGCCGCCTACATTTTTAAGCATTATACTGAGGTTTATAGAACCAAGGTTGCATGCTTCATAAGGAAGAAGGGGCTGTTCTCCGCATGGATTTGTGCTCTCTATTTCACCCAAAACAGGAGTCACGTTATCCTTATTCAATCTATCGAGGAAAATGATGCCCGGTTCACCGTTATTCCAAGCCATATCAACTACAAGGTCAAAAACCATCCTTGCATTCAGCTTTCCTACAGGATTTTTAGTGTGGGGGTCAATCAAATCATACTCTCTTGACTGC
>JAOABK010000150.1:275-532 GCA_026418415.1 Pseudomonadota bacterium | reverse complement strand
GTTAAAATAAGTAAAATAAACAAGAAAAATTTTTTCTTAATCAAATATCTTACCCGGGTTCATAATATTTTTAGGGTCAAAGACCCTTTTAATTGCTTTCCACCTGTTTATATGATAAACCGAAAAGAACTTTTTTAAAAATTCTTTTTTTGCAAGGCCTATCCCGTGTTCCCCTGAAGGAAAACCCTTTAAATCATATACTATGTTCATAACCATATCCATAAGCTTCCTTGCTTCTTTTGATTTATTGCCGTCTT
>JAOABK010000150.1:0-265 GCA_026418415.1 Pseudomonadota bacterium | reverse complement strand
CAAGAATATTTAAATGAATGTTGCCGTCGCCTATATGACCAAAGGTGGCTATAGTAAGTCCTTCGTTCTCTAAAGACCTTATATTTTTTATGAAGTTTGGAATTTGTCCCCTTGGCACAACTATATCTGCCTTATAAACCTTTCTGGCATAATCCTTTACCGCATAGGCAATCTTTTTTCTCGCTTCCCATAGTCTTTCTTTTTGCTGTTCATCAACTGCATAAAAAAGCTCAAGACCTCGGCTTTTTTCTACTATCTCAACAAT
>JAOABK010000014.1 GCA_026418415.1 Pseudomonadota bacterium | reverse complement strand
AATCGCTGGTGGTAAGAATGCCACCATTGGTAAGTAGGAATTTAGACCTCATTTAGAAGGGATTGCGACTTTTCCCTCCTTTTTTTTTTATTTTTGATACTGTAGGAATTTAGACCTCATTTAGAAGGGATTGCGACTCCCGTCTTTATTCAAGAATTTTTTAAAGTCTTCCAAGTAGGAATTTAGACCTCATTTAGAAGGGATTGCGACATTTTCATAAATCTTAATTTTTTATGTAGTGCAATAGTGAGTAGGAATTTAGACCTCATTTAGAAGGGATTGCGACTTAATTTTTTGCTGGTCTTCCAACCAGCAATTCCAGGTAGGAATTTAGACCTCATTTAGAAGGGATTGCGACATAGAAGTGGACTTCTATGTGTTTCCCTTTGGATTCGTAGGAATTTAGACCTCATTTAGAAGGGATTGCGACTTAGCATCACCTCCTTTTTACCCTACCCTACTCGCTTACCCGTAGGAATTTAGACCTCATTTAGAAGGGATTGCGACTTCTTTTGTTACCTTTACACTTATAACTATACTTCGTAGGAATTTAGACCTCATTTAGAAGGGATTGCGACCAAAAGCTAATTTCTTCTTCAATCTTTTTACTCAGGTAGGAATTTAGACCTCATTTAGAAGGGATTGCGACTATTGACGGTTTCTAACTGTGTTCTGACCTCATTAAGTAGGAATTTAGACCTCATTTAGAAGGGATTGCGACTGAGCCTTACGTGTGCAAAATTCCACCTCTTCGTCGAGTAGGAATTTAGACCTCATTTAGAAGGGATTGCGACTTGCAGGATTGCTATCTTACACCATTCGCCCAGCAATCCGTAGGAATTTAGACCTCATTTAGAAGGGATTGCGACCTCAACTTCAATACTAAATAACTTCATACAATGTAGGTAGGAATTTAGACCTCATTTAGAAGGGATTGCGACATTAATACAATAGAGAAAATCAATGTTAATTTTGTGGTAGGAATTTAGACCTCATTTAGAAGGGATTGCGACATCATGTAAGAGTAGTTCTTCTCTGAAGAGATTTTCGTAGGAATTTAGACCTCATTTAGAAGGGATTGCGACGTTTTTTAATAGTTGTTCCGCTTTTTCTTCGCAAAGTAGGAATTTAGACCTCATTTAGAAGGGATTGCGACAATAATTCTGTAGCTTTTTGCTCACAGAATTCAGTAGGAATTTAGACCTCATTTAGAAGGGATTGCGACGAGTACTCAAATCTCTTCATCAAAAAATCACCTCCTTGTAGGAATTTAGACCTCATTTAGAAGGGATTGCGACCCTAACTTTTTCACCTCCTCTAATTTCTTTTCAGTAGGAATTTAGACCTCATTTAGAAGGGATTGCGACCAACCTTCATATTTTTAGTTCTGATAATGGCAACTGGTAGGAATTTAGACCTCATTTAGAAGGGATTGCGACTGTCTGGATAAAATCTAATTGCCTCAATCGAAGAGCCCGTAGGAATTTAGACCTCATTTAGAAGGGATTGCGACCAATTCTTCACAGACGCCTCCTGTCGTACTGACACGGTAGGAATTTAGACCTCATTTAGAAGGGATTGCGACTCACAAATCGCAATTGTTTTTTCCAACTCTTTCCGTAGGAATTTAGACCTCATTTAGAAGGGATTGCTTACTTTTTAAGATTATTTAAAAGTCAATAATGTTCTCTTATAATTTCTAAAAAATTAAGGAATTTTTACGACTTGTAATTTCAACATTTAGAAGGCAATTCTTTAAAGTTTGATTTGCTCATAACCCCGACAAAGTTCACGTAGGCAGGTGGTAGGTGGTTGGTGGTATTGAAACTATTGGTCTTAATTTTTAGCAATTTATAACCTGTTGGAAGATTTTTCAAGATCTATTCAGAATATAAGCCAAAAAATACTTTTTAGATATCAAATATCCACTCTCTTTTAAACTTTCTATCCTCTTAAGAACCATCTCTTTACACGTCCTCATCCACATAGTATTTATCCATTAGTTTTAAATTTAGAACTATAAGATGCAATTATCACTCTTTTAAACGCTTTTTGATTCCTCGTAATCCCTCATCATTGACTTATATTATAATCAGACTTATAATAGAGTAAAATACTGCGGGCGTAGCTCAGGGGTAGAGTTCAAGCTTCCCAAGCTTGCTGTCGCGGGTTCGAATCCCGTCGCCCGCTTTAAGTTTTTAGTGCCATGCTTGTAAAGTGTCCCACATGTTCCACAAAGGTTAATTGGGAAAATAATCCATACAGACCCTTTTGTTCTGAAAGGTGTAAATTAATTGATTTAGGAAAATGGCTTCGAGGTGATTATTCGATCCCTGTTATGGAAGATGATAATAGCCCAGAGGAAAAAGAGGATTCTGATTAATCTTTTACAAAATTATTTTATATTTCCTTGCATAGTTTTCCATTAATGTTAATACTTGGTTAAGCCTCATAAGTCTCATCTGCTTGTCTTTTGTATCTTCTTGAGTTGTAGTTACTATTGATCTAACATCCCTTTGTACTATCTTTAAAGCATTGTATAGCTCCTTAAATTCACCAGTTGATAGGTTTTTTAAGTAGGGTGGGGTTACGTAGAAATACCCCTTTGAAATGTCTTCTGCTAACTTTTTTGGACTTCCCTGTAAAGGCATCTATAAAATCCTTAGAAAAGATTCTGCTATTCTTTTTAACTCTCCTTTTTCAAACTCAACAAGCCAGATTGGATCACTACTATCAGATATTTTTTGAATAATTTTACCATAACCAAAAACATTGTGAAGTACTCTCTGCCCTTTTTTAAAACTTCTATTTTCATGTTTTTCAACAAAAACCCTTTTGGGTTCTTCAAAATGGGCAATATTATTATCTTCCACAAAGTTTTTTTCTATTAACCAAGCTGGTATATCTTTCAAAAAGGGAGAGACTCTCATGCCCCTTCCATTTCTTATATCACAATAACTTAAATATAACCTCTCCTTTGCCCTCGTTATTGCAACGTAGAAAAGACGCCTTTCTTCCTCTTCGTTTTTCTCATCCTTAGAATACATGTGAGGAAATATATCGTCTTCAAGAGCAACTATAAATACAACAGGAAATTCAAGACCTTTTGAAGCATGAACTGTCATTAACACTACCTGATTGCCTATCTCCTCTTCAGTAATATCTTCTAATACAAGCTCATTTATAAATTCTGTATAGGATCTGCCTTCTTTATAGTTTTCCATAAGAGCTACTTTTAGTTCTTCAATGTTTTTCATTCTCTCTTCTGCTTCTTTTTCATCCTTAGATTCATCTAACAGGTATTTCTCATATCCAGTGAGTTTTATTATGTTATCTATCAAATTTGCTGGAGTATCATTATCATATAGCTTTTCAATTTTTTCAAAAAGCGCAAGGAAGTTTAGACAGTTTATAGATGCCTTCTTTTTTTCTCCTTCCTGAATTATAAACATTTTTATGGCTTCTATAATATCCCTTTCTTCTGTTATAAACTTAAAAATTTTGTCAAGAGTTGTTTTACCAACCCCATCCATTGAATATACCGCAAGCCTTGAAAAACTCATCACATCCTTTCTATTGCACAAAAATCTGATAAAAGCCAGTATATCCTTTACTTCTTTTCTGTTGTAAAATCTAAAGCCTCCATAAACTTTATAGGGAATTTTCGCCCTTCTTAAAGCATCTTCAAAACGCCTTGAAAGCTGATTTGTTCTATAAAAAATTGCTATGTCCTGATATTTATAGCCCTTATAAATTAGATTTTGTATCTCTTGAACAATCCCCAGAGCTTCTTGTTTCTCGTCAAAGTAGTTGGTTAATTTTATCTTTTCTCCTTCTTCTTTTGTTGGGATCAGCACCTTATCCATTCTTTGAAGATTTGATTTGATAACTGCATTTGCAGCTTCTATTATAATCCTTGTAGATCTATAATTTTTGCCAAGGCTTATAATTTTTGCATCGGGAAAGTCTTTTTTGAAATCAAGTATGTTTCTTATTTCTGCACCGCGAAAGCTATAAATTGATTGGTCGTCATCGCCAACAACAGTAAGATTCCTATGAGTTTTTGTGAGTAGTTTTAATAATTTATACTGTATTGCATTTGTGTCCTGATACTCATCAACAAGGATAAATTTATATCTTTCGCTGTATCTCTTTGCTAAGTCCTCATCTTTTTTTAAAGTCAAATAGGGAATCATTAAAAGATCTCCAAAATCTACAAGCCCTCTTTCTCTTTTTAGTTCCTCATATTTGCTTAAAATATCCCTGTACTTGCCCTTAAGAAAATCAAAGTAAAATCCTTTATTAAGAAATTCTTCCATTTCTAATCCAGTATTTTTCCATTCATCAATAACCCTTTGAACATTTTTAGGCGCTATTTCATCTTTTGAGATACTTAAATAAGCCAAAACTTCTCCTAAGAGCCTTTTTTGATCTTCTTCATCTAAAACCTGAAAGTTTGGCGATATATTAATTTTTTGTGCATTGGTTATCAAAAATCTATGTCCAAAGGAGTGAAATGTAGAGGCATTGACATTCCTAAATATTTTGCCATCGGGAAAATTATGCAGTCTCTGTATCATCTCTCTTGCAGCCTTATTTGTAAAGGTAAGTGCTAAAATTGAATGGGGAGATACTCCATAATTTAAAACAAGATAGGCAATTCTGTAAATTATAGTTCTGGTTTTACCAGAACCTGCTCCAGCAAGGATTAAAAGCGGACCTTCAAAATGCTTGACCGCTTCCTTTTGCTCTTCATTCAAATGGGCTAAAATATTAATGAGAAACTCCTTGAAAATTTTGATAGATGGATATTTTAAATGATTTTGGCGGAAAAATAAAGTTTAGATATACTATCACCACTGATTGATGTACTAATCGTTAGCAATCATCTCTTCTATTGTTATGACAACAGACTCAGCAAGAGCGGAAAGATTGTACCCACCTTCTAAAGAAAATATTACAGGTATTTTTTTAGCAGTGGTCAGTAATATATTAACTATTTTTCTAATTCCATCTTTAGTTACATTGAGTGATGCAAGGGGATCTTTATCCCTTAAATCATATCCTGCTGACACAAAAAGTATCTCAGGGTTAAACTCATTAAAGGAATTAACAAAATCATTACTGTAAATTTCTATTAACTCTGCATCACCTGCTCCAGGTCTTAAAGGAATGTTTAACGTAGTTCCCTCTCCCGCTCCTATTCCCCTTTCTGATGATCTTCCCGTTCCCGGATAAAGGGGAGATTGGTGTGTGCTAAAATAAAAAACATCTGGATCGGCTTGAAAGATATGTTGGGTGCCATTTCCATGATGGACATCAAAATCAACAATATATGAACGTTTATATCCCTTGCTTTTTGCAAATTCTGCACCTACAGCCACGTTATTGAAAATGCAAAAACCCATAGCTTCATCCCTTTCAGCATGATGACCTGGTGGTCGAACCAAACAGAAAAACCTTTTTCTCTCCTCGGTTATACTTTCAATGGCAGTTAAAACCGCCCCTACTGCATAAAGCGCCGCTTCTTTTGTGCCTTCAGACAGATAGGTATCACTGTCTAAATAACCTACTTTACTATTCATTATAAAATCATAATAATACTCATCATGAACGAGGGTAACCTCTTGTTTTGTTGCTTTCCTTGGTTTTAACCATTCTATAGAACCCTCTATATTTTTGCTGTTTTTAATTGCTTCAAGGATCGCCTTCAATCTGTCTACAGATTCTGGATGAAAGGGGGGCATGTGATGCTGTAAAAAAATATCGTCATAAATAAGGCAAACTTTCATAGTTCAATTTTTATCACAATGAAAAATTATGTCAAGATAATAAAGATTTAGATCCAAATAAACCCCCAACACAATTAATTTATGTGCTGGGGCTTTATAATTTATCATTTGGGTGGAAAAGTATCTGGATTTATTACAAACCAAACGTTGTTTACACCATGTCCGGTTGTATCACCAGCTTGTTTATCATTTATCCAGTAATAAAGAGGATACCCTCTGAAGGTGGTCTGTTTTTTACCATCTTCTCTGGTTATTGTACCAAAATCTTCCTTGTTTATACCCTTTGGAACTGATATATTTTCCACATAAAAAATAGGCCATCTTTCAATGCATGGACCCATGCAAGCGCTTTTGCCAGGTGAGTCTTTTTTAAACCAATAAAGAGTTTTTCCAGAACTATCTGCAAGATATTTCCCGATACCTTCTTTTTCTAATACCTTTATTGAGCTTTCCGTTCCCATAACAAGGCTATTTCCTAAAAATAGAGACGATATTAAGAGAATAAGAAATAAAAATCTTTGCATACCCTCCTCCTTATTTTTTTCTAAAGAACTAATTTAATTACAAATAAATTATACCATCTAAGAGGGGCTTTTACAAAAAAACGAGATTATTTTTGTTTAATTATTTTGTGTGAACTTTGAAAAAAGTTAATATTTTTCTTCTTCCCACATGTCTGGAGTAAATCTAATTACCCTATTTCTGCCTCTTTCCTTGGCTTTATAAAGCGCTACATCAGCATACTTTATAGATTGCCAGAAGTTTTGAGCATCCTTTGGAAACTCACTTACCCCAATACTAATAGTCTTCTGGATGACCCCACCAGTTATTTTGATCTTTGTTTCCTCTACTTTCTCCCTAATCTTCTCTGCTACATTAAAAGCTTCCTCGTCCCTAATGTCAACCAATATTACAAGAAACTCTTCTCCTCCAAATCTAACTACAAAATCAGAGGCTCTTACATTTTTTCTAATTACACTCGCTGTCTCTTTTAAAACAATATCACCCACATCATGACCATAAACATCATTTATATTTTTAAAAAAGTCTAAATCACACATAAGGAGCCCTAAATTTTTGCCCCTTCTTTGAATTCCAGCAACAATGCTTTCATAGCTTTCTTCCAGAAATCTTCTATTATAAAGACCAGTTAATGCATCCCTTATTGCTGATTCCTTTAGGGTATTAGTTAACCTTTTGGTTTCTATAACAGGCTGTATTTCCCTAATATATTGTTTTGCCCTGCTGATTTTATTTTTAAAATCCATATCACAACTAACATTTTTTCCACATACAAATTGAACAACTCCACCCACATTCCCACTAATCATCATAGGAACACAAATATGGCTATGCTTATCACTTTCAATAAAAAACTTACATATTTCTGGATAATCAAGTGAAGAGACTTCGTGTCCCGTTCTCTTTGCCCTGCACAAATCACTGTCTAACTGAATATCCATTGAGCAATTTGCCTCGGTCCCTTCTAACTCAGGTGGATAAACAATCTTCATGTTTTTCTTACTGTTAGAAACTTCATAAATTATTACATCTCTAAGCCCTAATTCATCAACAAATATCTTGCCTAATCTATTATAAACATCTTGTAGAGTATCATCTTCCTCAGCTATTTTCTTAAACTGAGCAACATGGGAAATGGTTTCCATTAATTTGTTAAACTCCCTCGAAAGCTCACCAAGCTCATCCTTAGAGGATACTTCTATTTTCTTTGTTAAGTCAATCTCACCTGTAGAAAGCGCTTTAATTTGATTTATGATTTCAAGAATTGGTTTTTTTAAAGCCTTGGATATTAAACTGCCAAAAATGAAATATAATATAATAACGATAATAAGAATCAAACTCATTAAAAGAATTGCCATTTTTATCCGCAGAGACATATACTCTGAAAAATCATTCCATTCCTTGTCCATAATATTTAATAGGTTCATAAGATTTCTCTCTGTTTGCAGGACAAGTATGTCATACTCCGCTAATTTTTCTTTAAGATTATTTATTGATTTATTTTTTGTTTTTAAATCCCAGATCTCATTGACATTCGATGATAATAAATCAATATTTTTCTTCAGATTCTCAATTATCTTTCTTTGTTCAGAATTTCTAACTGGTTGAACAAGAAAATCTATAGTGTTGTTTTCACTGATCCTGGTTGCATATGTTATTTTGCCTCCAGTCAATAGAGTATCTAAATAATCTTTACTTTCCCTTAGCCTTGATATTGCCCTTTCATGATTCTTCTCCGCTAGAGCTTTATCTTCACTAACTATTATCTTATGAACTGCAACACAAACCTCCCTAACATTGCTATATACAAGATTAACAGTCTTCGAATGGGGAACATTTACATCTACCATTTTTTTTGAACTGCTATCCATATAGAACATAAAGGTTAAGCCTATGCCAGCAACAACCATTAACCAGAAGAGAGAACCTACTGAAAATAAAAGAAATTTCTTTTGCAGTGGGATGTCTCTAAAAGTTATAATATTGATAAATTTCTGAAAATATTTATAAGTGTTAGATTCTTTTAACATTTAAAAAAAGTATATAACTTTGTAAATTAAAATACAAGGATATTTGCGGAGGTATTAAAAATGTCAAAAATAAGAATAATTATTAAAGACAAAATAATTAATGCTGAACTTTTCGACACAGATTGTGCAAAAAAAATATTTGAAGCCCTCCCTATAGAGAGTAGCATAAATGAGTGGGGTGAGGAGTTTTATTTTACTATCCCTGTTAGTTATGGCAATGATAATACTTCTACAAGGAAAGTAAAGGTTGGTGATATTGGATACTGGCCACCGGGAAATGCATTATGTATCTTTTTTGGTCCCACTCCTATGAGTACAAGTAACGACCCTGTCCCAGCAAGCGAAGTTAATATTGTGGGTAGGATAACCGATGATCCCGAGGTTTTTAAAGGATTAAGGGGAATCAAAAAAATACTCATAGAAAAACTGTAAATTTGATTTTTTGTAAAAAATGGTTTAACTTATTATTAAAATAAAACTTAGAGGAGTCAGTATGGATAATCTTCCTATGTTAATTGCTGGTACTTCTAATACAGAACTTGCTGAAAAAATTGCTCAATATTTAGGTATAAAACTTACTCCAGCCAAGGTTAAAAGATTCTCTGATGGCGAGGTAATGGTTGAGATTGATGAAAATGTGAGAAGTAAAGATGTTTTCGTTATTCAATCTACATGTCCACCGGTAAATGATAATTTAATGGAATTATTAATTATTATAGATGCTTTAAAACGCGCTTCAGCAAGAACAATTGCAGCAGTTATTCCCTATTACGGTTATGCAAGACAGGATAGAAAAGTTGCGCCACGAGCACCCATTTCTGCAAAACTTGTAGCAGATTTAATTACTGTTGCTGGTGCCCATAGGGTACTGACTGTGGATTTGCATGCTGGACAGATTCAGGGATTTTTTAATATTCCCGTTGATAATCTTTATGCTTCACCTACCCTGCTTGAACATCTAAAAATGTTACAGGAAGAAAACCTTGTTATCGTTTCTCCCGATGCAGGTGGTGTTGAAAGGGCAAGAGAATATGCAAAAAGACTAAACGCAACACTTGCAATTATTGACAAAAGGAGGGAAAAGCCGAATCAGTCAGAAGTTATGCATATAATCGGTAATGTTGAAGACAAAGTTGCCATATTAGTTGATGACATGATTGATACTGCAGGCACCCTTTGCAATTCCGCAGAAGCACTAAAACAAAATGGAGCAAAAAAAATCTATGCCTGTGCAACTCATGCGGTCTTTTCTGGGCCTGCTATTGATAGAATTGTAAATTCTCCAATCGATACTGTAATTGTAACTGATACAATTCCCCTATCTGAAAGGGCAAAACAATCTGGAAAGATTACTGTTGTATCCATAAGCAATCTTATTGGAGAAGCGATCAGGAGAATTACTTCGGGTGGTTCTTTAAGTGCTCTATTTGTATAAAAATTATTAAAAAGGAGGATGGGATTATGGAAACAGTATCTATAAGGCTGGAAAAAAGGGAAAGTGCAGGGAAAAACCATTCAAGGGCATTAAGAAAAGATGGAAAGATACCAGTAGTACTTTATAGTTCAAAAAATGAAAATTATTTGGGTATAGTAAACAGTAAAGAATTAAGTAAAAATTTAAAAAAAGGAAAAACAATTCTTTTTAATATTGAAAGCACCGATTCAATTCTAAACGGTAAAAGGGCTTTTATAAAAGATATTGATAAAGATCCTGTCTCAGACAAAATACTTCACATAGACTTTTACATTGTTCCTGAAAAGGAATTGATTAAAATAGATGTACCGATAAAGTTAACCGGTAAGCCAATAGGTGTAACAAAGGGTGGTATTTTAGAACAAGAAAGGCATGAAATAACAATTAAAACTATGCCAGAAAATGTTCCAGACTTTATAGAGGTTGATGTTTCAAGCCTTGATATTGGAGATTCAATACATTTTGGAGAAATAAAACTTCCTGAAGGTGTAAGCCTTGCTGAGAACCCATCTATAGCAGTTGCAACAGTAGTACCACCTAAAGAAGAAAGGGAATTAACAGAGGAAGAAAAGAAGGCTCAACTTGAGGCAAGTTTAGCTGAGACCAAAGAATGACATGGTTAATCATTGGTTTGGGGAATCCCGGAAAGAAGTACGAAAATACGAGACATAACATAGGATTTAACGTTATAAATCTATTCGCAGAAGAGATTAAAATAAGTTTTCTAAATAAAAAAATTTATGACTTAGGTGAGGGGTACTTGGGAAGTACCCCAATTTTTCTTTTGAAACCTCTTACTTTTATGAATCTTAGTGGAAAAGCAGTTGTTGATTTTGTTAAATATAAAAACTCAATAGAAGGTTCTAAAACTATTGTAATCTATGATGATCTTGATTTACCATTGGGAAAGCTAAGACTAAAATGGAATGGTAGTGGTGGTGGTCATAGAGGAGTAAACTCTGTTATTAGTGAATGGGGAACAAAAGATTTCTTCCATCTGAAAATCGGTATAGGAAGACCACCTTTAAAACAGCTTGTTGAAAACTATGTTCTTGAAAAATTTAACAAAGAAGAAAGGGAGATTATAGACTCTGCTATAATTAAAGCTATTGCCTGTATTAGAACCTTAATAGAAGAGGGACCACAAATTGCTATGAATAAATTTAATGGATAACTTATGGGTTTTTCAATAGGTATTGTTGGCCTTCCAAACGTTGGGAAAACAACTATCTTCAATGCTATCACAAGTGTTTGTGCTGAAGCTTCCAATTATCCCTTTTGCACTATCGAACCCAATATAGGTGTGATTCCAGTAAAAGATAGGCGCCTTGATAAAATTGCTGAAATTATTAAAACAGAAAGTTACATACCTACCTCTATAAAGTTCATAGACATAGCTGGACTTGTTAGGGGAGCAAGCGTAGGAGAAGGGCTGGGAAATAAATTTTTATCTCACATAAGAGAAGTGGACGGCATTGCTCACGTGGTTAGATGTTTCGATATAGATGATATTGTACATGTAGAAGGCTCTGCTAACCCAATAAGGGACATAGAAATAATAAAAACAGAGCTAATGCTCTCGGACATAGAAATTCTTGACAGAAAAATAGAAAAAACCGCCAAAAGTCATCTACAAGAACAAAGAAAGATTGCAGATTCATTTAAAAAATTAAGAGATGCCATAAATCAGAACAAGAAAAGACATGATATTGAAGAGATAATTAAAAATTTTACAGAAGAAGAAAAAAGGGGACTAAAGGAACTAAATCTTATTTCCCTGAAACCCTATTTTTATATTGCCAATGTTGATGAAAGGGAATTAAAGAATCCAAAACATTTTGCCAACTTAAAAACATATGCAGATTCTGAAGGGATTGAAGTTGTGGTTATTTGTGGAAAATTAGAGGAAGAAATAAATGAATTAAATGAGGATGAAAGATATCAGCTTCTTGAAGAATATGGAATTCATGAGCTTGCGGTAGACAAAATTATTCATACAGGTTATAGATTACTTAATCTTATAACTTTTTTTACTACTGCAAGAAAGGAATTGAAGGCATGGACTATTGAACGGGGCACCAAGGCTATACATGCAGCCGGTAAAATACATAGTGATATGGAAAGGGGCTTTATCCGCGCAGAAGTTATTCACTATGAGGACCTAATTAAGGCAGGGTCAGAACTCAAAGCAAGGGAATTAGGGCTTTACCATTTAGAAGGTAAAGATTACATAGTTGAAGATGGAGACATAATATATTTTAGATTTAATGTCTAATCCGTTCTTAAGGCATCCACTATTTTCTGTCTTGAGGCTCTTAATGCAGGGATCAGCCCCCCCAATGAACCCATAATAACCGAAAATAACAGAGATTGTAAAATTATCTTAGGTGTAAGGGTAAAGGAGAAGGCTAATTCAGAGAAAGTCTGCCAGTTCATTGTTGAGATTGTGTAAAGCTGTAAAAAAGATGAGAGAAAAAGGCCAAATACACAACCAATCAAACTTAAAAATAGAGATTCCACAAGAAAAGCAGTTAGTATTGTAGTTTTCTGGAATCCAAGGGCTCTTAATGTTCCTATCTCATTTTTTCTTTGGGCTACTGCAGAATACATGGTAATCATAGCACCAAGAATCGCACCTATAGAAAAAACCACCGTCATCGAAACACCAAGAACTTTTATGAATTTAGCCATCATTGCAGACTGATCTTCATAATATTCAATCTCTCTTTTTACTTCAACAGTAAGACGAGGATCTTTTTCTAAACGATCCTTTACAATATCAAAATCCTTTGCATTAGAAAGTTTGAAAATCATTGACGAATAATTGGGTCTTCTAAATGCTTGTTTTAATTGTTCTACATCTGCCCATATCTCAGAACTAAAACCTGTAGTACCTCCTTCAAAGATACCCACTACAAGCCACTGTCTTTGTCCAAAATTTAGTGTATTTCCAATCCTAACCCCATCAAAATTATCAGCGATCTTATTACCCACAATAATCTCATTGGAACCCCATCTTATCATTCTTCCTTCTTTTAGCTTAACTTGGCTTCTTAGAGGCAATGAGCTTTCCATTATCCCCCTTATTACAACATTAGAAAGTTTATCAGTGCCCTTTTTTGGGAGACCTATGAGTACTACTAATTCTTTTGAAACCATTCTTTTACCCTCTTCATTTAGGGAAATTTCTGGCGATACTTCTATGATCCTTGCTTGATCTTTTTCAATCCCACTTTGAACCTCAGAGCCAGAAGACTTCCTTATAACAACCACATTTCCTGGAGTTCCTGTTTTAACAAGTGTTTTTCTTAATCCTTCAGAAAGCATAAGAACTGCAGAAAAAACAAGAATGACAAGTGCCATGCCAGAAGCTGTTAAGATTGTAGTCAGTTTTCTATTTACTAAATTCCTTAAGCTATATAACAAAATTAGCTTCATATTACATATTCCATCTCAATCCTTCTGATAGATCAACTCTTATAGACCTTATTGCAGGAATTATCCCTGACAAAATACCAACCACAAAAGAATACATCAGGGATTCAAAGATTACTTTTGATTCAAGAATAAATACTGGAAAATAAACACTTAAAATATCTCCCACTACCTTTACCGCAGGAAAGGTAAAAATTACTCCCAAAACAGCTCCAGTTAGAACTATTAACAAAGATTCACCTAAAATTATTGAAGTGATTAGGGTATAGGAAAAACCAAACATTTTTAATATCGAGTACTCTCCCCTTCGCTCTCTAACTGACATATTCATTGTATTTGCCACAACCACAAGAATTATTCCTATAACAACAAAGGACACTAATTTAATTGCTATAACAATAGCTTCAGTCATGGTTATAAAACTTAACTGAAAAGCCTTTTCTGTTTCTGTAAGTGTTTCTGCATAGGAGTTTTTAAAGAGGCTATCAATCTCTTTAGAAATTACCGCTGAATCTTCAGGATTCTTAATCCCAACAATATAGTAACCAACCTGATCAGCCCTTGAAGGAGCAAATTTTTTCAAGGTCTCGTTTAAATAATCCCAGTGAAATAAAAACTGACTTTCATCTACATTTTTATCCTTACCATAATATATCCCTCTTATCACAAACTCCCAGTTACCTGGAAATATTGTGCCTCTTAAAACCACAATATCTCCAACCTTCCATCCAAATCTCTCAATAAGTTTTCTTCCCACAAGACAGCCCTTCCTATCAGATAAAAAGGCCTTTTTTTCTTCCTCTTTAACTATAAATTCAGGATAGAGCCTTAAAAAAGTCTCTGGCTCTACCGCAAAATTTGCAAAAAAATTCTTCTCTTCAATATAAATTCCCCCAAACCAATTGCCCTGTGCCACATATGTTACCCCCTTAACTTGCCTAATTTTCTCTTTATAAGAAAGGGGAAGAGAAAACACAAGAGATATAGCATTTCTAACGATTAGCCTATATGAAGAAGAAGCAGAGACTCCAGCATACCAGGCAGTAATAATTGTATTTAGAAGACAAAAAGAAAGAACTGCCACAGAGACGCTTAAAACTGTAAGAGTGCTTCTTAATTTATGTCTAAATATATTTCTAAATAAATATTTCAGTAGAACCATTTATTAAAAAGCCTTTGTCTAAATATTTCATCGTCTTTGCATGCTTTGCAGCCCTTAAGTCATGGGTTACCATAACTATGGTTTTACCAAATTTTTCGTTTAACTGAGTCATTAAATTTAAGACATCTTCCGCAGACTTTTTATCAAGATCTCCTGTTGGCTCATCGGCTACAATAATTGTTGGATCTGTTACAATTGCTCTTGCTATGGCAACTCTTTGTTGCTGACCACCAGATAACTGGCTGGGGTAATGTTCCTTTCTATCGTATAAACCAACAATGGAAAGGGCCATTTCTACATGTTCACTTCTTTCTTTTTTTGATAAATTCATTAGAAGAAGAGGAAGTTCAACATTTTCAAAGGCAGTTAAAACAGGAATTAGATTATAGAACTGGAAAATAAAACCCACGTTCTCTGCTCTCCAGTTAGAAAGTGTTCTTTCATCTAAGCTCGTAATATCCAGTCCCTGTACAACTATGCTTCCCGAATCAGGTTTATCTATTCCAGCAATTAAATTTAAAAGTGTGCTTTTACCAGATCCAGAAGGCCCCATAAGAGCGAGAAACTCCCCTTCTTTTATATTAAAGCTGATATCTTGTAAGACAGGAATTACTTGGTTTCCCCTTTTATAAGACTTGTATAGAGATTTAATTTCTATTATATTTTTAGACTCTGCCATTATTTGGCTTCTATTTTTACCTTAATCTTGTCTTTTAGTTTATCTAAAGGACGTATTGCTATCTTCTCTCCTGTGTTTATCCCTTCCTTTACAAAGAGATACTTATTTTCTTCTCTTTCAATTTTTATCTCCCTTTTTTCAACTATGTTATTTTTAATAACAAAAACAAAATATTTATCTCCTTCAACTTTAACAAAAGATTTATTTATCAATAGCTTTCTATCTTTTTCATCTTCTCTTAAAGGTCTTTCAAGGAAAGATATTTTCGCACTCATATCAGGAAGTATCTGTTCACTTTTTTCTATAAACTTAACCTTTACCGTAATTGAAGACTTTGTTCTATCAACAGTTGGTACAACCATATGGACATACCCCTCAAAAACTCTTTCGGGTATTGCATCAAAACTTATAATACACCTTTGTCCCCTTTTTATCTTTTCAATATAAGACTCCGAGACGTCTGCTTCTACGTAAAGACTATTCATATCAGCCATTGTTACAACCGCTGCTTTTGCATTCGCCGATGAACCTAAGGGAGTTATAATATCGCCAATATCTGCATCTTTGGTAAGGATTATTCCATTAAAGGGAGCTCTTAATTTTGTATATTCTAATTGTACTTCTGCATTGTTTAAATTAGCCTTTGCAGAGTTATAATTTGCTTGTGAAGACTTTAGAAGGGCCTGTGCCTTTTTATATCTCGATTCAGCAAGGTCAAATTCCGATTGTGTTGCAAACCCTCTATCAAAAAGTACCTTAACTCTTTCAAAATTTTTCTTAGCATCTTCAAGTTCAGCCATAGCAAAGTTAATATTTTCTCTGCTCGCTTCTAAATTAGCAAGAGCCTGCTGGTAATTGGCTCTTACATCATCACTTTCAAGTTCTGCTAATATATCCCCTTTTCTTACTCTCATCCCTTCTTCAACATAAACCTTTACCAATCTACCAGTGACCTTCGCACCAATAGCAGATTTTCTATCAGCGGATACATATCCGCTTGCGTTCAAAACTGTAATACTTTGATAGGGATATATATTATTAACCGTCATAACATCTACTGTGATTGTTCTATGATAAAAAAATAGTAAGTAGACCGCCAATAAAATTAAAAATGACAAGAAAATCCAGATTTTTTTTGATATTCCTTTGCCTCTTTGATACTCACCTTTTTTTATTTGCAGTTTTTCTAAAGATTCTTTTTCCATTGTTTATATTATACCATCTAAAGTCTGTCTTACCTTCAACAAAAGCTCTTTTGGAGATATAGGCTTAGCCATAAAGCATGCGTGCTTTGATATTTTTGCTTCATTATTTACAAATTCCATGGAATATCCACTCAAAAAAATTACCTTTATTGTTGGATTTATAAGACGAATTTCATTAAATACCTCTCCACCATTCTTAATTGGCATTATAACATCGATAATTGCCAAGCTTATTTCCTTTTTCCTTTTTATAAACTCTGATATCGCTTCTTTACCATCTCTTGCAAGTACAACCTTATAACCTGCATTACTAAGTATCTGATTTATAAGATCCCTCACGTAATCATCATCCTCTGCAACTAAAATTGTTTCACTACCACCTTTAACATTAAGAAACTCCCTTTTTATCTCCTCCTCTGTTGGCTTATGTTCTTTCAACGCTGGCAAATATATATTAACTTTAGTGCCTATCCCTTCATTACTATCTATTGTTATATATCCATTATGCTGTTTTATTATCCCATATACTATAGATAAACCAAGTCCAGTACCTTTATTTATATCTTTAGTTGTAAAAAAAGGTTCAAAGGCTTTCTTTTTAACCTCTTCACTCATTCCTATTCCATTATCGGAAACTGTTATTAATGCATAATCCCCGGGATAGCCAAATCCATTTCTTTTCATAAAATCTTCATCAATTTTAAAAGGTTTTGTAGAGATTCTAATTTCACCACTACCAGTAATTGCATCTTTTGCATTTGATACAAGATTTAATAAAACCTGTTCCATCTGTGTTATGTCTACCATAACTGGTAATTCTTCCTTAGCCATCTCATACTTAATAGATATGTACTCACCAGTCATTTTTCTTAAAAGAGGATCAGAATTTAATATTAACCTGTTAATATCAACTCTTGAAGGTTGAAACTCCCTTTTTCTACTAAAGGTAAGTAAGTTTTTTACAAGATTTGCACCCCTTTCAGAGACCTTCAAAATGTTTTGTGCATATACCTTTAAAGGATTACCTTCTTCAATTTTCATATCAATAAAACTTGCAAAACCTATAATGGCAGTTAGTAAATTATTAAAATCATGTGCAATACCAGCTGAAAGCTGACCTATAGTCTCCATTTTTTGGATATAACTTAGTTGATCTTCTAAATGTTTCTTCTCTGTAATATCAATAAAAACCCCTACCAAGGCTTCAACAGAATCACTCGTTACAGGCCTTATTGGATATAGATGTACATCAACATATCTTGGTTGTGATAATTTGTTAAATAATCTTATTGAAACCTTCTGTGAATTCTTGTTTATAATAAGATAATCAATTTGTTCTTTTAAAACTTTTTTTTCTAAGAGATACCCCTTTACTTCAAAAATCTCTAAAAAATTCTTGCCAATTAATTCATCGCATGAGAATCCTATTATTTTGCAAAAACCTGCATTTACATTCTTTATTTCCAGTTTTCTATTAAATACAACGAGGCCTTCTTCAATATTATTAAACATTTCATTATAAAGCTCTGCCTGCTTTCTGCAAGTAGTAACATCCACTATTGTTCTTAATATTACGGATTCATTTTCAATTATAAATTTTCTAAACTCCTCCCTGAGCCATCTTACTGAACCTTCTTTATCCAAAAATCTGTATTCTATAAAATTGCCCTTATTAAAACTGCCATTAACTAACTCTATATATTTTTCTCTGTCCTCTTTATGAATTCTTTTTATCCAGCTTCCTATATCAGGCAAAATATCCCTTTCTTCAAGTCCAAGAATTTTTTTAACATTAGTACTTACAAACCTTATATGGTATGGCTCTCCTGCTTCCTGTAAAATAAAAATTATGGAGCTTTCGCCTATAAATTTAAAAACGTTATTTTGTAATAATTCTAAAGCTGTCATTTTTTATTAATCCTAATGTTTAAAGTGTCTCATGCCAGTAAAAACCATTGCTATATCATATTTATCAGCAAGTTCTATTACTTCCTTATCTCTAACAGAACCGCCAGGTTGAATCACCGCTGTAATCCCAGCTTCTGCTAATACCTGAAGACCATCAGGAAAGGGGAAAAAAGCATCAGATGCTGCTACACATCCCTTAGTGCTCTGTCTTGCTTTCATAACAGCAATCCTTGCAGAATCAACCCTGCTCATCTGACCAGCACCTACCCCAACTGTTACATTATCTCTTGCAATAAGAATAGCATTAGATTTAACATGCTTGGCAATCTTCCAAGCAAAGTCAAGGGCTTTCATTTCTTCATCGGTTGGCTTTCTTTTTGTTACTACTTTTAGATCTTCTTTTTTATAAGTTTCTGTATCATAATCCTGAACGAGCATCCCACCTAAAACCCTTCTATATTCTATTCCCTCTATTCTCATAGGTAGTCCTTCCACATCTAAAACCCTTAAATTAGGATGTTTAGCAAAGATTTCTATTGCAGCTTTGTCATAACCCGGTGCAATAACTACCTCGACAAATGTCTCTGCTATCTCTTTAGCAAGTTCAGCATTTACTTTTCTGTTTACAGCAACTATACCACCAAATGCAGAAACGGGATCACACTCCCTTGCCATCTTATAGGCTTCAACTATATCTTCATGAACTGCTGCACCACAGGGATTATTATGTTTGACAATTACCGCTGATGGTTCAGCAAATTCAAGGACTATTCTAAAACAAGAATCGGTATCGAGAATATTATTATATGAAAGCTCCTTGCCCTGGATTTTTTTTGCAGAACTCACACAGGCAAAATTAACTTCTTTTTCTTTATAAAACGCTGCTTTCTGATGGGGATTTTCTCCATATCTACATTCCTGTACCTTAAAATATTGAAGATTTACTACTTCAGGGAATGGTTGTACCTTACCATTTTCTAAAGAGCTGAGATAACTTGATATAACTCCATCATACCTTGAAGTATGGGTATATACCTTTTTTGCTAAATAAAACCTATACTCGTAAGGGACCTCTCCTTTGTCTATATATTCCATAACCTTTTCATAATCAGCAGGATCTACAACAACCACAACATCTTGAAAGTTTTTCGCAGAAGCTCTAATTAATGTAGGTCCACCTATATCTATATTTTCTATAACTTCCTCAAAGCTTACATTTGGTTTTTGAATAGTGGCTTCGAAGGGATAAAGATTAACTACTACTATGTCAATAAAGGGTATACCTAATTTTTGAAGGCTTTCAGTATGCTCTCTTTTATTTCTAATACATAAAATGCCTCCATGTATTTTAGGGTGTAATGTCTTTACTCTTCCATCCATAATCTCTGGAAAGCCAGTATATTCCGATACGTCAACAACATTAATGCCCTTACTCTTTAAAAAAGAAGCAGTTCCACCTGTTGATAATATTTCTATTCCCTTTTTTGCAAGGAAATTAGCAAAAACATCAATGCCAGTCTTATCTGACACACTAATTAAGGCTCTTTGAAACATAGATTCCCTCCTGAATTTTTTAGCATTATATTTAAATAATTATAAACAATCAAACTTGAACATTTTTTGCAATATTTTACCACAAAAGAATTATAATAGTAGTATGAAAAGAAAAATTGCTGTAATTGGAGCAGGTCTTGCTGGTTGTGAAGCGGTCTGGTTACTCAGTAAGAATGGTATTGCTGTTGATTTATTCGAGATGAAACCAAATAAGTATTCTCCAGCCCATAAGTTGCCATACTTTTCAGAGCTTGTTTGTAGCAATTCTTTTAAAAGCATGAATAAGTATAATCCTTCATTTATGCTAAAAGAAGAGATGGAAAAGTTAGGTTCAATTGTTATGGAATCGGCACTAAAAAATAAAGTGCCAGCGGGTGAGTCTCTCGCTGTTGACAGGGAAAACTTTTCTAAATATATAACAGAAAAGCTATTGACTCTTAACAATGTAAAAGTTATTTACAAAGAAGTTGAGGATATACCAAATGAATACGACTTTATTATAATTGCAACAGGTCCCTTAACAAGCCAGTCTCTTGCAAATTATTTAAATAAACTATTTAATAATGATTTTCTATATTTCTATGACGCGATTGCACCGATAATAGATAGTGATTCTATTGATAAATCAAAGGTTTTTTTCGCTTCGAGATATGACAAGGGTGGTGATGATTTCTTAAACATTCCTTTAACAAAAGAACAATATTATGAATTTGTAAATGCCCTAAAATCTGCAGAAAAGGTAACTCTTAGACCCTTCGAAAAAGAAAGGTACTATGAGGGATGCTTACCAATAGAGGTTCTTGCTGAAAGAGGTGAAGAAACTTTAGCGTATGGACCGATGAAACCAGTTGGATTTGACGAGAACAAGATTGGTTTTAAACCTTTTGCTATAGTCCAACTTCGAAGAGAAGATAAAGAAGGAACTGCTTATAACATAGTAGGATTTCAAACTAAATTGACTATAAAAGAGCAAGAAAGAGTTTTTAGAATGCTTCCAGGTTTAGAAAAGGCAATATTTTTAAGATATGGTTCTATCCATAGAAATACTTTTATCGATTCTCCTACATACCTTCTACCTACTCTTAACTTAAAGAATATGCGGAATATATTCTTTGCAGGACAGATAACAGGTGTTGAAGGATATCTTGAATCAGCTTGCTCTGGTATTATGGCAGGATTTTTTCTACTCTGCGACCTAATGAGTATTGAACCTCAAATTCCACCTCGAACAACTGCAATTGGAGCCCTTCTTTCCCATTTGAGAACTGATGTTAAGCCCTTTCAACCTTCTGGAATTCATCTTGGTTTATTTGACAAAAAAAATATGCCAAAAAGGATAGATAAAAAATTATGGATAAAAAAACAAGAAGAAGAGGATTTTAACAATTGGTTTGAATGGGCATCAAAATTAGTTATTTTTTAAGTAATCTTTTTACTTCAAAAAGGTTTTGCAATATTATGCTCTTTCTATTTGTAAGGCTTATCCAGAGATTTTCATCACCCTCTTCTTGTGCCCTTTTAATTTCTTCCTCTAATATATCGAGCCCCTTTATGAGCCTTTGATACATTTGTTCTAAACTAATATCTACTTCTTTTGTTTCTTCTAAAATTTTCTTCTTTTCTCTTTCCAGAAAATCATCAAGTAAATGTTCTTCTAACTCATCGTCTTTTCTACTCATGATCCTACTTCTTTTTAGATTTTTCTTCTTTTGCTTCAATAACCTTCTTCATCTCTCTTAAATTTTTCAAAATGAAATAATTAGCGGTACCCTCTTCATATTCTCCCTGTTCATTTGGAACTCCAGCAGGAAGTCCAGTAAACAGCTCTAATGCCTCCTCTGCATTTTCAATAGCATAAATATGAAATAATCCCCTATCAATAGCATCCCTTATCTCTTCATCAAGCATTAGATGCTGTATGTTTGATTTTGGAATAACAACCCCTTGATCACCTGTAAGTCCTCTTTCTTTACAGACAGCAAAAAAACCTTCTATTTTCTCGTTAACCCCACCTATTGGCTGGACTTCTCCATGCTGATTTAAAGATCCAGTCACTGCAAGGTTCTGCTTCAAGGGCAAATTACCTAAGGCTGATTGTAAAACAAGCACTTCGGCAACAGAAGCACTGTCCCCCTCTACCATTTCATATAACTGTTCGAAGCAGAGGGTAGCATTGAAACTAAGGGGAGTTTTACTACCAAATTTACTATTTAAATAGGCTGTTATGACCATTGAACCCTTGTCATGAATTTTTCCACTTAGTTTTGCTTCTCTATCTAAATGCACTACTCCTTCTTTTCCCACAGAAACTCTTGCTGTTATTCTTGATGGTCTCCCAAAAGAGTAATCTCCTAAATCATAAACAGAAAGACCATTAATAGTACCAACTTTTGTACCTTCTGTTGATATTAAATAAATATCTCTCATTATTGCTTCATGGATTCTTCTTTCTAACCTATTGTGTCTTTGTTTTTTCATTTCTATAGCTTTTATCACATCCTCTCTTGATACAAAGGCCTTACCTTTCTTCTTTGCAACGTAGTGGGCTTCCCTTGCTATTGTTGCTATCTCTTCAACCTTCATTGAAAGCTTCCTTTGATCACTTACCAGTCTTCCTCCATACTCTATTATCCTTTGAATAGCAGAATCATCAAAGGTTAGTAATCCTTCTTTCTCCTGTAATTGATTTATAAAAAAAGCATAAGAGTTTTCTCCTTCTTCATTCCAGTCCATATCTCTTTCAAAGTCAGCTTTTACTTTAAATATCTTGGGGAAGTCTTCATCATAATTATATAAAATATAGTAAACAAAAGGACTACCAATTAAGATTAACTTTATGTTTAACGGTATTGGTTCTGGCTTCAATGTGCCTGAAGACATGTGATACGCTTCGAGTGGATCTTCAATTTTAATTTCTTTATTTTTTATGGCTCTCTTTAATATGTCATAGGAGAAGGGGTTCTTGAAAACATCAAGAGCATCAAGAATTAGATAACCACCATTTGCTTTGTGAAGTGCTCCTGGTTTAATTAGTGTAAAATCAGTAACAGCCATTCCCATCTGAAATCTGTATTCCACCTTACCCATAAGATTTGAATGAGTTGGATTGGTTTCATAAACTACTGGTGCGCCTCTTTGTTCTGTTCTGTCAATAAAAACATTAACTTGATACCTTATAAAAGATGGTTCGGGCTTAAAAAACCTAAGAGCAATATTAGCTGGTACTGGAAGTTCGCTTTGTTTGAAATCATCTAAATTATTTAGAACATCTTCTTGCACATAGTTCAAGTAATCAATTATCTTCTGATTAAAGTTATATTTTTCTTTTATATCATCTATATGATATACAACAGCAGAACTTGCTATCCTTTTCTCAAGCTCTGAAAGTTTTCTCTTTGTCTCTTTTTCAGCTTCTTTAACCATTTTTATTGCTTCTTTAAGCCTTGACTGGAGAACTTTTATTTTTTCTTGAATTGCTCTCTTTTCAGAATCAGATAGTTTTGAGAATTTCTCATCATCCATCACCTCTCCATCTTTAACAGGAAGAAAAACAAATCCATCTACACCTCTTTCTAATACAAATCCTCTACCCCTTGCCTCTTGGGCTAAACTTTCAAAGATCTGTCTATCAAATTCTTGGAACTTTTCTATTAGCTGATTTTTCTCATTTTCATACTCTTTGGATTCGAAAATTTTAGGGATATCCTTTCTTAAATGTTCTATTAATTCATTCATGTCCCGAGCAAAAGCAGAACCCTTTCCTGGGGGTAATTGTAAGTACATAGGTCTGTCAGGATCTTTAAAATTATATACATACACAAAGTCATCAGGTGTGTTTTCATTTAACGCCTTTTCAAGGGCAAGGGTCATTATTAATTCGTGTTTACCGAGTCCTGGTTCACCAAGGGCAAATATATTATATCCATCAGATCTTATATCAAAGCCAAACTGTAAGGAATCAGAGGCTATTTTTTGAGTACTTTGATATACACCATTCTCAAAATTTAGGCTATTTTTCTTAAACTTTGATATTCTTGCTACCTCATCTTTAAGCTTTAATATCATTTTTACCCCCTCTTAGATATCCAGATTTTTAACCTCCCATGCATACTGTTCGATAAAATTCCTTCTTGGTTCAACCTTGTCCCCCATGAGGTCACTAAAAATTTCTTCTGTCGCAGCATAGTCCTGTATGGATACCTTTAACAGAACTCTCTTTTCTGGATTCATTGTAGTTTCCCATAATTGAGTGGGATTCATTTCTCCCAACCCTTTATATCTTTGTATATAGACACCTTTTGAGCCTATTTCATTTATCTTTTCAAGCAACTCTCTTAGGCTATTAACATTGTATTTCTCTCCATTTTCATGAATAATATATTGAGGATTTCCGAGATGTTTAGTTGCTTCCTTGATAGTGTCCATAAGCTCTTTGTATTCTCCAGAAACAATATACTCTAAGGATAATTTAGTTTTATATCTTTTAAGATCTCTCTCGGTTATAACCTCAGCTATGCAATCATCCAACTCCTGATTTTTTATGATTTCTATACCTTTGCAAGCAGTATTTTGATTCACTAAATTCATTATTTCCAAAATCTTATTTCTTAGTGACTCTTCATTTTTGAAGATTTCATCATTATTAAAATTAAACAAGAATTTTTCTATTAAAAGAACATCAACACCCTTTTTTATAAGCTTATCTGTTATTTTCTTATAACTGATAAGTCTTTTGCAGAAATTTAATAAACTTTCTTTTTCAAGAATTTTATTTCCTTCGATTTTTATATTTTCAGATGCATTTTTTACAATAAACTCTTCAAGTTCTCTCTCATCTTTTAGATATTTTTCGATTTTATCTTTCTTAACCCTGTATAATGGTGGTTGAGCAATATATAGACATCCCTGTTCGATTATATGAGGCATCTGCCTGTAAAATAAGGTCAAAAGTAGAGTTCTTATATGTGAACCATCAACATCAGCATCTGTCATTATTATTATCTTCTTATATCTCAATTTATCTTTACCATTTTCTATTTTTCCAATAGAAGTTCCGAGAGCTGAAATAATTGTTTTTATTTCTTCACTGCTCAAGACCTTATCAATTCTTGATTTTTCAACATTTAGAATTTTTCCCTTCAGTGGTAAAATTGCTTGAAATTTCCTGTTCCTTCCCTGTTTTGCAGAACCACCAGCTGATTCTCCCTCTACCAAGAAAATCTCGCTTTTTTCAGGGTCCTTTTCCTGACAATCTGCCAATTTACCTGGTAAAGTTAGGTCTTCAAGAGCCCCTTTTCGTCTTGTTAATTCCTTCGCCTTCTTTGCAGCTTCTCTTGCATTTTTAGCTTCAACAGCTTTAGATATAATTATTTTAGCTATATCTGGATTTTCCTCAAAAAAATCGTTAAGACCGTCATTAACAATACTCTCAACAATACCCCTGACCTCACTATTACCTAATTTAGTCTTTGTCTGTCCTTCAAATTGGGGATTTGGGATTTTTACACTAATAACTGCAGTTAGTCCTTCTCTAACATCATCACCTGTTAGTGCCTCTTTCAGTTCCTTTGTTAGTCCCAATTTAACAGCTTGACTATTTATATTTTTAGTTAGTGCAGATCGAAAGCCCATAACATGAGTTCCGCCCTCAATAGTGTTAATACTATTTACGAAGCTCTGAACAAGTTCACTATAGCCACTGTTGTATTGTATTGCAACTTCAACTGTTATATCTTCTTTTTCCTTTTTTATAAAAATTACTTTATCAAAAAGAACGTCTTTATTTTTATTTAAATACTTAACATAAGATACAATTCCACCTTCGTATAGAAACTGTTTTTCCTTATCATTTCTCTCATCTTTAAGAATAATTTCTATACCTGAATTTAGATAAGCAAGCTCTCTAAATCTATTAGCTAATATATCGAAACTAAACTCAGTTGTTTCAAATATTTCAGGATCCGGAAAAAAATGAACTGTAGTACCTGTTCTATTAGTGTTACCGATTACTTTTACCTTATCTAATGGATTTCCCCTTTCATAGGCTTGATAATAGACCTTGCCGTCCCTTCTAACTTCTACTTCTAAATACTTGGATAATGCGTTAACAACAGAAATACCCACACCATGAAGTCCCCCTGATACTTTATAACTTTTACCTTCAAACTTTCCTCCAGCATGAAGTACAGTCATAACTGTTTGTAATGCTGATTCTCCAGTATCAGGATGTATATCAACAGGTATACCTCTTCCATCATCCTCTACTTTTATGCTACCATCTAATAGTATTGTAACTACTATTTTCTTACAAAAACCTGCTAATGCTTCATCTATACTATTGTCTACAACTTCATATACTAAATGATGAAGACCTTGGGTAGATGTACTACCAATATACATTGCAGGTCTCTTTCTAACTGCTTCTAGACCCTTAAGAACCGTTATGCTGGAAGCGTCATACTGCTCAATTTTCTCTTCTTTCATACCTCTTTAATTCTCCTTTATCAACAAGAAAATGTGGATAAATGTTAATAACTTCAGAACTCATTAAAAAGCTTTGTAAGTTAGTATTTTTTAATATTTCTAAAGCATTAATTATCTTTTCATTATCCCATTCTGAGTTGAAGTCGTCAATAATTAATATGTTAGCATTGTCCTTTCTCTTTGCCATTGAAATAATAAGCGAAAATATGGCTACTTTGAATTCACCTAAAGATAGATCTCTTTTATCGTTTCTTATAAAGTTAAAATCTATTTTTTCTGAGTATTTATAATAAATTTTTGTATCGTAAAGTTTCATCTCTTTCAAAGTTGTAATAAATTCTTCTTCCAACTCTTTAATAAGCTTCTCTCTATAAGTATTTACAGTTTTTTTTTGGTTAAGCAATAGGTCAAGCCATATTTTATTTTTGGGATCTGCTCTAAATTGCTTTATTGCCCTTCTGTATCTCTTAATTTCTGAGTAAAAAATGTCTCCAAAATGGAGATAACAAAGTTTATCAATAAATGCGATCCTATATTTTAAGTAATTTTTACAATGAAAAAGTAAATCACTATTTAAAAAAAGACTTTTCCTATAGTATCTAAGATCTAACCTTTTCTTTGCCTTTTTGTTTATGTTTATATCTTTTTTGTTCTTTCCTATTGTCAAGTTTATATTTATTATAATACTGTCAATCTCTAACTCAGCCCTTATTTCGGATAATTCTTTACCATATGAAATTAAATCCTCTCTTTTGCATTTTCTAAATGATTTACCATTGATTAAAATGTATAAGCACTCTGCAATATTTGTTTTTCCCCTACCATTATATCCGCATATTATATTTGTCCTATTCTCTGGTATAAACTCTAAATATTCAAAATTCCTAAAGTTTTTAATTTTTAAGGACTTAAATCTCATTATATTCTAATAGGCATAACCAACGCTTTGTACATAGTATCACCAGAGATTATTACGGCAGTTTGTGAGTCTTTGAATGACATCTCTATAGTATCACTATCTACATGTTTTATTGCAGCAAGCAAAAACTCACCATTGAAGCCTATAGTTAGATTTTCTCCCTCATACTTTGTTTCTATTTCGTCTTCAGCTTCTCCAACTTCATTATTTGCAGTACTCATCTTAATACGAGTTTCGTCTATATTTAGTACTATACTTTTAGTCATTTCATCTGCAATAGTTAAAAGTTTTTCAATGGAGTTTATTATTTCAGACTTATTTATAAAAGCTCTCATTTTATTGTCAGGTATTACATCCTTATAATTTGGGAATTTGGCTTCGTTGAGTCTTGTTATAAAGGTTATATTTTCAGTTTCAAAACAGGCCATGTTGCTTTCTATGGATAGTTTTATTTCTGGTGATTTTGATTCTCTACATATTTTCTTTATATCCCCTATTGCCTTTTTGGGAATTAGAACATCTATTGCTTCTCCATCATATTCTATCTCATTATAGGAAAGTCTATAACCATCTGAAGCGACAAATCTTAATTTTCCATCATTATTATGTATATATATACCGTTTAAACTAAGTCTGGATTCGTCTTGATAAATAGCATATTCAATTTTTTCAATGGATTTTTGTAGGTCTTCTTTTTTTAACGTATTTCTTTTCGATTGATCTAAAGTTTTTATTTTTGGAAAATCTAATGGATCCTGTGTAAATATTTTAAACTGGGATTTTCCTGCTTTTATTTTTAAATGATTGTTTTCTATTTGCATCTCTATTTTTTCTTCGTTTAGTGATTTTATTATTTCATAGAATTTTTTTGCTGGTATGCAGGTTGATCCTTTTTCAATGATTTCTGCATCAATATTTGTAATGATTGATTTTTCTAAGTTTGTGGCTTTTATGTTAACTTTTTCATTTGTTTCAATTAGTATGGTATTAAGAATGGGCATTGTAGTTCTTTTTTCTATTATTCCTTGAACAATATCAAGCAGGGATTTAAGCTTTTCTTTTTCTACTATTATTTTCATATTTAACTCCTTGTAGAGTATTAGTATTAGTCAATGTTGAAATGTTGATAATTGTAAGTAAGTTATTGTAATTACATTTATTTTTCATGTTTACAAAATGTTTATTTTTTTATATTTTTCTACATTTTTTATTTTCATCTGTTTTTTGTCAACATTTTTTCAATATTGTCTATGTGTTTTTTTATGCTGTTATCGTTATCTAACATTTTTTTGATTTTATTAATTGAGTGAATTATTGTTGAATGATCCTTACCGCCAAATTTATTACCTATGTCATTCAGAGATAGTTGTGTATATTTCCTAGATAGGAAAATTGCTATTTGCCTTGGTATAGAGATTGTTTTGAGTTTTTTTTGTGATTTAAGATCTGTAATTTTAATTTGGAAGTATTCGGAGACTGTTTTTTGTATTTGTTCAACACTTATAGTTGTTTCTTCCTGTGGTATGAAATCTTTTAAAATGTCCTTTGCCAAGTTAATATCAAGAGGTTTTTTTGTAAGTGATGAATATGCAAGTAGTTTTATTAATGCTCCTTCCATTTCTCTAATATTTGTGCATATGTTTGTTGCTATAAACTCTGCTATATCGTCTGGCAGATCAATTTTGTGGTACCATGCTTTATTTTTCAGAATAGCTATTCTTGTTTCGTATTCAGGTGGTTGAATATCTACTGTAAGACCCCATTCAAATCTATTTTTTAGTCTATCTTCAATATTTTGTAGTTGTTTGGGAAATTTATCACTGGTTATGACAATTTGTTTTTTTGATTCATATAGTGTATTGAAGGTATTGAAAAATTCTTCTTGTGTTGCTGTTTTTCCTGAGATAAATTGAATATCATCAATTAGAAGTAGATCTGCATTTCTAAATTTTTCTCTAAATTCATGCATTTTTTCAAATCTGATAGAAGAAATGAGCTCGTTCATAAATTTTTCAGAACTATAATAGACTACTTTTTTATGAGGATATTTTCTGTAAACTTCGTGTCCTATTGCCATTATTAGATGGGTTTTTCCTAATCCAACATTGCTATAAATAAGTAGTGGATTATACAATCCACCTAAATTATCAACTACAGCCTTGGCAGCAGCGTATGCGAACTCATTTGATTTTCCTTTAATAAAGTTTTCAAAGGTGTATCTTTGAATAAGTTCTGGATGAAAACTTTCCTGTGAATATGTTGTAATGTTTTTATTTTTAGATACCGTTAAAAATATTTGTATTTCCCTTTCCATTAGAGAGTAAACAATATTTTTTATTTGCTCAAGATAGTTTTCTTCTAACCAATCTTTAAATAATTGGTTTGGTGTGATAATTTGAAAAGAGTTTTCATTTAATTCAATAGAAATTGGCTTAATCCATGTTTCATATACATGTTCATCAAAATTTAGGCGAGCCTTCTCAAAAAATTTTCTCTTGAGATTTTCCATGTCAAAGTAATTTACCAAAAGACAGCTTAATTTGCAAGTTTATAAATAAAACAGATATATAATTAGTTATTGACTTTTTTAAAAAAAACTTTAAAAATATAATGTTCATTTTCTGAAAATATAAGGAGGAATTATGAAGAGGACTTATCAACCGTCTCGTACAAAAAGAAAGAGGACCCATGGCTTTCTTGAGAGGATGAGTACAAAGGGAGGACAAAAGGTTTTAAAGAACAGAAGAAAGAAAGGTAGATGGCAACTTGTTCCTCAAGTATCTGGTAAATAAAGTGTGCTCACTATTAGTAATAGAAAGAGAATAATAAGTATTTTAAAAAATGGGAAAATATATGAGAGTAAATATCTAAAAATATATTACTTAAAGCTACAAGGTAACGATACTGGAGGATTCGTAGTTACAGCGCCAAGGAGAATTGGAAAAGCAGTTAAAAGAAACTATATTAAAAGGATCATAAAAAATATATTGAGACACAAAGAATATAGTTATGATTTAATTATTAAGCCTAAACTTTCGAATATTGGTTTTAAAGAAATGAAAGATGAATTTGATCTATTTTGGAGAATAATAAGTGATAAATAAAATATTTATTTTGTTAATAAGAATATATAAGTTTTTTTTGAGTCCTTTACTTGGTAATAACTGTAAGTTTTATCCATCGTGTTCGGAATATGCTATTGAGGCTTTTTCTACAAAACCTTTTCATATATCCCTTTTTCTTGTTGTAAAAAGAATATCAAGGTGTAATCCATGGTCTAGAGGCGGATACGATCCACTGGAGGTTAAGGAGAATTAAATGGAAAAGAGACAAATATTATTTATTGTTATATCTTTAGCGTTCTTATTATTTTGGGACTACTTTTATGTTAGAAAACAAAATGTTCAAAATAAAAGCTTTAATCAGATAACCTCTAAGCAGAATAGGGTAGAACAGAGAGAGAATATAAACGTTACAAAAACAGTAGAAGTACCAGTCAATTCTATAACAGTTAAAACTTTTGATACAGATTTGTATCATATTGTTATAGCTAAAGAAAATGGTTTTTTTAAGAGAGTAGATCTAAAAAAGTTTAAGAAGACTTTAAACAGTTTACAACCAATAGATATTTTGAGAGAAGGAAAAATTGATAGCTTTGACATAATAGAAGTTGATGGCAAAAATCATAGGGTTATTTATACAAACATGGAATTTAAAGAATTACCAACAGAGATACAGGTAAATTTTTATGGAACAGTTGAAGATATAGAAATAGTCAAGACTCTAACTTTATCAAAAAATGAATATGGAGGAAATGTTCGGTATTATGTAAGAAACAACAATGGAAATAGAGTTATAAATTTAACAAAAGTCATGTCATTAGCAGGTACAGTTTTTGATACCTCTGTAGAGGCAAACCCACAACCAGCTGTTTTTTATAACTCTAGCTTTGATATGCCTTCTGAGAGAAGTCTTAAAAAGGGATATTTGAGGGAAAATGTTTTATTTGCTGGATATGCAGAGAAATATTTTGCTGTCTTTTTAGTTGATGATAATAAAAATTTGAAAGTAGAATCAAAATTAGAAGGCGATAAATCTGAGATTAAAATAAGAATAATGCAAGCTAATTTATCTCCAAACAGCATGATAGAAAGAGAGATTAAATACTACGCTGGACCAAAGGAAGAAAAGGCACTTAAAAAAATAAATGATAAATTAGTTGCAAGCATAGACTACGGTTGGTTCCACTTTATATCAAAACCATTACTTTTAATTATGAATTTTTTTAACAAATTTACCCATAACTACGGAATAAGTATTATTCTTCTGACAATATTGATTAAGATTGTATTTTTTCCTTTGAGTCATAAAAGTTATAAATCAATGAAAGAGCTCCAGAAGCTTCAACCAAAAATGGAGGAGCTACGCAAAAAATTTGCTAATGATAGGGAAGCACTAAATAGAGAAATGATGTTGCTATATAGAAGACATGGAGTTAATCCGGTAAGTGGATGCCTTCCTATTTTAGTTCAAATACCTTTTTTCATAGCCCTTTATCAAGCATTGATGCATGCTATTGAACTTAGACATGCACCATTCTTTGGATGGATTAAAGACTTGTCCAATTACGACCCCTATTATATAACACCAATACTTATGGGATTGACAATGCTTATTCAGCAGATTTTAACCCCATCTTCAGGTGATCCAACACAAAAGAAGATGATGTATATACTTCCAGTAGTTTTTACCTTTATGTTTCTTAAGTTTCCATCTGGGCTTGTGCTATACTGGCTTGTAAATAATGTTTTCTCAATTTTACAGCAGGTTTATACTTTAAAAACTCAAAAGGCATGACCTATAATTTAGATACAATTGTTGCAATATCGACCCCACCGGGTTATAGCGGTATATCTGTTATAAGAGTATCGGGTAGCAATTCTCTTGATTTGGCTAAAAAACATTTTAGATTAAAAAATAATGTTAGTTTAGCAGAAATAGAACACAGAAAAGTATATTTGGGATATTTTGTTGATTCTCAAGGCTCTCCTATTGATGAGTGTTTGCTAATCTATATGAGATCACCAAAAAGTTATACAGGTGAGGATGTGGTTGAATTTCATTGTCACGGTGGGAGTATAATTCCTGCAAGAGTTGTAGAAGAAATATTGAAAAATGAAGGATTAGTTAGATATGCTGAGCCAGGAGAGTTCACCTATAGAGCATTTCTTAATGGAAAAAAAGACCTTACACAGGCTGAAGCGGTTGAAAGTTTAATTCATTCAAAAACATATTTTCAGCAAAAAAATGCACTTAAACAATTGGATGGTTATCTTGGCACAAAATTGAGAGATTATTTTAATATATTTGAGGAGACAAGATTAGCTTTAGAGGCAATTATAAACTTTCCAGAGGATGTGGAAAATGTATTAATTAATATTGAGCCTACATTGAATGAGTTTAGTCTTTTTTTAGATGAATTGATTAGTTCTTATAATGAATCACAGCCCTACATTTCAGGAGTTAGTGCGATAATAATCGGTAAACCAAATGTTGGGAAATCAAGTTTTATGAATTTATTGCTTAATAATGAAAGGGTGATCGTAAGCCCCTTTCCTGGTACTACACGAGATCTAATTGAAGAAACAATAGTTTTAGAGGGCATACCTCTAAAAATTATTGATACAGCAGGGATAAGATTTACAAATGATCCAATAGAAAGTATTGGAATTGAAAAGACAAAAAGCAAACTTGATTCAGCACAGATTGTTTTTGCGATTTTTGATGTTTCAGATAAATTAACAGAAGAGGATAGAGAGATTATTAAAATATTAAGAAATAAGAAAAATGTCTTTGTCATTCTTAACAAAATAGACAAAGGTGAAAACATTGATGTAGTTCGAGAATTAATGGAATTTAAATGTATAAAAATGTCCATTAAAACTGGCAATGGTTTTGAGGAGTTTAAGAAAATATTTAGGGAATCAATTTTGGAAATTTATTCATTCAGTGTAGATAAAGAGTTTTATGTTACCTCTCCCAGACATAACCAGATCTTTCTCGAGATGAAGCAAATAGTTAGTGAGATTGTGAAAAGAAAGGCTCAAACTGAAGAATTTTTATTTGCACTTAATGATCTTATTTCTTTATATGATAGGCTTCTTGGAAGGAACGCTTCCGAAGAAGAAATAAATAAAATTTTCAGTCGGTTTTGTATAGGTAAATGATGTTTCACATGAAACAATTACCAATGGAAACATTGAAAATGCTTAATTCTTATATGGAAATTTTGTTTAAATGGAACAAGAAAGTAAATCTAACTTCCTATACTAAAGAAGAGCTAATTGATATTGGTATTCTTGATGCCTATGTGCTTACAAAAGTATTGTATAAATTGAATATAAAAGAAATACTTGATGTTGGTACTGGTTATGGTATGCCAGGAATTATCGTTAAAATATTTCAACCTTCTATAAATGTATCTTTGCTTGATGGTAGTGAAAAAAAGATTGCTTTTTTAGAGTACGTAAGTAAAATTTTACACATACCCATGAATATATATTTTAAACACTTGCCTGATAAAAATTGGGATAAAAAATTTAGTTGCATAGTCAGCAAAGCTTCGATGAAAGAAGAAAAGCTCATTTATATAGCAAGGGGTTTATTAAATAAGGGTGGTTATTTAATTTATTTTTCAAGTAGCGCGCCTAAAAGAGATAATAATCTGAATGTTTTAGGGTGTATTTTTTATAAAAGAAAGATTGGTAATAGCTTTATAATCATTAGAAAGAAAACAGAGGATTAAAAATGTTAGTTGTGGCAGTAACTAATCAAAAGGGAGGGGTAGGTAAAACTACAACCGCAATAAATCTTGCAAGTGGTCTTGCAATAAGAGGAAAAAAAACCCTTCTTGTTGATATAGATCCACAGGGCAATGCTACAAGTGGATTAGGGATAGATAACAGAATTCTAAAAAAAACTGTTTACAATGTTTTGCTTAACCCCATGGAAATTAATGACGCTCTTTTAAAGACAAATATAGAAAATTTGTTTATACTACCTTCTAATTCTGAACTTGTTGGTGCAGAAATAGAGCTAATAACAATGGAAAGAAGGGAGTTCAGATTAAAATCTGCATTGGGATATCTAAGTGGTTTTGATTTTATAATAATTGATTGCCCACCGTCGCTTGGTATTTTAACTCTTAATGCAATAGTAGCTTCTAAAGGTTTATTGGTTCCTATGCAAAGTGAATACTATTCCCTTGAAGGTTTAAGCAGGCTTTTGAAAACAATAAAAATGGTAAAAAAGGAACTAAACCCATCTCTTGATATCATGGGTATTCTTCTGACTATGTTTGATGGAAGAAACAATCTTGCCAAATGTGTTTTTGAGGAGATAAAAAAACACTTTGGTGATAAATTGTTTTCAACATTAATACCAAGAAATGTTAAACTCTCAGAAGCTCCCAGTCATGGACAGCCAATATTTACGTTTGAACCAAGTTCGAGAGGGAGCTTAAGCTATCAGCTTTTTGTTGAAGAGTTTTTAGAAAGGAGTAAACAATATGAGTAAGAAGGAGCCACTGGGAAGAGGACTGTCTGCTTTAATTGATGCAGAAATGGGATTGGAAGTTATCGAGATTGATCCTGAAAAAATAGAACCAAATCCCTATCAGCCAAGGAAGCAGTTTAATCAAGAGAAATTAAACGAACTTGTACAATCAATAAAAACACAGGGTATAATCCAGCCATTAATAGTTACAAAAGGCAGGGAAGATAAATATACACTTGTTGTAGGTGAAAGAAGATGGAGGGCAGCAAAGATTTTAGGTCTTAAAACAGTGCCCGTTATAGTAAAGGAGATGAACAACAAGCAGATAATGGAATCAGCACTTATTGAAAATATACAAAGAGAAGATCTTAATCCCATTGAATTAGCTCATGCCTATAAAAAGTTAGTGGATGAATTTAAATATACCCAAGAAGAACTAAGTGAAATTGTTGGAAGAAGTAGAAGTAGCATAGCTAACGTATTGAGGTTGCTTAGACTACCAGAACATATGCAGATTGCAATTCAGGAGAACAAAATAACAGAAGGTCACGGAAGAGCTCTCCTTGCTATTGAAGATGAAGATAAAAGAGAAAAACTTTTTAGAAAAATGTTATCTGAAAAGGTAACAGTAAGGGAAGCAGAGAAGAGAGTAAAGGTTAGAAAAGAGAAAGATATTACTATTCAAGATTTAGAAAATAGGCTTTCGTCAATATTTCAAACAAGGGTTTCGATTAAGGGAAAAAAGAAAAAAGGAAGCATTATTATCGATTATTATTCTAAGGAACAACTTGATGGACTAATTAATCTACTTATTGGAGTAAAAGGATGATTAGAAAAGAATATATTTGTAAAGACTGTGATTTTAAATTTGAAAGAACTGTGTTTGAAGAAGAGAAAGAGGTTCTTTGTCCTGTATGTGGTGGTAATAATATTGAATTAGTTGTTAGAGAAGAAAAAAAACCAGCAAATTGTTCTATAAGCTCAAAGTATACCTGAAGTTGATTCTTTCTATCTGTAGGATAGATAAAAAATACTTACTATATTAGGTTGACAGGATCTATATCAAAGTAAATTTTCGAGTTTTTCTGTTTTATTGAATTTTTTAAAAAACTTGAAAGTTTTACGAGTGTTTGTGCCTTCACAGATTTACAATAAATGTGCATCTTATAGTATCCACGCTCCCGATATATGGGTGCTTCTACAGGTTCAAAAATCTGTAAATCTTTGAAATATGCAAATTTTTTTGCACTTTCATACAAAAGTCTTGATGTTTTTATAGCATTATCCTCATCAAGTGATAAGACCTTTATTATAAGTAGTCGAGAAACAGGAGGAAAGAAAGTTTGTTTTCTAAGATCTATTTCATATTCATAAAAATCACCTATATCTTCATTAATCGCATACTTTATCGCTGGAGCGTCTGGCATGGAAGTTTGTATTATAACTCTTCCAGGGAGCTCTCTTCCAGTTCTTCCAAAAACTTGTGTTAGCAATTGAAAGGTTCTTTCTTGTGCTCTAAAATCTGGCAAACTTAATCCCTGATCACCTAAAAGAACACCAACAAGTGTAAGCTTGGGAAAATGATGTCCCTTAGTTAATATTTGAGTTGATACAATAATATCGTATTTACCTTCAATAATGTGTGACAATTCTTTTTTGAAAAACTCTATCCTTTCTGTAGATTCTCTATCAATCTTTATAATTTTTGCAGAAGGAAATATATGGGATAGCATTTCTGCTATTTTTTCTGTTCCTGCTCCTAAAAATGATAGTTTATCACTATTACATACTAAACATGATGTTTGAAAAGGCAATGTATATCCACATTTGTGACAGGTTAAAATATTTTTTCTCTTATGCCATGTAAGGGGTACTGTGCAAAATTTGCATAGAATGAAATTTTTGCATTCATTACAATATACATAGGGTACATAACCGCGCCTATTTATAAAAATCAAAGATTGCTCATTTTTAGTAAGGTTACTTTCTATGTTTTCAAGTAATAGATAAGAAAAGAAGCCATTGATAAGTTTATTTTTTTCACTATCAACAATTATGATTTCTGGTTTTTTTGGGTGAAATCTCTCTTTAAAAAAAACATAACTATAATATCCTTCCTTTGCTCTGTGTAATGTCTCCATTGATGGTGTAGCTGAAGATAGGATAACTGGATGTGAAAAAATCTTTCCCCTAACAATTGCTAAATCCCTTGCATTATATGGGAAACTCCCTTCATGTTTATAAGAAGCATCATGCTCTTCATCAACTATTATTAAGCCTGGATTTTTAATTGGAAGGAATACAGACGATCGCGTTCCTATAACTATATTTTCTGAATTTACAATCTTTTCAAAGGTAAAGCCTCGTATTCTAGAAGGTAAACTACTATGCCATATAAATATTTTATCTTTATCTATAACTTCAGACATTTTTTTATAAATATAAGAAGCAAGTGCAATTTCTGGTACAAGGTATAATACTGAATACCCCATTTTTAATAAAATATCTGATAGCTTTATTAAAGCTTCCGTTTTTCCAGAGCCAGTTTTGCCTGTAAGAAGGTAATTCTTTGGTTTATTAAGGTTGTTTATTACATTAAATAAAAAATTTTCTTGTTCTTCATTTAATGTTAATTTTTTTTGTGCTTCCTCATGTTTAAAATATTCAAGGGGCGGAAATATTTTCTTGTACATAAAGCTTGTATCAATTTCAATAAAACCCTTTTCTTGAAGTTCATGGATATGCTTATATTCGAGATTTGGAAAGGCCTTGAGGATCTTTTCAATAGTACAGTTTTTGTTTTTTGCAATGAACTCCATTACTGGGTCTAAAGGATTTTTCGTTTTAATTTTGATACTACTTGTTTTTTTTATGAGGCTTAACTTAGGGAAGGAGGCTCTTATAACGTCCTTTAGGTTTGAACTATAATAGGATGCTGAAAAATTGAAAAAAGAAAGGTACTTTTCATCAAAATATTTAGTTGGTGATAATAGGTCTTTGATATCTAAAATTTTTTCTAAATCAATACCCTTTGGTGGTGTGGTGTTTATTTTTATTACAAAACCAATTTCTGTTCTTCCCTTTATCGGGACAGTAACAAGCATACCTACCCCAAGCTTATCTGATAAAACATCGGGAACACTATAAAACAAAGGTTTTATGTTACAATTTGTCAATATAACTTCTACAAAGGACTTTTGCATGATATAAATAATAATAGAAAATGAGAAAAATTGGCAAAGTTTTTGCATAAGGATTTGATATGAAAGAAAAAAGAGGATACACCCTTGTAGAAATATTGATTGTGATAGCAATAATTAGCATCCTTTCGGCAATTGCAATTCCAAATTTTTCTAGATATAGGGAGATTTATGTAACAAAAGGGGAAATGCAAAAAATAGTATCTTTTATTAATCTAGCAAAAAGTGCTTCCTTAAAATACAATGATCAAATAGGTTTGATTTTTCCTGCAGGCAATGGAATAACAGTAACTATGTTTATAGATTCTAATAGAAACAATGCTTTAGATAACGGAGAAACAGTGCTAAATAGGCTCGTTTTAGATTCAAATTTAACACATCAAACAAATAACCCCGTATATATTGGTATACCACCAACGGGTATTATAGTGGGTTCAAATACAACGCTTACTTTTAAGTATGGTAACCAGACGAGAAGAATAGTGGTGTCAGGCTATGGAAGAATTAGAGTAGAGAAATAAAAAAGAGGGTTAGACCATGAGCAGTAAAGGTTTTAGCTTAATTGAGGTTTTAATTGCTATGTCAATATTAACAGTTGGAATACTTGCTGTTGTTTCAATGCAGACTACTGCTTTGAAAGTACAATCAAGGAATAAATTATCTGCTAACATACAAAATATTGGACAAGAGATAATAGAGCGGATAATAAGTAATTCATCTGATGATCAAACAGTTCTCTCTTATAATGGTATAAAGACTAATGATACTACTACAAAACCTGCTACCTTTCCAGCTAACCGAGACTTTGATGATTTCAGGAATATTTTAAATAAATACCCAGGATCATGGGCTGAAATTAGTGTTACAAACATAAGGCCCTATCCTCTAAAAGTAACGATAAATTGGAAAGAGGGAACCTTTAATCATAAATTAGAATATTCAACTTATATATTGCCAAATTAGGAAGTGATATATGGATAAAAGAGGTTTTTCATTAGTAGAGCTTTTAATTGTAATGGCGGTAGGAGGAATTTTAATAGCTTCTCTCGCTTCAGTATTTGTAACTCAGTCAAGAACCTACTCTATACATAGTGACATAGGAGAGACCCAGTATACAGCAAAAGCTGTCCTTGATTATATGGCAAAAGAGATTAGAATGCTGGGATCTGGACTTAGGGATAAAAATTATTACTTTAAAAATGGTAGAACATTTAATGTATTGAGTAGTATTAATTCTGACACAGGACCTGATGCTATAAGAATTAGGGGTAATTTTCAAGGTATATATGGCAATATAAGTAGTGTTTTAGGAACAACCATAGCGGATGATGATCCCAATAGAGAAACAATAACAGTTGCATACAAATCTAGAGATAGGTTTTCGGTGGGAAATTACATATCTATTGCTGGGCCTGGCGGAAATGCTGAAATTAGGGCAATCAATCAAGTTGCGGGAACGAATAAGCAAAACATAAGCTTTAGAACGGGTGATGGGCTGAATTACAATCATAGAGAAGGGACCATGTTTAATGGTATTCAAGATTTAAGATATTTTGTAGATAGTACAGGAACACTTAGAAGAAATAACTTTGAGAACAACGGCAACCAACCAATATTAGAAAATGTTGAAGATCTTCAGTTCCAGTATGGTCTTGATACAAATGGCGATGGATATGTAGATCAATGGGTTAACAATGTAAGCGATGGTACCAATAAGGTAGATCAGGTAAAAGCCATAAAAATATGGCTTATAGTTAGAGGTAATGTTCCAGATAATAAATTTAATGATAGAAATAACTATTTTCTTGGTATAAGCAGTACTGGTATGGTTGCAGTGGCAAAAAGGTATACACCACCAACAACTTTGAGAAATTATAGAAGAGTAATCTTCACTACAACTGTTGATTTGAGAAACACATATTTAGGGAGCTAATAAAATGGCTAATAATGAAAGAGGAAGTATTTTAATAACATCTCTTATATTCATGCTTGTTTTAAGCTTTATGCTAATGGCTTATTTAGACATGAGTTCAACTGGTTTAAAACAGGTACTATATACAGAACAAGCAAAAAAGGCTTTTTATGTTGCAGATGGGGGCATGACATACACAACTCACATAATAGATAGAATATTGAGCGAAAAGTCAATGCCTCCAGCAGGTGTCTATCCAGCAGATGTTGTATCATTCAATGATGATGGAGCTGGAAATGATAATGATGGAGATGGTAAAAGTCTTGTTGATGAGATACTTGGTTTTGCCAATCCAAATGATAATAATATTGACTCACCAGACATAACAATTACTTTTTCAGGCAATAATAAGGCATATCTAAATTTAGCGAAAGTTGGTTCTGTTGATTTTACTGGTACAACAAGCGGAGAATTTGCAAGTGGTTACGAAGGCATAGGTGCTGGCGCAGCATCAGGAGGAGTATATTTTTATATACAGGTAGATTCTCTTGGTAAAACAGAATTTGGTTCAAAGGCAAATATAC
>JAOABK010000149.1 GCA_026418415.1 Pseudomonadota bacterium | reverse complement strand
TAATAATGCTTTAGAAAGTTTTGCACCAATTTGAATTCCTGTTTCGATTACACCTCTCAAACCAGTTGTTCTGCTTAAGACAATTAAACCACCCCATTGTTTGTCAGAAAGTTCAAAAGCAGCATCAACTACTTCTTTTATCATTTGATTAGTTTCTGATTTAAAGTAAAATCCGAAAAATCTATTTCGACTGAGAAGAAGCAATAACCTCCTCAGCTCAGGTTGAAATAAAATTACAAAAACAATTACCCAAATATCTGTAACTAACTTTAACAAAAAACTCATTGCTCTAAGATTAAGTGCTTTTGCAGCAAAAGAAAGAAAGAGCAAAATCACCAATCCAAGAAAAATTTGAGACGCAATTGTCCCACGCATGTTCTTAAAAATGATGTAAAAAAGATAAGCAACCAGAAGAATATCAATTACATCAAGAAGAGTTATGGTGATAAAATCAAATTTTAACAGTTCAATCATTCTTTTGTTAAGTCGGGATTGATAATAGCTTCAACAATTTTTTTTGTTTCTTGTGCTTC
>JAOABK010000148.1 GCA_026418415.1 Pseudomonadota bacterium | reverse complement strand
TGTTTTGTTCAAAAAAATGTCGCAATCCCTTCTAAATGAGGTCTAAATTCCTACATCCACGAATTGAAAAATTCGTAGGTAATTTGTCGCAATCCCTTCTAAATGAGGTCTAAATTCCTACAAACATCGGAACTCTTGGTGGAGAAGATGTTTACCGTCGCAATCCCTTCTAAATGAGGTCTAAATTCCTACAGTTGGAATTGAGACCTAATTCAGCAGAAAGCACATATGTCGCAATCCCTTCTAAATGAGGTCTAAATTCCTACTTAAAGAGGTAAAGCAGTTCTTGAACAGAGACACGTCGCAATCCCTTCTAAATGAGGTCTAAATTCCTACGTTGTAATTCAAAAGAAGTTAAATACAGGTGGAAAGTCGCAATCCCTTCTAAATGAGGTCTAAATTCCTACTTTACCATTGCACCAAAATCACAAAAAATGAATTTTTGTCGCAATCCCTTCTAAATGAGGTCTAAATTCCTACCTTACTATTAAGATAATTAATAGTAAGCTTGTTTTTAGTCGCAATCCCTTCTAAAT
>JAOABK010000147.1 GCA_026418415.1 Pseudomonadota bacterium | reverse complement strand
TATTTGAGCTGCATAGGGTGTTCCTTTCCTTGAACCTTTAAATCCGCAACTTCCAGATGATGCCCATGCAATAACATTTCCATTCGGATCTGTAATGGTTATAATAGTGTTATTAAAAGTTGTCTGAACATGTGCAACACCATGAGGAACATTTTTTTTAACTTTCTTTATACCTTTTCTTTTCTGTGCCATTAATCTATATAACCTCCTTAATTATTTTTTCTTTATTAATTTTCTTCTTTTCAACTCCAATACTTTCTTAACAAATCTACTTTTAATACTTCTCCCATTCACTCCCCCTATCCCATTCCAATAATTACTTCTTAATACCATCATTTTACCCTCCTTTTTATTTTGATACTTATATTATAGTAGGAATTTAGACCTCATTTAGAAGGGATTGCGACTCCTTTAGTGAAGATGCAACTGAATTAGGGCAAAAACTTACGGTAGGAATTTAGACCTCATTTAGAAGGGATTGCGACCCTGTTTGTTTTTAAATTCTGTTTTAATAGAGATTTCGTAGGAATTTAGACC
>JAOABK010000146.1 GCA_026418415.1 Pseudomonadota bacterium | reverse complement strand
GGGATTGCGACAGAGGGCAGAGATAAACTCCCTGCCCAAATCGTTGTAGGAATTTAGACCTCATTTAGAAGGGATTGCGACTTGTCTAATCTCTTTATTAACCTATGTAATAATTGTAGGAATTTAGACCTCATTTAGAAGGGATTGTAATAGTTTTTTAAATTTTTATGGCATAATTTTTGCTTATAAAATTCTTATCCCTTTAATTGCATAAGCAGATGGTCTTCAAAGTAAGGAATTGCAAGAATTCTTGGGAAAACCACTAAAAATCTGTATAATATAATTAGGTGTGAAAATTTTATTTAAATAATCAACGATCTTAAACTCTTAATAAATCTGTATTAGAATCCAGTGATTTTTTGGATTTGTATTAGACAATACTCATACCTATTATTGATATATCTTACCAATTCATAAGAGGTGAAGCTGAAAGACAAGCTATAAATTATAGAATCCAGAATTTTTCATCAGACTTAGGGCTCCTTGGTATGTATTTGTTTTGGGAAAAATTAAAAGAAAGGAGGTGGTTAGACAAAGTAA
>JAOABK010000145.1 GCA_026418415.1 Pseudomonadota bacterium | reverse complement strand
AGGGACTATTTCATCCCCTTCAGAAAGTCTTGGTAAGAATTTAGACCTCATTTAGAAGGGATTGCGACTTTCTAACTAAATCATATGCCAAAAATTCAGGGTCGTAGGAATTTAGACCTCATTTAGAAGGGATTGCGACCATTGTTCAAACTGTTAAATCCACTACTTGCCATGCAGTAGGAATTTAGACCTCATTTAGAAGGGATTGCGACCAAGAAGGGGATTACTTAATCCCCTTCAGAAATTCTTCGTAGGAATTTAGACCTCATTTAGAAGGGATTGCGACCCTGTCAAGTCTCTTGATTAGCTTTGCTAATAAAGAGAGTAGGAATTTAGACCTCATTTAGAAGGGATTGCGACTGTCCTTATTCAGGTAAGTCTTAATGGCGTCCACGGTAGGAATTTAGACCTCATTTAGAAGGGATTGCGACGGGTACATTTTGAAAGGATATGGATTTTCTCTGAACGTAGGAATTTAGACCTCATTTAGAAGGGATTGCGACATTTTTCAATTTGTCCATAGTTTTTTGCATGATTTCTT
>JAOABK010000144.1 GCA_026418415.1 Pseudomonadota bacterium | reverse complement strand
TTCTAAATGAGGTCTGGTTTCCTACGCGGCTGGGCTTGGATTAAGGATTATGTGAGATGTGATTGGTCGCAATCCCTTCTAAATGAGGTCTGGTTTCCTACAAAGCAAACCAAAAAGTATAATTGTAGTGCATTGGTGGAGTCGCAATCCCTTCTAAATGAGGTCTGGTTTCCTTCCCGATTTCCTGAAAGAATAGGCGAACCTTATTATTGTGTCGCAATCCCTTCTAAATGAGGTCTGGTTTCCTTCATTTATTGAATTAATAAAATTGAATAATTACACTAAAAGGTCGCAATCCCTTCTAAATGAGGTCTGGTTTCCTTCAAGGATCGTTCTATATCCATTCGAATCTCAAAAACGGTGTCGCAATCCCTTCTAAATGAGGTCTGGTTTCCTTCTGTATATAGTCCACACGAGGAACAATTCTATATCCATTGTCGCAATCCCTTCTAAATGAGGTCTGGTTTCCTTCTTAACAAGGTTACATTAAAGAGTATAGTGGAAAAACTCTGTCGCAATCCCTTCTAAATGAGGTCTGGTTTCCTT
>JAOABK010000143.1 GCA_026418415.1 Pseudomonadota bacterium | reverse complement strand
GGGTTAACTGAACAGGCCAGTGGGAAAGCTCACTCCTTAACACAGTATCATCATTATCTTCTGTCTCAGGAGCTGAACAGTGCTCAAAATTTCTTACTGAACTGCCGGGACAACCACAGGGAAGTTCATCTTTTATTGACATTTTTTTCATCTCCTCTAAATGCTTATGAACCTCTTCTTCATTGAAAGGTTCTGCTTCACGCTCAACAATCTTAAGAGCTCCTTCGGGGCACTCACCCAAACAGGCACCTAAACCATCACAATAGGTTTCTTTAACCAACCTTGCCTTGCCGTTTATTATTTGCAGAGCCCCTTCCGCACAACCAGGGACACATAGACCACAACCGGTGCATTTTTCTTCATCAATTTCTATAATTTTTCTTAACATATTTATTACCTCCTTATCTTTTTGATTTTATCATAACTCTTTTAATAATATTATTCTTTGATATTAGTCAAAATTCCGATAATTGATAAGTTGTAGATATTAATCTTTTATGACAAGGTTGGCACGTGGTATAGACATATTGACCACCCTTTGATTTTA
>JAOABK010000142.1 GCA_026418415.1 Pseudomonadota bacterium | reverse complement strand
CTGCTTGCCTCACCAATTGTTAATGGTATTTTTTCATAGGAAACAACACCGTCTTCCTTAAGTTCGGTCATCAGTTTAGCGATATAGGGTAGTCTTAGTTTTGCCTTACCTATTTCCTCTCTGTCATCGAAAACATATTCAGGTTTTCCATATCTTACGAGCTCTCCTTTACTTAAAATGGCAATCTTATCAACAAACAAAGGAACCAAATCCACCTCATGGGTTGCCATAATTATAGTTAATCTCTTATCTTTGTTTAACCTTTTTAAAAGCTCTGCTATCTCCCTCACCCCCATAGGGTCAAGCCCTGAAAGTGGCTCATCCATTAAAATAATTTGGGGAGACATGGCAAGAACACCTGCAATGCAGAGTCTTTTTTTCTGACCATATGACAGAGTTTTAATAGGTCTTTTCTCAAACCCAGCTAAGCCTACATTATCTAAAGCGACCTTAACTCTCTCTGAAACTTCTTTCTCTGATAAACCCATGTTTCTCGGTCCAAAGGATATGTCATCAAAGACAGTTAAGGCAAAAAGCTGATCGTTGGG
>JAOABK010000141.1 GCA_026418415.1 Pseudomonadota bacterium | reverse complement strand
GAATAGAATTAGGATCTATTCTTTTTATATACCCTTTTGCGGATAAAGTAATAAGGGTTGGTTGGTCTATTATTAAATCTTCGTCAGGAATTGATTCAGGTAAATTGGTTTCAATCTTTGTTCTTCTTTTATCACCATATTTATTTTTTAAATAAGAAGTTTCTTCTTTGATAATATTTAAAATTTTTTTTGGCTCTTTTAAAATAAGTTGATATTCTTTAATAAGGTTTATTTTTTCTTTTAATTCAGCATTAATTTTATCTCTTTCAAGTTTTGCTAAATTAGAAAGTTTCATATCTAAAATTGCGTTTGCCTGGATGTCGCTAAATTTATATTTACTACGAAGTTTGTTAAAAGCTTCTTCGCGGCTTTCAGATTTTTTAATTAATTGAATAATTTCATCAATATGACTTAAAGCTTTACTTAATCCTTCTAAAATATGAGCCCTCTCCTCAGCTTTTTTAAAAAGAAATTGTGTTCTTCGATAAACTATATTTTTGCGGTGGTTGATATATTCTACAAGTAAATCTTTCAAGGAAAGAATTTGGG
>JAOABK010000140.1 GCA_026418415.1 Pseudomonadota bacterium | reverse complement strand
TGAGCTATTAAGAAAATAAATTTAAAACTTCAGTCGCAATCCCTTCTAAATGAGGTCTAAATTCCTACTTCTTGAATAGGGACACATTGCTGGACAGGCATATGCGTCGCAATCCCTTCTAAATGAGGTCTAAATTCCTACACAAAAAACAGGAATAAGAGCATCTTATGCAAGAAGTCGCAATCCCTTCTAAATGAGGTCTAAATTCCTACTTTTGACCTTTTGATACGATTTCTGATACGATTTCGTCGCAATCCCTTCTAAATGAGGTCTAAATTCCTACGAAGTGACAGTATGGAGACAGGGGTTGAAAGCATCAGTCGCAATCCCTTCTAAATGAGGTCTAAATTCCTACTTGGTTAAAGTAGAAGCAGAAAGTTTAGAGGGGTTGTCGCAATCCCTTCTAAATGAGGTCTAAATTCCTACGAGTATCAGATGGCAACGTATCCGTTGCCATAATCAGTCGCAATCCCTTCTAAATGAGGTCTAAATTCCTACAAGAATTGAGAGAATTTTTAAACAGAGATGGAATGTTAGAGTCGCAATCCCTTCTAAAT
>JAOABK010000013.1 GCA_026418415.1 Pseudomonadota bacterium | reverse complement strand
CTATATTGCTCAACAAGCAGATAGCTTTACACAGCTACCCTCTCTAAGATTTCAATGCCCTGAAGATGCTGAACGACAAATAGTGGAAGCCATTGATTTTATAGAAAGAATCTTTGGTGTAAGACCACAAGGCATGTGGCCTTCTGAAGGCTCTGTTAGTAATAATACTCTTGAAATCATGGCTAAGAATGGAATTATTTGGACTGCATCTGATGAACAAGTTCTATTAAATTCTTTGAAAAAACATCAAAGAATGCTTACTCATTTAACCGCAGAACAACTATATAAAAATTACCTTTTTGTTCAAAACAATCAACAAATAAATATGTTTTTCAGAGATAGAAGGCTTTCGGATGATATTGGTTTTGTATATAGCAGGATGAGCGCACAAGAAGCTGTAAATCATTTTATGAAAAGCCTATACAACATTAAAAATAGTCTTAATAATCATGAAGAAAATAATATTGTATCTATTATTCTTGATGGAGAAAACGCCTGGGAATTTTATGAACAAGATGGTGGTCCCTTTCTAAAACTACTTTATCAAACTATTGATAGAAATACGGATTTTGAAATTATAAACTATTCAGATTTTTTAAAGGACACAAATAAAAAAAATATACTCTACGATATTGCTCCAGGCTCTTGGATTAATGGTAATTTCAAAATTTGGATAGGTCATCCTGAAGATAACGAAGCATGGGTCTACCTGACAAAAGCAAGAGATTTAGTTGAAAGAAATAAAGAAAAGATGAGCAAAGCAGATCTAAATGATATTATGCAATACATAAACATTGCAGAAGGAAGTGACTGGTGTTGGTGGTATGGTGATGAACATAGCACAGAGTTTCAATTAGAATTTGATGAACTTTTTAGAAATAATTTAAAAATGATTTATAAAATATTAGGAATTGCATATCCTTCTTACTTGGATATTCCAATTGTTAGTAAAGAAAAAGTTATTAAGCCTGATAAAGAAATAATGAATTTTATCACACCTAAAATTGATGGTAAGATTTCTAGCTATTTTGAGTGGATGGGTTCGTATGTATTCAATTTAAAAAAGTTTGGATTTGCAATGCACAGAACAACTACCTATGTGGAAACGCTTTATTTAGGACTTGATAATGAAAATATTTATTTCAGGTTAGATCCTGACTTCGACTTTCACAAAATTACTGAACAATCAAAAATAAAAATAGAAATCGCCTTTCCTGAAAAAAATACAGTCCTCAATGGATTTATAGAAGATAAAAAGATTTCTTTTAAACTAATCAAAGAAAACGAAGAATATCAAATTGATTCAGCCTATGAAAAAATTATAGAAATTAAAGTTCCAAGAAAAATAATAAATTTTTCGGATGGAGAAAAAATTAATTTCTACATTAATATTCAACCAGAAATATTTATGGAAAACTTAAGATTCCCGGGCAAAGGTGTTATAACAGCTCAAATTCCCCCTCATAATTTTGAAGATTATATTTGGCAAGCATAAAAGGAGGTTTTGTGAACATAGTCAAGCCCTTTAAAGGAATACTATATAATAAGCAGATAATAAAAGATCTCGCGCAAGTTCTAACTCCGCCTTATGACATAATAGACCCAAAAATGCAAGATGAATTTTACAAACTACATCCCTATAACTTTATAAGGATAGATTATGGCAAAAGGTACGAAAATGATAATGAAACAAACAATGTATACAGTCGAGCAAAAGAGTATTTTAATAATTGGCAAAAAGAAAGCATTTTAGTAAAAGATCCTAAGCCTAACTTTTACTTATTAGTTCAAGATTTCTTTCTAAAAACAAATGAAAACGCAGATTCCCTGAGAAGAATTGGTTTTTTTGGCGTCTATAAACTTTCATCATTTTCTCCCCAAACAATTATGCCCCATGAAAAAACACAATCAGCACCAAAAGAAGATAGATATCTTCTTACAAAAACTTGTGGGGCTTACTTTAGTGCTGTTTTTTCTATATACGATGACGATTCTTTCACCATAGAAAATATTGCAAAGGAAATTATTGAAAATACTGAACCATACTTTGAATTCACTGATTATCAGAAGGTTAAAAACTATCTATACAAAATTGAAAACCCCAATTTAATAGAACAAATATCAAACTTTATGAAAGACAAACCTTTATATATAGCAGATGGACATCATAGATATGAAACAGCTTTAAGAGTTGCAAATGATTTAAAGCATTTGAACAATGAACAAACCGATTACACAATAATGTATTTCACAAATTTACGCTCCAAAAGTTTAAAAATACTCCCAACCCATAGAATTCTGCATAATTTTCATATAGATATAAATCATTTCAAAGATTATATAAAACAATATTTCCACATAAAAGAGTTTGATTTAAGTAACCTTAAAATTGCTCAAAATGAAATGGAGAAAAACAGAGAATTTCATTCATTTATAATAGTAATGAGAGATTCACTATTTTTAATAACACTTAAAGATTTTAAATTAATTGAATCCTTTTATAATGATCAAATTCCAATGGTTTTAAAAAAGCTCGATGTAAATATACTATACTATGTAATACTTAAAAACTATTTTAAAATTACTGAAGAGGACTTGATTAAGCAAAAAAATATATCCTATGAGAAGGATAGTTTCGAAGTTGTAAATAAAATAAATAATATAATCGGAAGCATAGGATTCATTCTAAATTCAACTGATGTTAATGAACTAACTGAAATTTCAAAAATAGGTCAGACAATGCCTCAAAAATCTACTTATTTTTATCCTAAAATACCCTCTGGAGCAGTCATTTACTCATTTTATGAGTAGAACCTTTGAAGAAATTGAAAAATACAATTTAAAACTTTACCAACCTTCTGAAGGATACAGATATAACGAAGATTCTTTTTATCTTATAAATTTTATCAAAAATCTAAAAAACTCATCAAAGATTATAGAACTATGCGCTGGAGTAGGGGTAATTGGACTTTGTCTACTTAAAAAATTCCCTCAAATAAAAAAAATAACCTTTGTGGAACTTCAAAAATCAATGTGTGAAATAATGGAAGAAAATATAATAATAAACAAACTTACAGAAAAAACAGAAATAATAAATTCCGATTATAGAAATATTAATAAAGATCTTTATACAAGTTATGATGTATTATTAGCCAATCCACCGTATAGAAAACCATACACAGGTAGAATTTGTAAAGATAGTTTAAAAGCCAGATCACGTCATGAAATAGAAGGTTCTCTAAAAGATTTAGTAGAGATAAGCTCAAAATTATTAAAAGACAAGGGGAAGTTATATCTAATATTTCTTTCAGAAAGATTAAATGAGCTTTTACTGCAAATGAATCTAAATAATATTGAACCAAAGGTAATACAATTTATTCATCCTAAAAGAAATTCTGATGGAAAATTATTTATCATTGAAGGGGTAAAAAAAGGTAATCCTGGCATAAAAATACTTAGCCCCCTTTTCATTGATGAATATAAGACTTTATAAATATATCTTTTAGAAGCTTTTTGATTTCATTATCTTTAACTTCAAATAGAGATTCTTCTATCCTTTTTAAAACTGAATCATCAATAGGTCTTTTAACTATTTCATAATTATCAGTACTCTGTTGCTTTTTTTTTCTCCTATCTAACTTATATTCTATGTCTTTTAATATTTCACTACCAAAGATATCATTAAACTTATTAATTATATCTGATTTCATCAATCTTAATTGATTCATCCATGTAGAGTTCTTTACTAAAACTTCTAATTTTCCCTCTTTTAGAAGATGGGGGTAACTAATTTCTGAAATTATATCCCCTACAGCTTCTTTCCAAAGATCATATATATTTATTTTATACTGCTTTGAAATTTCAGGATTCTTTTCTACAAATTTAGAAATTATATCTTTTAATGTATACATGGTTTTATTATAATAGTCTTTAAAAAAAAATTAAATATTAAGAATATGGCTTATATACTCATTTTTAATTCTGTACACAAAGTAATGAAGGCAGAAAAGCTATTAAAAGAAGCAAAATTAGAAAGTAAAACAATTCCAGTTCCAAGAAAACTTAGTTCCGATTGCGGATTAGCGATAAGAATTAACAAAACAAGTATAGAAAATATCCTAACAGCGTTAGAAAAAGAAAAACCCGACGAAGTTTATATAGAAAAAATGGAAAATTACGAGAAAATTTATGAAAAAGAAGAAGATATTAGTAATTGATGGTCAAGGCGGTGGATTTGGTAATGCGATAATTAGAGAGCTAAAAAAAGAGTTTGAAGAACGTTTTGAAATTATAGCTATTGGCACTAATTCAATCGCAACCCTATCTATGCTAGAAGCAGGTGCAAATAAAGGCGCAACCGGAGAAAATGCTATTGTATGTAACTCCTCAGACGTTGATTACATTATTGGTTCAATAAGTATTTTAATTGCAAACTCCATGTTAGGAGAACTAACAGATAAAATGGCATCTGCCATATCTATGTCAAAGGCAAAAAAAATACTTATACCAATTACACAAGAAAACATAACAATTACTTGCCAAAAAAAAGAACCCTTACCCCATCATATAAAAGATTTAGTGAATATTATTAAAACATTGGAGGTGATATAATATGTGTGAGGCAAATGCTTATATCATAAAAGACGATAAGGAAGAAATACTACTTGAAAGTGTAGATGTAATTAACCCTTTGGATGATAACCATTGGTATATAAAAAATATTTTCGGAGAACAAATCAAAATAAAGGGTAGAATTAAATATATTTCGCTATTAAACCATAAAGTTGTCTTTGAAAATTTTTAGTAGATATATTTACAAGAAGGATCTTCTTTTAAAATTTCAATAAAAATATCTACAAGTTTGGGATCAAATTGGCTCCCAGCGCATCTTTTTAGTTCTGCTATAGCATCTTCACTTTTCATAGCCTTTCTATATGGTCTATCAGAAGTCATAGCATCATATGCATCTGTAATCGCAATTATTCTCGCCTCTAATGATAACTCCTCCCCCTTTTTACCATGAGGATATCCTTTTCCATCGTATCTTTCATGATGCTCTGTAACTATTCTTTTAACATTATTAAGAAAACTAATTGGTTCAATAATCTGAGAACCAACTATGGGATGTTCCTTTATCACTTCAAATTCATCATTAGTTAGCATACCATTTTTATGTAATATACCCAAATCAGTCCCAATTTTACCAATATCATGTAAAATTGCAGCATGTTGTAAGGCTTCCATCTGTTTAGGACCTAAATTTAATCTCTTGCCTATTTCAAGCGAATAACAGGTTACCCTTTCGGAGTGACCTCTTGTATATTTGTCTTTTGCCTCTATCGCATTAACAAGAGCTCTTATAGTATCAAAATAGCTTTTTTGCAAATCTGCATAAAGTTTTGCATTCTCTAAGGATATAGCAGTTTGCCCCGCTAAAGTATTCAGTAACTCTAACTCATCTTCAGAAAATATACCACCATCAAACTTATTATTAACATTTAGAACTCCTACAACTTCACCTTTAATGATTACTGGAGAGGAAATCAGAGATTTACTTTCATAAGTTTCTCTGTTTACCCTTTTAAATCTCTCATCTACCTCAATATCCTTTACTATAAGTGGCTTACCTTCCCTTGCGACCCAACCAGAAATTGAATTTTCCATACTAACCCTTGCATTTAATAACTCAGGTCGTAATCCAATAGCATATTTTATGTAGAGTTCGTTCCTTTCTCTATCAACTAACATTAAAGATGCAATTTTTGCTTTCATTATGGAAGCGGACTTTTCAACAATTAGCTTTATTACCTCATCAGAATCAACCACAGTGGTTAAAGATGTACTAATTTTATAAAGAATTTTTAGCCTATCAACAACTTTCTCGAGATGATAATTCTTATTTTCTATATCCTTAACCATCATTTCTATTTGCCTATTTGCTGACTCTAATTCGACAACTCTTGATTTTAACTGAGCATTCAATGTCTCGAGCTCCGCTTTATATCTTAAACTTTCTTGCATTTTTGCAATTTCCCTTTCCTTCGCTACATCATTATCATGCAACTCTCGAAGCCTGCCTAACATATAATTAAAAGTTTTTGCAAGAACGCCAATTTCATTACCTGCGGATATCTTAACTTCAGCTGACATATTACCCTTAGAAGCATCTAACATAGCCTTCATTAAATCTTTGATAGGACATGTCACAAATAGAGTTATTACTAAAAATGTAAGAAATACCATTGCAAATAGAGCAATTGTTGAAGTAAATAACATTCTCTTTAAATTATTTTTAATCAGGCTATTTACTGACACAGCAGAGACATCAATAACCATAGCACCTAAAACTTTCTTTGAAGGTGAATGATGAATGGAACAAGTAGGCCCATTATATAATAAATTAACAACTTTATAATTATCACCAGTTTCAACTATTGCGTATTTATCTCTTTTAGGTATATTACCAGTATGACAATAATTACATAATCCTTCACTACTTACTAATACTTTACCATTATCCCTTATATCAGAAGAAATTATTACTTTCCCACTTTTATCAATTAATTTTATTGATTTAACATGTTCATTACCACGAGTAATATCTTGAATCATTTGTTTTATTATGGAAAAATCGTTTTTTTCCATGCTGTAATACATTGATTTTTCGATTGTTTCACTTAATTTAACAATGAAATCTCTTTCATGGGCTAAAATAGCTCTCTTTTGGTGATAGGTAATATAAAAAAAAGAAGCAATAGTGATTATCCCAATCACTATCCCTATTTTGATTAGAATCTCAAACCAAAGCTTTTTATAAAAGGGTATCTGCATAATAACTAAATTTTTTTTAATTTTAATACAAATTATTTTTAAAAGAAAGAATTTTTATTAGATTTTTCACAAACATAGATGAAAATACTTGTACATTTTTTTAGATAAAACAGACAAAAACATTTTTTAAAATCAAAGATTAGCTATAAGTAAGATTTCCGTTAGAGATTAATTTAATAACTGCAAAATTTTATTATATTTACTTTAAGCGTGTAACTGAATAAACACCCTTTACTTTTTCTATACCACTAATAAGTTTGGATAGAAGATTTGTATCTGTAATCTGAACGCTAAAGTCACAAATTGCTCTTTTGTCTTCAGTAGTAGTAATCTTTGCCTCTGAAATATTAACATTCTGTGCAGATATTGAAGAAGAAATATTTGAAAGAAGCCCTGGTTCATCAACACACTCCACCCTAAGTTTTATTTGCCTTAGAATCTTTTTCCCCGGTTCCCATGAAGCTTCAATTATCCTTTGAGGATCAGCGTTTAAGATATTCGGGCATTCTTTAGAGTGTATGGTTATCCCTTTACCTCTTGAAATAAATCCCAAAATAGGTTCTCCTGGGATTGGATTACAACATTTAGCGAATTTTATTAATACACCATCTAATTCCTTAATTATTATGCCTTCTTTTGAAACTTCTTTATTAACTGTTGACTCAACTATTTTTATTTCTTGTTTTTTATCTTCGGGTATGACTTCACCTAATACCTGAATAGGCGATATCCTTCCAAAACCAACACTGGAAAAGAGTTCTTCTTCACTCTTAAGATTGAACTTTTTTAATAGCTGATTAATTTCATTTTTCGTTAATTTAGCTAAACTTAACTCGTGTTTTTTTAACGCTTTATCTATAAGTTCTTTACCAATATCAATACTTGTTTCGTACTGTTGTTGTCTTAATACCTGTTTAATCCTTGCCTTAGCTTTCGATGTTTTAACAAACTTCAACCAATCGGGTGATGGTTTTTGCTGAGGAGAAGTAATTATTTCTACAATATCGCCTGTTACCAATTCATGTTTTAAAGGCACAATCTTTCCATTAACCTTTGCCCCTGCACAATGATTCCCAACATCAGAATGTATAGCATAAGCAAAATCAACTGGTGTACTTCCCTTTGGTAGTACTTTAACATCACCTTTGGGAGTAAAAACATATACTTCATCGGTAAATAATTCTGTTTTTATAGATTCTATAAAATCCCTTGCATCTTTAGTTTCCTGTTGCCATTCCAGTATCTGTCTCAACCAAGCAAACCTCTCTTCATCATCTTTAGCAGTCCTTCCTTTGCTTTCCTTATACTTCCAGTGTGCTGCAACACCATATTCTGCTATCCTATGCATATCTTCAGTTCTAATTTGTATTTCAATCCTCTCACCTTCAGGGCCTATTACAGTAGTATGAAGAGATTGATACATATTAGGCTTAGGTACCCCTATGTAATCTTTAAACCTTCCTGGTATAGGTCTCCAAAGGGAATGTAATATACCTAATACTTCATAACATTCTCTGACACTCCCAACAATCACTCTAAATGCAATTAGATCATAGATTTGATCTAATCCCACTTTTTGTCTTTCCATTTTCTGATATATACTGCTTATGTGTTTGGGCCTTCCTGAAACTTCAGCTTTTATATTATGTTCAAGAAGGACTTTTTTTATAATATCCTTAACTTTTTCAACATATTTTTCTCTTTCCTTTACCTTTTTTTCAACCGCTTCTTTTAGCTCTTTGTATATATCAGGTTTTAAGTATTTAAAGGCTAGATCTTCTAATTCTCCTTTTAATCTTGACATTCCAAGTCTATGGGCAATTGGAGCATATATTTCAACAGTTTCCTTTGATATGCTCTCCTGTTTATCGGGACTGTGGAAGTCTAATGTCCTCATATTATGAAGACGGTCAGCAAGCTTAATAATAATAACCCTAATATCTTTAGCCATTGCAATAAGCATCTTACGATAATTCTCTGCTTTGCGTTCTAAATGACTAGCGTATTGGATTTTACCTATTTTAGTCACACCATCTACAAGTTGAGTTATCTCTTCTCCAAATTCTTTTATAAGCTCTTCCCTTGTTGTAAGTGTATCCTCTAAAACATCATGCAAAAGACCAGCAGATATACAATACTCATCCATTTTTAATTCAGCAAGAATATATGCAGTTTCAAGAGGATGATTAAGATAGGGTTCACCAGATAATCTTACCTGATCTTTGTGAACCCTTGCTGAAAAGATATAAGCTTTTTTAATTATATCTAAGTTAGCATTTGGATTATATTCTGATACTTTCTCCAAAATTTCATTTAATCTGACCATGTGATATTATCTCCATACTCTTTTACATGGTCATATCCGAACATAAAAAATAATCTATTCCTTTTTTAAAGTTATTTTTTTTCCAGCTATTTCCCTAAGGGCTGTTACAATCTCACGATTTTTTGATTGAACCAGAGGTGAAGCGCCTTTCTTAAGCATTTTTGCCCTTTTAGCAGCAATGTGACAAAGGGTAAACCTGTTTGGTATCACCTCAAGACAATCTTCAATAGTAATTCTTGCCATATCTTTTACCTCCAGAAATTTACTTTAAGTTTATCCCATAATCTTTTAGTTCTGTTCTTTTCTGCCAGTACAATAGAGCTTAATAAATTTGAAGATTCTTTTTCACACCCATATTTATTTATTATAACATAATCATAAAAGTTTATCTGTTCAATCTCTCTTTTGGCTGTCTCTAATCTTTTTTCTAAATCTTCCTTATTTTCTGTATTTCTTGAAATAAGCCTATTAGTTAGCTCACTGAAACTCTCAGGAAGTATAAAGACTAAAACAGATTCTTCTGGAAAATGTTTTTTTACTGATATTGCTCCCTGAACATCTATTTCTAATAGTATATTTTTTTTATTATTTAAAATTCTTTCTATTTCACTTTTTGAAGTACCATAATAATTTCCATAAACCTCAGCCCATTCAACAAATTCATTATTTTCAACCATTCTATTGAACTCTTCTTTTGAAACAAAATAATAGTGCTTACCTTCTTCCTCATTTAACCTCTTCTTCCGAGTTGTGTGAGAAACTGACAATAAAAAATCTTTATTTTCTTGCAGAAAAAGATTAACAACGGTGGTCTTCCCTGCGCCTGATGGCCCTGAAATAATTAAAATAAAATTTTCATTCAACATTTTGTATAATCTCTCGAATTTTTTCTGTTTCGGTCTTTAAATCGATAACCAATTCTGAAATATTACAATCCTGTGATTTTACAGAAAGGGTATTAAGCTCCCTAAAGATTTCCTGTAAATAGAAGTCCAACTTTTTACCTATCTCATTTTTTTGCTTAGCTATTTTTTTAAAGTTTTTTAAATGTCCTTCAAGTCTTGCAATCTCCTCACTGACATCAGTTTTATCAAGTAAATAAACAATTTCTTGCTCTAATCTAGAACTATCAAAGCCCTTTAAAAAAATCTCATCGAATCTTTTCTTTATTTTTTCTTTTTGTTTTTCTTTAATTCTTGGAAGCATATTTTTTAAAATTTTAACCTTTTTTTCAATAAATGAGAGACGGTTCAATACTTCAGCCTCAATAACCTTACCTTCATCCATCCTCGTCTTAACAAAATTTTTTAGAATTTTTTTAAAATTCAGGATAAACTTTTCTTGAAATTGAGGATCAAAATTATTTATCTCTGGTCCACTAATAAATGTCTCCTTGAGCAAAAAAATTTCCCCAAATCCAATCTCTCCCTTTAATTTAAACTCTTTTTTTAACTCACTTAGAAGTTTAAGAGCTTTCTTGAATTTATCATAATTAATAATGTCTACAAAACCACTTTCTTGAAGATTAATATATATTTCAACTCTACCTCTTTTTAAATTTTCAGTTATTTCCTTCCTGATTGGAGCTTCGAGAAAATTTAAGTATTTTGGCAACTTTAAAAAAATATCAAGATACTTATGATTATAAGACTTAATTTCAACCGTGAAGTTAAAAGAATTGATTACAAAAGACCCTGAAGAAAATCCAGTCATGCTAATCATTTTTAAAAACCCTCAACTGCTTTTTTAAAACTTCCCTCGCCTTCAAAAAAATATTTCTAAACTTATCTGTTGCATAATCAGGATAAGTCCAGGGCAAACATACATAACCTATATTTTTTTTGTATATATAAGTCAGATCTGCATAAACACCTTTGCTTAGATATATTCTGTGTGTGTAATCCTTACCAGTAGAGAGTACTACTCTGGATAATGCCACATACCCAGGATCAATATTTACCCTCCTTTTTTCCAAAACCCTATTTTTTTCTTCTAATATCATTGCTTCAAGCTTAATATCCACTATTTTTTCAGGAGAGATGAGATTTTCAAAGAAAACTATCTTTCTAACAAGCTCTTTACCAAATTCAGGTTCATAATAATCAGTCTGGTTAAAGGGCATATATTCTGAACTCATATCCACTAAACCATATTTACTTTCAAGTTCTTTAATAACATTTTCTATCAACTCTTTATCACTGCTAAAAACACTAAAAAAAAGCTTCACCTGTTGGGGGTCTTTAAGGAAACTCATAAATATCTTTCTAAGGTATCTTTAACATTGGGATCTAATTTTTTCCACCTATCTTCAATTTCTTCTGGGATTGCTACAGCGGTTCCCACTTTGCCAACAACAACAGATGCAGCAAGATTTGCAATTATGCAACTTTTAATTAAAGGTATTCCAGAACTTAGCCCAGCTCCTATTGTTGCAATAACAGTATCGCCTGCACCAGTTACATCAAAGACCTCTTGGGCAAAGGTTGGAATCTTAATATGATTATTCCCACTAAAAAGGCTCATCCCCTCTTCGCCTCTTGTAATAAGAAGATTTTTTAAAGAATGATCTTTTAATAGTTTTTTGCCAGCACTAATTATATCCTCTTCCCTTCCCCTATCCTCCATACCTACAGCTTCCATAGCTTCCTTTCTATTTGGAGTAATTAAATAGAAATTTTTAAATAGCGAGATATTTTTAACCTTTGGATCTGCTAAAAAAAATGATTCCTTAAAGTTCTTCTTAACACTATCAACAAGCTTATTGTTTATAAAACCCTTTGCATAATCAGAAAAAATAATTACATTATAAACACTCTTTCTTTCTTTAAAAAAATTATCTAATTCTCTCAAAATATTTTCTTCAATTGTAAAAATCTCTTCTCTATCAACTCTTACTACATGCTGATGATGAGCAATAACCCTTGTCTTTCTAATAGTCCCTATTCTACTATCTATGAAAACACCTGTACTATCAATGCCGTTTTTCTCAAGAAGGGATAATAATTTTCGGCCATATTGGTCTTTACCCACAACTCCACAAATGCTAACTTTACCCTTTAAAGCCCGAATATTCAGTGCAACATTGGCACATCCACCCGCCATAAAGCTTTCTTTAGTAACCCTGACTACTGGAACTGGTGCTTCAGGTGATATTCTATCTACCTTACCCCAGATATAGTGATCAAGAATTAGATCACCTATTACAAGTACATTGGCTTCTTTGAATTTTTCTAATAATTTATGCAACGATTTCATTATTACTCCCTTTAAAGAAGTTATAATATACTATAAATAAAAAAAAAATTAAAGTTTGAAAGAAAGGGGAATCTTTCTGAATAAGATTTTTTTTGGTAAAATATAAAGAAAAAGGAGGAAATAATGCCACTTGTAAACATCAAAATTGCAAAGGACAATGTGTCAGCAGAAAAGAAAGCAGAATTAATTAAAGGCGCAACACAGCTTTTAGTAGATGTATTAGGTAAGAATCCTCAAACGACTGTGGTTATAATTGAAGAAGTTGACACCGATAATTGGGGGATAGGTGGAATTAGTGTCACAGAAAGGAGAAAACAGGGGTTATAAAACATTTATGTTTAAAAAATTATTGGCTTTTCTCTTTTTATTAATATTGATTAGCGCCTGCGCTACTAATCCTGTTACTGGCAAAAAAGAACTTGTTCTCATTACTGAATCTCAGGAAATTGAGATGGGGAAAAATTTTTATCCCAATGCTTTATGGGAAGCAGAAGGTGGAGGAGGCGAATTTAAAGACCCAGAACTAAAAAAATACTTAGAAAGTATTGTTAAAAGATTGCATGAAAACTCACATAGAAGCAACTTGCCCATTCAGTTCGCCATACAAAATAGCTCTGTCCCAAATGCATGGGCTGTGCCAGGATATATTGTAATAACAAGAGGACTTTTAGCAAACCTTGAAAGTGAGGCGGAATTTGCCTATATCATGGGTCATGAACTTGGTCATGTCACAGCAAGACATTCAGCAAGACAAACAACATATGGAATCCTCGCCCAGTTAGGATTAACAACTGCAGGAATTTTTCTATCAGGAAAGGATTATGCAGGATTAGCCCTTGAAGCTGGAAGTATAGGAGGGACTTTACTGCTTTTGAAATATAGTAGGCAAGATGAACTTGAAGCAGATAGATTGGGTTTAGAATACATGACTAAGATAGGTTATAGACCAGAAAACGCTATTCAGGCACATAAAAATTTAGAAATTTCTGTTAATAATTATCTTAAAGAAATTGGTAAAGAAAGCAGAGAAAGAGGATTTTTTGAAGATCTATTATCCACTCATCCAAGATCATCAATAAGAATTGAGGAACTAAAAAGCATTTCAGAACAGTATCCTGTAAGAAGTTTATATGGAGATGGTACAAATAGAGATATCTTTTTAAAAATGAATGAAAGATTGAGATCAATTAATAGAGCTTATATTCAACATTACGACAAAGCATACAGACTGTTTAGAGAGAATAAGATAAATGATGCGGATAAAGAATTAGATCTTGCCTTGGGCATAGACCAAACTCAACCAGCTTTTTATACCTTAAAAGGACTGATTTATATGAAAAGGGGCTTAAATGATATGGCTGAGAAATACTTAAAAATTGCCCTTGATTTAGATAGTGAATATCAACCAGCCATTAGAGCGATGGGATTTTTTAGATATTCTCAAAAAAGCTATTTTGATGCTATAAGACAATTTGAAAAGGCAATAAAGCTCTACCCAAATGATATGGTTTCCCATTATTTTGCAGGTCTTAGCAATTATGAAGCAGGAAACTATAGGAGAGCAAAAGATTATTTCATTGCCTTTGCAAATGTATTTCCTAAACATGAAGAAGTGTATGGATATTTGGGATTTTGTTATGAGAAATTAGGAGACATACAAATGGCATATAAAGCCTATTCCCAGCAAATAAATATAAACCCAAATAACGAAATTGGTAAAAAATCAAGGGAAAGAATTATCTATCTTCAAAAAATAATAAGATAAATTGCTTTCACCTTTTTAACACCTGCTTCATCGTAATCCCAATATCTGCAGGGCTTTTTGCCACAACAATTCCCGCTTCTTCCATAGCCTTAATTTTTTCGGAAGCTGTACCTTTACCACCACTTATTATTGCTCCTGCATGTCCCATCCTTTTACCTTTTGGAGCTGTTAGACCAGCAATATAACCAACAACTGGTTTTTTTACATTTTCTTTAATATACAAAGCGGCCTCTTCTTCTGCTGTTCCACCAATCTCACCGATCATTATAATTGCCTCAGTCTGAGGATCTTCATTAAATAACTTTATGCAATCAATAAAATTTGTTCCATTTATTGGATCACCACCAATACCTACACATGTCGATTGCCCTAAACCAAGTTGAGTCAATTGGTATACCGCTTCATAGGTTAGTGTTCCAGATCTTGAAACTAAACCAATACTCCCCTCTTTATGAATATAACCTGGCATTATTCCAATCTTACACTGCCCTGGTGTAATAATCCCAGGACAATTTGGACCAATAAGTCTGCTTTTACTATTATTTAGCACATTCTTAACCTTAACCATATCAAGCACTGGTATACCTTCTGTAATACATACAATTATCTCAATCCCAGCGTCTATTGCCTCGAGTATTGCATCTGCCGCAAAAGGAGCAGGAACAAAAATCATTGATGCATTGGCTCCAGTCTTTCTTACGGCCTCATAAACTGTATCGAATACTGGAAAACCCTCTACCGTTGTTCCACCCTTACCTGGTGTAACTCCACCAACAACATTAGTACCATAATCTCTACAACCCTTTGAGTGAAAGAGTCCTGCACTTCCAGTAATTCCCTGAGTAATAAGTCTTGTATTTTTATCGACAAGTATTGCCATTTTTCCCCTCCTTTATAAATTCCCTTTTGAAGCTTCTACAACTTTTCTTGCAGCGTCACTCATACTATCTGCGGAAATCAAATTTAATCCAGACTCAGCGAGCATTTTTTTCCCTAATTCCACATTAGTTCCTTCAAGTCTAACAACAACTGGTACATTTATAGAAACAATCTTGGCAGCTTCAATTATCCCCTGTGCGATTACATCACATTTCATTATTCCGCCAAATATGTTAACAAGAACTGCTTTAACATTCTTGTCGGATAAAATCAACTTAAAAGCTTCTGTTACCTTCTCTGTTGAAGCACCACCACCAACATCAAGAAAATTTGCTGGCTCTCCACCATGAAGCTTAATAATATCCATCGTTGCCATTGCAAGACCTGCACCGTTTACCATACAACCAATATTACCCGACAAACCAATATATGAAAGGTCAAATTTACTTGCCTCTACTTCTCTTGGATCCTCTTCTGTAAAATCACGAAGTGATTCAATATCTTTATGTCTAAAAAGGGCATTATCATCAAAATTCATTTTAGCATCCAAGGCAAGTACTTCACCGCTTTTTAATACAGCAAGGGGGTTTATTTCAGCAAGGGAACAATCACAGGCTTCAAAACATTTTACCAGCGTTATAATAAATTTTGTCATTGATTGAGCTTCTTTATCCTTCAACCCCAACCCATAAGCCAACTTTCTTGCTTGAAAGGGCATAATTCCAATAGAAGGATTAATCTGCTCTTTTAAAATCTTTTCTGGTGTCTTTACAGCAACTTCCTCAATTTCCATACCACCTTCACTAGAAGCCATTACTGTAACTCTGCCAACCGCTCTATCTATAACAACTCCTAAATAAAGTTCCTTTGCAATTTCACAACCTTCTTCAATGTAAACCTTTAAAACTTCCTTACCTTCAGGTCCTGTTTGATGGGTTATAAGCTTCTTCCCTATAAGCTCTTTAGCAGACTCTCTTACTTCTTCTGGAGATTTACAGATTTTAACCCCTCCAGCTTTACCCCTCCCACCCGCATGAATTTGAGCTTTAACTACATAAATATTAGAATTTAACTGTTTTGCCACGTTATAAGCCTCATCGGGGGTAAATGCGACACCACCATTCGGCACTGGAACACCAAATTTCTTTAATATTTCCTTAGCTTGATATTCATGTATATTCATTGATTCCCCTCCCGTGAAAAAAGATAACTTTATTATGCATAAAAAAATTTTATTTTCAATAAAAAAATTTTTAAAATTATACTCTAAAGTTTTTATATAATTTTGGAATTTATTTAAGTGGAAATGATTGATAAATGAGTCAGTTATTATCTCTTATTTTTCTTTTCTATTTGTTTTAAAATTTCTATATGAGCTTCATCGCAGGATTTCATTGAACTAAATAGTTTTTTATAAGAAGGATTCTTAAATTTAGATATCATAGATACATGTATATCCTCAAAATTCTCTTCCAGACTAATTGCTAAATCTATTGCTTCATCAAGACTTATCATTTTTTTTCGAACTTCATCAATTATTTCTTGAATCTTTGTATATCTTTCTGTAAGTTCCCTTTTATCTATAGAAAGATTTTCAATAACATCAGATGATACTTTCATTGCCAGTTCAAAATGCTTTACATGATTTTCCTCTTCAATTACCATTTTTCTCCATAATTTGTAAAGTTCTTCATCGTCCTTAAAAACTTCAGAAAAATGTTCATAAAGCCTTGCCATTAAAAATTCCATTTTTTTACAAATATTTAAAAGAAAATTAATTTCATGAGTAATAAGACTATCTACTTTTTTCTGTAATACACTCTTTTCTTCTTTATCTTTTTTAAACATTATTCAACCTCTAAAAAAAATTATTTTGTAATATTACTATTATTGTACCAAAAAATACAGATAAAATTGTTACAAATACCCCAACCTTACTGTATTCAAAAAAGCCTATTTTGACTTTGCCTTTAGCCCCTTCTATAACAATAATATTTGCAATTGAACCAAGAATTGTTAGATTACCCGCAAGGGTACTACTCATCGCAAGAATCAACCAGTGAATTTCTTGAGCACTTGAAAGCATAGGTTTAAAGATTAATACCGCTGGCACATTACTTACAATATTTGATAATAAACCACTTATAATACTTAATCCCCAGAGGTTTGAAACAGCAAGCTTACTAATACTTTCTATTATATTTTTTGCTGTAAAAGAATAATCAAGAGACTTAATTATTATAAAAAGCCCTATAAAAAAAACAAGGAGCCTAAAATCAACAAGAGCATATACTTTCTCTGGTTTAACTCTTCTTGTAATTAAAAGAAAACAACCCGCTCCTAAAGAAACAAGCTCCATCGGGAACCCCAACATGAAAAATATTACAACCACTGATGTTACAGTTAAGGTCTTTATAGTTAACGCCCTATTATATCTAATCTTTAATGAAGGTACAGTCCCTAACTTAATTTTAAGTTCATTTTTATAAAAAATCAGTAAAGCATAATACAAAATAACAATCCCGATAAGTGAAACCGGCAACATTTTTATAAAAAATTTAGCATAAGATAACTGACCAGCGCTTCCAATAATTATATTTTGTGGATTTCCAGTCAAAGTTGCTACACTTCCTATATTTGAAGACATACAAAGGGCTATTAAAAAGGGCTTGGGATTTAGTTTCAAATTTTCACAAATAGTTAATATAAAGGGCGTAAACATAAGACATACAGTATCATTTACAAAAAAAGCTGATAGAAATGCTGATATGATTATTAACCACTTTAAGAATAATTTTGGATTATCGACCTTTTTTAAGATAAAGCCTTCAACAATATTGAAAAACCCTGAAAGTCTTAAGTTGGCAACGACAATCATCATACCAAAAAGAATGATTATTGTTTTATAGTCCACCGCCATAAACGCATCTATTTCTGATATAGAACCAGCAAGTATCATAAGACCAGCACCAATTATTGCTGCACCAGCCCTATCAATTCTAAAAAGGGGTGGTTGTCCTAAAGCAATTACAATGTAAGATAAAAGGAAAATTAATAAAGTTCTATCCATTGATAATTTTTAAGAATTTCTTTCTTACATCTTTCTTTATTTTTTTTAAGTCTTCAAGAAACTTTCTATCCTGTCCCTTCTTATATCCCATAAAAACTGCTATATTGGATATTAAATCGCTACCAATTCTTATAGAATGTTTAGAATAGCCAAGTATCAATCTTAAAGCCATATCAACTTTTTTCAAAAAGATATAATTTCTCTCGATTTCTTCTATGGTTCTTCCATCAAATATATCTATTTTCGATAAATTTTTAAAAAAATTATAGGGATCTTTTACCTGTAAACTTTTATAAATTGCACCATATCTCAATTTTAAATACTGAATTATAAATTCAATATCTGTAATACCGCCCTGTCCATACTTAATTTCAAGAAATTCACTGCTTCTTTCTTTAACAGCTAATTCATCTTCCATCTTCTTTCTCATTTCAAGAATCTCTTTTTTTAGCAGTGTATCATCAAAAGGTTTAGAATATAATATTTCATCAATAAAGCCTTCTATTTCTTTTTTGAATTCATTCTCTTCACCAAGTATTCTTGCTCTTGTTAAAGCCTGTTTTTCAAAAAGCCAAGAGCTTTTTAAATGATATTCTCTAAAATTATTAAAGGTTGTAACAAGTGGTCCTTGACTGCCCGTAGGCCTTAATCTCATATCCACTTCGTAAAGACTCCCTTCTTCAGTAATTATTGTTAGAGAAGAAATAACTTTCTGGAGAAGCTTTGTATTAAAGTAACCTGCATTTTCATCCTCTGATCTATATAAAAAAATTAGATCGAGATCGGAAAAGTAGTTCATTTCTTTTGAACCTAATTTTCCCATTCCTATAACTGCAATATCTTGATAGGGCTCAGGAATTTTTTGATTAACTATATTTTTACATAGGTTTATAACAGAAATTAAACAGGCTTCGGCTAAATTTGTTAAATATAATTCCAATTCCTGAATGCCTATTATATTATTTGAAAAAAGCATACCAATTTTCAGCCATTCACTATTTTTATACTGCCTTATGATTTTCATCTGGATCTCGAAATCATCAATACCACTCAGTAATGATTGAGTCATTTTATAATATTCAAACCAGTTATCTCTCCTAATATCATCCTTAATTAGAAGAAAATCAAGAGTTTCAGGGGAGTTTATTAATATCTTACCCAGAAAAGGGCCTGCACTAAAAAAATGAATGAGCATTTCTATAATTCTTTTATTTTCAGCAAGTAAAGACAAATAAACAGGCTTTCTAACAAGGACTTTCATAAATTCTGTTAGTTTATTCATTAAATCCTCAGATCCCTCATAATCGCTTAACTTAACTATTAACTCTTTTATAACCACACAATAGGGTTCTTTGTATTTGCTGGGTAATTTGTCTATTTGTTTAATTAGATCATTTATATTTTCTTTTGAAAGATTAACCTTTTGTTCAATATTAAATATTAATTTCTCGAGCTCCAATGAATTTTCTATACCTTTAAAGCTACTTATATCCTGTCTTTCCCCTAATAACTGGGAAAACATCTTATTTACAAATTTTCTATAAAAATCTAAGTCTTCAAGAAACCTGTCTAATACATCATAACCTACTCTCTTCGCAACCATCAGCAATTTTCTATTATCTGAAGGAAGCATATAAACTTGCTGTTCCTCTTCCATTTGTATTGCATTTTCTACCTTTCGCAAAAATTTATAGGCCTTAATCAATTTTTCAGCTTCTTCATTATCAATAATATTCTCAGAATTAAGCGCTTTTATTGCATCTACCAAATAGGGAACTCTTAACTTTTTATTTTTACCGCCGAACATTATTTGAAGCGTTTGGACAAAGAACTCTATCTCCCTTATTCCTCCCATCCCAAGCTTTATATTTCTTCCTTCTAAATCCCTTGCTAAACTTTCTCTATTAATCTTTAACTTCAACTCTCTTAGTTCATTTACCATTGTAAAATCTACATATTTTCTATAAATATACTGTTCGAGTTCACTAAAAAGACTTTCAAAAATATTTTCTCTGCCACAAAGAAGCCTTGCTCTTAAAAGGGCAACTCTTTGCCAAGTTTCACCATAGAGCGTGTAAAAATTAGTAACTGCTTTGACAGACATTGAAAGGGGTGAGTACTTTCCACCAGGTCTAATATCATTATCAACCCTATATAAAAATCCATCTTGATTGTAATGAGAAAGCATTCTATTTATTTTTAAGGCCCATTTATTATAATTTTCCTCAAAATCTATATTATCTGTATCATGGACATACATAATATCTATATCGGAACTAAAGTTTAACTCCCTTGAACCTAATTTACCCATAGCAATCAAACAGATTGGATTATCCACTTTCTTTGAAAATGTTGGAGCGGTAAAATCATAAATCCCCTGTATTATTAAATCAGCAAGAAGAGATAGTTCTTGTAATGTAACGAGTATATCTTGATCTAATAACACATCCCTAACTAAGATTTTTAGCAACTCTCTATACTTTATTTCTTTAAGATTTTTTAAAAAGCTTTCCTCATCACTTTTAAGAATACCATTAATCTCAAGCTTTATTTTATCAAAAGGAAAGATGGAATAACTTTTCAAAAAATCATTTAAATCTTGTTTTGTTAAAATTCTATATGCAAAAGGACTAATTGAAGCGATAGAAGCAAGAAAATCCCTTTCTTCTTTTCTTAAGTTCTCTGATTCCTTTGATTGACAAAACTTTTCATATAATTCACTGTCTATTATTCTCATGAAAGTTCATTAGAAAAAAGTTTTTGAATACTCTGTGTGAAATCTGGATATATTACTCCCTTTTCTGTAACAATTGCTGTTATCAATTTAGATGGTGTAACATCGAAAGAGGGATTAAATACTGAAACTCCCTCACACACAATTCTATGACCTTTGAAATGAGTTATTTCTTCTGCGTCCCTAAGTTCTATTGGTATCTTACTTCCATCTGGAATATTTAGATCTATTGTTGAAAGGGGAGCACATACGTAAAAGGGAATTTTATGATAATTTGCAAGTACTGCTAAACTATATGTACCAATTTTGTTTGCAGTATCACCATTCGCAGATATTCTATCTGCACCAACTATTACACAATCTATCTCTCCTTTCGCCATTAGGAATCCCGCCATATTATCGCATATCACTGTTACTGGAATACCATCTTTGTTAAGTTCCCATGAGGTAAGCCTTGCTCCTTGAAGATAAGGTCTTGTTTCGTCAGCAAAAACACTAATATTTTTGCCCTCTAAATGGGCCTGCCTTATTACTGATAAAGCGGTACCATAATCAGATGTTGCCAAAGCACCAGCATTGCAATGGGTAAGAATCTTAAAATTTTTCCCAATCAAAACTGAACCGTTAACGCCTATTTTTTTACATGTCTCTAAATCTTCCTTATAAATAGTTAAAGCTTCTCTTTTCATCATTGCCTTTAAATCATCTAAAGTAAGATGTCTATTCTGTTCATAAACCCCTTTCATTCTATCAATAGCCCAAAATAGATTTACCGCTGTTGGTCTTGTTTTAGAGAAAACATTCAAAACATGATGAAAAAACTCATCAAACTTTTCTCTATCAGATAAATTGCACCTCTCGACTGCAAGAGATATACCAAAAGCAGTTGCAATGCCAATCGCTGGAGCACCTCGAATAACCATATTCTTTATTGCCATTGCCACGTCTTCATAATTTGTAAAAAGGTGATAAACCTCCTGCTCTGGTAAGAGTCTTTGGTCTATCATTGAAACACCTTGATCATTATAAGCAATGGTATAGAAATTTTTCCCCAATCTATCTCTCCTTTCTTTTAGCATTCAACCTTTTATTCTTAAATTCCTTACTGTTAATATTTAGGTCCTTAATCTTTTTTCTTAAGGTATTTCTATTTATACCAAGTACCTTGGAAGCTTTTATTTGATTTCCCCTGGTCATCTCAAGAATTTTTTTAATAAGGGGTTTTTCAACTTGGGAAATTACAAAGTCATACACATTTTCCATTTCACCAGACTGAATAATTTTCATAAACTCTTTCAATTTCCAATCGATTATCTCTTCCAATGATAGCTCATGAATCATATCTTCTTTAGGCATTACCTTTATTAGAAAAAGAAAGTCCTGTTTATCAAGAACATTATTTGGAGAAATTATAAAAGCTCTCCTTATGGTATTTTGTAGCTCTCGAACATTACCAGGCCATTCATAGGATTTAAGAAAATTAATGGCTTCTTCAGTAATTGTTTTTTTAACTCCAATTTCAGAAGAAAACTTTGCAAGGAAATGCTTTACAAGTAATGGGATATCTTCAAGTCTTTCTCTCAAAGGTGGTAGAAAGATGGGTATTTGATTCAATCTATCATAGAGATCTGCTCTAAACATCTTATTTCTTATTAATTCTATTAAATCTTGATTTGTTGCTGCTACTATCCTAACATCAACTTTAACTGGTTTTGTCCCTCCTACAGGAACAATCTCCTTTTCTTCAAGTACACGTAAAATTTTCGCCTGAAGTTCAATTGACATATCTCCTATTTCATCAAGAAAAAGAGTGCCTAAATGAGCTAACTCAAATTTACCAACTTTTCTCTCTACAGCACCTGTAAATGCTCCTTTTTCATGTCCAAAAAGCTCACTCTCTAAAAGTTCCTTTGGTATTGCAGCACAATTAACAGATATAAAGGGATATTTTGCTCTATTGCTATTATAATGTATTGCCCTTGCAACAAGCTCTTTTCCCGTTCCCCTTTCACCTTGTATTAAGACTGTTACGTCACTATTCGCTACTTTTCCAATTATCTTGAAAACATTATTTATTGCCTGAGATTTACCAATTATCGTAAACTCTTCCTCTTCTAACTTTTCATTTCTTCTTCCCGTTTTACCTTCCTTTTGAAGTAGTATCTTGTTATAACTTTCAAGTGCTTTTGATGTGATATTTTCAACCTCATTTAACTCAAAAGGCTTTGTTATATACTCAAAAGCCCCTCTCTTCATAGCCTCGACAGCATTTTTCATTGTGCTCTGGGCGGTCATAATAACTACAGGAGGACTCATAGGTAAGGATTTAATCTTCTCTAAAATCTCAAAACCCAAAATATCTGGCATTATAATGTCAAGAAATATTAGATTGTATTTGTTCTTTTCTATTTTCTCAAGAGCTTCTCTACCCGAGTTTGTCTCATCTACATTATACCCCTTTTGTGTGAATAATTTTTTTAAAATCCAACATATATTTTTTTCATCATCAACTACTAATATGTTTACTTTATCTTCCATCACATTGCTCCCTTCATTGGTAGATAAATACTTACTTTTGTACCCTCTTTAGGCATGCTCCAAATATTTAAAAAGCCATTATGATCTAAAACAACCTTCTGTACATAAACCATCCCTAATCCTGTTCCACCAGCTTTTTTTGTAAAGAAGGGCGTAAAAATCCTTTTTAAATCCTCTTCACTCATTCCCTCCCCGTTATCTGCTATTTCAATACTAACATAGTTCACATCTTTAGTTGAACTCTTGTATCTAAGATCTACATTTACCTTTGTTGAAATAACGACCTTCCCATTGTAAGAACAAGCTTCTATCGCATTCTTTATTACATTAAATAAGGCTCTATATAAAGTCTCTGGATCGGCTAAAAAATTTGGTAACGTTGTATCATATTCTTTAAAAATCATAACAGACTTCTCTTTAGCTAAACTCGTCAATGATACTATAGATTTATCTAAAATCTGATGTATATTAACGTATTCCTCATTGACTCTTTGTGGATTTGAGTAATTTAAAAGTTCCTGAATAACCTTTTCAATCCTATTTACTTCTGAAATTATAATATTTAATGCCTCTGAATCGAGTGGTAAACTTTGCTTTTCTACTAACTGAATTGTGCCCTTTATCACTCCCAGAGGATTTTTAATTTCATGTGCCATACTTGCAAAAAGAGTAGAAAGCTTTTCTATGTTAGAATACTCATTACTTTTCTTTTCCACTTCCTTTAAAAAGGAATAGTCTTCAATAAGAAGTAAATAATTAATGTTTTTTGTTATTACAGGCACAAAATGAACGTTAAGAATATATTTTTTCCCAAAATAATTTACAAAATTTTCTTCATATAATCTTGCGGTTTTCCCAGAATCCTTTAACTTTCTAAAAGTATCCTTTAGTTTATCAGAAAATTGCTGAGAATATATTGATTTAGAGAGAATTTTTTCTCTGGAAAGTCCTAAAATACTCTCTGATGCACTATTAATATAAACGATTTTATCATCATTTAAATAAAGTACACCATAGGGAAGATGTTCTAATAAGTTTTCAAAGTCAAATTTTTCTCTTTTTTTCATGACTATATTACTTTTATAATATCTCCTTTCTTAATTTCCCCGCCCTTGATTACCTTGCAAAAGATACCCTCTCGGGGCATGACACAATCTCCAACGGTTTTATAAATATTACACTTTGTGTGACAAATTTTACCATGTTGAGAAACCTCTAAGACTACATCTCCGATATTCAACTTTGAACCTACTGGTAATGATAATAAATCAAGTCCTTCAGTTGTTATATTTTCAGCAAAATCACCCGGCTTCACTTCTAAGCCTAAATCGATCATCTTCCTTATACTTTCTATTGCCAATAAACTCACCTGCCTTATGCCACCTTCTGCATGAGCATCTCCATATATCCCTAAATTTTCTATCAATTTAGCACTTTCTACAGGTTTTTTTCTAATTGATTTTTTCTCGCTTATATTTATAGAAATGATTTTGCCTTCCACTAACTACCCCCTTATATGGTTAGCTTTGACTATCAATTCATCGTATTCCTCACCATCCTCTGGAAATCTTGCATACCCATATTTAATTGAAATACCCTCTTTGATTAATCCTTTAGGATCCCAGTTTTCCATAGAAAGTATCTTTTTAAGCCTAAAAATAACTTCTAAAGCCTTCTCGTCTGCTTCTACAAGTATTACACCAAACTTATTTAAATTAAGCCTTGCAACAACCTCATAGGATCTTATACTCTCTCTCATTTTCTGCCCAATTCTTTTTATAACTTCATCTGCTTTCTTTTTGCCATATGTCTTTAAATACAAATCATATGGCTGAAATTCTGCTACAAGAACTATTAATCTTTCCTTATTTCTCTTAGCTCTCATTACCTCTTCAAAAACTCTTTTCTCGAAGTATTGAAAATTTGGCAAACCAGTTAGAGAATCTATATATATCTCGCTAAATATCTGACTACTCTTATAAATTTCCTTTATCTTATCATACCCCTTCTCAAATAACTTATTAATAAAATTAATGTCATATACATTTGGACTTTTTGAATATTTTCTACTTTCACAATTATAGAAAGAGAATACCATCAATTGTTTGCCATCAAGAGAGAAAGGATAAACTAAGAAATTCTGTATTGAAGGGTATAAGCCAGAATAATCCTTATCTTTTCTCGTATTTCTCACAAAAAAAGGGATTTTCTCTTTTAATGCTTTTTTTGCTATTTCTTTGTCAATTTGAAAAAAGTCCTTTTTGATAACATTCTCTATACCTTTCACATCTTTAACTATATAAGAATTTCTATCCTCATCGAATATCCTAAAAACACCGATTAATGCTTCGAATTCTCTATTTAACACATCAAGCACTAAATTACCGATGGAAACTAAATCTTTCAAATTAGAAATATTTTTTATAGCAGAATCTATAATATCATTCCTTCTATTAATCTCCGCCATACTCTCATTTTTATAACTTAGAACTATTAACTTTGAAATCTGCTTGCCCAACTCCTTATAAAAATCAACACGCTCAGGTAAAGGCTCTCCAAAATTGACCATTGAAATAACCCCAATACATTTTTCATTGTAAATAAGGGGTATTGATATATATCCTCTAAACCCTTTATTTTCTAAATCCACAAAAGTTAAATCTTTCTTTGTTTGGAAAACCATTTTTTCAATTGTATCTTCACCAAAAATCTCTGGTTGATCCCACATTGAAAAATTAGTAGCATAAGTTTCAAAAGAACCATCATCTCCGTGTATACCTATCATTGAATAAACATTTAGGCTTTCTTTCAAATAATTCACTATCTTCATTAACCTATCATAAAGAGATATGTTTTCAGCAATAACCTGAGAAACATAATTGATTATTTCATATCTGATTGCATCTTCTTTAAATTCATAAAAACTTTTTGAAGCCGAAATTATTTCAGTAACCACCCCTGCCATTTCTTTAGCAAACTCTAAATCCTCTTTTGTAAAACCATCTATTTTGTCCAAATTAGCAAGATTTATTACTCCAACAACATCATCATTTTTTATCAAGGGAACACATATCGCTGACTTTATATCCTCTCTTTTTCTCAATTTCTTAAATATTTTATCATCTGGTTTCCCTGTAATAAGCATGGGCTCTTTATTTTCTACAACCTTTCCTGCTATTCCTTCACCAATAGGGATACGAATAAAATCCCATAAAACTGGATCTATACCATATGCCATAGAAACCTTTAAAACTCTCTCTTTTTTGTCATAAAGCATTATGGATGCTCTATGAGCATCAGTTCTAGTACATAAATTTCTTAGTATTTCATTTAAAAGTTTTTCCCTATCAAAAAGCATAGAAAAATTACTTGCTATTACTTTAAAATCTTCAACAATCTTTTTATAACTCTCCCTTCTTGTCGCTTCTGAAACTTCTGTTTCATATAAAAATGAAGCTGAGGCACCACTTATTACCTTAATCTTTTCTAATCCAGCACTTTTTAACTCTTCAATTAGTTCTGGCGAATCATCAACATTCACTATGGCGAAAATATCATCTTCATATTTTAAGTCTGAAACATTCCGCTTATAGGTACCGGGTAAAAAATAGGATGGTTTGAGGTTCTTTCCAGTAGGATCAATAACCGCACTAACATAGCAATTTTTTTCTTTTTGAATTGCGTTATATAAATCCACTACCTTTCCACTACTACCAAAAAGGGCAATTTTGTACATAAATTACTCCTCCCCTACCTCAATTTTTAATCGTATTTTAATCGCTTTCTCTTTCCCCCCTGCCATAATCTTTAATGGCAATTCTATCTCATTACCCTTAACACCAATACTCTCCGTTTCGATAATAATTATATCTTCTTCTTTAGTCTTTAATTTTTTTTCAATTTCTTCCTCGCTTATTGTTTCTGTAACTTGAGCTTCCTCCTCTTTTTTTATAAATTCCTTCGCCTTTTCTTCAAGTAATAAGATATCCTCTTCTACTGATTCTATCTCTTCAATTTCATCAACTTTACTGCCTTCAATGGTCTCTTTTGTGCCAAAAACATCAAGCATTTTTAAAGCTTCATCAGAATAATCCTCGGGTAATATTATTTTTCTTTCTGGTTTTTTCGTAGTCTCTCCACTTATTTTTCCTATTTCATCTTCAAAAGTATCTTTCTCTGTTTCTAAAATCCCAGCTGTTTTCTTTAACTTATTTATTACAAGCTTACAAATACCTGTTAATGTCTCAAGCACACCTTGCCCTTGAGTTGCTACAGCAGTAAAAAATGGGGCTTTATACCTATTTAGATGCCTATGCAGTTCTTCTAAATCCATTGCATCAGGAAGATCTCTTTTGTTGTACTGGATGACAAGTGGTATTTCACTTATGCTTTTTCCATATTCTTTTAAATTTTCCTCTAAATTATTTAAACTCTCAATATTATCTTCAAGCATCTGCTTTTGTGAATCGGCAACAAAAACAACACCATCTACTCCCTTCAATACCATTTTTCTTGTAGTGTTATAAAAAATCTGACCTGGAACGGTGTATAAATGAATTCTTATTTTGAAATTACCTATTTCTCCAACATTAACTGGTAGAAAATCAAAAAATAATGTTCTATCTGTTTGTGTAGCTAAGCTTACAAGCTTTCCCCTCGATTCGGGATTCAATTTTTTATGAATATAGAGTATGTTTGTTGTCTTTCCAGATAAACCAGGTCCATAATATACAATTTTTGCATTAATTTCTCTGTTTGTGTAATTTACATATGCCATTATTTACTCCTTGAAGTCATAAGCTTTCTTGCATTAGTAGCTAATGCAGCAGGCACATTCTTACTCTTTGCAACATTTCCTAAATCTTTAATAGATAGAGAAGTCAAAAACTTAAGAGCCATAGGAAGAGGAGTTTTAGGATGCATAACAAGATTATATTTTACAGCATAATTTTGAGTCCAGTTATTATTATGGCAAATAAGTCTTATAATCTCTTCGTTTACATTTTTATCTTGTGTTATCTTTACTATTTCACCATCAGTTATTCTTGGATTTTTCAAAACCGCGGTTGATACAAGTTTATTACTATCTTTTATTAAAATAGACCTGACTTCTTTATTTCCCATAAGAGCTAACTTAATCTTTTCTGCAACACTTAGCTTAGCAATCTTTCCAGAAAGGCTTCTTTTAGCCTCAGCATCGTTTTCTATATCCCTTTCTTCTATAAACTCATTATATGTCTTTCTATCTTGTTCTGTAATTACGACTTCTTCATGGGACTCAATCTTATCAACAATTGTCTTACTTGACTCTACATCGGATTTTCTATAGAACTTAATTTTTTCTATCAAGTCTAAAGGTACATTTGGATTACCCAGTAAATTTTCTATAACTTTTTGATTATCTATCCACTTACTCTCAGCCTCTATTAAACGCCTCAATATTATTTCATTCGAATGCTTAGAAAACATTTCAAATAATTTTTGAGGAGTCGAAGGATGTCTAAATAAAACTTCTAATATATTAGACTGATTTTGAAAAACATAGGCAAGAAAAAGAATAATTTTCTCTGGTATATCTGGGGCTCTTAAAAAGTTATGATAGAATGATTCAGGCAAACCCTTTAAAGTATTAATACATTCATCTTTCAGATTACCTATATTTTCAATGCCATAATGGGACACAACATAAATTAATTCATTCGGTGGCAGTGGAAACTTACCACTTGCCACCATTTTAATAACTTCTAAATTAGTTTCTGAAAGTAGTTTTTCTGCTATTGGTGAAAGCTTCATTTACTCTCTTCTTTTTCCTTTTTAGCTTGCTGTATTATCTTTTCACTTAAATGTGTTGGTACCTCTTCATAATGGGAAAATTTAACATGGAAGAGTGCCCTTCCACTTGTCATTGATTTTAAATCATTTGCATATTTAAGAATTTCCGCCATCGGAACCTTTGCGCGAACTATCTGACTATTTGCTTTAGGCTCTACACCAACTACATGTCCTCTTTTACTATTTATATCACCAATGACATCACCTAAACAATCTTCAGGAGTTATTACTTCAAGATCCATAATTGGTTCAAGAAGAACTGGATTTGCCTGCTGTGCTGCTTTCTTGAATGCAAGAGAACCTGCAATCTGGAAAGCCAAATCTGAAGAATCAACGGGATGGAAAGAACCATCATAAAGAGTAACTTTAACATCTACAACTGGATATCCTGCAAGGACCCCCTCCTGCATAGCTTCTCTTATACCTTTTTCAACTGCAGGAATATATTGACGGGGGATTACTCCACCTACTATTTTATCGACAAATTCAAATCCTGCACCCCTTGGTAGTGGTTCCACTTCAATCCAGCAATCACCATATTGACCATGTCCACCTGATTGTTTTTTGTATTTTCCTTGAACCTGCACCCTCCCTTTAATTGTCTCTTTATAGGGAACCTTTGGTGTTTTTAACTCTATCTCTACACCATACTTTCTTTTCAATTTTTCTAATGTAATCTCAACATGAGTTTGACCAACTCCTGAAAGCAGAAACTCCTTAGTTTGTTCATCTTTTGCAAATCTTATAGTTGGATCTTCTTCAATTATTTTTGAAATGGCATTGCTAAGTTTATCTTCATCTGCTCTTGATTTTGGGATTGCAGCAAAAGATATAGCGGGTTCTGGGATATCAGGACCTTTGTAAACTATTGGTGCACTTTCATCACATAGGGTATCCCCTGTTTTTACATTTTTCAATTTTGGAAAAGCAACAATATCACCTGCCTGTGCTAAATTAATTGGTTTATATTTCTTGCCCTCTATAATCATAATATTACCTATCTTCTCTTTTTCCTTTTGAGTTGCATTATATACAGTGGATTCTGGAGTTATTTTTCCTGAAAAAATTCTTGCAACAGAAACCTTTCCCGCAAAGGCATCAACATAGGTTTTAAAAACAAAAGCAGAAAATGGTGCTTCAGGGACTCTCTTTCTTCTTTCTTCATTTCCTGTATTTGGATTTATCCCAATTGCATCTGGTACTTCATCTGCTGAAGGAAGTATTTTTACTACCCAATCAAGTAAATGAGAAACACCTATATTTTTAAAAGATGAACCACATAGGACAGGTAAAAACTGATGGGTCATAGCACCCAATTTCAAGCCATTAATTAGTTCTTCTTCGGTAATCTCAATACCCTCCAAATACTTTTCTGTTAATTCATCATTAACTTCAGCAACCTTTTCAATTAAAAAGTCTCTCAAACGTTCAACTTCTCCCATAATATCTTGAGGAATTTCACCCTTCTTATAAATACCAGACCCATTATTTTCAAAGAAATAAGCCTCTTTCTTTATTAAATCTACAATTCCTTTGAAATCAGCTTCAGTCCCTATTGGGAATTGGAGTGGTACAGGTGTTACCTTTAAATCCTTTTCTATGTCATCAACCGCTTTAAGAAAATCAGCTCTCTCTCTATCCATCTTACTTACAAAAGCTATTCTTGGAATTCGCCACTCGGTCAATAAATTCCATAATGTATGTGTTTCTACCTTAACACCAGAAATTGCACTCACAATTAATACTGCGCCAGTTGCTGCTTTAAGACAAAATTCTGTATCTGTAAGGAAATTGGCATAGCCAGGTGTATCAAGAATATTTATATAATTTTTGTTCCAGGTTATATGATGAAAACTTGAAGATATACTGATTTTCCTTGTAACCTCCTCAGGCTCAAAGTCAAAATTTGACGTTCCATCATCTACCCTTCCTATCTTATCAACAACTTTACCATTGTAGAGAATAACATCTGCTAAAGTGGTCTTACCCGCTCCACCATGTGCTACAAGTGCAATGTTCCATTTTTTTTCAAATTCTCCCATATGTGCCCCCTTTTTATTTTTGGTTTAATTCATAAAGTATTTTTAAACCCTGTAGGGTTAAGTTTTCATCCACTTCCTTTATGTAACTTGTCTCTTTGGAAATAACATGAGCAAGCCCACCAGTTGCAATAAAGTTAATTTCCTTTTCTTCCATCTCATTTTTTATCTTTTCACAAATCGCATCTACCATGCCTGCATAGCCATAAATAATCCCAGACTGAATAGCAGAGACTGTATTTTTTGCAATAACGGTTTGAGGTTTTACTAATTCAATCTTAGGCAGTTTTGCTGTTCTTTCTGCTAATGCCTCAAGAGATATCTCTATCCCTGGTATTATTATCCCACCTATATACTCTCCGCGTTTTGAAACGCAATCAAAAGTTGTAGCAGTGCCAAAATCTATCACAACAAGTGCAGTTTTATATTTTTTATAGGCTGCCACAGCGTTAACAATCCTATCTGCTCCAACTTCTTTAGGGTTATCATACAAAATAGGCATACCAGTCTTTATGCCAGGCCCAACAAAAAATGGTTCTCTATGAAAATATTTCTTACTCATAATTGTAAGCATAATAGTAAGTGGTGGTACAACATTTGAGATTGCTATGCCATCAATATCATCTACTCTTATATTTGAATGCTCTAAGAAACTATAAAACTGTATGCCTAACTCATCGGCAGTTTTATTTCTCTCTGTTCTCATCCGCCATGAATTAATTAACCTATCTTCTTTGAAAACACCAGCAACCATCTGAGTATTACCTATATCAAGAACAAAAAGCATACTACCTCCAGATTGCACAAAATTAGTTCAACTTTTGAAAAAATTATAACTTTTTTTAGAAAAATTTAAAAGAAATTTGAATAAAAAAAGGGCATCAATTTTATTAAAAAAGAACTTCTCCAGCAAAGACTTCTTTAACTTTACCTTCTTTTGTCTTTACCAACAAAACTCCATCTTCTTTCAATCCTAAAATCTTACAATTTTCCTTTTCTTCACCAGTTGTGATATATACTTCTTCATTTAATCCATACGCCCTTTTTTCCCAAATATATCTAACTTCTCCCAATATTCCATTTTTATCGTAAAACTCTATATACCTACTTTCAAGATTTTTGAGGATTTCCTTAAATAATTCTCTTCGAGATATGCTCTTCCCTGTTTCAGTCCTTATACTTCCAGCCTTATCTCTAAAATCATCTGGAAAACTATCGTAATCCGTATGTACATTAATACCAATTCCTAAGATAACATAATCTATCTCATTGCCTTCCAAAGACATCTCTGATAAAATTCCGCCGACTTTCTTATTACCAATCATTATATCATTTGGCCACTTTAGTTTTGTTTCAACTCCAAACTTATCTAATGCTTCAGAAACTGCAACACCAGCAAGAATGGTTAATCTCGGTATTACTGAAACAGGTAAATTGGGTTTTAAAAACAAAGAAAAATACAAACCAGTACCGAAAGGTGAAGACCATTGTCGTCCTCTTCTTCCCCTTCCTTTTGTTTGCTTTTCCGCTACTACTATAAAGTTCTCACTCAGTTTTTTTGAAAATTCTTTTGCGATGTCATTTGTCGATTCTGTTTCTATAAGTGCAATTGTGCTCTTAAATAATTCGGTATCTAAATCAATAACTAAAGGAGTGTCAGTTGGAAAAATGAATTTATAACCGATATTCGTCTTACCCTCAATTATAAAACCAGTTTCTTGAAGAGATTTTATATACTTCCAAACAGAAGTTCTACTAATTTTAAGCCTTTTACCTATCTCTTCGCCTGATAAATAATTTCCTTTAGCATCACTAAATAGCCTTAGGACTTCCAATAATTGATTTTTTTTTATCATTCTATTTCTAAACTAATATCAACTGCTTTAGCAGAATGTGTTAAGCTTCCTAAAGAAATATAATCAATTCCTTCAATAGCATATTCAGATATATTATCCAGGTTTATTCCTCCAGAAATTTCAAGAGTTGTTCTTCCACTATTAATTTTTATTGCCTCTTTAATCATTTCTGGAGTCATGTTATCGAGTAATATGTGATCAACTTCCAAATCAAGAGCTTCCCTTAACTCATTAATATTCTTTACTTCTACACCTATTTTAATTAAAGGTCTATTTACCTTCTTTGCCTGTTTTACTGCCTTAGTAATACCACCACATGCTCTTATGTGATTGTCTTTAATTAGTATTCCATCACTTAAATTGATCCTATGATTTTGACCACCCCCTACTCTTACAGCATATTTTTCAAGCACTCTTAATAGTGGAGTTGTTTTTCTTGTATCCAAAACTATAATACCCTTTTTACTTACCTTTTCAACAATCTGTGATGTAAAAGTAGAAATGCCTGATAATCTTTGTAAAAAATTTAAAGCCACTCTTTCACAGGTTAGGATACTTCTCAATCTTCCAATAACAGTTCCTACTCTTTGTCCTTTTTTTATTTTCTCGCCATCCTTACAATCAAAGGACACTTTCAAATCACTATCATAGAGTTGAAACACCAATTTAGCTACTACTACACCACATAATACAAAGTCTTCTTTTGCAAGAAAATATGCAGATCCATCTAAATTTTTATCTATTATTTCAGAGGTTATGTCTCCAAAACCTATATCTTCATCTAATGCCCTTTTTACTATTTCTTCTAATAAAAATTTATTCATCTCATTTCCTTTAATATTTTCATATTTTCTTTAAGTTTATTTAACTTTTCTAAAAACACTTTTAAGCGCGCTTTATCATCTTCTACAACGTCCTGAGGTGCATTTCTTAAATAATCCTCATTTGATAGTCTTTTATTTAAAAATGTAACATCCTTTTCAACTTTTGTTATTTCCTTTTCAATTCTCTTAATCTCTGAATCAACATCAATCATTCCTTCTAAATTAACCCATATATCAACATCTTCAACTACAGTAAAAGCTGAATTAACAGGATTTTCTATAAGGCTGTCTAAAAATTCAATCTTACATTTTGCTTGGGACTCTATATATTCGGTAAAATCTTTTAATGCTAATTTATCTGATGATTTTATTAGTACTAATGTCTTAGGTTTCAAAGAAGGGGAAACGTTCATCTCGCTTTTCACATTTCTAATTGCCCTGACTACGTTCATAAATACTTCAACTATTTTGACATCTAATTTTGAAAGACTTTCATCATATTCAGGAAAATTAGATTTCATAATGCTCTCATCATGGTTTGGCAACTTCTGATAAATTTCTTCAGTAATAAAGGGCATTATGGGATGCATTAATTTCAAAGCATTGGTTAAAACATACCACAAAGTTTTCTGAACTACTGGTTCATTAATTCTCTGTTTTGAAAGCTCTATATACCAATCACAGAAATCATTCCATAAAAATTTATAAATAGAACTTGCTGAATCATTAAAACTATAAGAGTCATAGGATTTTCTAACTTCTCCTATCGTTTCATTTAGCCTCTGCAAAATCCATATATCAAAAATATTGCACTCTTTAATCTCTGGTTTTGAAAACTCTATATCCTTTTTAAGGTTCATCAAAACAAACCTTGAGGCATTCCATATCTTATTAGCAAAATGCCTATATCCTTCAATTCTATCTTCTGATAACCTTATATCCCGCCCTTGAGCAGCTAGAGCAGTTAGGGTAAACCTGAATGCATCTGTTCCATATTTATCCATTATTATAAGTGGATCAATTACATTACCCTTTGACTTACTCATTTTCTGCCCCTTAGAATCTCGAACAAGGGCATGTATATATACATCTCTGAAGGGAACATCATTCATAAATTTAATACCCATCATAATCATTCTGGCTACCCAGAAAAATAATATATCAAAGGCAGTAACTAAAACAGATGTTGGATAAAAGACTTGCAAATCCTTTGTCTTTTCTGGCCAACCCATTGTTGAAAAGGGCCACAAGGCAGAACTAAACCATGTATCAAGAACATCAGGATCTTGAATCAACTCTTTACTCCCACACTTAGGGCAAATTTCACCTTCTGGAATAGGAGTTGCACTCTCACCTATGAGATAAAAATCTATATCATCAATAATTTTTTCAAAACTTAAACCTTCATTTTTAAACTCTAAATAAGTTCCTTGAAGCCTTTTTGTATCAGTTTGATTTGGTCTTAGGGTTATAAAAATTTTGTCTCCATCACAAAGGGAACAATAAAATATTGGAATCTGGTGCCCCCACCATATCTGTCTTGATATGCACCAGTCTTGAATATTCTCCATCCACTGATAGTAAGTATTAGCCCAATTTTCAGGGATTATTGATATTTTACCTTCTTTAACAGCTCTATAGGCGGGTTCAGCTAAACCTTTTATTCTAACAAACCACTGGAGAGTGAGAAGAGGCTCAACAACTTCTTTACATCTATAACAGTGACCTACATTATGCTTTATCGGTTCAACATTAAGAAGTAATCCAGAATTTTTTAAATCATCTACAATCTTTGCTCGAGCCTCTAATCGATCTAATGACTTATATACCTCTGGAATTGGACCAGTCATTCTTCCTTCTCTATCAATTACAGAAATAAAGGCAAGACCATGCCTTCTTCCGACTGCTTCATCAGCAAAATCATGCGCTGGTGTTATTTTAACAGCACCAGTTCCAAACTCCATGTCTACCATCGAATCTGCTATCACAGGAATCTTTCTCATAGCGAGGGGAAGTATTACATTCTTTCCAATTAAACCATTATATCTCTCATCATTTGAATTTACTGCAACCGCTGTATCTCCAAGCATAGTTTCTGGTCTTGTTGTAGCTACAGTGAGAAAATTACCATCTTCAAGTGGATATTTTATATAGTATAAATAGCCCTCTTTTTCTTCGTACTCAACTTCCAAGTCTGATAATGCAGTACCGCATCTCGAACACCAGTTTATAAGCCTTTTATCCCTCTCAATTACTCCTTCTTTGAAAAGTGTTAAGAAAACTTGTTTTACCGCTCTCGAAAGCCCTTCATCCATTGTAAAACGTTCTCTTGACCAATCACAAGAAGCACCAAGCTTTTTTAACTGTTTTATTATGGTTGAACCTGATTCTTCTTTCCACTTCCAGACTCTCTCAATAAATCTTTTCCTGCCTAAAGTATGTCTCGTAAGCCCTTCTTTTGCAATAAGTCTTTCAACAACATTTTGTGTCGCAATGCCAGCATGATCTGTACCTGGAACCCACAAGACCTCATAACCACACATTCTTTTATATCGGGCAAGTATATCTTGAATAGTGTTATTCAATGCGTGTCCCATGTGAAGTGAACCTGTTACATTTGGTGGAGGAATGACCATTGAGAAGGGAGGCTTATTTGAATTTTCATTTGCTTTGAAATAATTTTTTTCTAACCAAAAGTTATACCATTTATCTTCCACATCTTTAGGCTCATATCCTTTGGGCAAAATATCTTCCATATTATCCATCCTTTACTGAATTGACTATCCTGATTGTTTTTATGAACTTTTAAGATTTTTTACTAAACTTATCCTTCATAATTGTATCAACTATCTCCGGTACTATTTCCCAAGCAATCTTTTCGACTATATCGTAGGTTATCTCTCTTACGATATTTTCTATATCCTTCGAATCTATCTTTGTCGGTATAGAAACTGTTTCAATAGCTTTCTCGCTTTTAGGAGCTTCTAAATCAAAATTCCAAATATCCTCTTCCGTTACTTGTTCTGACTCTATTTTTTCTTCAACAGCACTAATAACTGCTTTTTCTTCTCTATCAGTTATCATCTCAATTTCTTTCAATTCCTTTGCAACTTCTTCAATTACAGGTTTTACCATTTCTTTTTCTGGAATAGTTTTCTTTTCTGTCTTATCATCCATTAAAATCTCGTTTAAGTCAGAGAAAAAATCATTCAGATCTATGCTTTTTTCTTCACCTAATTTACTTGTCTCCTCTTGAATGGCTATCTCTTCTTCTAATTTTTTCTCTTCTTCCAATTTGACTTCCGTCAACTCAAAACCTTTATCTTCAATTTCTACAACACCCAAGTTTTCCATCTCACCCTTAAGCAACTCATCTATGCTTATTTCCTCAACACTTTCATCTTCAACGGTCTCTTTAATCCCTGAAACTTCTTCCTCTTCTTTAAGCTCTTCTATCTCATCTATTTCCTCTATTTCATCTATCTCTTCAATAACTAATTCCTTTATCTCTTCATTGGCATCAATTTTTTGAGGGCCTATAATTTCCTTTTCTGGCTCTATATTTCTACTGTCTAAACCTATATTTACAAACTCTTCACCAATTTGAATACCAATATCACCTAAATCAACTTTTTCAGTGAATCTTTCCTGAACTTCGACTGGCCCTGCCTTTATTAACTCTTCAGAACGTTTAAGCAATGAATCAACCTTGTCTAAAAAAGTTTGAGAATCAAAAGGTTTTTCTACCAAATCATCGCACATGCCCTCTTGTAACTTAGAGGAAAGATCTTGTTCCTTAATACTAACCATTAATAATACAGGTATTGTAGGCTTTGTTTTCTTAATCTCTTTAGCTATCTGAGTTCCTAACATATCTGGAAGGCTATAATCAACTACAGCTAAATCTATTTGTTCGCTCATAATTTTTGACAATGTATCCTTCCCTGTCTCAGTAAAAAACAATGTATAGTCCAATGGCCTTAGCAACATTTCTATAACTTTTCTAACAGTTAAACTATCGTCAGCAATCAAAATTTTCTTCATAATTTACTCCCTGCCCTCTAAAAGGGCTTCTATATCAAGTAAAAAACACTCTTTTTCATCGTATATTATAGCTTTTTTTGCCATAAACACTGGTGTATTTAATGCCTTTTCAATAACATCATCACTAATATTAACAAACTTATATATATAATCCACTAAGAAACCCACAAAATTAAAAACCTTTTTTAATATAATAACATTATACATTTTTTCACATAAAATTTCTTCATGTTCTTTAATTATTGGCAAAACCATCCCATTATAGGAAATAAAATATCTAAGCCAATCTGGACCAAAGGGAGCAAAATACATATTAGCACTTTCAATAGCTATTATCCTTTCTATTAGAGATTCTCTACATAAATAAAATCTCCCTCCTAATGAAAAAAGAAGAAATTTACTCTCTTTCACCATTATTTCCAAAATTTAAAAAAGCCTTTTTATCAATCAAAGTAATCAATCTATTGTTATTGATTAGAAATCCTTTTACATGTTTGTAACCGTAAAGGTTTAGAAAATCTTGTTTCTTCAAAATTTTACCATCTTCTTTTATAAAACCAACAACATCATGGACAAAAAGCGCTGGTTTAAAAGAATCAAAATGCTCTAAAATTACTACCTTTTTTGCCTCTTGATCAATCCTGTTCTTTAAATCAAAAATATCAGAGATCAATGTTTTTCTTATCTCCATATCATAAAAAAAATACTTATCATCTCTGAATATAAGTGAACCTAAATCTATAATTTTAAAAATATCATTCACTGATATACCAAAAAAACAACCGCTTTCTTCAAATATAAGATACATCTTCAAGCATTTCTATCATAAACATATTAATATTGTCAAGAAATGTTATAACTACTTATTAAAAACTGGATGCATCAGATAAAATAAATTTCTCATAATTTTTAAGTTCGCCTTTTATATAATTCATATCTAATTTAATACCAAATTCAGCTTTTCCAATGCTTTTCAATAAAACCCACTCAACAAGATCCTCTTTCTTTTTTTTATCCCTCTTTATTACGCTTTCAAGCATAGTGTAATCTAATTTATATAAAAGCCTATATCCCATACCTTTTAATAAATTAATTGCCCTTATCATCTCCCCTTTTGTTATATAGCCCATTGAAAAACTTAAAAAAATCGCAAATCCCATACCAGCAGCAACTGCATAACCATGTGGTACTTTCCACCTTGTTAAAACTTCTATCCCATGCCCCAAAGTATGCCCAAAATTTAGTATTGCCCTTAATCCCTGTTCCTCAACATCCTCTTTAACAACTTTTATTTTAACTAACTGGGCCCTTTTCATAATTTCTGAAATTATGTTTTCATCCCTTTTTTTTATCATATTAAGATTTGATTCAATCAAATCAATTAACTTATAATCCATTATAAACCCTGCTTTTATAACCTCTGCAAGACCAGATTTAAATTCTCTTTCTGATAGTGTATGAAGAAACAAACTGTCAGAAACTATCAAGTTTGGTTGATAAAAGGTCCCAACAAGATTTTTACCTTCCCTAAGGTTGTATCCTGTTTTTCCTCCAATTGAACTATCAACCTGAGCCAAAAGCGTTGTTGGCACATGAATTAAAGGTATACCTCTATGATAGGTTGATGCAACAAATCCAGCAATGTCACCAATTACACCACCACCAAAACCTATAAACGCAGTTTTTCTTGTAGCACCAATGGAGACGAGATATTTATAAATTTCTGAAACAGTTTTATAGTTCTTATATTTCTCTCCGTCTTCGATTTGAAAAAGATAGAAATCTTTTATATGTTCACTAAAATATTCTTTCCATATATTCCATATGTTCTTATTAGTTAAAACCACCTTACTGTTGAATGTACTATTAATGTATGAAGAAGCGGAAACTAATGCATTTTTTCCTGTTAGGATCTTTACTTCCCTTTCTGGATAGCTAATATTTAATGTGAACTCTTCCACGATAAAAAACTCTCACTAATATTTTCTGCAATCTCAATCGGTGTCATATTATCACAATTGAACTTTGCGTGAGCCTTTTCATATACCCCTTTTCTTTCTCTAAAAAGGTTTAAAAGATCGTTTTCAGAATTAGAAGATACTATTGGCCTCTTTTGTGATTCCTCATTATTCTTTAACCTTTTTAGTAATACATCCTCGCTAACGTATAAATATACTGTATAACCAGTGCTTTTCATAATTTCTAAATTATCAAAAAAAACAGGCATACCCCCACCAACTGATACTACAACCTTATCCATGTCTTTTAAATCCTCTAAAACCTCTCTCTCTAATTCTCTAAAATACATTTCTCCATATGTACTAAAAATTTCTTTTATAGGCATGCCCTTCTTTCTTTCTATAATTTCATCAGTATCAATAAATACCCAGCCTAATTTCTCAGCAAGTACTTTACCTATAGTAGTTTTGCCAGATGCCATAAAGCCAATCAAATAAATTTTTTCCATAATTTTGCTAACATTTTTTTATAACCAGTATAATTTCTTTTTAGCTCAGTAATTGTGTCTTTACCAAATTTATCAGTGAATGCATCAGCAATTGTAAAAGCAGCTACTGCTTCTGCAACTACAGAACATGCTGGAACTGCTGTTACATCAGATCTTTCGTATACTGCATCCTCTGCTTTACAAGTTTTAAAGTTTAATGAAGGAAGAGGTGTCAATAGTGTAGGTATAGGTTTCATAAAACATGTTACGATTATATCCTCTCCATTTGAAATACCACCTTCGATACCACCGGAAAAATTTGTCTTTCTATAAACACCCTTTTTATCCAAATAAATTGCATCTTGAAAATTTTTACCCGATAATTCAGAGGAAAAGACACCACCACCTATTGATACCGCTTTTATTGCAGGTATTGACATTAAATTTGATGATAATTTACTATCCAATCTTTTATCATATTGTATATGCGAACCTAACCCAATTGGTACCCCTTTGACTACTACCGAAAATACCCCACCTAATGAATCACCATTTTTCTTAGCCATATCAATAGCATTGTAAACTTCTTTTCTATTTCTTAGTGGCATTCTCAAATCATTTTTTTCTGCAAAATTATGCAATTTTTCTATATCTTCTTTTTTATTTAAAATCTTTTTAAGTCCCTCTTTCCAGTCTATTCCCTTACCACCTATTTCCCAGACAACACTATAAATTTTTATGTTAAAATAAGCCAAAAGTATCTTTGAAAGAGAACCTACAGCAACTTTTAAAGCAGTTTCACGTGCACTCGCCCTTTCTAATATATCTCTAATATCTTTTCTCTCATATTTTATCATTCCTGCTAAATCTGCATGACCAGGCCTCGGTCTATAAATAGCTCTGTTCTCAGAGTATTTAGCAAATGGAGACATTACATCTATCCAATTTTTAAAATCTTTATTTTCAATTTCCATTGTAATTGGTGCACCAGTGGTCTCAGAAAAGCGTATGCCCGAAGTAAAATTTACTTTATCATCTTCAATCTGCATACGCAATCCTCTTCCGTAACCAACTTTTCTACGGATAAGCTCTTTTTGAACAAAAGAAGGGTCTATATAGACCCCTGCTGGATAGCCGTCGAGTATCACAGTCAATTTTTGACCGTGAGACTCACCTGCTGATAAGTATCTCATGAAGCTTCAGTTTCTGTAATCTTTTTTACAATATTGGGTGTCAAAAATATAAGTAACTCTCTATTCTCAACTGTTTTAATTTCCTTTCTAAAAAGCCAACCTATTACAGGAATATCCATTAGAAAGGGAATGCCATTTTTTGAGACAGTTTCTTTATTTCTAATGATTCCACCTATTACTATAGTCTGACCATCTCTAACCAATATTTCAGTAGTAGCCTCATTTTTATCAATACTTGGAACACCCCTTGCACTTCTTAAAGATGTATTAGGATTGTTATTGCTTACTTTTACTTTTAAAATTATTGAATTATCAGGCGTTATCCTTGGTGTGACCGTCAATTGTAAATTAGCATCAATAAATTGTGTTTGTGTACCTTTGTCAGATAATGTTTCATAAGGGATTGATGAGCCTTGTTGTATATTAGCTTCAACATTATTAAGAGTAGTTATTTTTGGCCTTGAAAGGATCTTACCCATACCACGATTTTCTAGGGCACTCAATTGAATGTCAAGAGCATGTCCAGATTTCAAATTAACAAGTGCAAAGTTTATTCCACCACCTGCGCCTTGTCCTATTGCTGCTGGGAGATTTAGAAAATATGGAACTGGCGCAACTGTGGTATTCATTACAGCGGTACCACCAATCCCAGTTAGTATATCTATAGTATTTGTTGTTGTATCAGCCCTTGTCCCTGGTCCTGATATACCCCAGCGGTAAGCATTATTATAGGTCTGTGCATACCTAACACCCCATTGAATACCTATTTCTCTTGAGAAATCAGATGTTGCTTCAACTACTCGTGCCTCAATAACAACCTGCTGTGGTGGTGTATCAAGCTTTGTGATAAGCTTTTTGGCTTCAGTTATATATTCTCTTAAATCATTTAATATTAGAGAATTATTTCTTTTATCCACTGTCACAGTGCCTCTTGAGCTTAGTAAGGGCTTAATTTTATCAACTAACTCCTGTGCTTCACCATAATTTATGGGTACAATTTCTAACTCAAGTGTTCCTAACTTCTCTTTAACCTTACTTGCTGTAAGTAGCTCTTCTTGCTCTCTTTTTAATCTTTCTTTTGGCATTATCCTTATTATGTTTCCAATCCTTTTCATACCCAAGTTATTTACTTCAAGCACTAAATCAAGAACCTGATCCCATGGAACCCTTTCTAATTGAATGCTTAATTTTCCCTTAACATCATCACTTGCAACTATATTAAGAATTTGCCCATCTTCTCTTGCTGCATCAGCAAGAAGTTTTAAAATGTGCTGGATATCAGCATCCTTCAAAGTAATTGTAATTGGAATACCTTTATATTGTTGTTGCTGTCCTGTTGCATCTACAGTTTCTTGTTTTGGTTTTATTGTAACTTTAATTTCAGTAGGGGGCTCTTTGCTTTCAGATGATTGAATTGCTGGCTTTGTTGGTTCAATCTTTTTTACTTGCTCTAGAGGTTTGGTCTGCTCTTGGGGTTTAACCACATCGGCCACTTTTGTTTCAGCTGGTGCGGTCTGAGCTTTGATTTCCCGAGTTTTTGTTGTTTCTTCTTTCTTTGCCTGTGTTGATACAGGACTTTCTTTATAAAACTCAAATACTAAATCATCCCCATCTTTATAACTTCTATAGGGAAATGATCCTTTTAGGTCTATAACAAACCTTGCTTTGTTTTCTTCGATTGGTTTTAACTGATACAATGTAAAACTTTTTATAATATCACTTGCCGATGCTGTATCGTAGGTCTTCTGAATCCCTTTGTTTACATTTACATTATTTATATCAAATACAAGTATATTATCTTTTAATTTCAAAGCTCTAAAATCTTGATAACCTGCCTTCTTTACCCTAATTTGCGCTATTCCATCCCTCACTGAAAAATCAACAGCATCAATATTAGTTATTCTTTTTAAAGCCTCTTTTTCATCATCTACAGCAAACTCAACTATTAGTTTATTATTTTCTGCTTTAGGAATGAAAACTGGCAATTTCGGTGACAATACATCGACAAATACTCTTGTCATCCCAGGAAATCTTTCAAATCTTATGCTATTGATAAAAGAATTTTTTACGATGAATTCATTATTAGGAAGATCATAAGTAGCATTTGTTATATCAAAAACCACCCTCAATGGATTATTAAGTGTGTAATTTAGAAACACTGGCTTACCAGTTGTTTCGAGTATTAAAATAAATTTATTCCTTTCGCCCGAATATAAAACATTGTTTATAGAAATACGTGATGATGTATTATCTGATCTTTCTTGGGACTTTGTAACAACATTTTTGCTAATTGTGACAAGCACCCCATTGTCAATCTTTTCGAGATTATATTGAGGCTTGGATGAAAAATTTACTTCTAAAATACCTGTATAATTATCATTCTTGCCTTTTTGCTGAATTGCGTAACGCTGTATTATACCCTTATTAACTTCATAATCACCAGAAAATTTTGTTATATCAACAACAGGAAACTCAACGACCAGTTTCCATGGATTTTCCTGAACATAACTTGTAAAATTAAGTGATTTATTTGATTTTATTAAGAATTTTAAAGCATCTTCAGATTCACTAACTTCAACCGAACTAATCTTTAATCTCAGTTTTTCAATTTCTACTCCAAAAACTTTATTGTAGGGTATGCATATAAAAAATATGATGCACACCATTAGTGTAATTCTTTTAATTTTAAAACTCATAGTCTCCCTCCTAAGGGACCTTTTTAATTGAAATGCTTCTTTCCACATATTTTACATTCCCTAAGTGGTCTCCAACAGGTTCTTCAATTATCACTGAATCTTGCTGAATTTTTTTAATCCTTGCTCCTTCGTTGCCTATAAAACTACCTTCTTTCAATACCCATCCTTTACCTTCAGGATCCTCAAATATTGCAGAACTTCCTTGTTTTCTTAACATTATACCAATTAATTTATATTTATCGATTTCGTATTTCTGGGTAGCTTGAGGTTTACCCTTTATCTGGGTTATTTTTTTATCCTTTGTTGGTGTTTGTAAAAGAATTGTATAAAAGGGATCTTTAACACCTGAAAATGAATATTTAGGCATAGATGCTATTTTTGCTGATAAATTTTGAAATGTTGGGGATGATAAACTCTTTGATGTTGTTCCTGAAAAAGCTTGTTTTTTAGGAGCAGAAGGTGCTTGAGGTGTTTCAGTAGTTTCCTTTTTACATGCATAAAACATTAAAAAAGTAATAATAAGGGAAATTATTAATGCTCTATTTTCCTTCACTTTTTTTGTCCTTGTCCAGCAGTTTGGGCTTGTTGTTTTGGTTGCTCTTCACTTTTTAAAAATCTGTAAGTATAAGCTTTCAGTTCAGCAGTCAAAACCACTTTATTACCCTTTAGCTTAGGGTCTCTTAATGATATTGTGGAGACATTTATTATTCTTGGATACCTGCCAATTGTTTGTAAAAACTCTCCTATATCTTTATAATTACCTGAAAACCTCAAAGATAATGGTATTTCTGCATAAAAATCCTTTTTTGCTTCAGGTTCGGGTTTAAAACTCAATAACTCAAGATCATGAAATCTAACATTATTCTGAATTGTATCTAACAGGCTTGGAATTTCTTCTGTGTTTGGAAGCACTGTCATAGAATAGGCAAGGGCTCTTTCTAAATTCCTTACCTCTTCTTTTAGTTTTGGCAACTGAGAAGCGTCTTTCTTTTTAGCATCTCTTTTTACAGTTAGATCTTCTATTTCTTTTCTTAATGCTTGAATCTGAGTTACCTTTGGATAACCAACTAATATACCGTAAAGAATCCAGAAAAACAAAACTACTCCTAACACTATAGCTAATTTTAATTTTAAAGGCAGTTTTAAAACGCCTTCTAAATTAATGTTTTTTAAATCTAACTTTAAATTAAGAGCCACTTTTTACCTTCTCTATTTTGAAATTAAATTTAACTATTTTTTGTTCCCCTCTTTGAGCCTGATCCATAGTCATTAAAGTAACCTTTGAAAATCCACTTATCCCCTGCAGTCTTTTCATAAACTCTGAAACATCATTACCCGAAATTGCTTCTCCATCCAAAATTAGTTCATTTCCCCTGTCAGACATTGCTGTTAACCAAACATTATCAGGGATCATGCTACCGATATTATACAATAAAAGAACTGCGTTCATCCTTTCTGTGTTTAATTTATCAATAACTCCTATTTTTCTTTCTATTTCCGATTTTTGAGCTTTAATTTTGTCAATTTCACCTATCTTTTTTTCTAATTCCTTTATTTCAGCATTCAGTTCTTCTTTATTTTTTTCATAACTTGCAACAAGACTACTTAATTGTATGTGTAAAGCTAAAACAATAATCAGCCCGAATAAAACCCCACCTGCCATGGCAAAAATCTGTTGCCATACCTTTTCTTTTCTCTGAATGTCTCGATAGGGTAATAAATTTATCTTTATCATCTGTCACCAAGCCTTCTTATTGCTAAACCCACTGCTATAGCAGTCTGCAACGCATAATTCTGTATACCCCTATTCCAGAAAGAATTGTCAACAATAATTCTATTAAAGGGATTTCCTATTTCAACTACAAGGCCTAATTTTTCTCTTAATGCATCTACTAACCCTCTTAATTGGGCTGTACCACCATATAAAACAATCTTATCTATTACATCATTAGGATTGGCATTATTGAAAAAACTTATAGTTCTATTTATCTCATTAACTACTCCATCAATCTCTTGATTTATTATAAAAGAGACTTCATTTATATCAATCCCTTCCATCGGCTTTCCACACTTAACCAATTCTGCATCTTCAAAAGTAATTCCCAAGTTTTTCTGAAGAGCTTCTGTAACCTTATTCCCACCCCAGATTATATCGCGGGTAAATAAAGATAGCCCATTTTTTATTATATTTATATTTGTAAAACTTGCACCCATGTTAACTAACATAATGATTTTATCTTCACTTAAGGGTTCGTTTAGCTCGTACATATTCTGCAAGGCAAATACATCAACATCGACCACAAGGGGTTCTAAGCCTACTGCTCTCACCGCATTTTGATAATCATCTACAAGATCTTTCTTTGCTGCCACAAGCAATACATCTAACTGCCCTTGAATTTCAGAGCTCTCTCCTAAAATTTTAAAATCACAATAAACATCCTGTATATTGAATGGTAAATACTGTTCTGTTTCCCATTGGATTGAATTAGCAAACTCCTCTTCAGTCATAAAAGGAACATTTATTTTCTTAACTATTACGCTTTGACCGGAAACTGATAGAGCAACAAATTTTGTTGAGGGCTTTGCTTCTGCAAGAAGTGACCTGACTGTTTCTTCAAAGGTCGTTGAATCCATTATTGAACCATCAATTATGGTATCCTTTGGAAGTAGCTTTATACCAGCAGTTTTAAGTTTATATTCCTTTTTACCCTTTTTTAATTCTATCAACTTGATTGAATGGGAACCAATATCAAGGCCAAAAACATCCCTTCTTGTCTTAAAAAACATTCAATTAGTCCTCTAAAAAAACTTTATTTTTATCTTCCACAGAAAGCCCCAGTCCTTGCAAAATTTTCTTCATTGTATCCATCCTACATGGTTTACCATTTTCAATCCTTGTAATAGTAACTACAGATAATCCCGAACGTCTTGCTAACTCTGACCTGCTCATTAAAAGTTTTTTTCTCCATTCAAGCACTCTATTCTTAGACATCTTAAATTTTCCTCATTTTATACTCTACAGTTACCAGAGTTAGTTAGATATGTCAACTATTTTTTTAAAATTTTATAAAATTTTATAAAATTTAAATAAAATTATACATAAACATCAATAGCAAATTCTTTAAAAACCTTATTTAGATAGGATTCATTTCCATCGTTGATTAGTAGGGCAAAATTTTTTACTTTAAGAGACTCCAGACTCACCTTCAAATCATTTACAAACCTATCTAAAATATGCTTATCCATAAGTGTATTATTGCCCAAACCAAAAAGTAAAAAATTATTGTTTTGATATAAATTATCAGAAAAAAATAGCAATAATTCACCGTAATTACAACTAAATCTTCCTGTTTTTATTATCTTGGTGATTTCCCCAAATAACCACCAATCTATTAACCCAACAATTCCATTTAAAGGAAGAGCATTTGAAACAGTAATAACTATTAAAGAATATTTTTGAACAAGAAGATTATATCTTTTTGGTATTTCATTGATATTTTTCATTTTTCTTATACTGTTCTGCTATTTTATCCAAAATGCCATTTATAAACGAAGGAGAATTATCAGTACCATATTTTTTTGCAAGCTCAACTGCCTCATTTATAATCACTTTATATGGTGTTTCTGTGGTATAAAACATTTCAAAAACTGCAAGTCTTAAAATACTCAAGTCAACTTTATGCATTCTATCAATCTTCCAATTAACAGATGTTTTATTTATTTTATCATCAATGGTTGATAAAAAGCTGTTAACTCCTCTAACTAAAAAGTTTGTAAAATCTTTTATATCTTGATTATCTCCCAAGGTATTCCAATATGAATCAATACATTCCTCAGCACTATAACCTGACATTTCAATCTGGTATAAAATCTTTAAAGCCGCTTCTCTTGCCCTTCTTCGTAGTCCCATGTTATTTTATTAACCTCATTAGTGTTGCCATTTCTATGGCACTTTGAGCTGCTTCAAACCCTTTATTACCTGCCTTTGTACCAGCCCTCTCGATTGCCTGTTCAATAGTGTCTGTTGTCAGAACACCAAAAATTACTGGCTTTCCAGACTCTAAACCAACTTGTGCAACGCCCTTTGCCACTTCACTTGCCACATAATCAAAATGAGGGGTATTTCCCCTAATTACCGCACCTAAGGCAATTACTGCATCATAATCCCCCTCTGTCATTTTTTTACAGATTACAGGTATTTCATAGGCCCCAGGAACTTTTACTATTGTTATATCTTTTTCTTCTACTCCATTTCTTTTAAGACTATCTAATGCACCTGCCAAAAGTTGTTCTGTGATAAAACTATTAAATCTACTAACTACCATTGCTATTTTTAAACCCTTACCTTCAAATTTACCTTCTAAAATTTTCATTTTTCACTCCTTCCTATATATTTTCTATTAAATGCCCCATTTTTTCTTTTTTAGTTTTTAAGTAGTTCTCGCTAAACTTTGTAGGTGGAATCTCTATCGGTACCCTTTCTACAATAGTTAGGTGATAACCTTCAAGCCCCCTTATCTTTTTAGGATTATTTGTCATTAGACGAATTTTTCTTATTCCAAGATCAAGTAATATTTGAGCTCCTATACCATAATCCCTTAAGTCAGCTTTAAAACCCAACGCTTCATTTGCCTCTACTGTATCCTTACCCTCATCTTGCAAAGCATAAGCTCTTATTTTATTTAAAAGTCCTATCCCTCTGCCTTCTTGGGGTAGATATAATATAACACCTTTCCCTTCCCTTTCAATCATTTCCATTGCTTTATGAAGCTGGGCTCCACAATCACATCTAAGGGAATGAAGAACATCACCAGTCAAACATTCCGAATGAACTCTTACTAAAACTTCATCATCAGGTCCAAACTCCCCCTTTTTTAAAACAACTTGTTCACCAGGTTCTATATCATTCTCATAAATCATTATTTTAAAATCCCCAAAAGCTGTTGGGAGATCCGCTTCTGCAACCTTTCTAACAAACTTTTCTGTTCTCATCCTGTATTCGATTATGTCAGCAATTGTTACAATAGGGATATTGAACTTCTCCGAAAACTTTTCTAAGTCTGGCATCCTTGCCATAGTACCATCATCCTTCATAATTTCACAAATTACTGCAGCGGGGCGCAATCCAGCCAACCTTGCCAAATCTACAGAACCTTCGGTCTGTCCCGCTCTAACTAATACACCTCCCTTTCTTGCTTTTAAAGGAAAAACATGCCCAGGAGTCACAATATCGTCTGGTGTTGCATTGGGGTTAACTGCTGTTAAAATTGTTGTTGCCCTGTCATGGGCAGATATACCAGTTGTTACCCCTTTCTT
>JAOABK010000139.1 GCA_026418415.1 Pseudomonadota bacterium | reverse complement strand
AAATGAGGTCTAAATTCCTACAAAAACGGAATAAAAGCTACTTTTGGTAAAGAAATGTCGCAATCCCTTCTAAATGAGGTCTAAATTCCTACACAATCGAGAATTGTGAGAATGAAGCACTCAAAAAGCTGTCGCAATCCCTTCTAAATGAGGTCTAAATTCCTACCCCGACAACGATTGTGAATGGTTAAGGAAAGAGCTCGGTCGCAATCCCTTCTAAATGAGGTCTAAATTCCTACTAAGTATCAAAAATAAAAAAAGGAGGCAAGCCATGAAAAGTCGCAATCCCTTCTAAATGAGGTCTAAATTCCTACTTTATTATTATTATATTTTCTTTTTCTTTTTTCTTTTTTGTTTCTTTTTTCTTTTTTCTTTTTCTTTTTCTTTTTTTTTGTGTGAGTGAAAATGATTAGATAGACAAGACTTGTTTGTATGAATAAACAAGTCTTGTCGTCAAAGAAACGATCATAGTGTCTCTATGAACTTTAAGTATTTGCTATACTGTACTTCATTAAGCAATAAGATTTGTGAATGAGATACAATGAGATATACATGTG
>JAOABK010000138.1 GCA_026418415.1 Pseudomonadota bacterium | reverse complement strand
ATGTATAGGTATATAAAAATGAGGCTTTAAATATTTAATTAACATATTTAATTCGTTTTTACTCATATGTCCACTTACATGATAAATATTATCGTCTATTATATTATAACCTTTTTTAAGTAGTTGTATTTTCAATTCTCTTATTTTAACTTCATTTCCTGGAATTATTGAACTACTAAATATTATATTTTTTCTTATTTTTTTAGGTACATATAATAATTCATTAATTCTGGTAAGTCCACTATTATTTTCTCCTTGGTTTCCTGTAACTATAACAATATCATTTTCTGTACAAGTTACTTTAATATTATCAGTATTTATATATATGTTATCATAATCTATTAAGTTATTTTTCTTCATAAAATTAAATGAATAAAATAGACTTTTACCTAATATTACTATTCTTTTTTTATATTTTTTTGCAATTTCTACTATGCCTTGTAAACGTTCAATATTTGAGGCAAATGTAGTTATTATAAAAAGTTCTTTATTATTTTGTTTAATAATCTTATCTAAGTTATCAATAACATACTTTTCAGCATTTGCATATCCTTCTTTATC
>JAOABK010000137.1 GCA_026418415.1 Pseudomonadota bacterium | reverse complement strand
TTATAGTAGATGATGGCTCAACTGATAATACAGAGGTCAGGATAAATAAACTAATGGAAATATACCAATCTTATAAAATAGTTTATCAGTATTTTAAGGAAAATAAGGGGCCTGCCTTTGCAAGAAACAGAGGTGCAGAGTTATCTCAGGGAGAGTATATTGCCTTTTTAGACTCCGATGACCTGTGGCTGAAAAACAAACTGAAATATCAGATAGATTTTATGAAAAAAAACAATTATTTAATTTCTCAAACAGAAGAGATATGGATAAGAAATGGCAAAAGGGTTAATCCGATGGAGAAACACAGGAAACCAACCGGTGATATATTTGAAAAATCTCTGAAGTTCTGCACTGTCTCTCCTTCTTCTGTTATGATAAAGAGAGAAGTCTTTTTTGAGCTTGGCGGATTTGATGAGTCTTTTTTGGCCTGTGAGGATTATGATTTATGGCTCAGGTTATCTCTGAAATATCCCGTTTACCTGCTCCCTAAAAGGCTTATAATAAAACGTGGTGGCCTGTGGGAACATCAATCTAAAAAGATACCTCATCTTGATAGACTAAGAG
>JAOABK010000136.1 GCA_026418415.1 Pseudomonadota bacterium | reverse complement strand
GGTTATGGGTGCTGCACTTTCAGTACTCTATTATCTAAAAGGTAATTGGAAAAATAAGATAGCAATAGATAGGTTTGAAAAAGAAAACATAGAGAGAATAAAAATAATGGCAGAAGTTGAATCACTAGAGTTCGATAAAGAAAAAATTTAAAACTATATTTCAATTTTTTGCAAAATTAAATCTATTTAATTAAATTTAATCTTAATTTTTGCTCCTTTTAGGAGAGGTGCTGGAGCATGGCCGAACAGGACCCCCTGCTAAGGGGTTATACCGCCAAAAGCGGTATCGAGGGTTCAAATCCCTCCCTCTCCGTTTAAACTTTTTAAAGAAACTCAATGGATTTTATAGATCATATAAGTAAGCTTTCATATGAGAGAAAACCATTTATATTCATAATAGACTTTGAAATTGAAAAGCCTCTTGTCTTCCCAACTACCCATTTGCCTAAAAATATTTTTTTTAAAATAGCAGATATTGAAAAAAAACCTATAACAAATACAGATACTATTCTAGACAAGAGAATAGTAATAAAAAAGAAACCTTTAAAATATGAAACCTACCTTAAAA
>JAOABK010000135.1:257-569 GCA_026418415.1 Pseudomonadota bacterium | reverse complement strand
GTCATACACTTCTCTTTCAAGCCACTCGGCACCTTTCCAGATTGAGGTTACACTTTTTACAGACTCACCATCCTTAACTGGCAACTTTACTCTGATCCTAACCTTATTTTTGATGGAGAAGATATGATAAACCAATGTAAATCTGTCCGTTTTATTGGGATTGTCAATCGCTGTAACATCTGCAATAAGATCAAAGGAAAGAAGATCATTTCCCTTTAAAAATTCCATAAAAGGAATTAAATCTTCTTTGTTTTTCAGAAGAAAAGTAGGACAGTCAATGGAATCTTTTATAAAATCCACCTTATTGGTAAA
>JAOABK010000135.1:0-247 GCA_026418415.1 Pseudomonadota bacterium | reverse complement strand
TTCCTAAGCCTTACACGATCCTGAACAAGTGCCTCTGGCTTAGGAGGACAACCCGCAACATAAACATCAACGGGTATATATTTGTCAACACCTTGTACTACATTATAGGTATTAAAGATTCCGCCGGTGCAGGCACAGGCACCATAAGCTATCACCCACTTAGGCTCGGGCATCTGATTGTAAAGCCTGAGGACATAAGGTAGCATCTTTTTTGTAAGCGTACCCGGCACTATAAGCAGGTCAGACT
>JAOABK010000134.1:320-587 GCA_026418415.1 Pseudomonadota bacterium | reverse complement strand
AGCCTGCCTCTATCAATTGTAATGTCAAAGGAAGCATTCTTCCAAGGTTTTTAGCATCTACGACGTGAAGCACCAATTCTGGTTTTTCCTCTATCAATAAGGTTCTTGTAACTCTCTCCTCTTCACTTATCGGAAGCATTGAATACATACCTGGTGTATCTATGATTTCCAGTTTCATTCCATCTATACTGTACCATCCTCTAGAAACTTCTACAGTAGTTCCAGGATAATTTGAAACCGTTACATAAGCACCGGTCAAACCGTTGA
>JAOABK010000134.1:0-310 GCA_026418415.1 Pseudomonadota bacterium | reverse complement strand
ATATGACACTCTTACCTACATTGGGATTACCAATGAGTGCGATTTTTCTAACCGCAGTATCATCATTCTCTGACAATTTTCCACTATTTGATAGTTATGATTTTATACGATCATATATTGATTTTTTTTCTTTACAACAATCCATTATTCCCCCCGTCCAAACCATGATTTTGAAAGTCATTATCAGTATTTATCCAAAAAAATTCCTTTATAATTATTAGTATAAAGAGAAATTTACCAATAGTCAACATTAATTGATAACTATTCTCAGTTAGTACAATAAAAAACTTAAAAATACAAAAGGTAAACC
>JAOABK010000133.1 GCA_026418415.1 Pseudomonadota bacterium | reverse complement strand
CACGGCTTTTTTTATGAATCTGACTCATGAAGAGTCTCAAACCTCTCTGAAGGGAGCAGAAACAACAAAAAGGGGGGGTGATAAGTGAATTTTATTTGTTAAAAGGTTTCAAAAAATTTAACTTAATCTGTGAATTAATAAGGAGGGGTATATGAAAATAATTACCTTGCTTGTCCTTACCATAAGCTTGATATTTGTTCAATCTGCTTATTCAGAAACAAAAAAGGAGGATTTTAAATTTCAAGAAATTACAGTTACTGAAGCAAAGATTGAACAGAAACCACAGGAGTTAACTCATAAGGTTGATGTGATAGATAACAAGGAGATAGAAAACTTAAACCTTCCTAATAGAAATCTTTCAGAATTGATTAAGTATACGCCTGGTAATTTTGTTAATCCTCTCTCCCGTAATGATGCAAACTGGGGTTCCTATGGAGGTTTAGGACCTAAGTATAATGGCTGGTTACTTGACGGACTTCCTATTGATTCTTTTGTTGATCCGATGAGTCTTGATTTTATTTACCTTGACAGAGTTGAAGTTCATAGAGGACCTGCATCTGTTCTATATCCCAATTATATGACTATGGATTT
>JAOABK010000132.1 GCA_026418415.1 Pseudomonadota bacterium | reverse complement strand
TTCATCTTCAGTTAATTCATTTCCACAGTTGTCACAATAGTATATATTTAAATATTCCTTAATAATTATCGCTCCTCTCTTAAAATGTTTTTATATTTTTATAATATTTTTTAGTTAAAAATCAAACATTTTATCTTTTTTTTTGTCTAAAAAAAAGTTTCAATTAAAGTTTCAATTTTTATGTTAATTTTATTATTTAAATAGCGAAAATATCTTGGCTAAAAGAAAAATTTTGTTATAATATTAAGATTTTAAGAATGATATAAAATTAATTAATAACTTGTAGAAGCTAAGACCTTCAAGGGTAATAGTTCTGAATATATAGGAAGATTTATGTATTCTATAGGTGCAATTTATCTCTTAACCTTATGAGGTGGGAGTCTTCTTGCTAAATTTATGATAAAATGCCACTTTTAAAGTGGTATTAAATTTTATAAAAATTATATATTTTCAAAAAAATTTTCTTTAAATTAAAAATATGATATAATTTATATAAATTAATTAAAAAGGGGGTATGTAATGAAGTTAAAAAAGATTATAAGTTTAGTATTATTAACTACATTTTTTAGTAATAACTTGGTTGTGCTTGCT
>JAOABK010000131.1 GCA_026418415.1 Pseudomonadota bacterium | reverse complement strand
TTCTCTGATAAACCCATGTTTCTCGGTCCAAAGGATATGTCATCAAAGACAGTTAAGGCAAAAAGCTGATCGTTGGGGTCCTGAAAAACAGTGCAGATCTTTCTAAAAAGTTCATCTCTCTTGATTTTTTTTATCGATTCTTCAAAAATTTCTATCTCACCTTGAAAATCTTTAAGTAGGCCATTTAATAATCTAAGTAGGGTGCTTTTGCCTGCACCATTTGCACCTAAGATGGCTAAAAACTCTCCTTCTTCAACAGAAATGCTCAAATTTTTTAATATATTGTTTTTACCATCATAGGAAAAGGATAAATTCTTGGTTTTGAGTGCGATCATACTAACCCAAATATAAAAGAAACAAGCGGAAGAAAACCTGCAAAAAAGATTAATATCAGATCTTCCAGCTTTAGTCTTTCCAAAGTTGTAGGATAATAAAAGCTACCTCTGTAACCTCTAACAGTCAACGCAGAGACTACCTTCTCGGCCCTCGATACAGAACGAACAAAGAGAGCACCCCAAAGAGTGCCGAAAGACCTGAGAGAGTTTGAAAAGTCATTATAACCTAATCTTACCATCTGCGCATTCCTAAGCCT
>JAOABK010000130.1 GCA_026418415.1 Pseudomonadota bacterium | reverse complement strand
ACAAACCACGTTGGGGGAAAAATGCTCTGTTTCATGAGGAGCCATAAAAATGTTTCACTGTTTAATTGTCAAAGAACTATTTTTAACAAAAATTAGAAAAGAAAGATTAAAAAAGTTAGCTTATTTTAATACACAATCTCTCTTTCCTGCTTTAATATTTACATCACTTTTAATAGGTTGTCAATTTTTTTATTATAAACATTTTTAAAAATTTCAGTTGAATATATTAAAAAAATTGTTAAAATATAAATTCTAAGTTTTTCTCCTTGCTCCAAAGTAAGGGGCTATATTAACCATAAGGAGGTTTAAATGAGATACTACGAGACTATCTACATTCTCGCACCAGACATTTCTTCCGAAGAAAAAGAATCAATCGTGAAGAAATTGAGGGGAATTGTACAGAAAAACGGCACTATTATCAAGGAAGAAGATTGGGGTAAGAAAAGACTTGCTTATCCGATCAAACACAAAGACTATGGAAATTACATCTACATGGTCTACAATGCAAATGAGGATACTGTCCATAAGCTGGAGCAGGAAATGAATCTTCAAAGTGATATCCTTCGTTTTCTATCAGTAAAACTTGATAATATTC
>JAOABK010000012.1 GCA_026418415.1 Pseudomonadota bacterium | reverse complement strand
ATTTTAAACGTTGAAGACTTATACAAAGAGACTGAAGACTCTACCGCCAAACTTGCTGATTTAGATAAATACTGTAAAAAGGCACTTCAAATAGCAGGGGAAGGTAATGAGATTGTAATTACCGGGCAGGGGCCTATCTGGCTCTACCTAAAGCTTGCCCATTGTTTACACGGTAAAGCTATGAAACTAATATATCGCTCTCCTGTGACAGGGGATCTTACTATTTTTGATCATTCTCCCTTCTAAAATTTAAATCAAGATTTTGTAAGCTAATCTTAAAGGAAACATTTCCTAAACGTTTTCAAAACATTGATTTTATTATTATTTTTTCAAAACTGTTCTATCCTTGAATTAAAAGATAAAAAGGAGGATAGAACAATGGCAGAAAAAATTATCAGGAACAAAAAATTTATTTTTACTGACCACTCTCTCAAAAGGTTTTCAGCAAGACGGATTAATGATGAACTCTTCAATCTTGTTGTTATTCACGGAAGGAAATTTTATTCAAATGGGGCAGAGATTTATTTTGTAGGCAAGAAAGAGGTTAAAAAGGCGCGCAAGCTTGGAATTGACCTAAGAAGTGCGGAAGGACTTAACATTATCGTCCAGCCCTATGGAGATGAAAAGATTGTAATAACAGGTTTTAAGAATCACGACTTGAAAAGGTATAAGCAACATTAAGCAAGATTGATTGGTAAGGGTTAAGGTGAAAAGGGAGAAGGGATCAGCTTGTCATGTCTAAAATTAATATTTACTATTAAACACTCCTTAACCCTAACCAAAAATAAGTAAGGAGGGCAAAGATGCTAGAGTTTTTAATGTTTATAATAATTATAAGCTTATTTCTTATTATAAAAGAATGATAGGTGCTATGACAAGAACGCTTTATATAGTTGCATACGATATTTCTAATGAGAAGAGGTTAGCTAAAGTGAGGTACTTTATTAAGAACTTCAGTACAGGTGGTCAGAGATCCGTTTATGAGTGTTTTCTTACTGATGAAGAATTGGAAAGGGTTACAGAGGGGCTAAAGAGAATAATTCATCCCTTTGAGGATAGGATTCATATTTTTACACTTGATGGCAGGAGCAAAACTCATACTCTTGGTATAGCTATACAACCGCAAGATCCAGATTTTTTCTATATTGGTTAAAGGAGGAACACAATGGGTACACTTTTTATTGACAGAAAGGACTTATATGTAAAGCTTGATGGAAATACCCTTGCTTTTTATGTTAATGGAAAAAAGGAAGGATCTGTTCCTATTACTCCATTAAAGAGAGTTGTGATTGTTGGTAATATTACGCTTGAGGCTAATGTTTTAAGCAAGCTTGCAAGCGAAAATATAAGTGTAATTTTTTTGTCAGGGAAAAACCTTCGTTTTTGTGGCATGCTCCATGGGAGTCTTCATAATAATGCGATTATTAGAATCAGACAGTATGAAAAATCGAAAACATCATTTGCAAGGGAGTTTGCATTAAATATAGTAACCCATAAAATCAGAAACCAAATAAATTTTTTAAAAGATCTTATAGAATTGCGACAAGATCTGAGAAGCGAATTTATTTCGACAATAAAGGTAATGGAGGGGATAGAAAAAAATATTTTTGAAAGAAAGCCAGATATAGAGTCTTTAAGAGGTTATGAAGGTAGTAGTGCATCTGCTTATTTTTCTGCCTTTACTAAGATTTTTCCACCATCTCTAAATTTTGAAGGAAGAAATAAAAGACCACCTCAGGATCCAGTAAATGCAATGCTATCTTTATGCTATACAATCCTTCATTTTGAGATGGTTAGGGAAATTGAGTTGAATGGACTTGATCCTACTGTTGGATTTTATCACTCCTTTGAGTATGGAAGAGAATCTTTAGCTTGTGATTTTGTTGAACCCTTCAGAATAGAGGCAGATAGGTTTGTCTGGGAGCTTTTTAGAACAAGACAATTTACCCAAGAGGATTTTACTTATGAAGAGGAAGGCTCTGGTTGTTATTTGAAAAAGGCTGGTAGAGCAAAGTTTTATCCCCTTTGTGAAGAATGGAGAAGTAATTTGAGAAGTAAGACAAGGGACTTTGTAAGAGATTTTATCAGGAGTATATGTAATGAAGAAGACCTTGTATCTTTATAAAACGCAAAATTACTCTTTAAAAAGAGATGGACCATCTTTACTTGTTAGTCATAATAGGCGCTCTCCAATCAGAATACCCTATGAACTTGTTGATTTTGTATATATAAATTTCCCTTTTGCATTTGTTAATAAGGATATCCTTTTAGACTTTGCTATTATGAAGAAGGCTGTTGTCGTATCTATGCCTGGCATGAAAGGAACTATTCATATAATACCCTATTATGATGGTGGATATTTTCTCGATTTAGCTCAAAGGTTAACATTAAAGAAAGAAGTTATAAAAAAGGAGTTTCATGCTTTTCTAATGACAAAAAGAAAGGAAATTCAAGCTTTAGCATTAAAGGTAATTGACAGAAATTTGAGTATTGCCTTTAAACAAAGAAATTGCAATACCGTTGATTATGAATACTATATAATGAACTTTTGCGGTAAGGGGAGAAAGAGATTTTTTATTGTTAAAAAATGTTTTAGGGATTTATTTTTTGGATTAATTAGTTCTAAGTGTATTGAGTACGAATTAGATCCAAATGAGGGTATAATTAATGATAAACAAATGATGGGTTTTGTTAAGGACCTAATGTCAGCTTTGGATCCTATTACTGATGTCTTGTCTCTTAAATTTTTTAGTTATAAGCAAGATTGTTTATGGAAGGGGTATAAAACTTTAAATGAAAGGGGCTTTAAACTTTTAACATCAATTTTTGAACAAAGAAAACCAGTTATAACAAAGGTCATAGATAGATTTTTAAGAAAAGTTTTGATGATTATTTATGGAAAGGAATCATGAAGGCAAAGTATTTAATCTGCTATGACATCCGTGATGAAAAAAGATTAAACAAAATTTATAAGTTTCTTAGGGGAAGCTCTTTGCATATTCAATATTCTGTATTTTATGGTATCCTTGATTGGGATGAGCTTAACGTAATTAAATCCAAATTAAAGGAGTTGATTGATGAGTATGAAGATGATATAAGAATTTATCCCTTGCCTTCAGAACCAAAGGTTATTGTTATGGGGCAGGGTGATAGAATACCAGAGGGGGTGAACGTTTTCTTAAAATGAGAATACAGTATATTAAGACAAATTTTGTAATTGAACCTATTCATGAGCTTAATTTACCCTATTTTAAGGGATCAACCTTTCGTGGGGTTTTTGGTAATGCCTTTAGGAAGGTAGTATGTACATTAAAAAGGATGGATTGTCATGAATGTATTCTAAAAAGTAGCTGTATTTATGCCTATGTTTTTGAGACAAGCCCTTCTGGTGAAACGGCTATTTTGAATATGCATAAATATAAAAGTATACCCCATCCTTTTGTAATAGAACCACCTCTTCATAATGGTAGGATCTATAGAGCTGGAGAAGAAATCACTTTTTCACTAATTATTATTGGAAAGGCAATTGATTATCTACCATATTTTATCTATACCTTTGATGTATGTGGTGAGGTTGGGATCGGAAGGGGCAGGGGCAAATTTATACTAAAAAGGGTAGAGCAGGATAACAAAATCTTGTATGACAACAAAAAAAAGCATATCTTACCTCCAGAAAAGAAATTTATTGAAATAAAAGAAGTTTTCGATTTTAGTAATAACGATGTAAGCTCAATAGAGCTTGAATTGCTTACTCCTGTTAGGATAAAGCATGAAAGAAAGCTTGTGAGCAATATTGATTTTTACATCCTCATGAAAAATATTATGTTAAGGCTTAACTTGCTTAATTTTTTTCATTGTGAAGGAGTAGAAGCTGGCTGGGATCACCGACAAATTCTTGAAAAGGCAAAAGAAGTTAAAGTAAAGGAATCAAATCTTAGATGGTTTGACTGGCAAAGATATTCCTCAAGACAGGATACAAAAATGAGTTTGGGAGGGGTTATTGGAAAAGTTATTTATTATGGAAATATCAAGCCCTTTTTGCCACTCCTTGAAGCAGGGGAACTATTACATGTTGGGAAGAATACAAGTTTTGGACTCGGTAAATATGAGATAATAAATAGGTATGGTTAGACCTTAATTCTATATCTTGTGCCTTCTTTTGTGTCTTCCAACTCTATACCTAATTTCATTAATTGATTTCTAATTTCATCAGCCTTTATGTAGTCCTTTTGAGCACGAGCTTGATTTCTCTCATTAATTTTATTTTCAATAAATTCTATGGTTATGTTATGTTCTTTTAAGGTTTTATCTAATTCTTTCGAAAAAAAATCTTCAGCAGATTCCTGAAGTATACCAAAAACCTTTGCTAATTCTAAAAATTTCTTGTATCCATAGCTTAGTGTGGCAATGGTTTTATTGTCGTTGTCCCTAATGTGATTTTGATAGAATTTATTAAGAACCTTACAATAGTCATGAAAGACTGCTAAAGCCTGTGCTGTGTTAAAATCATCACACATGCTATTATCAAAAGATTGCTCTAAATTATCCAACTCACCTTTTGTTTTTTCATCAATAAAGGATTCATCAAAAGATTCTTTTGCCTTGATTTTCCAGTTTTTTATGGATAAATAAAGTCTTTTTAAACTTGTATATGCTTCATCCAATTTCTCATAACTGAAATCCATTGGGCTTCTATAGTGATGGGATAACATGAATAATTTTAATGCCTCTGGATGATAATGGGAGCATATCTCTCTTATAGTCAGTATATTACCAAGGGATTTGGACATCTTTTCTTTGTTAATGTTAACAAAACCATTGTGTACCCAGTATCTAACAAAGGGTTTTCCTGAATAGGCTTCGCTCTGGGCTATTTCATTTTCATGATGGGGAAATATAAGATCAAGGCCTCCACCATGTATGTCAAAGGAATCTCCTAATAGTTTACTCGACATAACTGAACACTCTAAATGCCAACCAGGTCTTCCCTCTCCCCATGGACTCTGCCAGGAGGGTTCGTAATCATATCTTTTCCTTTTCCAGAGGGCAAAATCTAAAGGATTTTTCTTTCTTTCATCTATTTCTACCCTTGCACCACTCATAAGCTCATCAAGAGGTTTTTTTGAAAGTTTGCCATATTCTTTAAAGCTATCAACAGAAAAATAGACGTCTCCATCAATTTCGTATGCATGTCCCTTCTCAATTAATACCCTAACCATTTCTATCATTTCTTTTATAAATTCTGTGGCTCTTGGTGTATATGTGGGCTTTTCAATACCTAAAAGTTCCATATCTTTATCAAACTCTTTAATATATCTTTCTGAAATTACATTAAAAGGGACATTTTCTTTGTGAGCTTTATTTATTATTTTGTCATCTATATCTGTATAATTTCTCACATAGACCACACTATATCCAGCCCTATATTTAAGAAATCTTTGTATTACATCAAAAACCACTTGTGAACGGGCATGACCAACATGTGATAAATCATAGGCAGTTATGCCACAAACATACATTTTTACTGTATTGGGCTCGATTGTTTTTAGGGCTTCCTTTTTTCCAGTTTGGGTATTAAAAATTTCCACATTTAGCATATCTATTCCTCTTCATAGGATTTGCAAATATTTTTTGAAAGGAGACATACCGCCAAGCAAGCTATCCCTTCTTTTCTTCCTATAAACCCCATCTGTTCAGTAGTAGTTGCTTTAATCCCAATCTGAGAAGGGTTGATATTTAGAATTTCTGATAATTTCTCTTTCATCTTCTGTGTGTATGGCATAATTTTTGGTTTTTCACAGATTACAATTGAGTCAATATTCTCTACTTTATAGTCTCTTTCAATGAGAAGGTCCAGTGCTTTACACAGAAATTCTTTGCTATCTGCATCCTTATAGCGAGCCTCTGTATCGGGGAAATAAGTGCCAATGTCACCTAATCCCATGGCTCCAAGTATTGAATCTACTATGGCATGGATAAGGCAGTCTGCATCGGAATGTCCAATTAATCCCAACGGATAATCAATTTCTACTCCACCGAGAATTAGTTTCCTGCCTTCACCAAATCTGTGAAAATCTATACCAATACCAGTTCTAAAATTCATAATATTGCCTCAACAATGTTTTTATTATAGTTAAATCTTCTTTAAAAGTAAGCTTTAAATTAAATTTTTCTCCTTGAATGGTGTATACTTGTTTACCTAATTGTTCTATTAACGATGCTTCGTCAGTGTATTCTTTACTGAAATCAGCATTTTCGAAAGCCTTTTTTAAAAGCTCAATTGAGAAGCCTTGAGGGGTTTGGACAAGCCCCAATTTACTTCTGTCTATGGTCTTTTGTACAAAACCATTTTCTATAACTTTAACAGTATCGCTAACAGGAATAATAGGTATGCATGCTCCATATTTTTCAGTGCCTTCTATAACTTTTTTTACAAGGGGAAGATTGATAATTGGCCTTGCAGAATCGTGAATTATAACAATCCCTTTTTCATTCTCGATCAGAGAAAAGGCGTTTTTAACAGAATCCTGTCTTCTTTCTCCTCCATAAACCACTTTGGATTTTACGTTGTATTTTTTAAAGAAGTGGAGAAACTTTTTTTCATACTCCCTTGAGTAGGTTATAATAATTTGCTCATCTTTAAAGATTTTCCTAAAAGTATTAAGGGAATACCAAAGAATTGGTTTATTATTAACTAACCATAGTTGTTTTGGGGTATCATTTTTTAAGCCTGCCCTTTTGCCAACCCCTGAAGCAAGTAAGATAATGTAATAGCTTTTATATGACATGGGTAAAGATTATACGACCTGAACTTGTTTGTAAAACGCTTTTGACCTCTACATCCACTTTTTGTCCAATGAATTTTTTCCCATCTTCTATTACAATCATTGTTCCATCATCTAAATAGGCTACCCCCTGACCCGTTTCTTTGCCTTCCTTTAAAACAAAAACGGATAATGTTTCTCCTGCAACTAACGATGGTTTTAGTGCATTTGCAAGTATGTTGAGGTTAAGGCAGTTTATTCCCTGAAGTTCAGCAACTTTAGATAAATTGTAGTCAATGCTTACAATTTTACCATTCAATTTTTTTGCTAATGCTATCAATTTAAGGTCAACTTCTTTGATCCTGAAGAAGTCAATATCCAAAAGTTCTATGTCATTACTTATTTTTTGAAGCTTACTTATAACATCAAGCCCTCTTCTCCCTTTATTTCTCTTTGTAGGATCCTGTGAGTCTGCAAGGGTTTGCAGTTCTTTAATAACAAACTGGGGTATTACATAAGGCCCTTCTAAAAAACCGCTTTCGACTATATCTGATATTCTCCCATCGATTAGAACACTTGTGTCAAGGATTTTTGGAATTCGAGGTTTTTCTTCCTTTTTTTTGTCATCGAGAAAAGGAATATTTATATTTCTAACCTTCTCAATAGCAACTGAGATTCCAATGTATCCGAGAAGGATTGCAAGAATAAATCTAAGCCCCAGTGTATAACCAAGAATTTCTACACTAAATGCAGGATTGTTTAAATAGGCAGTAAAAAAATAAAGAGGGGATATAGCAATACCAAATCCGATGAATCCAGCAATAAGATACTTTATCTGAAGTTTGGCAATTACATCCCTAAGGATGATGGTTACAACACCTAAGATGAACCCTAAAAAAACACCCATTAAAGGGCTATAACCTTCTAAATGGATGCTTTTAAAAAAAATGTAACCACTTATGGTACTAAATAGAACTATGAGAGTTTTAACAACATACACTATGAGTCCTCAGCTTGAAAGGAGTGAATTAATTTTTGAGCAAATAGCATCTTCACTACAGTCATTACAACAGGCAAGCTCTTTTACAAGAAGCTTTTTTACATGGTCGTATAATTTTTTTTCTCCGAATGATAGGGGCTTTTGCTTTTGTAAAATAGTTAATTCTTTAAAAATTTCTACAGTATCAAAGATAGAACCGGTCTTTAATTTCGCCATGTAATCTCTTTGTCTTCTGTTCCAAGGCTGATGACGATAATTAAAGTTTTTCGTTTCGATGGATTTCTTCAAATTTTCGAAGACCTTTTCAGATAGATCCTTTCCAATAATTGGTCTCAATCCCACATCCTTGGCTTTTGATACGGGAACCATTACAGTCATGCCAGAATCAAGAATCTTGATTACATAGAAGTGCTCATCCCCATTTTTTGTTATCTTTTCAATTACTCCAACTCCATGGTTTGGATAAAAAGCTTTATCTCCCTGTGAAAACATAAAAGCACCTCCCCTTAAATTTTCCCCAATTAATAAAATCTAATTTTAAATTAATACACCATTTTTGGTCAAGAATTATTTTACTCATTTATTGTCACGTTCTTCATTTTACTTTTTTTGTAGGGAATTGAGATGCTTAACACACCATCTTTTATTTTTGCTTTAATGTTTTCGATGTCAGTATTTTCCGGAAGCTCAAAAACTCTATTAAATATGCCATAAGGACGTTCTAATAGATAATATTTTTGTTTTTGATATTCTTTTTTGAATCGCTTTTCTCCTTTTATGAATAATTTATTGTGAACTATAGAAATTTTTATATCCTCTTTTTCTAAACCAGGAATTTCAATGTCTATGTTAACGCCATGGGAACACTCATAAATATCCAACGGTGGTGAAAAGGTGTTAATCTTATTAAATGTTATAGATTCGCTATTTGTAATAATTATATAGTTATCTTCTATCATAATCAGGGCATCCTGAAGCTTACAAACTTAGAACTACCTCCTTTTGTTCGTAGTTGCATAGTAACTGCTGAGTTACTCTGTAAATTTGACAATATCTTTGTTAAAGTTTCAAGGTTTTCGACCTTCTGGTTGTTAATTCTAACTATATAATCACCTTGTGATATATTTGCAGTTTGGGCCAATGAGAAAGGCTGTACCTCTTCTACCACTACACCATCTTTTGTTTCAGCTACTTTTATCCCTATCTTTTCTAAGATAGGAGAAACTTCTTCTGTATCACCAGTTTTGCCAAGGGTTATTTTAGTTTTATTCTTTTTCTTGTCCCTTATATAAACTACTTCTATTTTTTGTTCTGGTTGGTACGATGCAATAATTCTTGGAAGTTGATATGCATCTTCGATTTTCTTCCCATCTATTTCTATTATAATGTCACCTTCTTGTAGACCAAACTTTTCTGCGGGGCTATTTTTGACAACCTCTTCAATAAGAGCACCGTCTGTATTTTCTAAACCAAAACTTTCCATGATTTCTTTAGTTATGGGCTTAAACCTGACCCCAAGCCAGGCTCTGACAATTCTTCCTTCCTTTAATTGAGGTAGAATAGCCTTTACCATATTGATTGGTACAGCAAAACCAATTCCCTGACCACCTGAAATTATAGCGGTATTAATACCCACGATTTCACCTTTGAGGTTAAAAAGTGGTCCGCCAGAATTACCAAAATTTATAGGTGCATCTGTTTGTATAAAATCATCATAAGGCCCAGAGCCAATTACTCTACCCTTTGCACTAACTATGCCTTTTGTAACTGTATGGGAAAGACCAAAGGGATTACCTATCGCGATTACCCAATCACCCACTTCTAAAGAGTCTGAATCTCCCAATGGGGCATAGGGTAAAGGTTTTTTTGCATCAATTTTTAATAAGGCTATATCTATTTTAGAGTCTTTGCCGATTACTTTTGCATCATATTCTTCCTTGCTGCCATAAAGCTTTACTTTAATGATATTGGCATCTTTGATTACATGGTTATTTGTAAGGATATAACCATCTTCTGAAATTATTACGCCAGAACCTAAACTCTGTCTTTGAAAATTCTGTGGTTTGTTAAAAAAGAAAGGGTCGTCACCAAAAAATTCCCTAAAAAAATCAAAAGGTAAAGGTCTTTGGACCTTAATAATTTGGGTTGTGCTTATATTTACAACACTTTTTTCTACTTCTTTTACTAACTTTGAAAAGCTTTCAGGAGTATAAGCAAAGAGATTTTGTAGAAATAAGAACAAAAAAAACACCACACCTACACCCTTTCTCATCAGTGCCTCCTCCCAAACTAAAATTTCTAAAATATTATATCATTATTTTTAAAAATGTCAATGCTTTACGATTACAGTGTATTGAAAAATAAGGCTTTGCTTAAAAGTTTGTTTGAAGGTTTGAATATATTTTTAGTAAGCTTAAAAACTTGTTTCTTGATAATGATTCTGCACCAAATTGTTTGAGATGTTCTGACTTAACCTGACAGTCTATTAATTTAAATCCCCTATTTTTTAGGTGTTCCCATAAAAAAACCAAAGCAAGCTTTGAAGCATTGCTTACTAAACTGAACATAGATTCTCCAGAAAATATAGCACCAATAGAAACACCATAAAGACCTCCAACTAAATTATCATTCTCCCATGTTTCTATTGAGTGGGCATAGCCCTTTTTATGGAGGTTGTAATATGCGGAGATCATCTCCTCGGTAATCCATGTACTTCCATCATTTTTTTCATGTACCTCTGCACAAAGTTCTACCACTCTTTTAAAACACTTATTTATAGTGTATTTGAATTTTCCCGATTTGTATAATCTTGCAAGTCTTTTTGGTATGTGAAATTTATCTATAAAAATTACAAATCGAGGATCTGGAGACCACCATAGAATTGGGGTCCTCTTAGAATACCATGGAAATATCCCCATCGAATAGGCAAGTAGTAACCTTTCAACAGAAAGGTCACCACCAATTGCAAGTAGTCCATCCCTTTCTGCTAAATAGGGTGGTGGAAAATTTAGGGAGTTAGAAAGGAGGTAAACGGGCATCTTAATTTATTTTGAAAAATAGTTCTTCTTCCTTTAAATCTATGGTTATTATATCCCCTCTTTTGACTTTCCCTTCGAATATCATATCTGTTATTGGGTCTGAAATACTTGATTCAATAAGTCTTTTAAGTGGTCTTGCCCCGTATTTTGGATCGTACCCTCTTTTTGCACACCATTTTTTTGCGTTTTCAGTGATATTTAAATATATTCTTTTGTTTATAAGTGCATTTTGTAGTTCATCAATAAACTTTTCCACAATCTTTAATATGACTGGCTCAGTTAGATGAGAAAAATTTATAATCCCATCTAACCTATTCCTGAATTCGGGAGAGAAAAATTTCTGCAATATCTGAGATTGTGCCCCTCTTTTTTCAACAGGAGACTCTAAAAATCCAATGGAAGAACTTTCAGATTCCCGTGCTGTTATGTTTGATGTCATTATTATTAGAACATTTCTAAAATCAGCTTTTTTGCCATAGTTATCTGTTAATGTCCCATAATCCATAACCTGAAGAAGGATATTAAAAACATCGGGATGGGCTTTCTCAATCTCATCAATTAATAAGACTGAATGGGGATGCTTGCGAATTGATTCAGTTAGAAGTCCTCCCTGATCAAAACCAACATAACCTGGTGGTGCACCAATTAATCGGGAAACAGAATGCTTTTCCATGTATTCGCTCATGTCTATTCTTATAAAATTTATCCCCAGTATCCTTGCAAGGCTCCTTGCTAACTCTGTTTTTCCAACACCTGTAGGACCTGTAAAAAGGAAAGACCCTATTGGTTTATTTGGATTTCCCAAGCCGGCTCGTGATCTTTTTATTGCCTTGACTATAGCTTTTATTGCTTCATCTTGACCAAAAATTACCTTTTTGAGCTCTGAATCTAACTGTTTTAGTTGGTCAATCTCAGAGGTCTGAACATTTTGGGAGGGGATATTGGCAATTTTTGATAATATATCTTTTACTACTCGTTCAGTTACAATTCTTTTTTTATTTTGAGGGGTGTTTAGTTTTACAAATGCTCCAGCTTCATCAATAATATCAATTGCTTTATCAGGCAAGAATCTATCATTTATGTATTTTGCTGATAGTTCAACTGCGGATTTTATTGCTGAATCTGTGTACTTAACATTGTGGAATTTTTCATAATGACCTATGAGGCCCTTTATTATACTAATTGTATCTTCAATTGTAGGTTCATTTATGTCTATTTTTTGAAAACGTCTTGATAGTGCTCTGTCTTTTTCGAAATATTTTCTATATTCTTCATATGTGGTAGCACCTATACATCTTAGGTTATGTTGAATCAATGCAGGTTTTAAAATATTTGAAGCATCCATTGAACTTCCACTTGTAGCACCTGCACCGACAATTGTGTGAATCTCGTCTATAAAAAGTATTACTTTGGGCATTTTCTGAATTTCTTTTAAAAGAGACTTTAGTCTTGCTTCAAAGTCTCCTCTATACTGGGTCCCTGCAATTAGTGCACCCATATCAAGGGATAGAATTGTTGTCCCCAAAAGGATTTCAGGTACTTCTCCATGATATATTTTTAATGCTAAACCTTCAACAATAGCGGTTTTTCCAACCCCTGGTTCTCCAACAAGAACAACATTATTTTTTTGCCTTCTTGCAAGGGCATGAATTAATCTTTCTAATTCTTTTTCTCTACCTATTAAAGGATCAATTTTATTTTGCCTTGCCTTATCTATTAGATTTACAGTAAATTGTTCAAGGGGACTTGAAGTTGATGTATCTGTTTTTCTTGTTTTTGAGTCAGTATTAAAATTAAAATCCTTTCTAATACCATGACTTATGTAATTTAGAACGTCTATCCTCGTTATACCTTCGTCTTCTAATAACTGAACCGCAACTGTATCTTTTTCTAACATTAATGCTGCAAGTAAATCTCCCGCATCAGCTATTTTCTTTTCACTTGATTGTGCGTGTGTTATTGTTCTTTGTAATACCCTTTGAAATCCAACTGTTATTGCAGGCGCATTAGTTTTTTCCGATGGTAGATGGGGGATGTATTGATCAAAATATCTCTCCAAGGCCTTTTTTAGAAAATCAACCCTACCTCCACAAGCTGTTATAATCTCCATCCCATATTCATCAAAAAGAATGGCATAAAGAATATGTTCAACAGTTACATATTCTAACCTTTTTGATTTTGCTTCTCTGATTGTTGCATCGAGAAGTATTTCTAAATCTTTGCTAAGCATTTTATTCCCTCTCTATTTCACACATAAGAGGAAAACCTGCATTTCTTGCAAGTTGATGCACCTGTGTGACTTTAGTTTCTGCAATATCTTTTGGATATATACCCGCAAGACCTTTCCCATTATGATGAACGTGTAACATAATTTGGGTTGCCTCTAACTTTGGTTTATGAAAAATATGCTCAAGTATATAAACTACAAAATCCATAGTGGTATAATCGTCGTTTAATAAATAAACCTTGAATAATGGGGGTGTAATTACCTCTTCTTTTACATCTTTTAGAGTACTTTCTTTTATGTAAAACCTTTTATTACTCATAATTATATTATAAACATTTTGTCAAGAAATGAAAAGACCGACCAGTAATCTTTTAAATTATTAGATATTTCCAGATTCTTTTAAACTACAAAATTTTTCACCAGAGATTATGATATGGTCAAGAAGTTCAAAGCCAAAATATTCAAGATGAGTTGAAAGTTCCTTTGTAAAATTAATGTCCTGTTTGCTCGGTTTTAAGTCGCCAGATGGATGGTTGTGGACAAGTATCAATCTTGATGATCCAGTTTTAAAAAAACCTCTCAAAAATTCTTGGGGGTGGCACAAACAGGATGAGAAAGTTCCACTTCCAAGTTTTTCCTCAAGTATTACAATATTTTTTGAATTAAGATATAGGGCAATGAAAATTTCCTTATTTGTGTTGATAAATTCAGATTTAATTCTATCAAATACATCTTTAGGTCCCAATATGGGGTTATTAGCATTGCTGGAGTATTTAATTACACGTCTTGAAAGCTCAATAGCTGAAAATAGGCTGGTCGATTTTGCTTTGTCAATGCCTTTAATCTTTGTAATCTCAGAAAAGGGTGCTGAAAAAAGGGATTTAAGTCCACCAAAGGTTTTAAGAAGTTCTTCTCCTAATTGAATTGCGCTTTTTCCTTTTACTCCTGTGCGTAGTAATATAGCGATGAGTTCTGAATCTGATAATGATTCAGGACCTTTATAGAGAAGTTTTTCCCTTGGTCTATCTTCTTTTGATAAATTTTTAATTGTCATTTAACACCTTTTTAAAATACTCACTAAAAAGAGGGAAGTTGATTTCAGATTTTTTTATAATCTCAAGGATTTCTTGATGGATATATCCATTTGTTGCAACATATTCACCATCAAAAGGAGTACTTTCATTTCCCTCTAGATTTGTCACTACCCCTCCAGCTTCTCTAACTAATAGTATTCCCGCTGATACATCCCATGGTTTAAGTCCCAATTCAAAAAAACCATCAAATCTTGCACAGGCAGTATAAGATAGATCTAGGGCAGCAGACCCTCCGCGCCTTATACCCTGGCAGTGAGGTATAATATGATTGAAGTAATTTAATATCCTTGGCATAACCAAGTCTGAATAGGGGAAACCAGTAGCAAGTAGAGATTTCTTTAGTTCTCTTTGTTTTGATACAGTAATTTTGTGTTTGTTAAGGTATGCACCTTTCCCCTTTTTAGCCCAGAACATTTCTTTCCGTAAGGGATCGTAAACTACACCAAATTTTATATCCTTTGATTCTATATAACCTAAAGAAACGCAATAAGCTGGATAGTGGTGAGCAAAATTTGTAGTGCCATCAAGGGGATCAACTATAAAGCAGGTATCAAATTGCTCCTTTAGCCCTTCTTCTTCTCCAATAAATGGTACATCGGGAAATTGTTTTTTTAAGTTCTCTTTTAAAAATTTTTCCACTGTGGTATCTGCCTCTGTGACTAAGTCACGAGGGCCTTTATAATTTATTGTTATATTTTTTTTATAAAATTCTATGAGTATTTTTCCTGCTTTATTTACAACTTCTTTAAGGTATTCAATATCTAAATTCATGATTGTAAGCCCCTATTCAACTGTTACACTCTTTGCTAAGTTTCTTGGTTGGTCTACGTCGGTGCCTTTTAAAACAGCGCAATAATATGCAAAAAGTTGTAAAGGAATTATTGATAAAAGACAATCAAGATAATTATTTATTTGAGGAACTTCTATGATGTCCTTTGTATACTTTGGAGTTACTTTATCCTTTTCTGATATTAAAGCAATTACCTTTCCATTTCTTGCGAGTACTTCTTGAATATTGCTTATAGTTTTCTCATGTTGATTAGACTTTGTATTTATAACCAAAACAGGCATATTTTCATCAATCAGAGCTATTGGTCCATGCTTCATTTCCCCTGCAGAGTAAGCCTCAGCATGGATGTAGGATATTTCTTTAAGTTTTAATGCTCCTTCTAAAGCAAGAGGGTAATTTAATCCCCTGCCTAAATACAAAAAGTTGTTGTAATGGTAGTACTTTTGAGCCAGTTGCTTGATTTTTGAAGAATCTTTAAGACATTTTTCCATAGCCTTTGGAATTTTTAGTAGGGAATCGATGAAGGCGCTAAGCTGATTTATATTGATAGCTTTTTTGTAGAACCCAAACTGTAGAGAAAGTAAAAAAAGAACAGCAATCTGTGTGGAAAAGGCTTTTGTTGATGCTACTCCTATCTCTGGTCCAGCATGTGTGTATATTGTATAATCAGCTTCTGTTGAAATACTGCTACCTAAAACATTACATATTGCGAGTGTTGAAACTTTGTTGTTCTTTGTAAGCTTTAAAGCAGCAAGAGTATCAGCAGTTGATCCAGATTGAGAAATGAAAATGTAAAGAGTTTTGCTGTTAAAAAAGTTCTTTTTATATCTGAACTCTGAAGCGATTTCAACAAGTGTAGGTAAACCCGCTATTTCTTCTAAGAAAAATCTCCCGATCAAACCAGCATGATAAGAAGTTCCACAGGCTATTATGTGAATACTTTCAACCTTTTTGAAAATATCTCTGGGGATTTCATCAAAAACAACTTCTTTTGTGTCTGGTTTAATCCTTGTTCTAACTGTATTGATAAATGCTTCAGGTTGCTCATGAATCTCTTTAAGCATAAAGTGTGGATAACCACCCTTTTCAGCTTGGGATAGAGAAAGATTTATCTTTTCAGGTAGTCGTATGATTTTTTTCCCATTAAAGTCAAAGGCTTCATAGCCTTCAGGGGTTAATTTAATAATATCACCATCTTTTAAAAAAATAATATTATTCGTATGTACAAGTAATGCTGGTATATCTGAGGCAAAATAGTTTTCATTTTCCCCAACACCTATTACAAGCGGGCTTTCATACCTTACAAGGTATATACTTTCTTTTTCATCTTCATTCAAGATTGCGATTGCAAAGGATCCTCTTAATTCTTTGACTGTTTTTAAAATTGCCTCTTTTGTGTTTTGTGACTTCTCATAATAGCTCCACAAAAGATGGGCTATTACTTCTGTATCTGTTTCAGACTCAAAATTACAACCCCTTTTGACCAATTTGTTTTTAATTGATAAGTAGTTCTCTATAATTCCGTTATGAACCACTACAAACTTTCCTGCTTTATGGGGATGGGCATTTACCTCAGAAGGTTTTCCATGAGTTGCCCATCTTGTATGTCCGATGCCAGTATTACCAAGTAATGTAGTCTGGGACAGTTTTTCTATTAAATTATTTAGTTTTCCTACGGAACGTATAATTTTAATCCCCTCTTTTTCTTGAGTAGCTATTCCCGCTGAGTCATATCCTCTATATTCAAGTCTTCTCAAACCCTCGATAATAATAGGTGATGCTTTTTTGCTTCCCGTATATCCAACAATGCCACACATTAAATTACTCCTTTTATTTTTTCAGTCTCTTTTTTATTTTATGCCAGTTTAAAATAATCTTCATTTCTGCCCTTTCAACACCTAATGCACCATCAGGGATATCCTTCGTTATAACTGAACCTGCGCCTGTAACAGCATTCTCACCGATAACAATCGGAGCAACTAAAGATGTGTTTGTGCCTATAAAGGCTCCCTTTTTTATATGAGTGAAATGCTTTTTTTCCCCGTCATAATTACAGGTAATTGCACCTGCGCCTATGTTTACATTTTCTTCCACAAGTGCATCACCTATATAAGCTAAATGGTTTGCCTTTGCACCAGATTTAATTGTTGATTTTTTTGTTTCTACAAAGTTGCCAATCTTTGCTTTACTATGTATTACACTTTCAGGTCTTAAATGGGCAAAGGGACCAATTACCGCTTCATCGTGTATTTCTGACTGTTCAATCACTGTATAAGGCTTTATTTTTACCTTGCTTCCGATTTTACTATCAATTATTACTGCACCTTGTTCAATTACAGTATTAGCCCCAATATGTGTGTTTCCAGCAAGAAAAGCATTCGGATGAATTACTGAATCCCTTTCTATGATAACTGTAGATTCAATATAAACATTTGTCGGATCGATAAATGTGACTCCCTCTATCATTAGTTTTTCTATCAGTTCTTTTTTAAGTTTTAAGGAAGCCTTATATAATTCAATTCTATTGTTTATGCCAATTAGGCTTTCTCCCTCCTCGACTAAAAATGAATTTATTTTAATATTATCTCTGACTGCTAAAGATATAATATCAGTTAAATAATATTCACCAGTTATTTTGTTCTTTGTGATTTTTGGAATATATTTTTCAAGAAATTGCCTTGAAAAGCAGTATATCCCAGTATTAATTTCCTTTATTAATTTTTCATTGTTGTCGGCATCTTTTTCTTCGACTATTTTAATTACCCGTCCTTCTGTATCTCTAACAACTCTTCCATAACCAGATGGGTTTTCAATATGGGTTGTGACAATAGTTAACTCAGCTATATGATTTTGAAGGATCTTGTATAAAAGATCAGCTTTAATAAGTGGTACATCCCCAGAAAGAATAAGTACTTTTTCTGATCTGTCATTTATATGCTTTAGAGCAGTTTTAACTGCATCAGCTGTTCCTTCGGGTTCTTTCTGGTAAGCGAAGTCAAAGATATAGCCGAAATTTTCTGTTAATGCTTTTTCCACTTCCTCTTTTTTATAAGATAGGACCGGGATTATTTGAAGAGGTTTTAGGTGCAAGGCGGTTTCAACTACATAATAAATCATTGGTTTACCCAATAGGGGGTGGAGAACTTTTGGTAAATCGGAGGCCATTCTCTTGCCCTTTCCAGCAGCAAGTATGATGATTGAAATGTTGTTATTCTCCATTTTTTTGCTCCTCAATTTTTCTGGTGAAAATTAAATAACCAGTATGAGCAATCATTGTATCATCAGGCCTTAATCTTTCTGGTACGGTTTTATAGGTTCTAAGCATAATTTCTAAAACCTCAGTTAATGCGAAGGGATAGTTTTCAAGTTCTTTTAATACATCACTTACCTGGTTTGCTGTTGGAACAAATACACACATGTTTCCACTTGGTTTTAGGGCATTGTATGCATGATATATAAACTTTTCTGGATATTTAACATCAAGAAATAGGGCATCCACTTCTTTTTCATCAAAGCCTTCTTCGATATCTCTGTTTTTAAATTCTACAATTTGTTCTAAGCCAGTTCTTTTAACATTTTCTTTTGCAAGATTAATAAACTCAGGCCTTGCTTCGTAAGAATAGAGTTTACCCTCTGGATATAGTGCAAAGGCAAATGCTGTGGTTGCAGAACCACTACCTGATCCACATTCTATCATTCTAAGTCCTGAGTGGAGGTTCAGTTTTAGAATTATAAATCCTAAATCTTTAGGATAAAGAACCTGTGTTTTTCTTTTTATGAATTTTAAAAAATCTGTTATTGTTGGTTTCAAAATTATATATTCAGCACCTAAATGAGTTTTTACTTTGCATCCATAAGGTTTTCCAATTAGATCTTTAAATAAAATTTTACCTTCATGAGTAGAAAAATCGCCATTTTCTGTAACCTTAACAAGATAGGTATCTGATTTTTTAGATGAAATAAGAAGGTATGAGCCTTCTTTGATAGTATCCATATTTTATCCTGTGATTAATTAACTGCTTGTGATTTTGAAAGCCATTTTATCAAATTCTGTGACTAAATCTACATAGGATATTTTTGTATTTTTCTTTGTAGGTGTTAATTTTACAGGAGCAAAGTTTATTACGCCTTCTATTCCAGCCTCTTCAATTACATTTAAGACATTCTGTGCAGATTCTGAGGGAGTTGCTATAATTGCTATTTTTACATTATTATCTTTTGCTATTTTTTTCATTCTGTAAAGGGGCATAACTGTTATTTTTTTTATGCCAAACTTCTTGCCAATTTTTGTTGGGTCTGTATCAAAAGCAGCAATAATATTGTATCCCTGTCTTTCAAAGTTTTCATATGACAAAAGTGCCTGTCCTAATTTGCCAACACCGATCAAGATTATGTTCCATTTTTTATTTATTCCAAGAATTTCTCTAATACTATCATGCAAATGCGTGACAAAATATCCTACGCCTCTAACACCAAACTCTCCAAAATAAGTTAAATCTTTTCTTATCTGGGGTGCATTAAGACCTGTTAGTTCAGAAAGTCTATGAGAAGAGATAACTTCAACACCTTCACGCATAAGTTCATTTAAGACTCTATGATAAATAGATAGACGTTTAATAGTTGCCTCTGGTATTTTGGGAAATTTGTAGTTTCTCATTGTTTTGATATTATATCAATAGATTGTCTAAAAGCAAGTAAAAGATAGAAATCACTTTCTATGTATTGTTTTATTGTGACAGGAAAAGCATGTTACAGAGCCAGTTTTTTTGTGTATGTTGTGTAAAGACTTTAAATTATTTTGAAATTTTAGGTTTTTGTGGCAGATTAAACAGTTTTCCATGTTAACTCGTGAGTCAGATGGTTCAATTATGTGACAGTTATCGCAATTTTTATTGGGATGATTTTCCTTCTTTTTCAAATTTATGTGACAATAGAAACAATTTTCTGGATTGGAAGGTGTTGTTATTTTATGGCATAAAAAGCAAATGTATTTAGAAGTTTTGTAGTTATATGCATGAGCTACATCAAGATGGCAGTTTTGGCATAAAAGATTGTCACCAAAGAAGTTAACATCAAAATGTTTTTTATGGGAAAAAGAAAAAGTTAAACTATTTTTTGTGGTTAGGTTTTCAATTTTATGACATTTAATGCAATTCGATATCTCAACTTTATGATGCCTGGTATAGTATTTAGCTCTTTGGAAAATTGCTGGCAATATTAATTTCACCCAATAAGATAATCCTTCAGTAGTATGGCAGGATGTACATTCAAGACCAGAATGAAAGGATCTTTCTTTAGGCTCATAATACTTATTTGGATTATGACAATTTAGACAAGTGAAGGAGTAGATTTTTGAGTAATTAGATGCAAAAAAGATAATTAAAAAGAGCAATATTAGAAAAAAAATTTTTACTTTCATTATTAGAAAGGGGGCTTTTTGCCCCCTTTTAAAAATAAGATTATTAGAGTTTTAGTACGAGCATTAATGAGATAACGAGTGAGTAGATGACAAGTGACTCAATCATCGCAAGACCGATGATCATTGGTGTTACAATCTTACCAGATGCAGCGGGATTTCTTGCAATGCCGTCGAGAGCAGTTGAAAGACCTTTTGCCTGACTGAGTGCTCCAAGCCCTGCTGAAATTGCAAGACCAAAACCAGCTGCAAGAGGGATCCATGTCTTGAAGTCACTTGCTGCTGAAGCGGCTGTTGTTGCAGCTGCTGGTGCATTATCAGCTGCCATAGCTACAACAGCTGTTGCGAGCAAAGCGAAGACTGTTAAGAATACCTTTTTCACTGTAACTCCTCCTTTCTTTTTTTATATTTTCTCTTAATGCTCATCGTGGGCGATGGCACCAGAGATGTAGGCCATTGAAAGCAAGCAAAAGACAAAGGTCTGGACGAAGCAAACAAACAAGCCCAGAACCATTATTGGAACGGGTACAAAAAGTGGCACAAGTGAGAAAAAGATTGCTGTAACCAAATGATCACCCATAATATTTCCAAAAAGCCTGAGTGATAATGATAGAGGTCTTGCTAAATGTCCAATAATTTCTATGGGGATCATTAGAGGGGCAAGCCACCAGAAAGGTCCAACAAAATGTTTTAAATAGGCCATTCCATTTTCTTTAAGCCCATGGTAATTGTATAGGATGAAAACTGTAATTGCACATGCTGCTGTTGTGTTTATATTATCTGTTGGGGGATTAAATCCAGGAATTAGTCCAGATATATTAGAAAAAAGAATAAAAATTGCTGCACTACCAATAAGATATAAAAACTTTCTTGCATGATGCCCCATAGAGTCTTCCATTATTTTGAGAATACCCTCAAGAAGTAGCTCACAGAAATTTTTAAAAGTGAGCTTATCATCTGGTACTGCACCTTCTTCAGTTAAGGCTATCCTGCGAGTGCCAAGAATAGCAATTAAAATAATAATGGCAACTATGAGTATAGCATTAGATACATGACCGTAAGGAATATTCTTTAGGCCTGGAATCGCTGATACCCAGGTAAAAGCTTCATGTCCACCTGCAGCCATTTTATTTCCCTCCCAAGTGTTTAATTATCATGGCAAAGCTATCTAAAAAAATAACAACGGGTAATATACTCAATCCAAAAAGAAAAATCAAGAGATTTATTGGAGCTTTTAAAATTAAAATTGTAATACTACCAAAAACAAATAGAACTTTAAGCCCCATACTTATTCCGTTTTTTGCGGATACTTTGCCTTCTGTGGTTAATTTGAAAATAATTTTTTGCAACCAATATATATTAATAAATGATATTAAAGCACCAGCAAGAAAACTTAAAATATTTTTTAGTGAAAAAGCAAATACCAGGATGATTAAAAATATTATTCCCGATATAATAAACATTTTTAAAAAAAGTTTATTTGTTTCTTTTAATCCGTTACTATTCATCCTCTTCCTTCTTATCTAAACTTTTTATCAGCTGTAAGGCGTTTTTGATTCCCGCTATAAATCCAAAAAAAAGGAATATGAGAGTTAACCATGGATAATACTTTTCTCTAAATATATATTTGTCTAAACTCCACCCTATGCCAAGACCAATCATTGTTGCCACACCCATTTCAATGCCAATAGAACTAAGTTGAAGATATTTTCTAAAATTTTTACCTCTATTGAAGTTTTTCATGTTAGTTGTTTAACTGCTTTTTCAACAGCCTCCAATGTTTTATTTAATTCCATATCACCATGGGCATAGGAAACAAAAGCAGCTTCAAACTGTGAGGGTGGTAAAAAAACACCATTTTCAAGCATAAGGTTGAAAAACTTCCCAAAGAGCTGTGTATTTGATGTTTTTGCAGTGTTATAGTCGTATACTTCAGTATTGGTAAAGAAAATAGTAAACATAGAGCCAAAAAGATTAATTTTTACTGGTATTTTTCCTTCAAAAATATTATTTATAGATTCACATAGATTTTTAGTGTAAGTGTTTATCTTCTCATATACACGATTCGCCTTTAAAGCTTTAAGAGTTGCAATACCTGCTGACATTGCGAGAGGATTTCCTGATAGTGTTCCTGCTTGATAAACTGGACCGGATGGTGCAACCAATTCCATTATCTCTCTTTTCCCACCATATGCACCAACTGGCAAACCACCGCCAATAATTTTACCTAAGCAGGTTAGGTCTGGATCTATGTTAAAAATTGCTTGAGCTCCACCGTAAGATAGCCTAAATCCTGTCATTACTTCATCAAAAATCAGTAAAGCTCCATATTTTTTTGTTAATTCCCTAAGGTTCTTGAGAAATCCGTCTTTTGGGATTAAAACTCCCATGTTTCCAACAACAGGTTCTAAAATGACACAGGCTATGTCATCTGGATACCTTTCAAATAGTGATTTTACTGATTCGATATCATTGAACTCTGCAACAAGGGTGTTTTTTGCATAGTCCTCTGGAACCCCTAAACTATCTGGTATGCCAAATGTTTCTGCACCAGAACCTGCTTTTACCAGTAAGCCATCTGCATGACCATGGTAGCATCCATTAAATTTAATTATCTTATTTTTTTTGGTATAACCCCTTGCTACTCTAATCGCTGACATGGTTGCTTCTGTTCCAGAATTTACAAATCTTACCATTTCAATGGATGGAAAAGCCTCTAAAACAAGTTCAGCAAGAATTATCTCTCTTTCTGAGGATGTACCAAAACTTGTTCCATCTTTTAAAGCATTTTCAATTGCGGCAACAACTTCAGGGTGATTATGTCCCAAAATCATTGGTCCCCATGATCCTACGTAATCAATATATTTGTTGTTGTCCACATCAAAAAGGTAAGCTCCTTCCGCCTTTTTTGTAAAAAGGGGAATACCGCCGACAGCTTTGAAAGCCCTTACTGGACTATCAACTCCTCCGGGCAAAATTTTAATTGCTCGTTCAAATAATCTTTTAGATAGTTCCTTTGCCATTATAATCTCCCTAATACTTTTTTCATTATTTATATTTTGATTTTGAATTTTTGGCAAGTGTTTTTAAAACTTTAGAAAAATTTCATTAAAATAATTTTTTTGTTGACAACTCAAAATTTTATATGTTATTACGCTTATGGTTTAGCTTTAAATTCATTTATTTTGGGGGGAAGTGTGCTGGAAAGTTATGCCTATGTCTTTTTATTTAGTATTTTAAGTATCATCTTTGTAACAATAGTAACAATAGTCCCTCGAATCTTAAGTCCAAAAGCAATTGGAGAAAAAAAGCTCACTACATATGAATGCGGTGAAGAACCAATAGGTGATGCCTGGATTCAATTTAATGTTAGATATTATTTAGTTGCCCTTCTTTTTGTAGCCTTTGATGTGGAAGTTTTTTTCTTAATCCCCTGGGCAATGGTATACAAGAACCTTCAGGGGCTTATATTCTGGTTTGAAGTTTTCCTTTTTCTTGCAATTTTAGCATTAGCTTTAGCCTATGCATGGGCAAAAGGAGTTTTTGAATGGTAAAGCTTCCCGAAAAGATAGATGTACCTTATGTTCCTGGTATTAAATTTGCAGTTTTAGAAGACCTTTTGAACTGGGCGAGGAAAAATTCTCTTTGGCCAGCAACCTTTGGTCTTGCCTGTTGTGCAATAGAAATGATGGCAGCAGGCGCTGCAAGGTTTGATTTGGATAGGTTTGGAGCTGGAGTTTTTAGACCTTCCCCACGCCAAGCTGATTTAATGATTGTAGCAGGTACAGTTACCAAAAAAATGGCATCAAGAGTAAAGACATTATATGAGCAGATGCCTGCACCTAAGTATGTAATAGCACTTGGAGCTTGTGCTATTTCAGGGGGAGTTTTTATCAAAGATGCCTATGGTGTGGTTAAGGGAGTTGATACTTTTTTGCCTGTTGATGTTTATGTTCCAGGATGTCCACCAAGGCCAGAAGCTCTCATTTATGGACTTCTTGAGCTACAGAAAAAAATCAAAGAGGGGAAATAACCCATGGGAGTAGTTGCTATTTTGGAAAATTTAAATATTGAAAAGGTTGAAAAAGAATATGTAAAAAGTGGTTTTTGTCACGCCTTTTTGCTTAAAGATAAATCAGAAATCAGGGAAGTAGCTAAAAGATTTAAAGAAGATGGATACTACTTAGAAACTATTGTGGGATATGATAAGGGTGAAGGGGTCAGGTTAGTTTATATTTTTAACCTCACAGATAAAGTTCATAGAACAGGAATTTATGTTGATGTAGCATATTTTGAAGAAGTCGATACGATTTCAGATATCTTTTCAGCAGGCATCTGGTGTGAGTCAGAGATTTATGATTTATTAGGAAATACCTTCAAAGGGCATCCCTGTCTTAAAAGGTTACTAACACCTGAGGGTTTACAGGGATATCCACTATTAAAATCCTGGAAAGAAGAGGATTGATAAATGGAAGAAATAAAAGATATAAGGCAAGATTTTTATGTTAACATGGGGCCCCAACACCCATCAACCCATGGTGTTTTGCGTATTGTCCTAAGATTAGAGGGAGAGAGAGTTGTTTCTTCTGAAACAGTTCTTGGTTATGCTCATCGCGGTGTTGAGAAGATGGCTGAAAGCAAAACATATGTTCAGATGATGCCAGTCATGGACAGGTTTGACTATGTTTCATCAATGCTATATGAATGGGCTTATGTAGGTGCAATGGAAAGGGCACTGGGTATAGTACCACCAGAAAGAGCAGAGTTTATAAGGGTTATTATGGGAGAATTAAACAGGATGGCTTCGCACTTTGTCTGGGTTGGTGCTTTTCTTCTTGATTTAGGTGCCTTTACACCCTTTCTTTGGGTCTTTGATGCAAGAGAAAAAATCATGGATATGTTTGAAGAAGTTACAGGTCAAAGGATGACTAACAATTATTTTAAGATCGGTGGTGTTCATGATGATATTACTCCAGAGTTTTTAAAAATGCTTGATGACTATTTAAAGATGATTTATCAAAGAATGGCTGATGTTGAAGAGTTGATAGAAAGTATTGTTTTTCTTGAGAGGGTTAAGGATTTAGGGTTTATTTCAAAAGAAGAAGTTCAAAGTTATGGATTAACAGGTCCTGTAGCAAGAGGATCTGGAGTAATGATAGATACAAGGAAAACAGAACCCTATTCTGTTTATGATAGGTTAAATTTTGAAATACCGCTGGGAACTAAGGGCGATTGTTACGATAGATATAGAGTAAGGATGAAGGAGATTATTCAGTCAGCAAAGATTGTTGAACAGGCATTAGGGATGCTTCCAGAAGGACCATATGCTGAAAAGGCTCCTAAGGTCGTAAAGCTTCCAGAAGGTGAATACTATTTTGCTGTTGAAAGTGCAAGAGGACTGCTCGGCGTTTATCTCTTGAGCGATGGTTCTACAAAGCCATATAGATTTAAACTTAGAGTTCCTTCCTTTGCGAATCTTAGTATTATTGATAAGCTTTTGCCCGGCAATAAAATATCTGACGTTGTTGCAATACTTGGTAGTATTGATATAGTGGTGCCCGAAATAGATAGATAGGAGGGTTTTGTGGAATTTGCAAGCCTTTTAAATACTTTCTTAGGTAGAGTAATTTTGAGTGTTGCTGGTGTAATGATAGTTTTTACTTTTAATGCTCTTATTGCTGTATGGCTTGAGAGAAAGATTTCTGGTCACATTCAACTAAGGTTAGGACCTATGGAAGTTGGCCCTCATGGATTGTTACAGAGTGCTGCAGATGGTCTAAAGCTGATTTGTAAGGAAATAATTACTCCCCAAGGTGTTGACAAGAAGCTGTTTGGATTAGCACCTTATATGGTTTTCTTTCCTTCATTATTAATGTTCGTTGTAATTCCCTTTTCAGATAAACTTCAAGTACAGGATTTAAATATTGGTCTTTTGTATTTTTTTAGCATTTCCTGTATAGCAACAATCGGTATATTTATGGCGGGATGGGCATCAAATAACAAATACTCTTTAATGGGTGCGGTGCGCTCAATTGCCCAGTCTATAGCTTATGAAATACCAATAATTTTAAGCATTCTAAACATAGTTATTATTACGCAATCTTTAAAGCTTTCAGAAATTGTAAAAGCCCAGTCAAATATTTGGTTTATTGTGCCTCAATTTATACCCTTCATCATCTATCTCATTTCAGCAATAGCTGAATTAAACAGGACTCCCTTTGATATACCTGAAGCAGAATCGGAACTTGTAGCAGGCTTCCATACAGAATATTCAGGAATGAGATTTGCAGTTTTCTTCATGGCAGAGTATACCAATATGTTTCTTGTATCTGCAATGGCAACAACGCTATTTCTTGGGGGATGGAATGGGCCAATCTTACCACCAGTGGTATGGTTTTTCATAAAGACCTATGCAATTGTCTTTATTATTATATGGGTTAGATGGACTTTTCCAAGATTAAGACCAGACCAGCTTATGAATTTTTGCTGGAAGTTTTTGACTCCCCTTGCGTTAGTAAATTTGTTGGTCACAACATTTATATTGAAAATTTTATAAGAGGTAGAAAATGAAGGCATCCTATTTCGAGAAAGTTGGTATAGGCATCAAAACTGTAGTCAAAGGGATGGCAAAATCTCTTACCTATTTTTTCAAAAAACCTGTTACCCTTCAGTATCCCCATGTTAGGAAAAAAATAGCCGAAAGATATAGGGGATCTATAAGATTAAAGATCGATCCAGAAACTGGAAAGTTTAAATGCATCGCCTGTACCAATTGTGAGAAAATTTGCCCAGCCTTTGCTATTACCTTAAAGACAGAAACACCAGAAGGCTCAAAGAAAAAAGAATTAAAGGAGTTTTATGTAGACTTAGGCAGATGTATATACTGTGGCCTTTGTGTTGATAGTTGTCCAGTTGATGCAATAGAACACTCAAATGTTTATGAAGTTGCAGAAAGAATTAAAGATAACCTAATTTTACGTCTTGATAAAATAGGAGAAAAAAATGTTTAGTGATGTAATTTTTATAATATTCTGGCTGGTTATTGTTGTTTTTGCTGCACTTGCGGTTTTTTTGCAGAAACCAATATATAATGCCTTTTCTATGGCAATTTCAATCTTTTCCGTTGCTGGTATGTATATATTTTTAGGCTATGAATTTTTGGCAGCTTTACAGGTTCTTGTTTATGTTGGTGCTATATCAGTGGCAATAATTTTTGTTATTATGCTATCGCCACCAGTAACTGTAAAACCTAAGAAATTGAATCCCTTTAAAGTATTAATTGGAATAGTTACAGCTCTCACATTTTTTGGACTGTTTTTTATACTTTTTTATCAAAAATATGCTGGAAGCAAGTTTGGTAATGTCGTTAATGCAAACATTAATGAAGTTGGAACAGTGCTTGCAACAAAGTATGCAGTTCCCTTTGAAATAATCTCAGTAATACTTCTAGTTGCTATATTAGGTGCAATAGTTCTTGCTAAGAAGGAGGATTAAATGGCTGGCTCTCTCTTCCCCTATCTTTTATTAAGTTTGATTCTAATTAGTTTAGGTCTTATAGGTATTCTTGTAAGAAGAAATCTCATTATTATGCTTATTTGTATAGAGTTAGTTTTAAATGGTGTTTCTATTAATCTATTAGCCTTAAATAAGTTTTCAGTAAATGGTAGTGCCATGGGTCAGATCCTTGCCATATTTATAGTTGCCCTTGCTGCTGCAGAAACTACAATCGCTCTTGGATTGATTTTTCTAATTTTTAGACACTATAAAGAAATTGATGCTGAAAAACTAACAGAGTTAAAGGGGTAGTTATGAGTGAAAATATAAAATTAGCTACATGGATTGTTCTATGTCCCTTCATTTCATTACTTTTGATAGGAGCGATTACTCGATCATATAAAAAGTTATCAGCGTTAGTAGCAATATTAGCCATTTCAATTTCTACGATACTTGCAACAATACTTTATTTTAAGAATCTATATGGGCTTACTCCTCAAGTTCACTATTTTGAATGGTTAATTACAGATTATTTTAGTTTAAAATTTGGGATCCTTGTTGATTCCCTTAGCATAGGTATGATTATGGTTGTTTGTATTGTTAGCTTGCTTGTGCATATATATTCATGGGGGTATATGGAAGGAGAAGCAGGGCTTTCTCGATATTATGCATGGCTATCATTGTTTTCCTGGGCAATGCTTGTTTTTGTTGTTTCGCCAACATTGCTTCAGGCCTTTTTCGGATGGGAGTTAGTCGGCGCAGCGTCCTTTCTTTTAATTGGCTTTTGGTACTATAAACCTGAAGCAGCACAAGCTGCAAGAAAAGCCTTTGTAATGACAAGATTTGGTGATTTTGGATTCTTTGTAGGACTTTTGATATTATTGGTAGTTGTTGGGAATGTAGATTTTCACGTGCTAAATAAACTTGGTACAAACATGGGGGTTTCTCCCAAATTAATAACAATGACAGCACTTTTTATATTTATGGGCATTATGGGAAAGAGTGCTCAATTCCCCTTACATGCCTGGCTTCCTGATGCAATGGAAGGTCCAACCCCTGTTTCTGCATTAATTCATGCCGCAACAATGGTTGCTGCTGGAATCTATCTTATTGCAAGGGCATTTGGGTTCTTTAGTGCATCACCCTTTGCAATGGAATTTATTGCAGCAGTTGGTATTCTTACTTCTTTTGTAGCTGCAACAATAGCTTTAGTACAAAATGATGTAAAAAAGATAATGGCCTACTCTACTATCAGTCAGTTAGGGCTAATGGTTGCTGCTTTGGGTGCTGGAGGTTATAAAGCTGGAGTGTTTCATTTGTTCTCTCACGCTTTTTTTAAAGCCCTTCTATTTCTCTGTGCAGGTAGTTTAATACATCACTTTCATACAAATGACATGTGGGAAATGGCTGAAAAAGGTGGAGTTAGAAAAATGAAAATCACCATAACTACACTAATAATAGGTTCTCTTGCTCTCGCAGGATGCCCGCCCTTTGCAGGGTTCTTTAGTAAAGATGCTATTCTTGTAGCTTTTGAAATGAATGGTAAACATACATTTATGTATATTACATTGTTAATTAGTTTTCTAACAACCTATTATTCTTTCCGTATGATATTTGTGCTTCTATCCCCTGAGAAGGAACATAGTCATTCACATGGCCACGAGGGAGATCATCATGGACATGGCCATGATTCTCCAGCAAATATGACAATACCTTTAATAATTCTTGCTGTTTTTTCTGTCCTTTTTGGCTTTGTGGATACACCATTAATGAATGGCTATTTTGATAAATTTTTATTGAATAAGCATGAAGTAGAACATCTTCATTGGTCTGTTATGATTAAATCCTTCGTGGTATTTCTTGCAGGAATAAGTTTTGCATATGTTCAGTTTGCTGGAAAAACAGGATATAGAGAAGGATTTGCAGAAAAGATTGGATGGCTTAAAGCACTTCTCGTAAATAAATACTACGTTGATGACTTTTATTTCATTCTCGTTAGAGGGTTAGTATACCCCTTTGCATCAATTCTTAACTGGATTGACAGAAAGGTAATAAATGATACAGGTGTAAACGGTAGTGGTAATATTGTTATATTTTCTGGAAGATTTATTTCATCATTAATGAATGGTTTGCTCCAAAGGTATTTAGGTACATCATTAGTGATTTTATTTATTTTAGTCTTTTTATGGCAGTTAATTTAGAAGGAGGATAGCCTTGAACTTCCCGATTTTATCATCAATTTTAATTGTCCCAACATTAGGCGTATTACTCATATTATTTTGCAAACCCGAACAAAAAACAGCAATAAGGGTCATTTCTGTAATTTCTACAGGGATAACCTTACTGCTGGCTATATTTTTGATGATTGCATATGACAGACAGGCTGGTGGTTATCAGTTTATGGAGTTTATACCCTGGATACCCCAATGGGGGATTAATTATATCCTTGCAGTTGATGGATTGAGTATACCTCTTGTTTTTTTAAATGCTATTGCTATTTTCACTGGCGTATTAGCTTCATGGTATATTGAGGATAGAACAAAGGAGTTTTATGCACTGTTAATCTTTCTTGCCACTGGTGTTTTTGGTGTCTTTATGACTCAAGACTTATTTTTCTTTGCGATTTTCTATGAGGTTGCAGTTCTTCCAATGTATTTACTTATTGCAATCTGGGGATCTGGTAAAAATAGGGAATATGCTGCCTTTAAATTAACATTAATGTTATTTTTTGGTAGTGCTTTTGTAATGGGCGGAATACTCTACTTATATAAAGCAGCTGGTCTTAATACCTTCAATTTAATGGAGTTAAAAAGATTAGCTCAGTATCCAAAAGAAGTCCAAAAAATATTATTTCTTTTATTTTTTATAGGTTTCGGTAGTATTGTTCCTTCCTTTCCAATGCACACATGGTCACCTGAAGGTCATGCCTGTGCACCAACTGCGGTCAGTATGCTTCATGCAGGGGTACTAATGAAATTGGGTGGATATGGGTTATTGAGAATTGCAATTCCTCTACTTCCATCGGGACTCCATGACTGGGCACTTCTAATGATGGCTCTTTCCATGTGCAATATTGTATATGGTGCTTTTACTGCTATTGCACAGGATGACATGAAATTTATGGTAGGTTTTTCCAGTGTTTCTCATATGGGTATGGTACTTTTTGGTATTTCAACGATGACATTAACAGGGATAAATGGCGCTGCTTTTCAGATGTTTGCCCACGGTCTTGTGACCGCTCTTTACTTCTCTTCGATAGGTGTAATGTATAACAAAACACATACAAGAATGATTAGTGAGTTAGGTGGTATTGCTAATGTTATGCCAAGAGCAGCCTTCTTTTTTGCTATAGCGGGTATGGCAGGGTTAGGTCTTCCTGGTTTTGCTCCTTTTGTAGCAGAGCTTATGGTATTCATAGCTGGAGTCAGCAAGTATCCAATTTACGGCATTATTGCAGTTATTTCAGTTGTAGTTACTGCTTTTTATATAATACGTTGTATTCAAAGAACCTATTTTGGAGAAACAAACCCAAGGTGGAAAGATATGAAAGATGCTACAAATTTTGAGGTTGTTCCACTTATAATTCTTGTTATTGCTCTGTTTGTCTTTGGTATGTATCCAAGATTGGTTTTGGATCTGATGCAGATGGAGACTAAGAATATAATTGCAAAATTAGCTTTGATGTAGGGAGGGGAATGTGATTATCTATATACTTCCTGAGATATTAACCTTTTTAATGGCTGTTTTTTTTCTTTTGTCAGCATTTAAAAAGATTTCTATGGAAACGCTTCATAAAACTGGAATGTTTTTTTCCATCATTAACATTCTAATTATACTTTTTACAATAAATTTAAATGGTCTATTCTTTTATGGAACTTATAAGATTGACTTCTTTTCTCAGTCAATAAAATTTATCCTTGCGGTTGGTCTTTTCTTTATAATTTTTATGGCTGATAAGAGAATTGAAAATACTATAAAGAAAAATTATGGAGAGTTTCTATTTTTTCTCTTTAGTTCAAATTTAGGCATGATGATGTTATCAAGCGCCTTGGAGTTTATAACCCTATTCTTATCACTCGAGCTCTCATCATATACGATGTTTGTTCTTGTGGGATTTTTAAAGAATAAAAAGATAAGTGCAGAAGCAGGCATTAAATATTTATTTATTGGAGCTGTTGCTTCTGCTTTAACATTATATGGTTATTCTATCATTTTCAGCTATTTTGGAGATACAAGCCTTCAGGCGATGCGTATTGGTTCAATGTTTATGATGAAAGATGTAATTTTATATATTGGCTTTATCTTTTTTCTTACAGCCTTTTTCTTTAAGCTTGCGATACTACCCTTTAGCTTTTGGGCACCCGATGTATATCAGGGGGCAAGCACTAATGTTACTGCCTATATAGCAACTGTATCAAAGGTGGCTGGTGTAGCAGTTCTTCTAAGGATTTTTGTATACTTTTTCCCAATATTTGCAGATCAGGAGAAGATCTTAATTTTAATTTCTATATTAACTATGACATTTGGAAATCTTGTTGCGGTTCAACAAAAAGAGTTAAAAAGACTACTTGCCTATTCAAGTATTGCCCAAGCGGGTTATATGCTTGTTGGTTTGGTAATGTTTAATAAAAGTGGTATGTCATCAACTCTATTTTATGTAACAGCCTATCTTGTAATGAATTTTACAGTATTTCTTGTAATTGATCAGGTTGAGAAAGAAAAGGGTTCAACAGAGCTAACAGCTTTAAAGGGGCTTAGTCAAAGAGCACCTTTATTGTCTTTATCATTATTACTTGCCTTGCTCTCCCTTGGAGGTGTTCCGCCCTTTGTTGGTTTTACTGGGAAGTGGTTTATATTCTCATCAGCAATTAATAAAGGTTATTTAACACTTGTTTTGATAGCCTTTTTAAATAGTGTTATCTCAGTTTATTACTATTTATTAGTTGCAAGGCAGGCATATTTGTTTATGCCAGATGAAAAAGAAAAGATGAAGGTTACTGTTCCAGTAAGAGTTTATAGCTATTTTTCGATTGTATTTATTATTGTTATGGGTTTTTATCCCGCGCCATTATTAAATTGGGCTGAAAAGGCGATTAGATACCTTGTGGGTTAAGAAAACACTTGACAAGCAATAAAAAAATGGATAAAAGTTAAAAAGTTTTATTGTTGAGGGGGGAGAAATAGATGCTACAAAGTTACTTGCCTATATTAATAATAGGTATCATAGCGATTGCCTTTGCGTGTGGTTCAGTAATTGTCTCATCACTAATTGGTCAGAAAAAACCAAATGAAGATAAGTTAGCGCCCTATGAATGTGGTAATGTGCCTATTGGTGATGCAAGAGATCGTTATCCTGTAAGATACTACATAATAGCAATGCTTTTTATAATATTTGACATAGAAGCAGCATTTATGTATCCCTGGGCTGTCTTATTCAAAAAACTTGGCTGGTTTGGTTTCATAGAGATGATGGTATTTTTATTAATTTTATTATTTGGCTTTATATATGTCTGGGCAAAAGGAGCATTAGAATGGGAATAGAAAGTCATTTAGGTATAATTACTACATCATTAGACAAGGTAGTTAACTGGGCTAGGAAAAATTCACTATGGCCCATGACCTTCGGGCTTGCTTGTTGTGCTTTGGAGATGATGGTAGCAGCATCAGCAAGGCATGATATAGCAAGATTTGGTGCAGAGGTTTTCCGTGGTTCTCCAAGACAATCAGATCTTTTAATTGTTCCGGGAACTTTGACAAAAAAAATGGCACCCTATGTAATAAAACTTTATAACCAAATGCCAGAACCAAAGTGGGTAATAGCTTATGGCGCCTGTGCATGTTCTGGGGGGCTTTTTAATACCTATAATGTAGTACAAGGTGTTGATAAGATTATCCCTGTCGATGTCTATGTTGCTGGTTGTCCACCTAAGCCAGAGGCATTATTAAGAGCTATAGTGATGTTAAGAGAAAAAATAGTGAAAGAGTCATTAAAAGATAGGGTTTAGGAGAATTTATGGAACGCTTAGAACTGATAAATATATTAAAAAATTGCGAATTCAAAATCGATGCCTATGAAGGAATAGATTGTGTAACTGTTTTAGTACCTAAAGAAAGTTTGTTTAGTTTTTTGAAATTATTGAAAGAAGATGAACGTTTGAAATTTAATATGATTGCAGATATTACAGCAGTGGATTATCCCGAGCAAAAGCCAAGATTTGAGCTTGTTTATCACATTTTTTCTATAGCAAATAATATAAGGATAAGAGTTAAATCAAGGGTTGAAGAAGGGGATAGTGTTGAAAGCGTTACATCGTTGTGGAAGGGGGCTGAATGGCTTGAAAGAGAAGTCTTTGATATGTTTGGAATTAATTTTAAAAATCATCCAGATTTAAGAAGGATTTTAATGACAGAAGATTTTAAATATTATCCATTAAGAAAGGATTTCCCACTTCAGGGAATTGAGGAGTCTTAAAAAATGAGTGAACAGAAAAAATACATGACCCTTAATATGGGACCTCAGCACCCCGCAACACATGGGGTTCTCAAGGTCATACTTGAGCTTGAAGGCGAAGTTATCCATCGCGCAATACCTGTAATTGGGCATCTACACAGAGGTGTAGAAAAGTTAGGTGAATCAAAGACTTATATACAGAATATTGTTTATACAGACAGATTAGACTACACCTCAGCGATGATTAATAATCTTGCCTATTGTCTTGCTGTTGAAAAGCTTATGAATATTGAAGTACCAGAAAGAGCTAAGGTTATAAGAGTAATAATGTCAGAACTCTCTCGAATCGCTGCGCATTTAATCTGGCTTGCAACTCATGCCCTTGACATTGGTGCAATGACTCTTTATTTCTATTGCTTCCGTGAAAGGGAAAAGATTCTTGATATGTGGGAGATGGTATCGGGGCAAAGATTAACCCCTTCATACATAAGGATAGGTGGACTTCTTGCAGATTTACCAGAAGGTTTTATGGATAAATTAAAGGAGTTTGTAGATACCTTTGATGCCCATGTAGATGAGTATGATAAATTGTTATCAAAAAATCCAATTTGGTTAGCAAGAACAAAGGATATAGGTATTATTTCAGCTGAGGATGCGATAAGTTGGGGATTAACTGGACCAGCATTGAGGGGATCTGGCGTTAAGTTTGATTATAGGAAAGCTCAACCTTATTGTGGTTACGAAGAGTATGAGTTTGATGTACCGGTGGGTTCTAAAGGTGATAACTATGATAGATATCTTGTGAGAATGGAAGAGTTAAGACAGAGTAATAGGATTTTAAAGCAGGCCATAAAAAGATTACCTGAAGGACCTATTAAAGCCCATGTTCCAGAAATTGTTTTTCCTGACAAGGATTTAGTGCTTAAAAACATCGAAGCTTTGATACATCAATTTAAAATTGGTTGTGGAGGTTTTACAGTTCCAAAAGGTGAAGTTTATGCTTCAGTAGAGAATGCCAAAGGAGAGTTAGGATTTTACATAGTTAGTGATGGTTCATCAATGCCATACAGATTTAGAATAAAATCATCATGTTTTGTAAATCTTTCTGCTTTGCCAGAGATTGTTAAAGGGTCTATGATTGCTGATGTGGTTGCAGTCATTGGTAGTATAGATATAGTTCTTGGAGAAATCGACCGTTAAAATAGGGGTTAAAAGATGATAGACAAGACATTTGCTTTTTGGAATAACAAATACGATGAAAATCCTAAACCATTAAAGTATGGTGAAAAAAATGTTAAAGCAGTGATAGGTTGGGATGGGATAGAGGTATTTGATCCTTCAATAGACCTAATTGAGTTGTGTTTAGAATATTCGAGAGCAATTCAGAACTATTCCTGTGGACAATGTATTCCCTGCAGGGTTGGTACAAGGGTTATTAGAGATATTTTTGAAGGAATTTATAAAGGTGAAGGAAAGAGTGATGACTTAGATAATATTGTTTTACTATCAGAAAATATCTCTTTATCTTCGATGTGTGAGATTGGTCAGAGTTCACCAAGGGTTTTTAAATATATTATTGAACAGCACAAAGATGTATTTTTAGATTATATCAATGGTAAAAGGGGGACAGCTAAAGCATTCGAATATAAATCTGCAATGACTGCTCCCTGTATGCAGGCCTGTCCAATTCATCTTGATATACCAAAATATGTTGAAAACATAAAATTTGGAAGATATGAAGACTCACTTGAAACCATATGTGAAAAATTACCGTTGCCAGGTGTTGTAGGTAGGGTTTGCGTAAGACCCTGTGAGTTTAATTGTAGAAGGACCCTACTTGATGAGCCTATACAAATAAAACATTTAAAAAGGTTTGTGGCAGATTTTGCATTAGAAAGAGATTACTGGCCAAAATTTGAATGTAAACCAAAGAAAAATATAAAAGTAGCAATCATTGGTGCAGGTCCTGCAGGCCTTACCGCTTCATTCTTTTTAGCTAAAGAGGGATATGATGTGACAATTTTTGAAACCCTTTCGGAACCAGGTGGTATGGCAGCGGTGGGTATTCCAGATTATAGACTTCCAAGAGAGATTTTAAGAGGTGAAGTTAGTGAAATAGAGAAATTGGGAGTGAAGATTGTTTATAACAAAACCTTTGGTATTGATTTTACTGTTGAGGATTTAGAAAATGATGGATATAGAGCGGTCTTTGTGGGTTTAGGATGTCATTGCCATAAAAAATTAGACATTGAAGGAGAGGATCAAAATTTACAAGGCTATATACCTGGTGTTTACTTTTTAAGGTATATAAATACAGGGCAGGAAATCCCCAAGGGTAAGAAAATCGTAGTTGTTGGTGGCGGAAATGTGGCAATGGATTGTGTAAGAAGTGCTCTTAGGATGGGATTTGAAGATGTAAATATAGTTTACAGGCGTTCAAAAGCTGAGATGCCTGCTGATTTTGTTGAAGTCATGGAAGCAGAAGAGGAGGGTGTTAAATTTCATATGTTAACAGCACCCAAAAGGGTGATTAGTAAGGATGGTAAAGTTGTAGGACTTGAATGCATAAAGATGCAGTTGGGTGAACCAGATGCTTCTGGCAGAAGAAGTCCAGTACCGGTACCTGGTTCGGAGTTTATTATAGAAACTGATGTTTTAGTTCCAGCGATAGGTCAGGAAGCTGATATTAGTTGTTGTGTTACCGCTATAAATGGTGTTGAAATCACTAAAAAACAGACAATCCTTGTGGATGAAAATTTTATGAGTACAAGAGTTGGTGTTTTCGCAGGTGGAGACTGTGTAATTGGCGCCGATGTTTTAATTAGAGCTTGTGCTCATGGAAGGCTCGCTGCAATGAAAATTAATGATTACCTTACAAAGGGCAAGTTAGAGGTCTATGATGAACAGCTTTTAGAAAAAGTCATAGCTGAGTTAAAACCCTTCGATATTAAAGAGAAAAAGAGGGTACCTGGAGGTTTAAAAAGGGCTCATATAAAACATGATCCTCCCGAGGTTAGAAAAACTAATTTTAATGAATATACAAAGGGATTTACAAAAGAAGAAGCAATATACGAGGCAAGTAGATGCCTTCGTTGTTATAGAGTAGTAACATTTGCCTACGATAAACAATAAGGAGAGAGAAGGGTATGCAAATAGTTATAGATGGTAAAAACATAACTGCCGATCATGGGTTGACAATTCTTGAAATAGCAAAGAAAGAGGGTATTCATATACCTACTCTCTGTTTTATGGAAAAATTGCTTCCCATTGGATCTTGTAGGATGTGTGTTGTTGAAGTTGAGGGATATGAAAATCCTGTCACTGCATGTAATACCCCTGCTGTTGATGGTATGGTGATTAGGACTAACACTGAAAAAATTAGAAACATGCGTAAAGATATACTAAGATTTCTTTTAATTAATCATCCCCTTGATTGTCCTATATGTGATAAAGGAGGGGAATGTTTATTACAGGATCTCGTTTATGAATATAATGTGGACGTTCAGCCTTATACAATAAAGGCTCCACTAAAAGAATATAAAGAATATTCTACACCCGCTATAAAATACCATCCTAATAGATGTGTTATGTGTAGCAGGTGTATTAGAACATGCAGAGAAGTGGTGGGAAGAAATGTACTTGATATTGTGGGAAATGGTTTTGATGCAAGGGTAGAACCAGTTAATCCAGACCGGTGTATTGCTTGTGGAGAATGCTTATCTGCATGTCCTGTTGGTGCATTAACTGAAACGGTGAGTCCAACTAAAGGAAGGATATGGCAGATAAAAAGAGTTCCTACAGTATGTGCCTATTGTGGTGTAGGATGTAGCTTAGAATTAAATGTTTTAGACAATAAGATAATTAAGGTAACAACAGATGTAAATGCGGGAATGAATAAAGGTGTTTTATGTGCTAAAGGAAGGTTTGGTTATGAGTTTGTAAACAGTCCAGAAAGATTAACAAAACCTTTAATTAGAAAGGGCAATGAGCTTGTCGAGACAACTTGGGATGAAGCTTTATCTTTTGTTGCTTCAAAACTTACTGAGATAAAAAACAAATATGGTTCTGATAGCATTGCAGGTCTTGCATCAGCAAGATGTACAAATGAAGATAACTATCTCTTTCAAAAATTCATAAGAGCAGTAATAGGAACAAATAATGTAGACCACTGTGCCCGGCTCTGACACAGCTCTACTGTAGCCGGTCTGGCTACTACATTGGGCTCAGGCGCAATGACAAACTCAGTAGAAGATTTAAAAGAAGCTGAGGTTATCATTGTTACTGGAAGCAACACAACAGAGACCCATCCTGTTATTGGAATGTGGTTGAGACATTTGTCTCGTTATAAAGGAGTAAAACTAATTGTTGTTGATCCAAGAAAGATAGATCTTACAGAAGAAGCAATAATGTGGCTTTCACCAAAACCGGGGCATGATGTTGCATGGCTGAATGGAATGGCAAATGTGATTATTTCAGAAGGTTTATATAACAAAAAGTTTGTAGAAGAACAGACAGAGGGATTTGAGGAGTTAAAGAAGATTATTGATAAATATACCCCGGAATATGTTGAACAAATTTGTGGAATACCAGCAGATAAGCTTAGAGAAGTAGCAAGAATATATGCAAAGGCAAAAAATGCAGCAATTCTTTATTGCATGGGAATTACCCAACATTCGAAAGGCACTGATAATGTAAAAGCTATATCGAATCTTGCATTGTTATGTGGTCATATTGGTAAACCTGGATCTGGAGTTAATCCATTGAGAGGGCAGAACAATGTTCAGGGAGCCTGTGATATGGGAGGGCTACCAGATGTATATCCTGGTTATCAGAAAGTGCATCTTCCTGAAAATAAAGCTAAATTTGAAGCATTCTGGAATGTAGAACTTTCAGACAAACCAGGTCTTACGATCGTTGAGATGACTAATGCTGCATATGAGGGAAAATTAAAAGCAATGTATATAATGGGTGAAAATCCCATGGTTACCGATCCAGATATAACCCATGTAGAAGAGGCATTGAAAAATCTGGAATTGCTCATAGTACAGGATATTTTTCTTACAGAAACTGCAAAATTGGCTCATGTGGTTTTACCGTCGGCATCTTTTGCAGAAAAAGATGGGACATTTGTAAATACGGAAAGAAGGGTACAACTTGTTAGGAAAGCTGTTAATGAGCCAGGTGAAGCAAAGCAGGACTGGAAAATTATCAGTGAACTTTCTACAAAAATGGGTTATCCAATGAATTACAAAAATGCTGAAGAGATTTTTGAAGAAATTAGAAAGGTTACTCCCCAATATGCTGGTATTACTTATAAGAGATTGGGCTTGAAAGGCATTCAATGGCCTTGCCCAGATGAAAATCATCCTGGTACACCAATTTTACATGTAGGTAAAATTGCAAGAGGTAAAGGGCTTATAGTTCCTGTTGAATATAGACCACCTGCAGAGTCTGCAGATAATGAATATCCCTTTGTTCTAACCACTGGTAGAAATTATTATCATTACCACTCGTCGACAATGACAAGAAAGGCGAGAGTACTTAATTATTATTGTCAAGAAAGCATGGTTGAAATTAATCCAGAAGATGCGAATAATTTAGGTATTGGAGATGGAGAATGGGTTGTCGTGGAGAGCAGAAGAGGTCATGTAATTGTTAAAGCAAAGTTTTCAGATAGAGTACCAAAAGGTGTTGTATTTAAGCATTTCCATTTTTCAGAAGCAGCGGTAAATAAGCTAACAAATACAATTCTTGATCCTGTGTCTAAAATACCCGAATTAAAAGTGTCTGCTGTTAGAATAAAAAAGCATGTTAAGGGGACAACAGTATGATTGATTGGTCACTTGTTATATTTACCTTTGTTAAGGTTGTTGTAGTTTTTGCTTGTGTTATGCTTTGTGTTGCCTATCTTACATGGATTGAGAGAAAGGTAATAGGTCATATACAGATAAGAGTAGGGCCTATGTATGCGGGATGGCATGGATTACTTCAACCCATAGCAGATGGTATAAAACTTTTCTTTAAAGAAGATATAATTCCAAGGAATGCAAATAAGTTTTTGTTTATTCTTGCTCCAACACTTAGTATAATTCCGGCCCTTATGACCTTTGCTGTTATTCCCTTTGGAGATTATACAACTTTTTTTGGTTTACTAAAAAATCCTGAGCCAATGAGAATTGCAGAGTTAAATGTTGGGATATTGTATATATTTGCTTTAGCTGGACTTGGATCTTATGGTGTAGTTTTTGGCGGTTGGTCTGCAAATAATAAGTATGCTCTTATGGGTGCATTACGTGGTTCAGCACAAATGATAAGCTATGAGCTTGCCCTTACTTTATCAGTTATTGGTGTAATAATGATATCTGGTTCGCTTAATCTTGTAGAAATTGTTAATGCTCAAAAAAATGTATGGAATGTAGTATACCAACCAGTTGCATTTATTATGTATCTTATATGTGGAATTGCAGAACTAAATAGAACCCCCTTTGATATGCCAGAAGCAGAATCAGAGCTTGTTGCAGGATTCCATGCAGATTATAGTAGCATGAAATTTGCAATGTTCTTCATGGCAGAATATGCAAATATGATTACAGTAGCAAGTTTAGCTACAACGCTATTTCTTGGTGGTTGGCATGGCCCCTTTTTACCACCCCTTGTATGGTTTATGATAAAGGTATTTATTCTAATATTTTTCTTTATCTGGGTTAGAGCAACCTATCCAAGGGTTCGGTTCGATCAGCTTATGAAATTGGGTTGGAAAGTTATGGTACCAATAGCACTTGCAAATATTTTTGTAACCGGTTTGGTTATGATGTTATTAAATTAGGTGGGTGAAACTATGATTAAGCCGTTAGTTAAAGGTCTTTGGATAACCTTAAAGTATTTTTTTAGTAAACCTATAACAGTTCACTACCCTGAAGAAAAAGTTGGATCCTTTCCAAGGTATAGGGGGCTTCATATTATAGGTAGAAAGCCAGATGGGAGTATTAAATGTGTTGCCTGTGGTCTTTGCGAGGCAATTTGTCCAGCTAAGGCCATAAAAATAGAAATAGGCGAATTGGAAGATGGAATGAGGTATCCTAAAACTTATATACTTGACGGATGGAGATGTATTTTCTGTGGACTATGCCAGGAAGTTTGTCCAGTAAATGCAATAGTTCTTACACCTCAATATGAAAACGCAGCTTATAAGAAAGAAGAACTTATACTTGACAGGGATACCCTGTTAAAAAGAGGGGATGAGGTAAAGATATGATTACGAGTTATATTACAATCATAGTTGGTATAGTTGCTGTAATTGCTGCCTTATCAACGGTTTTGCAAAAAAACCCAGTTTATAGTGCAGTGTCACTTATTGTAGTTATGGTTGCCCTTGCTGTGAACTATTTACTACTTAATGCAGAATTTATCGCTGTTATCCAGTTAATTGTCTATGCAGGTGCAATAATGGTACTATTTGTTTTTGTAATAATGTTATTAAATTTGGGAGAGGTAAAAAAATATAAGATTGAAGCAACTTCAGGCAGAATTGCTGGTGCAATCCTAACTGGGCTTTTTTTCTTACAGTTGGTGGTTGCAGGTTTCAATGTTACTGCAAATGTTCCAGGAATTGAGAGATTTTTTATAGATACAAAAGGATTGGATAATACAAAAATAATAGGACACGCTCTTTTTAGTGATTATCTGCTTCCCTTTGAAGTAGTATCTATAGTGCTTATAGTGGGTATAATCGGTGCTGTTGTCTTAGGAAAGAAAAAGGAGTAATGGGGGGAGAAATGGAAATAACGATAAATTACTATGTAATTTTGAGCTGTATTTTATTCTGTATAGGTGTTCTTGGTTTTATAATTCGCAGAAATCTTTTGATTTGTTTTATGTCCATTGAATTGATGCTAAATTCTGTAAATTTGCTTTTCGTTGCCTACTCCCATTTTTTAAAAACGAGCTTAGGTTTAATGTATGTATTTTTCATTATGGCTGTTGCAGCAGCGGAAGTATCTATTGGGCTTGCGATCATTATTATGCTCTTTAGATTAAAAGGCACAGTAGACATGGATAAATTAAATATTTTAAAGGGGTAAGGGTGAGCGTATGTTTAACTATTTAATTTGTATTCCTCTTTTTCCAGCCTTAGGTGCTCTAATAAATGGGCTTCTGGGATATAAGTTTTCTAAAAGGGTTGTACATGATATTGCAATTACTGCAATAGGTGTGTCTTTTGTTTTATCCTTGAAAGCTTTTTTCCAATTATTATCTTTACCACCTGATCAGAGGGTTGTAGAAGTAATACTGTATTCCTGGATATATTCAGGGGGTATTTCTGTAGATGTTGGTTTTCTGCTTGACCCACTTAGTGCAGTAATGCTTCTTGTTGTAACTGGCGTTGGCTTTTTAATACATATTTATTCAACTGGTTATATGCATGAAGATGAATCATACTGGAGGTTTTTTACATATTTAAACCTCTTTGTTTTTGCAATGCTACTACTTGTAATGGGAAATAATTTCCTTATGATGTTTGTTGGTTGGGAAGGTGTTGGTTTATGTTCCTATTTGTTAATTGGCTTCTGGTATGATGACCATGCTAATGCAGATGCTGGTAAAAAAGCTTTTGTAGTTAACAGAGTTGGTGATTTTGGCTTTATTCTTGGAATTTTTCTAATAATTGTTACTTTTGGTAGTTTAAGATATTTAGAGGTCTTTGACAAAGCAACAACTCTATTACCCTATGGGGGTACTCTTGCTACCGCTATAACACTTTTATTATTTGTTGGTGCTACGGGAAAATCTGCTCAAATACCACTTTATGTATGGTTACCAGATGCTATGGCGGGTCCAACACCTGTATCTGCATTAATCCATGCAGCTACAATGGTTACCGCAGGTGTATATATGATTGCAAGATGTAATGTTTTATATTCCCTTGCACCTTTTAGTTTGGGAGTTGTAGCAACAATAGGCGCATTAACAGCAATATTTGCTGCATCTATGGGGCTTGTTCAAAGGGATATTAAAAAGGTTCTTGCCTATTCAACAATAAGTCAGTTGGGCTATATGTTCTTAGGTGTCGGGGTTGCTGCATATTCTGCTGGCATTTTCCATCTTATGACCCATGCTTTTTTTAAAGCCTTACTCTTTCTTGGTGCTGGTAGTGTAATACATGCTATGGGTGGCGAACAGGATATAATGAATATGGGTGGACTAAGAAAATATATACCCAAAACCTTTATTGTATTCCTAATAGGTACTTTGGCAATTGCTGGAACACCAGGGCTATCAGGATTTTTTAGTAAAGATGAAATTCTATGGCAGGCTTTTTCAAGCCCCCATGGTCATCCGTTACTCTGGTTGATTGGAACTGTTGCAGCTGGAATGACGTCTTTTTATATGTTTAGGCTTACTTTTCTAACCTTCTTTGGGAAGGAAAGAATGGATGAGCACACAAAGCACCATATCCATGAATCTCCTAATTCAATGATAATTCCATTAATGATTCTTGCTGTGCTTTCAGTAATTGGCGGATATGTGGGAGTTCCAGAAGCATTAGGTGGAAGTAATCATTTCCATCATTTCCTTGAACCTGTTATTAAAAAGGTTGGAACTACGCAACCCCATCATTATTCTCATGCCCTTGAATATGGTTTAATGGCGATTTCTGTTGGAATAGCGGTGGTAGGTTTTTTTATTGCCTATACATTCTATATAAAGAATCCCCAATTGCCAGTTTCCTTAGCAGAGAAAATGAAGGGTATTTATACCTTGCTTTATAATAAGTACTATGTTGATGAGATTTATGAGTTTATTTTTGTCAAGGGATGTAAGGGATTGGGCACGCTACTATGGCAGAAATTTGATGTGCTTGTTATAGATGGCATAGTAAATGGAGTAGGTGCAATTGTCCAATATTTTGGTGGTATATTTGCAAAAATTCAAACAGGTTCTACTCAAAACTATGCGGTTGGTATACTATTGGGAGTTGTTTTAATTATAAGTATATTTATTTTTTAAGAGGGGTATGACATGCAGGGTATTCCAATTATAAGTATTGTGACATTTTTCCCATTACTGGGTGTTTTGATTCTTTTCATGATAAACAAGGAAAACGAGCGGGTATTAAAAGGTGTGGCATTTGTAATAGCACTAATTGATTTTATCATATCATTACCAGTACTTTTCTATTTTAATGAAAATACACCGGGATTTCAGTTTACCGAGATGTATGTATGGATAGAAAGATTAGGGATAAGTTATTTTGTTGGGATAGATGGCATTTCACTGTTGCTATTTGTTCTAACAACCTTTTTAGTGCCAATATGTATTCTTTGTTCCTGGACCTATATTCATAAGAATGTTAGAGAATTTTTAATCTGTATGCTTGTTCTTGAAACAGGAATGCTTGGAGCCTTTGTTGCGCTCGATTTGTTTTTATTTTATGTTTTCTGGGAGCTTATGCTAATCCCCATGTACTTTATTATAGGGGTTTGGGGTGGGCAAAGAAGGATATACGCAGCGATAAAGTTTGTTCTTTATACTCTTTTTGGTAGTGTTTTGATGCTTGTTGCAATTTTAGTTCTCTACTTCTATGTGGGTAGTAAGACTGGAGACTACACATTTAACTTATTAAAGCTTTATGAAAATATACCACCCTATGAAGTACAGATCTGGCTCTTTGCTGCATTTGCACTATCTTTTGCAATTAAAGTTCCAATGTTTCCACTACATACATGGTTGCCTGATGCTCATGTGGAAGCACCTACCGCTGGTAGTGTTATTCTTGCAGGTGTTTTGTTGAAAATGGGAACTTATGGATTTATAAGATTTGCTATGGGTTTATTCCCAAATGCCACACAGGCATCTATACCCTTTTTTGTTGCCCTTTCTATTATAGGAATAATATATGGTGCACTTGTTGCGATGATGCAACCTGACGTAAAAAAGCTTGTTGCTTATTCATCTGTTAGTCATTTAGGTGCAGTAATGCTTGGTCTTTTTAGTCTTAATAGAGAGGGAATAGAGGGTGGTATTTACCAGATGCTTAATCATGGATTAAGTACAGGTGCTCTCTTTATAATGATTGGTATGCTCTATGAAAGAAGACATACAAGATTGATAGCTGACTTTGGAGGATTAACCAAGCAAATACCAGTGTTTGCAGCATTTTTTATGGTTGTTACACTGTCATCTATTGGTCTACCAGGATTGAATGGTTTTATAGGTGAGTTTTTAATTTTTGCAGGTGCATTTAAAGCTAATACATTGTGGGCTGTTTTAGGTGTTACCAGTGTTATTCTTTCTGCTGCATATATGTTATGGATGTTTCAAAGGGTAATGTATGGGCCCATTGTTCATGAAGAAAATAAGAAAATAAAGGATCTGAATTTAAGAGAAATTATGACTATGGTTCCTATTGTAATTATGTTTTTTGTTATGGGATTATATCCAAATTATTTTTTAAGGAAAATGCATCTTTCCGTTAATGAGTTTTTAAATAGGTATAATAAACATGTAACAATGAGCATTGAAAATAAAAATATAGTAAATGAGCAGGTCAAAGGGGGAAAATAAATGGGAGAGCTTAATATAAACTTTTGGAGTATAGCGCCTCAACTGGTTTTGATCTGTTTTGGTTTTTTATTAATGTTGATAGGTGGTTATACCAAGGTTTCCAAGAGTGGTTATTTGGGACAGATATCTGCTTTAGGAATTGCCTTGGCCTTTATGGTAAATATATATCTCTTTGGTAGTAGAAAATTAGGTTTTTCAAACATTATATTGTTTGATGAACTTGTGGGTATTTTTAATGCTATTTTCTTTGTCTCAGGATTTTTAGTATGCCTTTTATCAGATAATTATATTGAAGGAAAGATAAAGCATACTGGTGAATACTATGCTTTGATTTTATTTGCAATAGCAGGTATGTCCTTTATGGTATCAGCTCTTGATTTTCTTATTTTATTTTTAGGGCTTGAGATGATGTCTCTATCAATTTATGTTTTAGCGGGGCTTTTCAAACAAAGTGAAAGGTCTATTGAATCAGCGATGAAATATTTTCTTTTAGGATCCTTTTCTACAGCGATCTTTCTCCTTGGGGTTGCCTTTCTTTATGGTGCTTTTGGCACAACTAATTTTGCTTATATGCTCCAGCATTTCACAAAATATTTTATGGATGGTAAGAGCCTGCCGTTGCTAATGGGATCAGCTCTTGTTTTTTCAGGAATAGTTTTCAAAATTGCAGCGGTACCATTTCATATGTGGACTCCTGATGTATACGAAGGCGCTCCAACGACAGTTACAGCCTTTATGGCGACTGCTGTTAAAGCAGCAGCATTTTCGATGCTCTTCAGGGTATATTTGTTGGGATTAAGAGGGGTAGTTGTTGATTATGCAGGTATAATTGCATATTTAGCTGTTTTTACAATGACACTTGGTAATCTTTCAGCCCTTGCGCAAAAAAGTGTTAAAAGAATGTTAGCCTATTCAAGTATTGCCCATGCTGGGTATTTATTAGTCGGTTTTACATCTCTAAACCAAATTGGATTGGGAGCAGTAATTTTCTATTTAATATCCTATGCTCTTATGAATATCGGAGCATTTGCAATAATTTCATTTTTTGAAAAAGAAACTCATAGCACCGAATTGAACCATCTTTCAGGAAAGGGTTTTAAACATCCTTTCCTTGGATTTATGATGGTAATTTTTATGTTTTCCTTGGCTGGAGTACCTCCCACATCTGGTTTTGCAGGCAAATTTTATATTTTTACAGGAGCAATCCAGTCTGGCTATGTCTCTCTTGCCATTATTGGTGTATTAAACTCTGCTATATCAGCTTATTACTATTTGAGAGTACTTGTTTATATGTATTTCAAGGATGCTGAAGAACCTATTTCAAATATAAATATTTCAGCTCCGCAAGTTGTTGCGATCTTGATTTCAGCAATTGGTGTTTTGAATATTGGTGTACTACCAGGAAAACTCTTTGATTTAACGATAAAGTCAGTTTCCTTTCTTTTTTAGAGGATAGAAACTGACTTTTATCATTGAATTTTTATTAAATCAAAAGTATATTTTTTATGTCTGTTTTTGTAATATAAAATATATGTGATTTTATATATATAATTTATGATATGGAAAAAGTTAATGTTGATTTTTTACCTGATCAGAAGTCAGCAAATGTAGAGGTTGGTTCGAATCTTCTAAAAGCTGCTCATGCTGCAGGAGCACATATCAATGCTTCATGTGGTGGAATTGGTACATGTGGTCAATGTAAGGTCTTTATAGAAAAGGGAAAATATGAAAGTAAGCGATCTGAAAAACTTACTGAAGAAGAATGGAATATGGGATATAGACTTGCTTGTCAAACAACAGTATTATCAGACTGTACTGTTATTATACCTGCTGAATCAAAATTAGATAGAAGTGTTCTAAAAAGAAAAGAAGCTGTAAAAGAAGAAAAATCATTTGGTTTAACTGCATCAAAAATAACGATAGAAGATATATTTGAAGCAAGCCCTGTCGTTACTAAAAGATATGTTGAACTATCAAAGCCAACAATAGAGAACAATATTGCAGATTTATCAAGGTTGATACTTGGTTTAAAGAAGCAATATGACTACGAAAATCTGGAAGTTGACTTTAAATGTTTAAAAAACCTTGCAAATACATTAAGAAATGCAGATTGGAAAGTGACAGCTCTAATCCTTGAAAAGGAAGGACAAATCCCAAAAATAATTGGTGTGGAGGAGGGTAATACTGAGGAAAGTTTTTATGGTGTCGCAATTGATGTAGGTACCACAACTCTTTACGTTCAATTATTAGATTTAAAAAATAGAACTGTTTTAGCAGAATCTTCAGACTATAACCCTCAAATAAGTTATGGGGAAGATGTAATTACAAGAATTCTCTATGGAATTAAACCGGGGGGGTTAGAAAGATTACAAGAAGTAGTAATAAAATCATTAAATTCTCTAATTAATGAGACCGTTAAAGAGGCAAATATTGATAAATCAAAGATATCTATTATTGTTTTTGCAGGAAATACAACAATGACCCATCTTTTATTGGGTCTAAATCCAAAATATATAAGGGAAGATCCCTATGTTCCAACAGTTAACTTTTTCCCATTTATTAGAGCTAAAAATTTGGGTTTTGATGTGGCTGACCATGTTTATTTATATCCTGCTCCCTTAATTGCAAGCTATGTTGGCGGAGATATTGTCGCAGGTGTGATGGCATGTGGAATTCATCAAACTCAGGAGTTAATTTTATTTATTGATGTTGGTACAAATGGTGAGATTGTTTTGGGAAATAGTGATTGGATGGTAACTGCTTCATGTTCTGCTGGTCCAGCCTTCGAAGGCGGGGGAGTCAAATATGGTATGCGAGCGACAAGAGGGGCTATCGAAAATGTAATTATTGATAGAGAAACCCTTGAACCCACTATTTTTACTATTGGTAAAGTAAAACCTAAGGGAATATGCGGATCGGGAATGATTATATTGATTGCAGAACTCTTCGAAGCAGGTATAATTACTCCCGATGGTAAATTCTTAAAAAACTTAGGTACTAAGCGGGTTAGAGAAGGAGAAAGTGGATATGAGTATGTGCTCGCCTGGAAAGAAGAGACACAAATAGGAGTTGATCTGGTAATTACAGAAGTGGATATCGATAATATAATAAGAACAAAAGGTGCAATATATGCAGGTTGTTCTGTTTTATTAAAAAGCGTAGGGCTTGATTTTACAAACATTGATAAGTTTATAATTGCAGGGGGTTTTGGAAGTTTTATTAATATTGAGAAAGCAATTATTATAGGTTTATTACCAGAAATACCTGTTGAAAAATTTATGTATGTGGGTAATAGTTCTCTTGCAGGAGCAAGGTTAATGGCTTTTTCAAAAGATAAGTTGTTAGAGGCTGAGAAATGTGCTAATATGATGACCAATATTGAGTTAAGTAACTATTCAAGCTTTATGGAAGAGTATGTGGCATCACTTTTTCTGCCCCATACAAATTTAAATAATTTTCCCGGCGTAATGGGAAAAATTAAGAAAGGTTAAATTATGGCTTTTTTTGTAGCGATGGCTGGAAAAGGTGGCACAGGCAAGACAACGGTAGCTGGGCTTATCATTAGAAGCCTTCTAAAAAAGGGTAAATCTCCCATTCTTGCAGTTGATGCAGATGCTAATTGCAATCTAAATGAGGTTTTAGGAGTTAAAATTACTGAAACAATAGGTAAAATCAGAGAGGAGTTGCTTCAGGTCCCCCCTGGCATGACCAAAGATGCATATATTGGTTATAGAGTACAGCAGGCTCTTGTAGAATCTGATGGTTTTGATCTTATTGCTATGGGAAGACCAGAAGGACCAGGTTGTTATTGTTATGCAAATGTGTTATGTAAAAAATATGTTGACATTCTCGCAAATAATTATAATTATGTAATAATTGATAATGAGGCTGGATTAGAACACATGAGTAGAAGAACTACTCATGGCGCAGACCTCATGGTTATTGTTACAGATGCATCATTAAGGGGGGTAATAACTGCAGCAAGGATTAGAGATCTTTGCGACGAATTAAAGTTGAAAATTAATAAAATTGTTGTAATTTTAAATAGGGTTTTTGGCGAATTAACGCCAGATACGAGGGGGGAGATAGAAAAGACGGGTTTAGAGCTCGCCTGTATTTTACCTGCCGATGATACAATAAGAGAGTTTGATGAAAGAGGTATTCCCACCCTTCAATTACCCGATGATAACAAAGTAGTTAAGATAATTGATGAATTTGTTGATAAATATATGGTACAAAAATAAACAGAAAGGAGAGGGGTTATGGCTTTTAAAGAACCAGTAGAGAAGTACAACAATTCAATCACAGAAGTCAGTATTTCTGACCTGAAAGTGGGGGGGCAGTCAGTACTTACAGGCATTTACTCTTTTGATGGTCCTGTTCCAAATCCTCCAAAAATTGCAATGGAAGTTTTAGATGTAAAACCAGAAGAGTGGCCTCAAACTTTAGTTGATGCTGTTGGTGATGTGTATGATGATCCAGTTAAGTGGGCGCTAAAATGCCAAAATGAATTTAAGGCTGATATGATTTGTCTAAGCCTTGTTAGCACTGATCCAAATGGTATGAATCGTTCCGCAGAGGAAGCAGCGAAAACTGCTAAAGCAGTTCTTGATGCAATCAATATTCCTCTTATTGTCTATGGTAGTCTTAATAGTGAGAAAGATGGAGAAGTTATGAAGGCTGTTGGTGAAGCTTGCCATGGAAAAGTAATTCTTTTAGGGCCTGCAGATGATGAGAACTACAGAACAGTTGGTGGCGCCTCATTAGGTTATCAACATAAGGTTGCAGCAGCCTCACCTATTGATGTTAACTTAGCCAAACAATTAAATATTTTACTGGGTAATTTAGGTGTTCCTCTTGAATCCATAGTAATCGATCCAACAACAGGTGGTTTAGGATATGGTATTGAATATACCTTTTCTGTAATGCAAAGAATTAGACTTGCAGCATTAGCACAGGGTGATGATAAGTTAAAATCACCTTTTATAAATATGATTGGTAAAGAAGCATGGAAAGCAAGAGAAGCGAAAATATCTGAATCTGAAGAGCCTTCTTTTGGAAATCTTGCAACCCGTGGGATTTTATGGGAAGCAATAACTGCTATTAATTTACTTATTGCTGGCTCTGACATAATGGTTTTAAGGCATCCAGAGTCAGTTAAGCTTGTAAGATCTTTCATGAACGAATTTTTTAAATAGTAAATATAAAGGGGGATTTTTATGTCAAAGATTATTGCATCATCAGCTATAAGAGGGGCCTACAAGGTATTTGATAGGGTCTCAAAAAAGTATGAAGAGGCTTTACAAAAGTTTGGACCAGACAAAAAGGTTGAATTGCCAAATACCGGTTACTATTTACCTGTTATCTATGGTCTTTTAGGACATCCTGTCAAAACTTTAGGTGATATGAAACCAGTATTAGAAAAATGTAAAAGTCTACTTCCACCTCATGTAGAAGATAAGATATGGGTACCTTACTTAGGTCACACACTTGATGCAGGTGCGGCTACATTGTTCCTATTTGAAATTGAAGAAGCATTAAAATACTTAGAAGATCCCATTCCCTATTTTGTTGCTGAAGACTGTGATGAAGACCATTTATGGTTAGGTGCAGCAGATGACATTATTCTTAGAAAAAGGGGTGTAGAGTTTGTTGATGGCACAGCCCCTGGTTTTGCAGCAATTGTTGGTCAAGCTCCAGATGTTGAAACCGCAGTAAAATTAGCAAGACAGTTGATTGATAAACAATTATATGTATTCATGGCAGGTGGTAAGTTTGCTGAGCAATTAAAACAAGGTGGTATGCAGTTAGGTTGGAGCACCCGTCTTGTTCCTTTTGGTGAACCAGTATCTGCTCATATTTTCTCATTAGGATTTGCTACAAGAGCAGCTCTTGCTTTTGGTGGTATTAAGCCAGGTGATTATAAAAACATTCTTCTTTACAATAAAAATAGGGTCTTTGCTTTTGTTCTTGCACTTGATGAAGTTGATGAAGAAAGATACGCTGCTGCAGCAGGTGCTATTAACTACGGATTCCCAGCAATTGCCCATACAAATATTCCACAAATATTGCCAACTGGTATTTGTACTTATGAGCATGTGGTTAGTAATGTTCCTCTTGACGAGATTGTTGACAGAGCAGTTGAGGTTAGAGGTCTTAAGGTAACAGTTACAAAAATTGATATACCTGTTTCTTACGGTCCAGCATATGAGGGAGAAAGGATTAAGAAAGAAAACATGAGAGTTGAGTTAGGTGGACCAAAGTCCTTCGGATTTGAATTCTGCCAGATGAAAGACATGGATGAGGTAAAAGACGGTCATTTTGAAGTTATTGGTCCAGATTTAGATGAGATTCCTGAAGGAGCAACAGTTCCTATAGCTATATGGGTTGAGGTTGCTGGAAGAAAGATGCAAGAAGACTTCGAACCCATTCTTGAAAGGCAGTTCCATCATCTATTAAACCAGGCAGAAGGTGTTTTACATATAGGACAAAGAGATATTATATGGATGAGAATAACTAAGAAGGCTTTTGATAGTGGATTTAGATTGAAGCATTTAGGAACGATATTACATGCAAAACTTCACAATGACTTTGGCAATATTCTTGATAAAATACAGGTCAAGATTTATACAGATCCAGAAAAGGTCAAAGAGCTTCTTGAAGTTGCACGCAAAACTTATAGGAAGAGAGAAGAAAGAATGGCAGGAATGACAGACGAGAGTGTTGATGTATTCTATTCCTGCACCCTCTGTCAGTCCTTTGCTCCTACTCATGTTTGTGTTGTAACACCAGAAAGACCTGGACTTTGCGGTGCATACAACTGGTTGGACTGCCGTGCAGCTTATGAAATTAATCCAACAGGTCCAAACCAGCCAATAGCAAAGGCAGATGAAATAGATCCACTGAAAGGTCAGTGGGGAACAGTTAACCAATTCGTATATGAAAAATCTGGTAATGCTATTGAGCGTTTTAATGCCTATTCTATAATGGAAGATCCCATGACTTCCTGTGGTTGTTTCGAAGCTATAACTGTTGTTCTTCCTATGACTCAGGGATTTATGGTAGTTGATCGTGATTATAATGGTATGACTCCCTGTGGTATGGCATTTTCTACATTAGCGGGTCAGGTCGGTGGAGGTGCACAGACCCCAGGCTTTGTTGGGATGTCTCGCCAATATGTTTTAAGTAAAAAGTTCTTGCTTGCAGAAGGCGGTTTAAAAAGGTTAGTTTGGATGCCCAAAGCTTTAAAGGAATTTTTGAAGGAAGGGTTAGAAAAACGTGCTCAGGAACTTGGTTTAGAAGACTTTTATAATAAAATTGCCGATGAAACTGTAGCAACAACCGAAGAAGAGTTAATGGAGTTTTTACAGAAAGTAAATCATCCAGTATTAAGCATGGAACCACTATTTTAAAAAATTAAGAAAAGGAGAGATCTTATGGGACTTACAGGAATTCAGATATATAAATTGTTACCACAAACTAACTGTAAAGAATGCGGTGAGCCTACATGTTTAGCTTTTGCTATGAAGTTAGCCGCAGGTAAAGCTGATATCAGCCTTTGTCCATATGTTTCAGAAGATGCAAAGGCAAAGCTTTCTGAAGCTACAGCTCCACCAATTAGAGAATTTACAATTGGAACAGGAACAAATGCAGTTAAAGTTGGTGGCGAGACAGTAATGTTCAGACATGAAAAGACATTCTTTAATCCTACTCCAGTTGCTGTAATGATTAAGGATACTGAATCAGATGATGTAGTGGCATCAAAACTTGAAAGGATTAAAAGCATTTGCTTCGAAAGGGTGGGTAAAAAACTATGTGTAGATATGGTCGCTCTAAAAAATGAAAGTGGTGATAAAGCAAAATTCATGACACTTCTTGAAAAAGCATCGGCAATTGATAAACCAATGATTATAATGACCGATAATTTGGAAACACTAAAGGAATCTGCAGAGAAATATAAAGATAAAAGACCAATACTTTATGCAGCTACATCTGCAAATGCAGACGAGGTTGCAAAGATAGCATCAGCAACTGGTCTTCCAGTAGTAGCTAAAGGAAATGGACTTGATGAGGTATCATCAGTTACTGCTAAGTTAGCTTCCGCTGGTATAAAGGATATTGCTATTGATTCAAGTGCAAAAAATATAAAAGATGCTGTTAAAGATAATGTTTTTGCGAGGAGAGCTTCTATTAAACAAAAAATAAAAGAAGTTGGATATCCAACTTTTGTTGTAGTAAATGAAATAACGCAAGATCCAATGCTTGAAGCTGTTATTGCTGCTGGTTTAATTTCTCAGTATGCTGGAATAGTAGTCATTTCAGATCCTGATCCTGCAAAGATATTGCCAATTACAGTATCAAGAATGAATGTTTTCACTGACCCACAAAGACCAATGGTTGTTGAACAGGGCATTTATCCAATCAATAACCCAGATGAAAATTCACCAGTAATTATAACAGTTAACTTTGCTCTAACTTACTTTATTGTTTCTGCAGAAATTGAAGCAAGTAGGGTACCATGCTGGCTTATGATAATGGACACTGAAGGTTTATCAGTTTTAACAGCATGGTCAGCAGGTAAGTTTGTAGCAGATGCTATGGCTGCTTACGTTAAAAAGACAGACATAACTCAAAAAGTGAAACATAGAAAGATAATAATTCCTGGATATGTTGCACAGCTATCAGGGGAGTTCCAGGAAGAGCTTGGAGAAGGTTGGGAAGTACAAATAGGTCCAAGAGAGGCAGCAGATTTACCCAAATTCTTAAAGATGTGGAAACTATAATTTGAGGGAGGAAGAAACATGTCAAATAAAAAAGTAATTACAATAGCTGAGAGCATAAATATAATGTCCAAAACCATTGGACCTGCAATTAGAGAAAAGAATAAAGCACCTATTCAAAAGATGGCTGTTGAAGAAGCTGAGGCTGGTGCGGATTACCTTGATTTGAATTTAGGTCCTGCAAGAAAAGCTGGCGATGAGATGATGGAGTGGCTTGTTAAAACAGTAGAAGAAGTAACTGATTTACCTTTGTTCTTAGATACAACAAACCCAGTTGCTTTAGAGGCGGGTTTAAAGGCCGCAAAGAAAAATCTTCCAGTGATAAACTCAATCGATGCAAGACAGGAGTCTTTAGCAACTAAGTTGCCATTAGTTGAAAAGTATGGGTGTGATTTTGTTGCTCTAACTCTTTCTGATGAGGGAATTCCTCGCGATGCAAATGAAAGAGCAATGTGTTTGGTTAGCATAATGACAGCAGCTGCGGAAAGGGGTATTCCCAATGAAAAACTCTGGGTTGATCCCATCGTCCTACCTATATCAGTAGATTTAAACCAGGTTCTTGCATTTCAGGAATTTTTACCTCAGGTTCAGGAAATCTGTCCCGGTGCAAAGACAACCTGTGGTCTTTCTAATGTGTCTAATGGAGCACCTACAGATGAGTTAAGAAGGGTGCTTAATAGAACTTACCTGATAATGCTTAAAAAATTGGGGCTCTATTCTGCAATAGTTGACTCTTATGACAAAGAATTGATGGATTATGCTTGTGGAGGGCTTCAGGATATAGAAGACCTTGTTTTTAAAATGATGGATGGATATGAGCCTGATATGTCAACCCTTACAGAAAAGCAACAGCATTATGCAAAAAGTGTAAGGGTCTTATTAGGTAAAGTTTTATATTCCCATTCTTGGTTAGAATTATAATTGAAAATACCATATTTACCATTATTAATTGGGAGCCTGCCTCATACCAATCCGGAAGAAGCGGTAGAGGCAGTCTTCCAATTTTTTCCTGAATCACCAACATGGCCTCAGCTACCTAAATATTCTGGCTTAGAAGGCATGGACCTTCAATATCTTGAAAATATCCCTGGATGGTATGAAAAAAAAGGGAAAATTATCTTCAACAATAGTGAAAGTATAACAGATGAAATTTCTAAATACTTAGAGTACGCCTTTAACAATAATTTTGAAGAATTTTTAATAACAGATAAAAGGGCGGTGGGCCTACATGCCTTTATCGATAGGCTTAAAGAAATTAGATCTCCAGTATATATAAAAGGTCAAGTAATTGGTCCAATTACCTTTTTAACTTCCCATAAATTCGAAGATGGAACAAGATTATATAAAGATGAAATTTATTCTGAGGCAATTCCAATATTTCTAAAAGAAAAGGCGATGTTTCAATACCATCAATTTAAGAGGATTTCTCCAGAGAGTGATGTAATTATCTTTTTTGATGAGCCAATTCTTTCAGAGATAGGTTCCGCAGTTACAAATATAACTCTTGAAAGCGCAGAAAAAATTCTTTTAAGAGCAATTGAAAAAACACCATTTATAACTGGGATACATATTTGTGGTAATTCAGACTGGGAGTTTGTTTTAAAACTTCCTATAGGTATTATTAATTTTGATGCTTATAATTATATTGACGAATTTTTATTATACAAGGAACAAATAAAAAGTTTTGTAGATAATGGTGGGTCAATTGCATTAGGTATTATTCCAACAGATAAACATGAACTTGATAAGATAGATGAGGAAAGGCTATTATTAAAGACAAAAGATATTTTGGAAGAATTAAAATCTATAACAAATAAAAAAGAAATTGGTGAAAATATTGTATTAACCCCTTCATGTGGTATGGGTACATTAGATGTTGAGGATAGTAATAAAGTTTTTTGTTTATTAAGATTTTTAGTTGATAAACTTAAGAGGTTTTAAGAAATTACATCAATGAGTGATAACAAAAAAGGCTACCGAAAGGTAGCCTTTTTTGTTTCTATTCTGAAATATTTTTATAAACCAAATTTACCGCTCTTTTTTCCATCAATTATGATCTGGACAACAGTAGGATCTGCAAGTGTTGTTGTATCGCCAATATTTTCAAACTCATTCTCAGCAACCTTTCTTAAGATTCTTCTCATTATCTTACCACTTCTTGTTTTTGGTAAATTTGGAACAAAATGTATAATATCAGGTGTTGCTATAGGTCCGATTTCTTTTCTTACATGCTGAATAAGCTCTTTTCTTAGGTCTTCTGAAGGAGTAAAGCCTTCTTTTAAGATTACATAAGCATAAATTCCCTGACCTTTAATTTCGTGTGGCATGCCTACAACAGCTGCTTCTGCAACTGATTTATGGGATACAAGAGCACTTTCGACTTCTGCAGTACCAATTC
>JAOABK010000129.1 GCA_026418415.1 Pseudomonadota bacterium | reverse complement strand
ACCTCATATAGAGCATTATTTTCAATTCTTAAAGAGACTTTTTTTGCAAATGTCATTGCAAGAGCAAAATCTTCTTCATTAAATCCAGAGCCATCATCCTTGTTCAAAAAAACAAGCCCACCAAATATCTCATTATTAAGTGTCAAAGGAGCAAATATTAACTCACTATTACCGAGAGATTGTCTAAAATCGGGAAAGACTTTTTTGAAGATCCTGTTATCCTTCGCACAGAAGGTTATTTCCTCAAGTACACCATTTTGCGTTCCAATAAACCTATCAAAAAAAACATCGCTTCTCTTAACCTTTACCTTACCATCTTCAAATAATAAGAAAGCAGAACCTTTTGTGCATAACAACTTCTTACCTAAATCAACAACCCTCTCATAAATTTTTTTATTATCATAGAGCTCATCCAACTCATTGCTTATTTCCTGTAGGGTACATATGGATTTATATTTTTTATAAAGTGCAAGGTTTAGAAAATTTAGATTTCTGTCATAATTAGCCCCGAGCTCCTTAACTATTTTTGGTTCTATCTTTACTCTATTTAAAACTGATGTAATATTTTCTATTGTAAATGGCTTTGTGATAAAATC
>JAOABK010000128.1 GCA_026418415.1 Pseudomonadota bacterium | reverse complement strand
CGACATATACTATGCACATTCTCCACACTAAATATTGAACAGCTTATCTATATCCTCATCAGTTATCTCAGCAAAAGGTGATTCTGTACTTTCTAATGCCTTTGCCTTCTTACTTAACTCTTCAAAGATCAAAGAAAGCTCATCCGATGCCTTTTTAACCCTTAGTCTTATTAATCCCAGAGAGGAGCGTGAATCAAATATAACTACCAAGATTACCCTTTGACCTACGATAGAGATATGAATGTTATCTTTCTCGCCTTCATGAAAGATTATGGAAAACTCTTTTTCTCCGATAAGTTTGGCAAGCCCACCCGTCGCTGCAATATTACCAGCTGTAAGTGAAGCTAAAGATGTGCTGTCAAAATTTTCCGTCTCTCCTGCCTGAGATATTAACTGACCGTCTTTATCTACTAAGAAAACAGCTTTGGCATTTGATTCCTTAACGAGCTTATCGAGGAGAAAGCTTATCTTTTGAGCCTCCTCCTCATACATTACAAGCTGTGAATAGGGCATTCTCCAAACCTCTTTTTTTAAGAAATATTACCAAAGCTAAAATAAATATGCAACATTTAAGAAAAAACTTCTGCTTTTTTAAGGAGGATCTCCCATTC
>JAOABK010000127.1 GCA_026418415.1 Pseudomonadota bacterium | reverse complement strand
GTTCGAATCCATCGCGGCTCACCACGTCCCCATCGTCTAGAGGCCAAGGACACAGGCCTTTCACGCCTGTAACCGGGGTTCGAATCCCCGTGGGGACGTTTTATTTTCAAACAGTTCTTTCCTTTTAAATTTTACACCTGTCAGAAGTTTTTATAGCACAGAGCTCGCCACACATTGAACAGGGATCATCCTTGTGAAGCTTATGACCTAACATCTTTTTTGCCTTTTCTGGATTAAAGGTAAGCCTTGCCTGTCTATCCCAGTCAAGCTGTCTTCTTGCTAACGCCATCTCCTTTTCTCTCATCCATGCCAGCTTATTTCCCCTCGCCAAATCGGCAGAGTGAGCAGATATTTTAAGTGCTATAACACCTTCTTTAACCTCTTCTTCTGACGGAAGCTTTAAATGTTCAGCAGGTGTCACATAACAAAGGAAATCTGCACCAAAATACCCTGCCCAAGAAGCACCGATTGCCGATGATATATGGTCGTAACCAGCACCAATATCGGTTACCAGTGGACCTAAAACATAAAATGGTGCTTTATGACAGAGGGCCTTTTGAAGTCTTATGTTTGTCTCTATCTGGTTTATAGGTATGTGTCCGGGGCCTTCTACAA
>JAOABK010000126.1 GCA_026418415.1 Pseudomonadota bacterium | reverse complement strand
AGAATATTCTGCACATGGGTTATACAAATCAACTTTAATTTCAGAATATTCTGGATTTAATCTTAGTCCAATTTCTAATTTTCCTTTTAATTTCTTTTTATATTTCTTAAGTTGTCTTATTGAATTAAATATTATTATATCTGCATATTTTTGTAATTCTCTTATATCTTTGTCGCTATATGCAGGCGCAAATACTTCTACTTCTCTTCCAAATTCTTCCCTACGTAGTCTGGCTTCATTCACAGAACTCGCACATACACCATCCAAGTATTTACTTATTAAAGGAAAAGTACTAAACATCGAAAAGCCTTTTAGTGCTAGCAATATTTTACAATCAGTCTTATCTTTAACTTTCTTCAGTATTCTTAGATTTTTCTCTATGAGAAGTTCGTCTACAACATAACAAGGAGTTTCTATTTTGGAAGATATCCTTTGAAATCTATTTGTCTCCATGGTAATCCGTGCTTGTTTAGTAGATCCATAAATGGATCAGGATCTAATTGTTCAACATTAAATACACCTTTGCCTTTCCACACTCCTTTTATCATTAACATTGCGCCTATCATTGCTGGCACACCAGTAGTGTAAGAAACAGCCTGGGCTTGTACTTCTTTCCA
>JAOABK010000125.1 GCA_026418415.1 Pseudomonadota bacterium | reverse complement strand
ATGAGGTCTAAATTCCTACAAGTAGCCCTCGAAAAAGAGGGCATAAAAGCAAAAAGTCGCAATCCCTTCTAAATGAGGTCTAAATTCCTACAGTAGTAAAGAAATAATAACAAAATTTGGTGGTAATGTCGCAATCCCTTCTAAATGAGGTCTAAATTCCTACACAAAAAAATATTGATAAAAGTCGTAATATCCAGTCGCAATCCCTTCTAAATGAGGTCTAAATTCCTACAAGGAGGGTAATATGAAAAAAGTGGTCAAAATCAAAGTCGCAATCCCTTCTAAATGAGGTCTAAATTCCTACAGTACATCTAATCCTCCAAAGGGGGCGAAAGCCCCGTCGCAATCCCTTCTAAATGAGGTCTAAATTCCTACTAACCATGAAGAAGACAATTGTAGTAAAGACAGAGTTTAGTCGCAATCCCTTCTAAATGAGGTCTAAATTCCTACAGGTGAGAGAAATGAAAAAAGAAGTAATAATTAAAGTCGCAATCCCTTCTAAATGAGGTCTAAATTCCTACAAGACAATTGTAGTAAAGACAGGTTTCAAAAATGTCGCAATCCCTTCTAAATGAGGTCTAAATTCCTACCGAATGAAGTGAAAGAGCTGGCATTTCAG
>JAOABK010000124.1 GCA_026418415.1 Pseudomonadota bacterium | reverse complement strand
TCCATATACAAGGGGACATTGTCAAAGGGTAATGGAGATTTCCTGTGAAATTGCCAAACAAATGGGATTTGATGAAGACGAAATAGAGGATTTGAGATACGCAGCAATACTTCATGACATAGGGAAAATAGGAATATCGGCTAATATTCTTAATAAGACAGGAAAGCTTACAGAGGAAGAGTATAACGAGATTAAAAAACACCCCTTAATCGCTTATAATATTTTAAAAGACGTGAAGTTTATTAAAAAGGGCCTGGATGCAATTTTGCAGCATCATGAAAGATACGATGGAAAAGGCTATCCTAATGGACTGGATGGCAAACAACTCAGTATTTTTGGAAGGATTCTGTGTATTGCTGATGCTTTTGATGCCATGACAAGTGACAGACCTTATAGAAAAGGCATGCCCATGGAGGATGCGCTTATAGAATTGCAAAGGTGTAGAGGAACTCAATTTGATCCTGAAATAACCGATCAGTTTATTAATATGATTAAGGATACAATTATTGAAGAAGTTATTGACTAGTTGCAGTGGAGATCTGCAAAATAAAAATGAAAAATACATCATATACCATTGAATGTAATCATTCATTATGATAATTTATTGCCATATGACTAAGG
>JAOABK010000123.1:248-622 GCA_026418415.1 Pseudomonadota bacterium | reverse complement strand
AAAGAAACTTCTTCAGAGTTGGAGTTACCTCCAGCTGAGATTTTATTTGCGGGTATTGAAAAACTCTACGAGGAGATCTTGGAGATTGCTCCAACTCCAGTAACGGTCCTTCTTTTAGGAGAGACAGGCACTGGAAAATCTGCTATAGCTAAATTTATTCATAACCTTAGTAAGAGGAGGGGGCCCTTTATAGAGATAAACTGTGCAAGTTTGCCTGAAAACCTGGTAGAAGCGGAGCTTTTTGGTTATGAAAAAGGTGCTTTTACTGGAGCTTTTAAAACAAAACCGGGGAAATTAGAACTAGCTCGCGGTGGGACTCTTTTTCTTGATGAAATATCAGAGATGAGCCTAACAGTGCAAGCTAAATTCCTAAG
>JAOABK010000123.1:0-238 GCA_026418415.1 Pseudomonadota bacterium | reverse complement strand
TAAGGGTGCTCCAAGATAGAACTTTTGAGCGCTTAGGAGCCCTTGAAACACTTAAAACCGATGCTCGCTATATAACCGCAACCAATAAAGACCTCAAAAAACTGATCAGCGAGGGCAAATTTAGAGAAGATCTTTACTATCGTATTAATGTAGTTAACTTAACAATACCTCCCTTACGGGAGAGAAAATCTGCCTTACTTAAAATTGCTAATTTCATAATTTCTCAAAAAGCTAAAAA
>JAOABK010000122.1 GCA_026418415.1 Pseudomonadota bacterium | reverse complement strand
CCTGAATATACTGCCAATGCTGATGGCATTGGCACATTAAGAATACTTGAAGCAGTAAGACTCCTTAATATGAAAGACAAGGTAAAGATTTATCAGGCTTCAACTTCCGAACTATATGGAAAGGTTCAGGAAATACCTCAGAAGGAAACAACTCCATTCTATCCGAGAAGTCCCTATGGTGTTGCCAAGATGTATGCCTTCTGGATTACGGTAAACTACAGAGAGGCTTATAATATGTTTGCCTGCAACGGTATCCTGTTTAATCATGAAAGCCCTATCAGAGGTGAGACCTTCGTAACCAGAAAGATTACAATGGGGGCAACAAGAATTTTATTCGGGCTTCAGAAAAAAATCTATCTGGGAAATCTTAATGCAAAAAGAGACTGGGGGCATGCGAAGGATTATGGTGAAGGTATGTATCTGATTCTTCAGCAACCTGAACCGGATGACTATGTTCTTGCGACGGGAAAAACAACAGAGGTAAGGGAGTTTGCAAAAATGACCTTCGGTGAGTTAGGTGTTGATATAGAGTATAAAGGTGAAGGAATTGATGAAGAGGGATATATAACAAAGGTCAATGAAGAGAAACTGGTAGCCAAACTCAAAGAGATAGGTGTAGCAGATGAGCATACGG
>JAOABK010000121.1 GCA_026418415.1 Pseudomonadota bacterium | reverse complement strand
CATATAAAAAGAGTAGAGAAGAATTTAAAAAAAGTCTGACCGGCTTCACGCCGAAAAAAAACAATAAAACGATTGATAATCATCCCCAAAGATAAAAAAATCAAAATCCATCTGATTATTGATATTTCAAAAATCATAAAAATAATTATACTAACTAAAAATTATTTTTAAAAAAGTTTTTATACCATTAATCAAATTTTGTTTTTGTTTTTTTGACATTGAATATTTTGTATAAAAAACATCTATTGGAATTTCTTTATATTTTAATTTATGACGAACAATTTCATAAATAATTCTGCTTTCAAAATCATATTCGTGTGAATCAATCTCAATAAGGTTATAAGCTTTTTTTGAATATCCACGAAAACCAGATTGGCTATCGCTAACATACAAACCATAAATAAACCATACTAAAAAATTAGCAAAAAAGTTGGCTATTTTATTAAAAAAAGGAAGTTTATTTTTTTTATTTAAAAATCTAGACCCTAGTACAATATCTATATTATCATCAAAAACATCAATAATTTTTTTTATATCTTTTGGATTATGTTGTCCATCAGCATCAAAAGTAATAATAATTTCAGGATTTTTTAATTTTGCATATTCAACACCAGTTTTAACTGCTGCTCCTTTACCTCGATTTAAAAT
>JAOABK010000120.1 GCA_026418415.1 Pseudomonadota bacterium | reverse complement strand
ACTATACCTTGCCCCCCAAATCCACTTAATCTTGCTCCAATGTACATCTTTCCTCCTTTTATCTAATATCCTTATAAACACCAATTGGAAATATTTTTAACATATGTTCATCTATATATTTTGTTGCTTGTGATGGATTATCTAATGGAGTTCCCCAGTTTGTAGGACACATCGATAGAATTTCAACTATTGAAAAACCAATTCCATCAATTTGATTTTGAAATGCTTTTTTTATTGCATTTTTAGTTTTTATAACACCACCTACGTTATGAACTGTGGTTCTTTCTGCATATCTTGTTCCTTCAAGAGATGAGAGCAATTCACAAACTCTAATAGGATAACCTGTTATTTTGGGATCTCTACCAAAAGGAGTTGTGGTTGATTTTTGTCCAATAAGCGTTGTTGGAGCCATCTGTCCACCAGTCATACCATAAATAGCGTTATTTATAAATATTATTGTAATGTTTTCATTTCTTGCAGCTGCATGAATTATTTCTGCCATTCCAATAGAAGCAAGATCACCATCCCCCTGATATGAAAAAACTATTGTATTAGGATTTGCTCTCTTAATACCAGTCGCAATAGCAGGTCCTCTACCATGTGGACCTTGAATAGCATCACAATTGAAATATTGATCAGCAAAAACAGCAC
>JAOABK010000011.1 GCA_026418415.1 Pseudomonadota bacterium | reverse complement strand
ATATAAAGGTAATTTTAAATCCCTGCTCGATTCCTGTTATTTAATTGATAGCCTTAAAGAAGGGGATAAAGTTGCGATCATAGAAGCCTGTACTCACCATAGATTAGAGGGGGATATGGGAAGAGAGGTTCTTCCAAAACTATTAGAAAAGACAACAGGAAAGAAACTTAATTTTGTTTTCTTCTCAGGAATACATCAAAATTTTCAAGAATTAGAAAGTGTAAGGTTTGCATTACACTGTGGTGGATGTATGTTATCTGAAAGGGATATGAAAAAAAGACAAGAATATTTTACCAGTAAAAATATACCTCTAACCAATTATGGTGTTTTTATAGCAAAATATAATGGTCTATTAGATAAGTTTACTGAATTTCTAAGATAGGGGATCTTATGATTATTCAAACAAAGGAAGGATTATGTAAAAAATGTTATTCCTGCATAAGGGGTTGTCCAGTTAAAGCTATCAAAGTTCAAAATGATCAGGCATTTGTATTGAAAGAAAATTGTATATCCTGTGGTAATTGTATAAAGTTATGTTCTCAGGATGCAAAGGCAGTGGAAATGGGTATGTCCATACACGAGTTGCTTCAGAGCGGTAAAACAAAGATTGCTCTTTTAGCACCTTCCTTTGTGTCATATTATAATGACTCCCATCCCCTCCAACTTGTTGCAGCATTAAGAAAGTTAGGTTTTGATTATGTTTATGAAACCGCTTATGGTGCAGAGCTGGTTGCGGAGAGTTATAGAGGTTTTCTAAACAAGGCGATTAGTGAAAAAAATGAAAATACTTTTATATCTTCTCCATGTCCCGCAATTGTTAATCTTGTATGTAAGTATTATCCAGAGTTTATTCCAAATTTAGTTAATATTGTTTCGCCGATGATTGCAATGGGGCGGTTTTTGAAAGAGCGTTTTAAGGATGCACACATTACTTTCATTGGGCCCTGTGTAGCAAAAAAATCTGAGATACATGATAATTTTGAAAATGTGTGTATTGATAATGTTTGGACTTTTAAAGAGTTAGATTGCTTTTTTAGTGAGTTTAATATAGATCCAAAAAGAAAAAACTTTTCCGATTTTGATGGATATTTTCCAAGAATAGGTAGAGCATTTGCTTTATCTGGAGGACTTTTAAAAACAGCTTCTATTGGTACTGACATTTTAGAGACAGATATAATTGTTGTGGATGGTAAGGATGAAGTTTTAAGTTTTTTTGAGGCTCTAAAGAGCGGAAGAATAAAACCCAAGTTTGTTGATATGCTATTTTGTAAAGGCTGTATTGATGGACCGGTAATGCAAAATAAAGGTAGCCTCCATGAAAGGGTTGAAAGGGTAGTTAATTATGTTAAAAACTATTATTTCCAGTCGGCTGGAGAAGAGTATCCATTTCCAGACAAAGGTCTTTTAAGGGAGTTTTCAAAAAAAGATAGACTAATTTTCATAGAACCAAAGGAAGAGGATATAAAAAGGGTACTTGACGAGATGAAGGTATACAATGGTGGAGAAAATTTAAATTGTGGTGCCTGTGGATATGAAAACTGTTATGAGAAGGCAAAAGCTGTTGTTATAGGTCTCGCCGAAATAGAGATGTGTTTGCCCTACCTTCTAAATAAAATGTCAATAAACAATCTCACATTGTTACAGGATTATCAGGTTATACAAAATGAATTGTATAAGGATAAGGATTTTGGATTTATATTAGGAAAAACACATAAAATGAGAGAGATTTGGGATCAGATTGAAAAGGTTGCACCAACAAGCACAACTGTTTTACTAAGGGGAGAGAGTGGAACAGGCAAAGAGATGTTAGCGATACTTATTCACCAAAAGTCTAACAGAAAAAACAAACCAATGATTACAGTAAATTGTACTACTTTAAATGAGAACCTATTAGAAAGCGAACTTTTTGGTCATGTAAAAGGCTCTTTTACTGGCGCAACTGAAAATAAGAAGGGGCTATTTGAAGCGGCAAATAATGGTACTATATTTCTCGATGAAATAGGGGATATGCCTATAAATTTGCAGACAAAGCTTCTTAGAGTTTTACAAAATGGTGAAATAAGAGCAATTGGAAGTACTGAAGTGAAAAAGGTTGATGTTCGAGTAATAGCAGCAACAAATAGAAATTTAGAAGAGTTAATAAAAGAAGGAAAATTTAGAGAAGATTTATATTACAGACTCAATGTTTTTACAATTACATTGCCACCCCTAAGAGAAAGAAAAGACGATATTCCATACTTTTTGCATCATCTTATAGATAGTGCATCTAAAAAGATAGGAAAGAAAATAAAAAGTGTAGAGAAGGAAGTAATTAGGTATCTCAAAGCCTATCATTGGCCAGGCAACATAAGAGAATTAGCAAATGTAGTGGAAAGAGCTGTAATTCTTGCACAGGGAGAGGAGTTAAAGCTAAAGGATTTTCCTATATATATACAGAATACTTCTCCTGAGCTGGAAAGCTTACCGGTTAATAAAAATTTATGGGATTTAAGAGAAGAACACCTTCAGCAATTTGAAAGAAATTTGATAAAAAGATTTCTAAAACAGTCTATGGGAAATGTAAAAAAGGCTGCAGAGCTTGCAGGCATACCGAGGCCAACCTTCCATAATTTAATGAAAAAACATAATATAAAAAGAGAAGACATATTCAGGCACTAATTTTTAATTTTGTGTAATCAAATCTTTACACTGTCATTGTAATATTACATTAAGTTTAAGCCTTAAATCAGTAAGTTATTGTAATTGTTGATTTTTCGTGTGGCACAACCTTTGATATGCCAAACGTCTAAAGTTTATCAAAGGGAGGTATGACCACATGAGATTAACGAGAAGGGATTTTCTGAAAGCAGCAGGTGGGTTAGGTGCTGCGATGCTTACGTCTCCTTTTCTTACAAAAGTTGCTGAAGCATTAGAAAAGGGGAACAAAAATATTCCAGTAATTTGGATACAAGGGCAAACTGATGCAGGATGTTCGGAATCAATTCTTAATACAGTTCAGCCCACTGTAGTTGATATTGTAACTGATATTATCTCTCTTAAGTTTCATCAAACAGTAATGGCTGCATCAGGTCATCAATGTATTGATGTTCTTCATGAAGCATTAAAAAGTAATGAAAAATTTATTCTTGTGGTTGAAGGGGCAGTTCCTGTTAAAGATGATGGTATTTATTGCACCATTGGAGAAGATGATACAGGGAAGCCAATTACATTTCTTAAGTGGGTTAAGGACTTGGGTGAGAAAGCAATGTACGTTGTTGCCCTTGGCACCTGCGCAACATGGGGTGGAATTCCAGCAGCAGAACCTAATCCAACAGGTGCTAAACCAGTTACAGCAATAATAGATCCCAAAAAAGTTGTAAACCTTCCAGGCTGTCCAGCAAGACCTCACCATTTAGTAGGTTTGTTGGCTCATTTGAAACTCTTTGGTATGCCAGAACTTGATAGTAAAAGAAGGCCTATGGTTTTCTTTGCAAGGCTTATTCATGATAACTGTGAGATGAGACCATTTTTTGAGAAGGGTGATTTTGCAAAGACATTTGCAGAAAAAAAATGTATGTATCTTTTAGGATGTAAAGGTCCTATTACATATAATGATTGCCCGAATTATCAATGGAACTCTGGTCTTAACTGGCCCATTAGGGGAGGTTCTCCTTGTATTGGATGTGCAGCAGAGAGTTTCATTGGTTCAACAGGTAATGGAATTTATATGAGACTACCAGAAGCAAAAGTACCAGGGATTCCTGGATTAAAGGTGAAAGCAGATAAGTTTGGTACAGTTGTTGGAGCAGCTACTGTGGGTGGAATAATAGCTCACGCAGTGGGTAGAGCTTTATCATCAAAGAAGAAAAAAGAAGAAAATAAAGAATCAAAGGGGGAATAAATAATGGCTAAGAAGGTTGTTATAGATCCAATTACACGAATCGAAGGACATTATTCTATAGAAATAGAAGTAGAAGGTGGAAGAATTAAAGATGCCTGGGCAAGAGGTGATATGTTTAGAGGATGGGAAATTATACTGAAGGGTAGAGATCCTCAGGATGCGGTAAATGTAACTCAAAGAATTTGTGGTGTTTGTCCTGTTGCTCATGCAATGGCTTCTGTTAAGGCTTTAGATTCTGCATTTAAAGTGACACCACCTGATAATGGGAGAATTATAAGAAATTTAATGGCTGCAGGAAATCTTCTTCATTCTCATATACTTCACTTTTATCATCTAGTTGCTCTTGATTTTGTTGACATTACCGCAATACTTGAATATAAGGGCAATGATCCCACAATGAATAATATTAAAGAATGGGTAAAAAAAGAGGTTAGTACGGGTAGTAAAACTGCTGGTGCACCATTTTTACCAAGATATAAAGGCGATTATATAAAAGACAAAGAACTAAATCTAACTGCCATCAATCATTATGTGAAGGCCTTTGAAATTGCAAGAACTGCTCAGGAAATGATAGCAATCTGGGGTGGAAAAATGCCCCATGTAACTGGTATTGTCCCAGGTGGAGTAGCAGAAACTGTAACAGCAGAGAGGATAGCATCTTATTTATATAGACTAAGAAAAATAAAAGAGTTTATTGATGCCTGTTATATCCCCGATGTTATTGCGGTTGCAAAAGCATACCCCCAATGGTTTAAGATAGGCGCTGGTTATAAAAACTTGCTTGCCTATGGTATATTTGAATTAAATAATGAAGGCACTGAAACTTATCATATCCCAGGTGCATTTATTGAAGGCAAATTAGAAACCCTTGACCAGAAGAATATAAAAGAAGAAGTATTTTATGCTAAGTATTCTTCACCCACAGGATTACATCCCTTTGAAGGAGAGACAACTCCTGATCCAAAAAAACCGAACGCTTATACATGGGTTAAAGCGGCAAGGTATAATACAAAACCTATGGAGGTAGGACCATTAGCGAGAATGGCAATAACCCATCTTTCAGGAAAGAGACCAGAAGTGTCAAACCTTGTTACAAATACATTAAAATCTTTGAATGCCGATGTTTCAGCACTATTTTCTGTTCTTGGAAGACATGCCTGTAGAGCTTTAGAGTTAAAAATCGTAGCTGAACAGACAGAAAAATGGTTGTTAGAACTTAAACCTGGTCAACCTGTTAATAATCATTATGAGGTACCAAAGGAAAGTGAGGGATTTGGTCTTACAGAGGCACAAAGGGGTGCATTGGGTCACTGGATTAAGATTAAAGACCATAAAATTGAAAGGTATCAGTGTGTAGTTCCATCCACATGGAATTGTGGACCAAGGGACGATAAGGGTGTTAGAGGAGTAATTGAAGAGGCATTGATTGGTACACCAATAGCAGATCCAGAAAACCCAATAGAAGCAGTTAGGGTTGTTAGATCCTTTGATCCCTGTCTTGCCTGTGCAATACATGTTATAACACCTGAGAGTAATGAAGTTAAAACTTTTAGAGTTGCATAGGGAGGAAATATGAAAGAATATAGACATCCTCTTTTCCCAAGATTAACACACTGGCTACATGCCTTTTGCATGATAATGCTTATACTTACTGGTCTACATATTCATTGGCCAGAATGGATTCCAATGTTTGGAAGTATCTCAATGGCAAGGTATATGCATTTTATATTTGCCTGGCTAATTATTTGGTGCTACGCAGCAAGAGGTTATTACTATTTCTTTGTTTCAAAGAAATACAGAGATATTATTTTTAGAATTGGAGATATTCCAGGTTTCCTCACACTAATGAAGTACTATCTCTATGGTATTTTTACACATGCACCAAAACCAAAGTTTGGTAAATATAACCCTGGTCAGAAATTAGCCTATTCTATCTGGCCAATTGTGTTTGTCCCTCAGTTTTTAACGGGTTTTGCTTTATATGAGCCTGAGATGTTTTCAGTTGTTGTGGATTGGTTTTCAGGTCTTGGGTATGTGAGGTTCTGGCATTTTATTTTAACTATATTTTATTCAATATCTCTTATGGCTCATCTTTATCTTGGAACAACTGGTGCTACTATATTTGACTATTACATTGGAATGATTACAGGATATGAAGAAGCGAAATAAGCTTGCTATAGTAGGAATCGGTAATGAACTCTGTAAAGATGATGGTTTTGGAATATTTGCTCTTAAAAAATTAGAAGAAATAAAGTTCGATTTAGGCACACTTATTGAGGGGGGCACATCTGGCCTTTCCCTCATCCCCCTTTTTTTCGAGTATGAAAATATAATTTTTCTTGATATCCTGAGATTAGATGATTTGCCAGGAACTATATATACGATACCATTTGATGAGGCTGTCTTTAAAAGAATTATACCAGTCTCTTTTCATGATATAGGTATTGAAGATGCTTATATTAAAGCTAAATTTTTAGGTTCAAAGGCTAAATGTTATGTAGTTGGAATAGTACCTGAGGATTTTACTGGAATTGGTGAAATAAGCGAGACTCTAAAATCAAGAATGGATATATATTTAGATGAGGTTATGAAACTCTCAAACAAAATTCTGTCAGTAAATATTTGAAAAATCAAGTATTTTTTAGAGCTTGACAAAGCACAATTTTATGTTGTAACCTATCTCAAAGTGTTTGTCATGGGGAGTTAGGGAATCCCGTGAAGCTTTAGAGCAAATCGGGAGCGGCCCCGCCGCTGTGAGTGCAGACGAACGCTCCATTAAATTAGCCACTGTTCCGAATAAAAAGGAATGGGAAGGCGGAGCAAGTAGGATGAAGCACAAGCCAGAAGACCTGCCCCATCGACTGATGCCCATAACTTTCTCGAGGGAGAAAGAGGGGAAGGTTAAAGTTTATGGATAACTAAACCCGACTTCTCTGATAGAGAAAGTCGGGTTTTTTGTTTTGGAGATAAAATGAAAGTTATTAAAATAATTGATTTTTTAGCTGGTGGGATTTCTGATAAACATATAGGTGAGATAATCACTCATAATATTTTGAAGGAAAAAGAGCATCTCATAAATTTAATGGAAGAAAGGATAAGATGTATTGAAAAAAGTAATTTTAAAGAAAATGAGAATTTCAGAAAACTTAGCAAAGAACAGGAAATAAATTTTATAAAACGATTAATTTTGAGGCTTAAATTAGAAAATGATTGAGAGATTTCATGGTGGTTTAAAAGAAAATACCATCGATTTCAGTGTAAATCTAAATCCCTTTATTGAAGAGAAGATGATAAAGGAGTTTGTTATTAAAAATTATTTGAAGGCAATCAGATACCCCCAACAAAGGGGGAATTCATTAGTTGAGTTAATCTCAGATAAGTTTAATATACCTGTAGATAACATAATTCTTGGCAATGGTTCTATTGAGTTTTTTTATAATTTACCAAGGGTTCTACCTGTTCATAGCGTTTATACTTTAGAACCTACTTTTTCCGAATATAGATATGTGGCAAAAATAAACAAATGCAAATATTTTCCAGTAAAACCATTATCTGAATTTGAATGGGATTTTGATGATCTTTTAAGAAAACTTAACAATAAAAGCCTGCTTTTTGTTTGTAATCCCAATAATCCTACGGGGAATATCTTTTCGAAAAGTGATATTTTAAAAATTCTTAGAACAGGTGCCTTTGTAGTTGTCGATGAAGCCTTTATGGATTTTTCCGAAAGAAATGAGTCTTTATTACAAGAGGTTATTAAATACAAAAATCTAATAGTCGTTAAATCTTTAACTAAAATATACTCAATTGCAGGATTAAGAATAGGCTTTTGTGTAGCTTCAAAGAGGGTTATCGAAAATTTGAATAAAGTTATGCCTCTTTGGAATGTGAATGGTATTGCACTTTCAGTTGCTAAGGAGTTCCTGTTAAATGATGATATAATTTTAATGACAAAAAAACTTTTAAAGAGGGAGAAAGAGTATATTTTAAAAAGTTTTGAAAGCAATAAATATATTAAGATATTTGATAGTTATGCAAATTTTTTTCTTGCGAAAAGTAATAACACACAAGATCTGATAAGTTATTTATCCAAAAAAGATATAACAGTTAGAGAAAATAAAGGTTTTTGTGGGTTAAACAAAAACTATTTTCGTTTTGCAGTAAAAAAAAGAAGGGAAAACGAACTTTTGATAAAAATGATTAACGAATTTTTTTTAAGTGGGTGTAATCAATTATGAAACTTCAAGCTTTAGTTGATGCAAATTTTCATTTTATAATTCTTGGATTTTTAATAGAGTTTTTTATTGGTTATCCTAACAAATTTCCCCATCCTGTAGTTTTTATGGGAAAACTTGTTTCTCTCTTTGAGTGGTTGTTTTATGGTAATAGTAATGATCCAAAAATACTGAAGAGAAGAGGGATAATAATAGCAATTCTGCTTGTTATATTTGTCTATGCTTTTTTTGGAATTATTAATATTCTTTTTGGAAGAGGGATTATTGGGTGGATAATTAATGTATTTTTTACAATGACAATAATTGCTACTGGTTCGCTTATAAATGAGTGCAGTAAAGTTATCAGATATTTGAGGGTGAATGACATAGAATCAGCGAGAAATCAGTTGTCAATGCTTGTAACAAGGGATACAAAGGAAATGAATGAAGAAGAGATCATAAGGACTACAATAGAAACATTATCGGAGAATCTCTGTGATGGTGTTATAGCGCCTCTTTTTTATTTGTTTTTAGGTGGGATACCATTGGCTATGGCCTATAAAATGTTATCAACTCTCGATTCTATGGTTGGTTACAAGAATGAGAAATACAGATATTTTGGGTGGGCATCAGCAAGGCTTGAAGATATCGCTACATGGATTCCTGCAAGAATTACAGCTTTTTTCATTATTTTTTCTGCTACAATCTTAGGCTACGATTGGAGAAAGTCCATCTATATCTGGGAGAGGGATAGAAATAAAACGGAAAGCCCAAACAGCGGGCATCCAGAATCTGCATTTGCTGGTGCAATAGGAGTCTGGTTCGGTGGCAAGGTAAAATATTTTGGTATTGATTATGATAAGCCTATTATAGGAGATGTTGGTACTACCGTAGATATAAAAGTCTTTGATAGGGCATTGAATTTAGCGACTGGAACAGCATTTTTTGGATTATTTACGATGTCTATTGCAGAGGTAATTTTTAGGATATGGTAAAGGGGCTAATAATTACAGCACCCAAGAGTGGTACAGGTAAAACTATTGCAACCCTTGCAATAATGAGGATGTTAACAGATAAAGGGATTAGGGTAGCCCCATTTAAGATAGGCCCTGATTTTATAGATACTTCCCATTATAACTATGTTTGTGGTGTTAGCGGTAGAAATCTTGATAGTTATATGATGGAAGATAATTTCTTACTCTGGAATGTTAAGAGGGGATTAAAAAACAGAGATTGTATGATCGTTGAAGGTGTAATGGGGCTTTTTGATGGCTTTGGAGATGAAGGCAGGGGTAGTACTGCAGAGGTAGCTAAAAAACTTAACCTTCCAGTAGTTCTTGTTATTGATGCGAAGGGCTCAAGTCAGTCCATATTGCCATTGATATATGGTTTTATTAATTGGGATAAGGATTTAAAGCTTCATGGTGTAATACTTAATAGAGTAAACTCTTCTGAACATTATAATACCCTTAAAGGCAAGATTGAGAATATGGGAATAAAATGTTTGGGATATTTACCAAACATTAAAGAGTTGTCAATAGGAGAGAGACACTTAGGACTTAAAATGGGTTTTGAAAGGAATGAAAAACTTGATGAAGGACTGAAAATTGTTCAGAAATATTTAGATTTTCAGAAAATATTTTCACTTATAGAGAATTCAGGAACAAAGATTGAGGAGATAAACTTGCCAAAGGAAAGAGACTATCCTCTGGATATTTATATTGCAAAGGACAAAGCATTTTCATTCATTTATCAAGAACACATTGATATATTTAATTATTATGGTACTAGGCTTCACTTTGTTTCTCCAATTGAAGATAAAGAAGTAGGATTGCCAGATTTATTCTATATACCCGGTGGTTATCCAGAGCTATATTCACAAGAGTTAAGTATTAATGAGTCATTTATTGAGAATTTACAGGAACTATCTAAAAGAGGGATACACATATTTGGTGAGTGTGGTGGACTTATATATTTGAGTAATTCAATAGTCTATGGGGATAAAAATTACAAAATGGCTGGAATTTTTCCCTTTACGGTGAAAATGGAAGGAAGCCTTAAAGCCCTTGGATATGTCAGTTTGACTGTAAAAAAGGGTAATCCCCTTTTTGAGGAAGATGATGTGTTTAAAGGGCATAGATTTCATTACAGTAGTATAGATGAGGATATGTTTGGGAGTGTGCAAAAGACCTATCTATTAAAGCGAAAGGATAGAGAATGGGAAGAGGGGTTTACAATAAAAAATACTCTTGCCAGTTATGTTCATCTGCATTTTGGTTCAAATATTAGGGGATTTGTAAGAATGCTCGATAGATTAATCACTATCAAAGAAAGAGCAAAGGGATTAAAAGAGTTTATATAGGAGTTTGTGATGAAAGAGATAATAATTTTAAGTCATGGTAGCAAGAACGAAAATAGTAATAAACTTCCCTTGAAGGTTGCAAGGGAGATCGAAAAAAATACGGGAATTAAAACTTTAATTGCTAATCTACAATTGAGTCCTCCCTATTTAGATGAAGTAATAGAAGAAGAGTATAACAGAGGTATTAGAAATTTCATCATTCATCCCTTTTTCTTACATAATGGTAACCACGTTATGTTTGATATTCCAGAATATCTTGAAAAATTAAAGGAAAGATTTGGAGAAATAAATTTTATAGTAACTGAGATTACGGGAAACCATCCCATGATTTCAAAGATAGTGGAAGAGCAAATCAGGAGCTTTTTATGATTAAACTAAAGGGAGAAGAGATAGAGAAAAAAAGCTTTGAAATCATTGATAAGCATATACCTGATGGAGTTTACGATGAGAGACAAAGAATTATTGTGAGAAAGATAATTCATACTACCGCTGATTTTTCTATTAGAAAAAATATTTATTTTTCAGAGAGGGCTATAGAAATAGGTTTAGAAAACCTTAAAAAGGGTTGTGATATTTATGCAGATGTAATGATGGTATATTCTGGTATTTCGCCTCAATATCTTGAAAATTATAGAGGAAAAGTGATTTGTACAATCAGAGATCAAAGTACTTTTGAAATTTCAAATCAATTGGGTATTACAAGGGCATCTGCTTCTGTTAGGGTTGCTTTAGAAAAAAGTAATAATATTGGTATTTTTACAGTGGGAAATGCTCCAACTGCCCTTTTTGAAATACTAAAGTTAACTAAGGAAGGTAAAATCAATGATGATGTTTTAGTAATAGGTGCATGTGTTGGTTTTGTGGGAGCTAAAGAGGCAAAGGAGCTACTTATAAGAACTGGACTAAACTCTATTGTACTTAAGGGCCGAAGAGGTGGAAGTCCAATTGCTGCAACAATTTTAAATGGTCTTTTTTACTTATTAAAAGGAGGAGAAAGATGAAGGTGAAAAATTTTTTTATTGTTCTATTAGCATTATTAGCAATTTTTGTAAAAGACTCTTTTGCAATGCATATCTCAGAAGGTATCTTACCAGCAAAAGAAGCAATCATTTCATTTCTTTTTTCTTTACCCTTTGTCATCGTTGGCTTGTACAACATATATAGATTAAAGAAAGAAAATCCACTGTTTATGCCTCTTCTTGGATTAATCGGTGCTGGTATATTTGTTATTTCAGCTTTTCCCATACCAGTTCCAATTGCTGGAACATGTTCCCATCCTGCAGGTACTGGTCTTGGTGCTATAATCTTAGGTCCCTTCGTAAGCACCGTTGTAGCATGCGTTTCTCTTTTGATTCAAGCTCTTTTTATGGCCCATGGAGGAATTACTACTCTGGGAGCAAATACTCTAACTATGGGGGTATTTGGGTCTTTTTTAGGCTACTTTAGTTATAGAATTTGTAGGAAGCTTGGATTAAATATTTTCCTTTCTGGTTTTGTAGCTGGGTTTATTGCAGATATAGCGACATATGGTGCAACTGCGGTTATTCTTGCATTGTCTCTCTCACCTGAGTTTATACCAGCCTTTAAGGAAATCTCCCTCGCCTTTGTTCCTACACAGATTCCCCTTGGCATTCTTGAAGGTGTTATTACTGGGTATTCTGTTAGGTACATTTATATTCATAAGCCAGAATTGATGGACTTTGGCAGGATTTTTATTAAAAAGTTTTCCTTAAATAATTTATAAGGAGGTAGGAGAATGAAAAAAATAAAATTGTCTATTTTGACACTAATTTGTTTTTTAATTTTTATTTCATCAGATATTTTTGCAAACGAGAGTAAATGGGAAGGTGTAGATGCCAAGGTTGTTGAAAAATATGCAAAGATGTATGGAAGGGAACCAAAGGAACCAATAATTAATACAGACCAAGGAGATTTATTACTTTTTATTTTTACATTGTTTGGTGCTATTGGTGGTTTTGTTGCAGGTTATAACTATAGAAGACTATTTAAGGAGAAAAAGGGTGATATTTGCGCCAGAGTTTGAACATATTGCATTGAGTAATAATAGCTTTCTTAGAAAATTAAGTCCCTATACGAAGGTCTTTTTAACCTTTGTATATCTAATTCTTAATCTTTTAATTACAAGTCATTTTTATTTTATTTTTATTATTTTTGTTTTTTTGATGTATTTTATTAGTAATATTCCCTTTAGGTATACAAAAAGACCAATCTTTATTGCCTTAATTACAAGTATTGTTATAAGCCTTGCAAAGCTACATTTCTTAAAAAAGGGTAATCCTATAATACTTATAATTGACTTCTATCCAGAAAGTCTGTTTTTAGCAATTATTATTGGTTTGAAAATATTTACTGGTGTTTTATTAATTATAATATTTATTTCCACCACCACAATTCAAGAAATGATGTCTGTATTCAAAAAAATTAAAGCCCCCGATACATTTATAGATATTTTTATGATTATTTTTAAGTATATATTTGTACTTAATGACGAGAGTGTGAGGATGAGGAATGCCCAGATGGTTAGACTTGGTTACAATGGTTTTCGAAGGTCCCTTGAATCTTTTGGTAATTTGATAGGAATGGTCATATTAAGGGGAATAAGCAGATGTAATAACATGTCTGATGCACTATTTTTAAGAGGTTATAAGGGAAAGTTTTTTTATCCTTCAGATATAACAAAACCAAAGTTTTATGAATACATGTTGCTTCTTTTTTTAGGAATATTACCCTTACTTTTGGGTTTATATGTCCGTGCATGAAATAGCCATAGGCATCGAAAAGCTAAATTTTTCCTATGAAAAGGGCAAAGAAATTCTAAGCAATATTTCCCTTAATATTAATAGGGGAGAATTTTTTGCCCTTCTTGGTTCTAATGGTGCTGGAAAGAGTACCTTGCTCAAGCTTATGAATGGATTACTCAAAGAGTACGAAGGAACTATTAAAATATTTGGAGAAGATATTAGAAAAATAAAAAGGGATCAGTTATTCACAATTGTTTGTACAGTTTTTCAGGATCCCAACGATCAGCTTTTTGCCTTGACAGTTTATGAGGATATATCTTTTGGTCCAAGAAATATGGGGCTTTTAGATAAAGAGGTTAAAGAAAGGGTTATGTCATCGCTTGAAGCTGTTGGGCTTCAGGGGTTTGAGAATAGGCCAATTAAAACATTATCCTATGGACAGAAAAAGAGACTATGCATAGCGGGGGTGCTTGCTATGCAACCAAAAATAATACTTATGGATGAACCATTGTCTGGCTTAGATCCAATGGGAGTTAGAGAGATTGCAATGCTACTGAAAAAATTAAATAAGGAAAAGGGATTGACTATAGTTATGGCTACTCATGAAGTCGATCTGATACCTCTTTATGTTGATAGAGTTGCTATTCTATCAAAGGGTAAGATTACAAGACTTGGTGAGCCAGCAAACGTCTTTAGCGGGAGCGAAGAACTTAAAAATGCTAAACTTAGACTTCCCTATGTAGCTAAGCTTATGGAACAACTAAAATCTGAGGGAGCATTAGAATACAACAAACTTCCCCTAACGGTAGGAGAAGCTAAAAAGGAGATATTGAAGAAGATTCAGAGTTAGCCCACTGGGAATAGGTTAGAGGGATTGTTATATAAAAGGGTAGTAAATTTTATTGGATTTTACTATAAAGTATCAAACAATTAAATTTGTTACTGTGTTTTCTCTTTTAATTTTCTAAGTTGAAATTATCCTGCCATCTTTCAACTTAATTCTTCTTTCAGCAAGACTTGCTAACTCATTATTATGGGTGACTACTATTACAGTAATACCTTTTTCTACAAGCCTTTTTAATAGTTCAAATATTTTAATACTATTTTCTGAATCTAAGTTAGCGGTAGGTTCATCTGCAAGGATAAATTCTGGTTTATTAACAAGGGCTCTTGCTATTGCGACCCTTTGCATCTCACCACCACTTAGTTCCTTTGGTTTATGATTTTTTCTTTTTAAAATCCCAAGGGTATCTAATATTTCATTTAGGTATTCTTCTCCTATTTTTTTAGGGTTACCACTGAAAAGAAGTGGGAGTTTTATATTTTCAATTACATTTAGTTCAGGAAGTAAATAAAACTGTTGAAATATAAAGCCAATCTTTAATCTTCTAATATTATCCAGTTCCTTATCATTCATCTTTCCTACTGCTTTGTCATCTATGTAAACCTCACCAGAAGTTGGCCTATCTAAACAACCGAGAATATGTAAAAGGGTTGTTTTACCTGATCCAGATGGTCCGGTAATTGCAACAAATTCTCCATTATTCACCGAAAATGATACACTATCTAATGCTTTTACTGTCTCAGCACCTCTTATATATATTTTTGTAAGATTTTCTATTTTTAGTAATGTCATTTGACTATCCCTTTATAGCTTCTATAGGGCTAATTTTTGTGGCTCTAAAGGCTGGATAAAGTCCTGCAATTAAGCCTAAGAAAACGGTAAAAAAGAAACAAAGAATACCTAATTTAAGGTCAAAAACAACCAGATCGCCCTGTGGCACATAGGGCATAAAACTTTTTACAAATTTTTCAATACCCTTTGATAAAAGAAGGGCTAACAAAATACCTATCAAACCACCTAAAGTGCTCAAAATTACCGATTCTTCAATAATTATCCTGAATATATGAGCTCTTGATGCACCGATTGCTCTCATCATCCCAATTTCTTGAGTTCTTTCAAAAACAGTCATAAGTATCACATTAAGAATCCCTATCGTACTTATTAAAATTGCTATAGCTACAACAGAAAGGCTAAGTACCCTTGCTCCTGCTGCTAATGTGGATATGGAAGTTAATATCTGGTTAATTGTAACAATTTGAATCCCCGGGATTTCTCTTGATAACCTGTCGATGGTGTCATTTAGAGCTTCAGCATTTTTTAATTTAACCCCTATTGCAGTGATACCATCTTTTTGTGCCAAGATTGTTTGTGCTTCTTTTAAAGGGATATAAATAAAGGCATCATCTTTAGATGTTGTTTTTTCAATGATGCCAGAAACTTCATATTCTTTGTTGTTTAATTTATATTTATCTCCAATTTTAATCTTATCATGATCTGCTATTTCAAAACCTATAAGTATCTCATTTTCCTTCTGGGGTGTTTTTCCAATAACCTTCCACCAGGGTTTTAGATTTTTTACATTATCCATTTCTAATCCGTAGATTAAATCTATTCTTTGTTTTTCCTGATTGGGTAACTGAAAAACGAGAATAGGTGATAGCACATCATATTGTTTGTCCAGTTTCTCTTTTAGTTTATCTTCAATATCTGTTTGCAAAAACTTAGGTATTACAGCACCATGCAATACAAGAGATGCGACTTCGTGAGGGCATCCTGCAGGAACTACCATAAAATGAACACCAGTTTTATTAAGCTCTTCGTTTAAATTGTTAATAAAGCTTTTATTAAATGATAGGATAGAATAAAGAACAGTAACTGAAGTAATGATACCTAAAAGGGTAAGAAAATTTCTTACTTTGTGTCTAAAAAGATTCTTAAAGGCAATTTCTCGAAAGGTCATTTTATTTAATCAATAAGCCCTTTGCAGAGATAATAATTTGTCCCGAGGGCTCTTTTATTAAGACTCCCGATACAACCGCAGTTTTTCCAGTCCTTTGTGGAAGCCCTAAATTTAGTGGTTTTAAATCAACGAGTATCTGTCCTGTGTCGTCTCTTAAAAAAAACCAGCAACCATTTGCTGCGCATTGAGTTACAATTTTACCCTCTAATATTACTTCTTTATTTAAATGTTCAACATTTAACATAGCATCTTTAACTTTAATTTTATTAGCGTTAGGTGGTATGGAGCCATATTGCTCGCTACCACATGCAAAAAGGGCTATAAATAGGATTAAATAAATTATTTTTTTCATGTTTTTAGGTTAAAGAATTTTTAAAATCATGTCAATTTCTTTATAATTAAATGTTTTTAACAGTCTATATTATCATAACCTAATTTTTTCAATATTTCCCAGTCTTTAATCTCTTTATAAATTTTTATTAATTCATAATTTTTTGTGAAAGCATAACTTTTATCAGTTTTTATGTTCTTTATTGCTTGATTAATATCGTCCTGTTTATAAGGAAGTTGTTTGAACTAAAAATTTTATCTAAATATTTTTCTGGTTCTGTTAATAGATCTTCGTATTTTATATGTAAAATATTCTTCGTATTATTGTTAAGCGAGAAGGCTTTTTCTATATATTGTTTCCATAATAGGATTCCCTCTTTTATATTTCTTAACCTAAAAGAGCTTGCATAGCCGATTTTGCCCTTCATTATTATTTCTTTTATATGCTTTGAGAGGGTCATTTTAAAATTAGCACTAAGTTTTTCTTCTCTTTTTCTTAAACTTTCTGCGACATCTAAAGGATTTCTATAAATGTGTAATATCTTTGCATTTTTAAAAATATCTTTCCAGATATCTATTGTAAAAGTCGTTCTTGGATCTTTCCACCCCCAAGGTATATTTAATTTTCTTAAATCTCTATATTTTAAAAAATATTTTATTCCTAAAAATTCTATAGCTCTAAAATCTCTTATGGGACGTAATAGAACTTTTGATAAATGTTTAATAATTTCATCATCAACAAAATTCATATTATAGGGTTGATCCCATGAAGCGTTGAACTGTCTCAATATCCAATCGTTGATTTTTATAAAGAAAGTCGCTTCATTATTGATTTCTTTTTTGGCTCCCATAAAAATGCCTAAGTTTTCGAGAATCTTTGAAAGCATGGTAGTGCCAGATCGATGCATGCCTATTATTATCAATGGCCAGCTTTTCATAGTGGCCATTTTAACATTTTTTCAAGTTTCCTTGGAATGACAAGTTGATGATTGTAAAAAAAAATTAAAAAAATTATAATTTTATTTATGAAGAAAATTCTAATTTTGTGTTTCTGTCTTTTAGCAACAATAAAATGTCATGCCGATTCTTTTCAAGACAACATATTTAGTCTATGGAGAGAAATTGGAGAATTTGAAAAAAAGGTGCCGTTCTTTACAAAAAGCAAAATATCAATTTTTTTTAGTTTTGAGGATAGTAGTTTAAATGGGACATTCTATGGGGTGTATTTAAATGACAATTTAATTCTTGCTAATATCTTTGATATAAGGAAGGTTCATAAAGGTATGGGTGTTTATTTGGGAGATTTTCCTGTTAGAACGGGCAAGAATGTAATTTCTTTGAGGTTATTCAAAGACAATTCAGAGATTATAAAAAAATTTGAAATAGAGGTGCCTGAATTTAGAAGGATATCGATGGATTTTTTATTTTCTGGAGAAATTCCAAAGGTAAGGATTAGTCCAAGAGCATGGTTTGTAGAATAATTCTAATTTTACTATTATTGTGTTCAGCAACTTATTCCCAGGAGATAAAGATAAGCAATGTTGGAATTAAAGATCTATCTAATTTTATGATAAAAGATTTTACTTTCGCGGGAGAGTTTGAGAATTTATTTATTCTTGAAGACGTTGATACTCTGTCATACTTGTATTTCAAAGGTTGGAAAGATGAGGTTAGCATTGAAGAGCTAAAAAAAATATTAGGTTATGTCAAAAATAAAAAAGCTCTTGATGAGTTAGGATTAGAATCTTTTAGAACACTTCAAAAAAAGAATAAAAAAAGTGAATTTAAAAAGATTTTAGATGAATTTCAGTTTAGCGAAGAGATAAAGTTGTTATATGCAATAAACAGCATGGATTATCAGGTATCTTTTGAAAATGTTATTTACAGAGATTTTTTAAAGAGTTATGAAAACTATGAGAAAGGAAACTTACAGGAAGCTTTAAAGATTTTAGATCCCCATAAGACATACTTTCCTCATACATATATTTGCTTTTTACTATTGCTTAATGAAACAGGTAAAGCAAAAGAGTATATAAAGAAGCTTGGAATTAAAGATAAAGAATTAGTTCTATTGGTAGATTATTTAAGTGAAGATTGTGATAATGTCTTAAATTACTTCAACGAAACTTACAACTATGCCTTTGAACTAATGAAAATGGACTGTAGTTTAAAAAAAGGTATAAATTATGTAGTACCTAAATTAAGCGAAGATCTGCCTTTAAAGTTAGAGGATGATGATTTTACAATAATAAGATTATTTTTTAGTAAAAAAAAATTGTTTCACGAAAAGATCTACCCCCTATTTCAAACTTATTATGTTAGATGGAAACTTTTATCGTATATTAGTTTTTTAGAGAGTTACAGACAAGATATAGAATTGTTCAAATTAAAGTTAAAAGATATAAAAGATGAATATAATGTTCTTAGAAAGAGGTATTTAAGTGATATAGGGAGAATAAGTAGCTCATCTTCAGATATAATGAGAAAAAAAATTAATGATCTTGATAATCTAATGGAGAATATAGATAGAGTTGAAGTTATAAGATTTTCAATCAAGGACACTAAGGATATTTATAATGAAATGCAAAGAGCGTATAAAGATGCAAAGAACAAATTAATTAAAGGTTACCTTACTTTCTTAAGTTTTTTATCTGAAGAAGAAGAAAGATTGAAACTCGAATTGGAATTTAGAATTCTTGAAGAAGAGATATCAAACGTAAAGAGCTTTAACTTAACTGACATAGATAAATTAATAGTCAGATTAGATGAATTAATGTTAAAGGGAAGGAATAAAAATGTTTCCTACGCCCAAAAAGGCATTTACAACAAGATATATTTGTTATGGAATAGATATCTTACCCAAAAAGTAAGTGATTATAAAAAAAGAACTGAGGAATTAAAAAATATCATAGTATTCATAGAAAATAATGAAGAAATTTTAAAATCCTATCCCGATGTTTATTTAATACTTGCTGAAGCAAATGATCATTATGGAAATACAGAGCAGGCGCTCGAAAACTTCCAGAGATTTGTTCACAAAAATAAAAAAACAGATATCCAGCCAAACATTTATATAAAAATTGGTGACTTGCTTTTTGATAAGAAAATGTATGATTCTGCCAGAAGAAATTATTTAAAGGCAAAAGCATATGGTGGTGTATATGAGGTTGTTTCAACATACAAGATTGCTTGGACCTACTATGTGGAAGAAAATTATAAAATGGTCTTGGATACACTACTTGGTAGTGAAATCTATACTAAAGGTGGTATATCTGAAATGTTATTAAATGAAGTTATAGATTTAATAGCCAAAACATTTTATAAAAAGGGTGATGGCAAAAGAGCAGAGAATTACCTTGCGAGAAATACTATTTTCCCTTATCCGGAAAAGGTTTTTAAATCTTTGGGAGATTTATATGTTTCACTTGCAGAATATGAAAATGCTATAGAGGTATATGAAAGAGGGCTTAAGCTTTATTATTTAAATTACAACTCTCCTTCTCTATTAATTTCAAAGATTGAATTATTAACATTTTTAGGTAAAGAAAGGGAAGCCTATAATGAGAAATTGAGGTTTAATGATTTATATAAGAAGGGCAGTCTTTATTATGAGAAATTTCATGAAATACCAAAAGAATATGAAGAGATTATACTTAGTGCAGGTTATTACTATAGCAATAAATACGAGAGAACTGAAGATAAAGATGCATATAACATCTCAACAAATCTTTTACTTGATTATCTTAATAGTTTAGGTGATTCTAAAAAATCAGGCGAGGTAAATTTTCTTTTAGGACAATTATATTTTGAAAATAAAGATTTTTTTAAAGCCTCAGAGTATTATAAAAAGGCCTATATTGCTAAATTCAAAGAAGAAGAAAGTTTTTATGGTTATTTAAACAGCCTTTATTTTTTATGGGAAAGGGGTGAAGTCCAAAATGAGCATATTATCAAAGAAATAAAGAAATTTATTGAGATCTTCCCCAACTCAAATAAAACAATAAAAATAAGTTTATTGCTTGCTGATTTATATATAAAAAATGGATTTGAAAGGGATGCCTTAAATACTATAAATGAGTTCTTAGAGAAGACAAATTCAGCATATGTTGAGGATTTTGCGGTCTTTATTCAAGGCAGATTTGATAAACTGCAAGACAAAATAGAGCTTTCTAAAATATTTGAAAAAGTTTATTTAAAAACAGGGCAAAAAAAATATTTAGAAATGAAGCATTTCTCTCTATTTGTTTATGCTCAAAAATTAGAACAAGAAAAAAGATTTGAATTAGCAAGAGATATTTATAGACTCATAACAAATGATAAATTCAATACTAAATTTAAACAACCCTCATTGTATAACCAAGCTATACTTGAAAGTTATTTAGGAGATAAAAAAAGGGCTCTTGAAATTATGAAAGAAGTAAGTGAAGAGGAACTCAAAAAGAAGGCATTGGATTTTATGTATTCTATAGGTTTAGAAACTGGCAACTTTGATTTTGCCGGTGAATCAGCAGAAAAATTAGGTATTAGAGATAATAGGAATGATTTGTTATTAAAATCTGTTTGGTTTTATTTAAAGGTTGGTAGATTGGATGATGCAAGGCGTGTTATATATTTACTTAAAAATAGGACATTGAATAATTCAGAGAAAGAAAAAGTCTCAATTTATGAGGGGATTTATTTTTATAAGATTAATGATATAAAAAAATCAGGACAGATTTTTATAGAACTTTTGGTTAGTAAAAAATTTGGAAACTTTGGTTTAGAAGAGGTATTCTTATTAAATGAGTTAACAAAAAGGGCAATTTTTACTTTTTCCGATGATAGAGCAAAGGAGTTTTTAGAAGGTTTTATAGATCTTTGTAGCGCGAAATATCAGGAAACTGGCAGTTTAGAATATCAATATATCCTGGGGAGTATTCTTGTTGATTACAATATCTTCTTTATAGACAAAGAATATGCTTTTAATAAGGGTATTGAGGTTTTAAAAACTGCTTTAAAGCAATCTATTGAAAATGAGGAAATTGAAAGCACAAAAAAAATTATTAGTAAGATTAAGGAAATAATGCCAGAATTTAAAACAAAAAAATTCTTTTTGCCCCCCATTGAAATAGAAAAAGAAATTTTTTTATTTGGTGAATTAAGATGAAAGGGCTTTCGATATTTGTATTTATATTTATTTTGATTGGGTGTGCGGGAAAGGGGATGCAAAAAGAAATTAGAGAAAAAGAACAAGTTAGTATGGTAGAAAATCTTGATGTTATATTGAAGAGATTAGAAAGAGAAGGCAATTTAGATGCGATAATAGAACTTTATCAACAAAGACAAGAGGATTTTAGAAATTCAGAAATGTTGTTATATGTGATAAATGCTTTTTTTAATAAAAACAGGTATGAAGATGTTATTAAAGTATTAGAAAATAAACAAGATTTTTTTAAAAAGGGCTTAGGACATATTGATAAAATTTCAAAATTAATAGGAATTTCATATTATAAAATAGGTAATTATGAGCAAGCACAAAGATTTTTTGAAGTAGCTAAAAATAATTCTTATGACGAGGATATTATTCTATATCTTTCATTAATCTATCTTAAAAAAAGCCAATACTCAAATGCGCTTATTATTACATCAAGTTTACCTGAAGGTAAAAGGGAACTGACACAAGGATTAATTCAAATGGAAATGAAAAATTGGCAAAGAGCATTGCAATTATTTGAGAAAATTAAGATTTATAGTGAAAGGGTGCAACTTTATAAGGCTTATTGTTATTTCATGTTAGGAGATTTGGATAGAGCTGAAAAAATTATAAATGATTTACATTTAGAAAAAGATTTTCATTCAAATCTTATAAAAGCTATCCTATTGGTTGAAAGGGGCTATGTTAAGAAAGGAATCGAGATTTTAGAAAGCTTGAAAGTTGATGGGGATGAAAGATTAAATGAGATAGTTAATCAAAATTTAGGCATTATTTATAATTTATATTTGGCTGAGAAGAAAAGGTAATTGTATGAAGCCATATTTTAGTTTAGAGATAGATTAATGAAGAAACTTATTATAATTTTTTTACTATTTGCTATCCCATCTTTTGCAAAAGAAAAGGACCAGTTTGATGTGAATATTGAAAAAAGCTTAGAAATCTTCGGTGCAGAAGAAAAACCGAGGATTATTTTTGTTTTACCCGAATATAATATAGAATTTAGAGCATTTAAAACAGACAAGGGGAATTTAATTGAACTTGAAAAGATATTGGAAAGAGATTTAATAAATAAGCAATAAATTAGGTATATACAGAATGTGGAGGAATATATGGACTTTTTGGAATTCTTAGGTAGGTTTTTTAAAGATGGTGGTTTTTTTATGTATCCCATAACCTTTCTTTTGGCATTTGGGATTGCAGTGGTCATTGAGAGATTTTATGTTTTGTTTAAAAAGTTTAATTTAGATGGTTCAAAATATTACAACTTTGTTGAACAGAAGCTTCTTGCTAAAGAGTTAGATGCAGCTATTAAAGGTTCTCCAGACGTGCCATTGTCAAATATTGTTCGCTTTGGATTAGAGATGCTAAAAAAAGTTGATAAACTTAGTATTGAGCAGGAAAATAAAATTATTAAAGGAGAGAGAAGATTTGCAGTATTATTTGAAAAAAACATAGAAGAGATTTCTTCTTTAGAATTCCCAAAAATCGATAGAAGATTAAATCTATTACCAACTATTGCAAATCTTGCAACACTATTAGGTTTGCTTGGTACCTTGCAGGGACTGATAAAATCATTTACTGCAGTATCTGGGCTTGATCCAGCACAGAGGGCTCAGGTGCTTGCTAAAGGAATTTCTGTTGCCATGAATACAACAGCTTATGGATTGTTTGTAGCTGTTTTCGTGCTGTTTATGTACGCCATTCTTAACAATAGGGCAGAGCGATTAAAGGATATGACAGAATATTATGTTTTGAAATTTATAAACTTTGTAACTATGAGATATTAGGATGCTATACAAAAGATTTAGTAAAAATAAAAAAAGTACAATTTTACTTCCCATACTTATTCCTGTAATGAACCTATTTCTTGTTCTCTTACCCTTTGTTTTAGAAACTTCTTTACTTCAACAATTAACAACCCATGAAATAACCTTGCCATCATTAAAATCGTCATCTTCAACCTCGGCAAATGTAAAGAAAGATGTAGTTTTAAGCGTTATGAAAGATTATGTTATGATTGACTATGAAAACAATTCATGGAGAATTAATCTTGATGATCAATTCAATAAAAAATTAGAAAATGAATTAATAAAGATAAGAAATAGCAATCCTGAAATAAAGAGCATTCAACTGAAAGTGGATAATAATGTTACCTATCAATTTTTAATAGATGTAATTGATATTTGTAAAAGAAGCAATGTAGGCTTTGAAGAGATAGTATATATTGATGAGGTTAATTAATGAAGAAGCTTTACAAAAGAAAAGATTTAAATATGGAATTAAATCTTACCAGTCTCATGGATATGTTTACAATACTTCTATTTTTCTTTCTCACATCCTATAGTTTTGAAGGGGTCTTTATGAGGATTGAAGAAGGAATTGACTTGCCCTATTCAAAGAGTAGGATACCCATTTCCGAGAGATCTTATATAGCCATTGGGAAAGATAAAATTACGATTGAAAACATAAGCTATAGTATTACTGGAAAAGATGATGTTGAGATATTAAAACATTTAAAAGAAATAAAAAGTAAAGGGGTAAATTATATAGTAATTCAAGCAGATAGGGACCTCCAATTTTACAGAATTAGAAACTATATAAGGTTAGCGGTACAGGCTGGCTTTCCCAAACCCTTTTTAGCGGTGGTACCAAGATGAGATATGGATTCGAAGTAAATCTTAAAAAAGGCAATTGGTATAGAGTATTTACTATAGAAGATAGAGAAATTAGTATTGGAAATGCGTATACAAATAATATTCCAATTAATGTAGATTTTGATACGTTCAAACTTTTGGAGTTAGAGAAAGATATTTTAAAGCTTTACTGGAATAGAAATTTTAAAATTGAGTTGGTAAGAAATGGAGAAAGAAAGGATTTAAATGATTTACTGGGATTCGTAGAAGTAAAAGAATTTATTCAATTGAAGAAAGATATTGAGGTTTTTGTTTTAATAGGTGAGTATGAGTTTTACTTAAAAGTTGTTCCAATAGAAGAGAAACATATTGTATATGTTCCAAAGAATTTTCATGAGGATGTTATCACAAAAGAAAATGTGGGTTTTTTAAGCTTAGTTATGGCTATAACCTTTCTTGCCTTTTTTGGTGTAAGTAATATAATCAGAATTACCCCTGATTTGGCATTTGTTGAATTTAAAGATGAGTCAAAAGTATTTGATATGAGTTATAAAAGAGTAGAAACACAAAATAAAGATAAAGCACAAATTAAAAGAAGTGATGAAAGCTCTGGAAAAAGAGAAGAAAAAACTTCAGTTAAGGCGGCTGGTAAAAGCGGTAAAGGGGGAGGTTACTTTGAGGGAGAAGCGGTAGTTTCTAAAGGCGTTTTAGCGGTTGAAGAAGGTACTAAAAATGTACTTATAGAAAAAGAAAGGAGTCTTTTTGCAAAGATAGATGAAAGCATAAAGACTAAACCAGTTAAAGGTTATCAAGAGCTAACTAATGTTACAGGACAGGTTTTTGATACACCGAGGAGATTTGACACCGCAAAGATTGATGAAATTAGAGGGGGAAATCTTGTAAAGAATGTTGAAACTAAAGCAATAGAGTTGGATAGACCAGAAAAAATTAGAACCGATTTATATACAAAGAATGTTCAAGTCTTAAAGGGTAAAAGACCTGAAGGGGAAATTATTTCAGTAATTAGTAAACATAAAAAGGGTTTTGAATTTCTTTATATCGAAGAGAGAAAAAAAGATCCAACACTTCAGGGCAGGTTAGTAGTTAAAATTGAAATCACGTCAAAAGGAGACATTAACAATATTGAGGTGCTTGATACAGATATTAAAAACAAAGAATTTATACAAAAGATAATTTTTTTGGTAAAATCAATACACTTTTCGGAATCAGATTATGGAGATACGGTTGTTAAAATTCCTCTTGTATTTTTACCAAGTTAAGTTTAATATAACTTTATAAAAAAAATAGACAATTGATTTATTCTTTACTATAATAGATAAAGAAAAGGGGAAATGATGTTAAATAAATATAAACTGAACCATTTAAAAAGGTTAGAAGCAGAGAGTATTCATATAATGCGAGAGGTGGTAGCAGAGTTTGAAAATCCAGTTATGCTTTATTCAATAGGAAAAGATTCTACTGTAATGCTTCATTTGGCAATGAAGGCTTTCTACCCGGGCAAACCACCCTTTCCCCTGCTTCATATCGATACAACCTGGAAATTTAAAGAAATGATAGAGTTTAGAGATAGAAGGGCAAAAGAATTGGGTCTTGAGTTGTTAGTCTATACAAATCAGGAAGGTTTAAAAAATAATATTAATCCCTTTACCCATGGCAGTAAAAAATATACTGATATTATGAAAACAGAAGCATTAAAACAGGCTTTGAATAAGTATAGGTTTGATGCTATTTTTGGCGGAGCAAGAAGAGATGAGGAAAGGTCAAGAGCGAAGGAAAGAGTTTTTTCTTTTAGAGATAAAAACCATAGATGGGATCCTAAAAATCAAAGACCGGAGCTTTGGAACATTTACAATACAAGAATCAACAAAGGAGAGAGTATAAGGGTTTTTCCGTTATCAAACTGGACTGAACTTGATGTTTGGCTTTATATTTACTTAGAGAATATCCCCATAGTGCCTCTTTATTTTGCCAAAAAAAGACCAGTTGTAGAGAGAGATGGACAGTTAATAATGGTAGATGATGATAGGATGCCACTTCTCCCCGGTGAAAAACCCAAATTAAAGATGGTGAGGTTCAGGACATTGGGATGTTATCCTTTGACCGCAGCAACACCATCTAATGCTACTACTCTTCCAGAGATTATTAGAGAAATGTTTTTAACCAAAACTTCAGAAAGACAGGGAAGATTAATAGATTTTGATGTCGTTGGTTCTATGGAGCAGAAAAAGAAAGAGGGATATTTTTAGAGGATAGTATATTATGAAAGGTAAGGCAGATAAAATTATAGACATACAAGAATATCTAAAGAAGCATGAGCAAAAGGAATTACTTAGATTTATTACCTGCGGCAGTGTAGATGATGGCAAAAGCACTCTTATCGGAAGACTGCTTCATGATTCAAAACTTATCTATGAAGATCAGTTAGCTGCAGTAAAAAGGGAAAGTAAAAAGGTAGGCACTACAGGTGATGAACCTGATTTAGCGCTTCTTGTTGATGGGCTTCAAGCTGAAAGAGAGCAAGGGATAACAATTGATGTTGCTTATAGATATTTTTCTACTGATAAGAGGAAATTCATAATAGCAGATACACCGGGGCATGAACAGTATACGAGAAACATGGCAACAGGAGCGTCAACAGCAAATTTAGCAATAATACTTATAGATGCAAGAAATGGTGTGCTCACACAAACTAAAAGACATAGCTTTATAGTTGATTTATTGGGTATAAAGCATATAATCGTTGCCATCAATAAAATGGATTTAGTGGGATACAAAAAAGAAGTCTTTGAAAAAATAAGGCTTGATTATTTAGACTTTGCAAAAAATTTAGATGTAAAGGATATTCATTTTGTTCCTATTTCAGCACTCAAGGGGGACAATGTAGTACATAGAAGCCAAAATATGAAGTGGTATAAAGGCAAACCCTTAATGGAGCTTTTAGAGACTATAGAGATTACTTCTGATATTGACCTTAAAAATTTTAGATTTCCTGTTCAGTATGTGAATAGACCAAATGCAGATTTCAGGGGATATTGTGGGACGATCACTTCTGGAATTATAAGGGTTGGTGATGAGATATGTGTACTACCTTCTCGCAAAAGAAGTAAAATAAAATCAATTGTTACCTATGATGGAGAATTAAAAGAAGCCTTTGCTCCAATGGCTGTAACCTTAACACTCACAGACGAATTAGACATCAGTAGAGGTGATTTAATCGTTCATTCTAACAATCTACCTGAGATGAGCGATGCCCTTGACGTAATGGTTGTCTGGATGTCAGAGGACAAGATGGAGATTGGTAAAACCTATGAAATTAAAACGATTGCTTCAATCCGTTCTGGTTATATAGATAAAATACACTATGTAATAGATGTAAATACGTTAGAACACAGAGACTCAGATTGTCTTAATTTAAATGAGATAGCCTTTTGCAGGCTTTACCTAACAGAATCTATACCCTTTGATGTTTATAAGTTTTTACCAGCAACAGGTTCTTTTATTTTCATAGATAGATTGACCAATAATACAGTTGGTGCGGGTATGATTTATGGAAAGGCGAGTGTTGCTCAAAAATTGCAAAGAAAGGAAGAAATTGAATATTCACAATTTGAAATAGAGCTAAATAGGCTTATCAGAAAGTATTTTCCCCATTGGCAAGCAAAGGATATTTCAAAGAAAGAATAATTATCTCCAACAAAAATTTTTAAAAGTACTTGTCATAACTTTAAACTCTGGTATGCTTATAGCATGAGCGATGAATTAACCTTCCTGAAGGTCCAATTGGAGCGCCGAAAAAGGTTAATGGAAAAAATCAATGAAATTCATTCAGCCAGTTCACTAAACAGTTTATTGATTGAATTAAAAGATAGTATTGCTGATCTATTTGATGCTCAGAGAATTACTATTTATTTGGCAGATGTAAAAAAGAATCTCCTTTTTTCAAGGGTGAAATCAGGAGAAGAGGTAAAAGACATTATAGTTCCTATAAATACTACTAGTATTGCTGGCTACTGTGCCCTATCAAAAAATGTAATAAATATTAAAAATGCCTATGATGAGCATGAGTTAAAGATGATACACACAGATCTTAAATTTGATAAAAGCTGGGATCAAAAAACAGGATTTCGTTCAAAGCAGATTCTATGTGTGCCTATGACATTTCAAAATATATTAATTGGCGTCATACAAATTTTAAATAAAAAAAATGAAGAAAAATTTAACGATACTGATATACAATATGCTGGGGAAATTGCTTCAGCCCTATCAATTGCAATTTTTAATCTCCATAGACTTGCTCAGGCAACAAAAATTTCTCGTCAAAAACACCGATATTATTATCTTCTTGGTAAAAATATTATTGATGAAGCAACAATTGAAAAGGCAACTACCCATCCTGAAGCAGGTAAAATTGGCATAGATCAGGTATTAATAAAAGATTTTGGTGTACCAAGAAATGAAATGGCAAAATCATTGAGCCTCTATTATGGTACAGAGTTTATTATGTTTGATCCAAACATTCCTCCTTTAGAAGAAGTATTAAAAAAAGTAAAACCAGAAAAGCTTAAAAATGAAAAATGGGTTCCCATAAAAATAGAAAATGGTGTTCTCTATGTCGCAATGGAAGATCCTACTGACTTAGAAAAACAGGATCTAATAAAATTCCTTTTCCCTGAATACAAAAAAATTAATTTTGTTGCCTCTTTTAGAGATGACATTGAAGATTTTATTGATTATTTCTATAAACTTGGAAAATATAGTGAAGGTGGAGGTGAACTAACAGAGATATTAAGCAAGCTTGAAAAGGCTGAAGAACCTGATGTGGAACAGGAGGTACAAAAGGTATCTGAACAAGACAGTGCAATTGTTCAACTTGTTAATAAAATAATTTATGATGCTTACATAAAGAAGGCTTCTGATATTCATATTGAGCCCTATCCAGGCAAAAATGATGTTATCATAAGATTAAGGATTGATGGGAGATGTCAATTATATCAGAAGATACCTTACAAGTATAAGTATGCAATAGTATCGAGGATAAAAATAATGGCAGGGCTTGATATTGCTGAAAAAAGAAAGCCTCAGGATGGGAAAATTGATTTTAAAAAGTATGGTCCTGCTGATATTGAGCTTCGTGTTGCAACAGTTCCTACAGTTGGACAGTTAGAGGATGTAGTATTGAGGATTTTATCATCAGGAGAGCCTTTACCCTTTGATAGATTAGGGCTTACAGAGAGAAATGCTAAAGTTTTCAAAGAGTGCATAGAAAAGCCCTATGGGATGATACTTGTTGTTGGTCCCACTGGATCTGGCAAAACTACTACATTACACTCGGCAGTAGCTCTGATTAATAAGCTTGAGACAAAGATATGGACTGCTGAAGATCCGGTTGAAATTACTCAAAAAGGGCTTCGTCAGGTACAGGTGAACCCAAAAATAGGACTTACCTTTGCTTCTGTTTTAAGGTCCTTTCTAAGAGCAGATCCAGATGTTATTATGGTAGGTGAGATGAGGGATGAGGAAACTGCTTCGATTGCCATAGAGGCATCACTAACAGGCCATCTTGTTTTTTCTACTTTACATACCAATTCAGCACCTGAAACAGTCACAAGATTACTTGATATGGGGATGGATCCCTTTAGCTTTTCTGATGCCCTTCTGTGTATTCTTGCTCAAAGATTAGCAAGAAAGCTTTGTTCTGAATGCAAAGAGGTATACGTACCAGAAAGAAGGGAACTTGCAGAAATTATAGAGGAATATGGGATTGATTATTTCAAGAAAATAGGGATAAACCCAGCAGATATTAAGCTTTCACGCCCAAGGGGATGTAAAAATTGTAATAACTCGGGGTATAAGGGAAGATTGGGGTTACATGAACTTCTTGAATGTACCGATGATATGAAGAGCCTAATTAAGAAAAAATCTGATATCGATATAATCAGAAGACAAGCAATATCAGATGGAATGACAACATTAAAGCAAGATGGTATTTTAAAAGTGTTTCAGGGGCTTACTGATATTAAAGAAGTGAGGAGGGTTTGCATCAAATAATGCCAAAAGAAAGGATAAACAGAATTATTCAAGGAGATAGATTATTTCATCTTTTTAAAATGGAGTTGGTTAATGCAAGTGAAGGATATGCTATAGTTAAAGCAAAGGTTGAAGAAGAATTTCTAAACGCCCATAAAATTGCCCATGGTGCAATGATATTTGCCCTTCTTGATGTTGCCTTTGCGATTTCTGTTAACTCTATAGAAGATGCTGTAGGGGTACAGTTTAGTTTTAATATTTTTAGGTCTACTGGATTGGGTGATACAATTGTTGCTGAATCGAAGGTTATACATAAAGGCAAAAGGAGTTTAGTAGTAGAAGTTAAAGCAGAAAGTGAGAATTCAGGTAAACTGCTTGCGAAGGGGACTGCAACTGCATTACCCTTCCCAGCAGAAAGAGAAAACAGGGGGGTAAAAAAATGAAAAGGGTAATTATTTTGATTTGCATGTTATTAGTAAGCATTGGTAATGCTCAAATGATGGATATGAAAAAAGACCAGATGATGGGTCATCAGCATGGAGATATGATGATGAAAGATGGTATGAGGGGAATGAATATGGATATGATGGATGACAATATAGGCATGTGTTTGGAAAACGCAGAAAAGATTGGGCTAACAGAAGAACAGAAGTCCAAGATTATTCCTATTCACAGAGAAATGATGAAACTCAATGCCCGTTTTAAAGCAGATATAAAGATTGCTGAGATTGAACTTATGGAGGTAATGGAACCAAAAGATTTTGACTTAGATAAAGCAATACTTGCAACAAAGAAAATTTCTGATATTAGATCATCCCATCATATAGAGATGCTAAAGGCTATGAAAAAGGTCAGAACAATTTTAACTGATGAACAATACAAAAAGATGAGAGACATTATGATGAGCAAAAAGAGTATGATGAAAGATAAAACTAAAAAAATGATGCCAAAGAAGGAGAAGAAATAGCTTTTAAAACGTTTATTTATTATGCACCATGTCTTTTTGAAGAGAATAGAAAAATATGAAAAAAAGCTGATCACTGATTTTTTATCTCATTTTATAAGTTTTCAGGGATTAGAAAATCTAAGGGGTGAGAAGGTCCTTATAAAGCCAAATTTTCTAAAACCCTCTGTTCCTGAGAGAGCAATTATAACCCATCCTGAGGTTATTAAATCAACAATTGTCTTGTTCAAAGAATTAGGTGCAAAAATTATAATAGGTGATAGTCCAGGCTTTGGGAGTATTTATAAGGTTATTGAGAAAGCAGAATTAAGTGATTTTTTAAAAAGATATGAAGTTAGGGTATCTGATTTTTCGAACACAAAAAGTGTAAAAATCAAAGGATATTTGTTTAAAGAGCTTGATATACCAATAGATGTATTAGAATCAGACTATTTATGTAATATAGCGAAATTAAAAACCCATCAGATGATGTTTTTAACAATGGCAGTAAAGAATCTATATGGCTGTATTTATGGTTTGAAAAAAGTGAGCTATCATTTAACTGCTGGAAGAAAATATGAAGTATTCGCAACACTTCTTCTCGATATTTATAATGCCCTGAAACCAAAAATTAATATTCTTGATGGAATAATAGGGATGGAAGGAAATGGACCTTCTTCTGGAGAACCAAGAAACTTTGGGTTTATGGCAATAGGCACTGATGCACTTTCATTGGATACTATTTTATGTAAAATTTTAAATGTACCAATCGAACAAGTTCCATATCTAAAGGTTGCAAATAGTTTGGGATTGGAGGAAGTAAATTTAGATAATATAAAAACAATAGGAATCAAAGATATAGAAATAAAGCCAATGATTAAATTTCCTCCAAACTATTCTACTAATTTTACTTTGCCAAGTTTTATCAATGATTTTATAAATAATTTTTTTCTTTCCTATCCTGAGGTTTCTAATTTATGCAGAAGCTGTGGCGTTTGTAAAAAGCATTGTCCAGTTGGTGCAATAACTATCGGCAAAAAGACAAAGATAAACAAAAAAGTTTGTATTAGGTGCTTTTGTTGTCAGGAATTGTGTGATTTTAACGCAATAAAATTAAAAAGAAGACTATTCTAAACCCCCTTGTTTTTTTTCATAAAAGATAGGAAAATTTTTACATATGCCTTTAAGAATAGTGTTAATTCATCCTGAGATACCGCCAAACACGGGAAATATTGCAAGGCTTTGCGTTGCAATAAATTGTGAGTTGCACCTTGTAAAACCCTTAGGTTTTTCTATTCATGATAAATATTTAAAAAGGGCTGGACTTGATTACTGGCATTATTTAAACCTTGTTTTACATGAATCTTTAGATGACTTTTTAAAACAGTTAAAGGGTGATTTTTATTTTTTTTCTTCTAAGGGGAAAAAGCCTTATACTTCGATAAAATTTAGTAAGGATGATTGGTTGATCTTTGGCTCTGAAACATCAGGTTTTCCAGAAATTATATTTGATAAATTTTCAGAAAGAATATACACAATACCGATGTTTGGACCTGTTAGATGTTTAAATTTATCAAATTCTGTTGCCATTGTTGCCTACGAAGCAATGAGACAAGTAGAAAACTTTTAGTTTTTTGATTATCCAGAAAATTCTGTTATAATTACAGTAAAAAGACTGGAGAGATCATGAGAGGTATAATATTTTTATTGGTTTTTTTTATTCTCTGGGTAGTAATTGTTAAAGTAGTTTTTCCCCGTTTGGGTATAAGGGGTTGAGGGTACGATCCAGACATCGGGTCTCGATGTGATAATAAGAAAACAGAAAAAGATGAAAAGAAATAATAATTATGATAGAGACAAGTGATTTAAGGGTTCTGGTTGTAGATGATGATCTATATTCTTTAGAAGCAGCTTCATCTTTACTCATTGCTAATGGTTTTAATGTAACAAGCTGTTCTAATGGAGAAGAGGCCTATAACAGATTTTCAAAGGACAAATTCGATATAGTATTAACCGATATAAGAATGCCAAAAGTCGATGGGATCGAACTTCTAAGTAGAATTCATCATTTAGAACCTGATATTCCCGTTATTCTTATGACCGCATACGCTGAAATTGATGTTGCAGTTGAAGCAATAAGAAAAGGTGCTTACGATTTTATAATTAAACCCTACAAGCCAGAACAATTAATATATACTCTAAAAAAGGCAGGAAAGTATAGACATCTACTATTAATGGAAAGGAATTATAAAGAAATTCTTGAAAAAACAGTTTATCAAAGAACGAAAGAACTTAAAGAAGCCCTTGATATGCTTAAGCATGCAAGTTCTGAAATGATAAATAGACTAACCTATGCAGCAGAGTACAGGGATGATGATACTGGTATGCATATAAAAAGAATGGGGCTTTATGCGAGTCTTATTGCCAAAGAATTGGGTATGGACAATAGGTTCGTTGAAAATATTGAAGTTGCTGCGCCAATGCACGACATAGGAAAAGTAGGCATTCCTGATGCAATTCTTCTTAAACCTGGTAGACTTACTCCAGAGGAATTTGAAATAATGAAGAGTCATACGACGATAGGAGCGAATATTCTCTCTGGATCTACATTTCCTCAAATAATGCTTGCTGAATCTATAGCCCTTCACCACCATGAAAGATTTGATGGTTCTGGATATCCAAAAGGCCTAAAGGGGGAAGAAATTCCAATTGAAGGCAGGATTATGATACTCTGCGATCAATACGATGCACTAAGGAGTGAGAGGCCTTATAAAAAGGCTTTTAATCACAAAGAAGCCTGTGAGATTATTTTGAAAGGTGATGGTAGAACAATGCCCTATCACTTCGATCCAGAAATTTTATTGATTTTTGAGAAACTATCAGATGTTTTCAATGATATTTATATCACCCATCAGGATTAGTAGTTAGATTTTATAAAATTTTTGTGGTATCATTTATAACCCTAAAACTATTATGGAGGGAATAATGGTCAGAACAAGATTTGCACCAAGCCCAACGGGTTATCTTCATATTGGTGGTGCAAGAACAGCTCTTTTCAACTGGCTGTATGCGAGAAATCAAGGGGGAAAGTTTATTTTGAGAATTGAAGATACAGACGTAGAGCGTTCTACAGAAGAATCGGTTCAAGCAATACTCGATGGTATGAAATGGTTGAATCTTGATTGGGATGAAGGACCATTCTTTCAGAGTAAAAGGATGGATAGGTATACATACTTTGCAGAAAAACTATTAAAAGAAGGGAAAGCATACTATTGTTATTGTAAGCCCGAGGAGTTACAAGAAAGAAGGGAACAGGCTCTTAAAGAGGGCAAAAAGCCCACATACGACAGAAGATGTAGAGATTTAAAAGGACCAATTAATGACAGAAAACCAGTTATTAGATTTAAAGCACCCTTAGAAGGGGAAACAATTGTTGACGATATTGTTAAAGGTAGAGTAATTTTTAAGAATGAAGAGTTAGATGACTTGATAATTATACGTTCTGATGGTTTCCCTACTTATAATTTTGCAGTCGTGATTGATGATGTGGATATGAATATTACTCATGTTATTAGAGGAGATGATCATCTAAATAACACACCAAGACAGATTCAGATTTATAAAGCATTAGATTTTCCAATACCTGTTTTTGCCCATGTCCCTATGATTTTAGGAAGTGATAAAACAAGGCTTTCTAAAAGGCATGGAGCAACGTCAGTTATGGCTTATAAAGAAATGGGTTATATTAGTGATGCCCTTGTAAATTATCTTGTAAGGCTTGGCTGGTCTTATGGGGATCAGGAGATTTTTACAAGAGAAGAAATGATAGAGAAATTTAATTTAGAAAATATTGGCAAATCTCCTGCAGTGTTCAATCCCGAAAAACTTCTTTGGTTAAATGCCCATTACATAAGGGAAATGGATCCAAAAGACCTTTCTGATTTAGCGAGAGAGTTTTTTGAGAAAATGGGGTATGTGGTGCCAGAAGAATCAAAGTTCCAAAAAATGCTTTGTTCTTTGAGGCAACGGGGAAGAACCCTTGTTGAAATAGTAGAAATGGCAGATTTTTATTTCACCTCTGATTTTCAGTATGAAGAACAGGGTGTTAAAAAATTATTTAATACAGATTCTTTGAGAGCATTAAAAGTGATTAGAGAAAAGCTTTCAAATAGCAAAGAACTATCAGAATCAGAGTTCGAGGTAATCGTTAGAAAAACTGCCGAAGATCTGAATATAAAGGTCTCTCTTGTCGCTCAATCATTAAGACTTGCTATTACTGGCAAGACTGTAAGTCCAGGTTTGTATGAAATAATTGAAGTTATTGGAGTTGAAGAAACAATAAGGAGGATCCAAAAAGCAATAGATTATATGGAAAAAACGTAATTAACCCTTAACAACACCAATGGGCCTTAATTTTGCGACCTTTTTAGAGATTTTTGCATTTGCCACTACTTCGACCACATTATTTATGTCCTTATAAGCCTCTGACATTTCTTCTGCAAGGGTTTCTCTTCCTGCACTTTTAACAATAATTCCGATCTCCTCCATTTCTTTTCTAATAGATCTACCTTTTGCCTTTTTAATTGCTTGATGCCTTGAAAGCACTCTTCCAGCACCATGACAGGTTGAACCAAAGGACTCTTCCATACCTTCTTTAGTGCCTAAAAGTACATATGAAGCCCTTCCCATATCACCGGGTATTAATACTGGTTGACCGATGTTCTTATATATTTCAGGAAGTTCAGGATGGCCGGGTGGGAAAGCCCTTGTTGCTCCTTTCCTATGAACCATAAGTTTCATTTTTTTGCCATCAACGACATGTTCTTCAACCTTTGCAATGTTATGAGCAACATCATAAATGAGTCTCATTCCTAAATCTCTTGGACTAATTTCAAAAACTTTCATAAAGGCTTCTCTTGTCCAGTGCATTATACATTGTCTATTTGCCCAGGCATAATTAGCAGCAGCTTTCATTGCAGATATGTATTGTCTTGCTTCTTCACTGTTTATGGGGGCACAAACAAGCTCTCTGTCTGGAAGAAATATATCATATTTTTTAACAGCCTTTGCCATGATCTCAATAAAATCTGTGCATATCTGGTGTCCAAAGCCCCTTGAACCAGTATGGATCATAACAGTGATTTGCTCTGGAAAAAGCCCCAGTGCATCTGCAGATTTTTTATCATAGACCTCTTCTACATACTGTATCTCGAGGAAGTGATTACCAGAGCCAAGGGTTCCTTGTTGTGCCCTTCCCCTTTCATAGGCCTTTTCACTAATTAAAGAAGGGTCAGCACCTTCTAAACAACCACCTGATTCTGTATGCATTAAGTCATCAACTTCACCATAACCATTTTCAACTGCCCATTTGGCGCCTTTAATCATCAGTTGTCTTTCATCTTCTTTTGAGAGTTTAAGTTTTCCCTTAGAACCAACTCCTGAGGGGATTTCAAAGGATAGGACTTCAACTAATGTCCTTATTTTAGGGATAACTTCATCTTTAACAAGGTTCGTTCTAACAAGTCTGACCCCACAGTTTATATCATATCCAACTCCACCTGGAGATACTACTCCTTGATCAAGAGCGAATGCAGCAACGCCACCTATAGCAAAGCCATAACCTGTATGTATATCCGGCATAGCATAGGATGCTTTAACGATACCAGGTAAAGTTGCCACATTTGCTACCTGTCTTATAGCGTCTTCCTCTAAATACTTCTCTAAGACTTCATCAATATAAATTATTCCAGGCACTCTCATGCCTTCTACATAACCAATAGGAATTTCTATGCGGTATTTATCTAATCTTCGTATATTCATACTTAACCTTTATATATCAAAAAGTATGCTCGCTGACCATACTTTGTTTTTTTTCTCTAATTTAAGTTTATGGTAAGTTGCTGCCTTTATCAAGATCCCCTGAGAATGTTTTTTTTCGTCAAATAGATCACCCATTATTTTTGCTGTAAGGCTTTTCTCGTTCAAATTGTTTATTTTTACCCTTTTTCCTATAAAGCCCTCAACATCAAATAGAAATATTAGTTCATTAAGCCATTTAATAAGTAAATTTTCATAGCTTTCTGCATCAATACTTACTGTTTTAATAATATTTTCTTCTATTGATTCCAAATCTGTAAAAAAAGAAAACAGGCCTATTGCAGCCTGTTCGAAAATTTCTTTTAGATTATTTCCAAAAACATTAATCCCCACATCACCGGTTGTATCAAAAACTTGAAAGTGGGGTTTCATAAAATACTCCGTTTAATAATTTAATCAGGTAGTTTGCCCCTGAATGGTACCTTTTGCCATGGTAATCCATATTTTGGTAAAGCTTCCATAAATGGATCAGGATCTAATTGTTCAATGTTCCAGACACCAGGCTTGTTCCATATGCCTTTAAGAACCATCATTGCCCCTATCATAGCTGGCACACCAGTAGTATATGAAATTGCTTGTGATTGTACTTCCTTATATGCCTCTTCATGATCACATACATTATAAATATAAACTTTTTTTCTTTTACCATTTTTAATACCATCGAAAATACAACCAATTACTGTCTTGCCTTTGTAATTTTTACCAAGTGATGCAGGATCAGGTAATAAAGCCTTTAGAACCTTAAGAGGCACAACCCTTTGCCCTTCCACCTCAATTTCCTCATGTCTTGTCAATCCCAAGTTATGCAAGACTCTTAAATGGGTTAGATAATTATCAGAAAAGGTCATCCAGAATCTAATACGTTCAAGTCCTTTAATATTTTTCACGAGTGATTCTAATTCTTCATGAAATAACATATAGCATTCTCTTTTGCCAACTACAGGAAAGTTAAAGGTAAAATGAATACTTTTTGGATCTAAAATAGGAGGGGATTCTATCCACTTGCCCTTTTTCCAGTGCTTTACTTTCTGAGTTACTTCTCTAATATTTATTTCGGGATTAAAGTTTGTAGCAAATGGATAACCATGGCTTCCCGCATTGCAGTCTAAAATATCTATTGTTTTTATTTCATCGTAAAGATGTTTTTGTGCATAGGCGCAGAATACATTTGTAACTCCAGGATCAAAGCCACATCCTAATATTGCAGTAATTTTCTTCTTTTTAAATTTATCATCATAAGCCCATTGCCATTTGTATTCAAAAATAGGTTTATCTGGTGGTTCATAGTTTGCTGTATCTAAGTAGTGTACGCCCGTTTCGACACAGGCGTCCATGATAGTTAAATCCTGATAGGGAAGTGCTAAATTTACCACTATATCGGGTTTAAATGATTTTATTAGTTTTACAAGTTCATCTACTTTATCTGCGTCTACCTGAGCTATTTTAATCTTTCTTTTATATTGTTTTTCAATATCCTTTTGTATTTTTTCACATTTTGATAATGTTCGGCTGGCAAGACATATGTCGGTGAATACTTCTGGTACTTGAGCCATTTTTTTTACTGTTACGTTTCCTACTCCACCTGCTCCAATAACTAATGCTCTTCCCATATTGTCTACCCTCCTTTTAGATTAAAAATTTAGAAAAGCAAAACAATTATACAAATTTTTTTAATAATATTCAATATTTCTGGCTGGAAAATTTAATAAAAATTTAATATCTTATTTATTAATAAGTTAAAAAAGGAGCAAATTATGAAAAAGTTTATCCTTATACTTGTTTTGCTATTTACTTCTCTTAGTTATGCTAATGAAAAAAAAATATTGGCAGTAGCAGGAGATATTGTAATTACTGATGAGGATTTAAATAGAATAATTGAATATTATGAACCCGATAGAAAACGCCAAATACAAGAAAACCCAGAGATGAAGCTGGCAGTATTAAAACAGATTGTTGCAAATACTTTAGTTTACAAAATTGCAGAAGAAAAAAAATTTTTAGAAAGACCAGAGATAAAAGAACAGTTAAAATTAGTAATGGAACACTTTGTAACTTCTGCATTTTTAAAGGATGAGGTGATAAAAAATATTACAGTGAATGAGGATGAAGCAAAAAATTACTACCAAATAAATATAAACGATTTTGTAGAGGTGCCAGAACAGGTAAGGGCAAGGCACATACTTTTTAGGCTTCCACAAAACGCAAATGAAGAAGAGAGAAAGAAGGTGTTAGAAAGGGCAGAGAGTATAATAAAATTGTTAAAAGAGGGAGCAGATTTTGGAGAGTTAGCAAAAATACATTCAGATGATCCTGGAAGTAAAGCCAAAGGAGGAGATCTTGGTTTTTTTAGTAGAGGAAGGATGGTAAAGCCCTTTGAAGACACAGCTTTTTCACTTAAAGTTGGAGAGATAAGTAGCCCCATTCAGACAAATTTTGGGATACATATAATAAAGGTGGAAGAAAAGAAAGAGGCTAAATATAAGCCTTTTGAAAAAATTAGAGAACAGGTTATAAAAAAGGCAACTGAAGAGAAGCAAAAACAAGCAGTGCTAAGATATATGGAGGAACTATTTAAAAACAAGAAGGTTATCATAAATGAGGATTTGATATTAAAAAAATAACAAATGATGTTAACTGGTTATTGTAGATAAGAAATTAGAGAAGAATAGGGGCTCAAAATAAGTCTAAATTTTTTAAGTGTTAGGTTATGATTTAAGCTGTTTACTTATAAACTAATTTTTTTATTCTTGACAACATACCGACTGGTCAGTATATAATGATAAAAAAATGGGAAGTATATTTATGGAGAAAAATTTAACAAAAGAATTAATTCTACATGCTGGAATTAAACTTTTTGCTAAAAATGCCTATGCAGATGTATCTGTTGATAGTATAGTTGAGTCTGCTGGGATAAGTAAGGGAGCATTTTACTACTACTTCAAAAGTAAAGATGAGTTCTATAGGTCAATACTTGCCTATGCCTTTGAAAATCTAATCAACCTTTACAACGACAATTCAAAAAACTTAGAGTTTCCAGAAGATAAACTATATGCTTTTGTAAGAGCAATTTTCTTGTCCTTTAAAAATGATAAAAATCTCTTTTTCATCATTCATAAAGAATTAGTAAAGATTACAGCAGGTGAAGATAGTGATTTCCTTGATTACCAGAATAAAATTTTTGAGCTTTTGAAAGATATATTGAGAACAAAAGAAGATATCGTTTGCTATATTGTTATGGGGATTTTAAGAAGTTCAATAATTTATCATTTGAGAACTTCGGAGCCATTAATGATAGTTCAAAGGAAAGCATGGGAATATATCAAAAAAGTTCTTGGATGGCAGTCTTAGTTATGGAGAAATTTTTTATGAAAAAACTACCTATAATTTTTGTATTAATCTTTTTATTACATCACAATCTTATTGCTGGAGAATATACATTTAAAGATGTTGTAAACCATTATTTGCAAAACAATAAAATAGTTAAAGCACTTAAAGAGCAAAGCAGTGCTAAAGAGTTTTTGATTAAAAAAGCCGAAGGATTAAAAGCCCCATCATTAGATTTAGATTTAAATTACAATTTTTTTAATGATGAACCTAAATTCAAGACTCCACAGGGGAGCTTTCCCGCTAGCCAAGAAAAATTTTTAAAGGGACAACTAATATTGTCATATATAATATATGACTTTGGAAAAAGAGAGAGTATTGTTAATCAAGCAACTATTGACAAAAATATTACAGATCTATATTTACAAAAGGAAATTAATGATCAGCTTTTTAATATTGGTAAAATCTTCTATCAAATAATAAGCCTTAAGAAAATAAAAGAAGTTTATGAAGATGAATTAAAAAATTTATTGGAGCATAAAAAAAGGGTAGATGGATTTTATGAAGAAGGCCTGATAACTAAAAATGAAGTGCTTCAGATTCAGTTAGAAATAAGCAATACCAATCAAAAGATTTTAAAGACTGAAAATGAGATAGATAACTTAGAAAAAACATTAAGGATGCTTATTGGTTCAGAAGATAAGATAAAACCAATTGATTCAATAACTATAAATGAAAATTATGTTTTAACACCGCTTTTGCCAGATGACAGACCGGAAGTTAAAATCACAAGAATGATGATAAAAATAAAAGAAGAGCAATTAAAATCTGTGGAAAGTGAATTTTATCCTAAACTTTATGCAAGTACTGGTATAAATTATGAGGAAAATAAATATAGAGTTGATGATTATAATTATTTTTTGACCTTTGGTGTTAAAATTAATCTTTTTTCTGGAAACAGCACAAAAAATGAAAAGTTAGCATTAATGAAAGAAATATCTGAAATGATAGAACGACATAATTTTGCAATAGATATTGTTAATACAGAATTTTCAAATGCTTTAAATGATTATGGAACTTCAAAATCCAATATTGAGGTTACTAAGGAAGGTATTAAACAGGCAGAAGAAAATCTGAAAATACAGCAGGGAAAGTATGAAGAACACCTAATTCCAATAACAGATCTTATAGATGCAACCCTTCTTTTAACAAGAGCAAATCTTAATCACATACTTTCAATTTATGATAATAAGATAGCCTATCTCAAAGTGCTATGGGCAAAGGGAAAAATGGTAGATTTGGGAGGAATTCATGAGTGAGCAAAAAACAACAAAGAAACAAAAAATCATTTTTATAAGTATATTTTTCATTACTTTGATTATTTTTATAACTGGTTACTATGTTTATCAACAAACAAAGAGCTACGTAAAAACAGACAATGCTTATGTAAAAGAAGATTTTACGATCGTTTCATCTAAAATCGGCGGATCGGTAGTTGCTGTATATGTTAAGGATAATGATTATGTTAAAAAAGGGGATTTACTATTGGAGATTGATCCAAAAGATTATGAAGTAAAGGTAGAACAGGCTAAAATAGCAGTAGTAGAAGCAAGAAATAGAATTGAAGAACTTAAAACAAAGACAAAAGAAGTTGATGCTTTAATTGAAATAAGAAAAGCAGAATATTCAAAAGCGGAGACGGATTATAATAGGGCAAAAAGACTTTATGATAAAAATCTTATACCAAAAGACCAATTAGAAAGAGCAGAGACCCAACTTAGGATTGCAAAAGGAAATTTGGATAATGCAGAGAAACAAAAAGAAACAATATTAGCAGGAATTGGAAAGAAGATAGAGGGAGAAGAAGCGGTTATTAAAAGAAATGAAAAAATTCTAAAGGAGGTATCAATATATCTTGGATATTCAAAAATTTATGCTCCTCAAGATGGATATGTTGCTCGAAAAAATGTAGAAGTTGGAAATTTTATTACTCCGGGTCAGCCACTAATGGCCTTAGTTCCAATGAAAAACTTTTATATCGAGGCTAACTTTAAAGAGACAGAAGTGGGTAAGATTAGACCTGGAAATAAAGCAGAAATTAAAATTGATATATATCCTGACTTAAAGTTAGAAGGAGAAGTAGAAAGTATATCACCAGGAACAGGTGTGGTTTTTTCTCTTTTGCCACCAGAAAATGCAACTGGAAATTGGATTAAAGTCGTTCAAAGAATACCAGTTAGAATTAAAATAAATAATTTACCTACAGACCATCAGTTAAGACTTGGGCTTTCCTGTGAGGTTAAAGTAAAGGTTAAATGAAAGGGTGGCTAAAATTAGCTTTTATAACTCTTGCAGCCATGCTTGGCACCTTTATGGAGGTGCTTGATACTACAATTACAAATGTGGCAATTCCCCACATAGCTGGGAATCTCTCAGTTAGTACAGATGAATCAACATGGGTTATAACTTCCTATCTCGTAGCAAATGCTATAGTACTACCCATTACTCCTTGGCTTGCTGGAATAATAGGAAGAAAAAGGCTATTTATGTTATGCGTTCTCACCTTTACGGGCAGTTCTTTTCTATGTGGCATTGCTCCTAATATTGAGACCCTCATCATTGCAAGAATACTTCAAGGTTTAGGCGGGGGAGGACTTCAACCTATTGAACAGGCAATACTTTTAGAAGCCTATCCACCAGAAAAAAGAGGGCTCGCAATGGCATTTTATGGACTTGTTGTGGTCATAGCACCGGTTTTGGGCCCTATTATAGGCGGATGGATAACAGATAACTATAGCTGGAGATGGTCTTTTTTTATTAATCTTCCTATTGGATTACTGTCGTTTGTGCTAATTTATCTTTTTATAGAAGATCCACCATACTTAAAAAGAATTAAGTCTTCCTTTGATTATATTGGTCTTTTGTTGTTAGCGCTTTTTCTTGGTACACTTCAGTTTATCTTGGACAAAGGCGAGAGAGAAGATTGGTTTAATTCTGATTTAATTATTTATTTTAGTATAATATGCGTTGTTGCTGGTGTGTTCTTTTTCTTTTGGGAAAGAAAGGAGATAGAACCAGTTGTTGATCTTTCCTTACTTAGAAACTGGAATTTTTCCCTTTCAGTTATTTTCATTACTATATTAGGAATAGTCTTATATGGGAGCATAACACTTGTTCCAATAATGCTACAAAATTTAGCAGGTTACGATGCGTTTAAGGCTGGATTAGTGCTTGGTACTGGTGGTATTGGTGGTTTTATTAGCATGTTCATAACTGCAAGGCTAATTACAAGAATTGACGGAAAATATTTAATTCTTTGTGGTGTTGGATTACACACTCTATCTATGTTTTTAATGTCTTCATTAAATTTAGAAGCAAGCTTTTTCCAATATTGTGTGCCGAGGTTCATTCAAGGACTATCCTTAGGCATGCTTTTTATTCCAATATCAGTAGCTTCAGTTGCTTATCTTCCTAAAGAAAAGATTGGAAGTGCAACGGGAATATACAATTTGATGAGAAACATAGGTGGTAGTATTGGTATAGCGATGGTAATGACCCTTTTAAATAGACGTGCTCAATTTCATCAAACCATGTTAGTTGACAATCTCCATCAGATAAATTTTAATTTAAACAAAACACAGGAATATATATCTAATCTACTTTCTTATAAAATTACAAATCTTCATGGGTATGAAAATTTACTTTCTCTAAAGCTTATAGAATTACAGATTATGAAAGAGGCTTACTTAAAAGCCTTTCTCGATAATTTCCATCTTTTTATATATCTATCACTTCTTATAGGTTTTGCTATTCTTCTGAAAAAAACTCCTAAGGGAAAAGATATAAGTTTACATTAATTAGAACAAATCAAAAGACTAGCCTAATTAAAGCCTTTAAGAACCACTCTTTAGTTAAGGGCACATTATTATTTTTTTCAGAAAATAATCCTTTATTTTTTAAACGGCACAAGATTTTGTGAGAACCAAGTTTATCCCAAAGGACTAAAAAAACTCTTTCAATAAAAAAACGCCTATCAATATTTTTTAAAAAGCTCTCATAGTTAAAAAAGTCATTGTTAATTATTGATTTTGCAATATAATAACCAGAAAGATAAGCAGTGTCTATTCCTCCACCATGTAGGGGGGAACAAAGTCCTAACGAATCACCGGAAAGTATTATGTTGCCCGCTTTGTATGTTTTAATTCTCCTGGTTGGAATAGGACTTGCAGTACTCTTTTCATCTGAGATATTGAAACCTTCATTTTTTATCATTTCTTTTAATAAATTTTTTAAATTAGGATTCTTTGTTTTTTTAGCCAATAATCCAAGTCCAATATTGGCTTTATTTATTATAGCTCCTTCTTTTCTGGGAAAAATCCAACAATATCCAGGTGGATTATTTATAAGAATTACTTTTATAGTTTCGTAGAATTTAGAGAAATCTCCTTTTAGTTTGTATTGTATTGAGGGCATGAGATTTTTTCTATAAGTTTTTATTTCATTTTGTGGAAATTGATGGTGTGATACGCCCCTTACACCAGTTGCATCTATTACATAGTCAAATTCTTTAACTAATCGTTCTAAATCTTTTTTCTCAATCTTTGATTTCTCTTCTATCTTGGCTCCCTTACTTAATGCACAATCTGCTAAATTTTTTTGCCATCTCTTTCTATCGAAGGTAAAGAATCTCCCTCTCGTTGGCAGTGATATTTCATATGTTTCTTTATCTTGAACAATAAGTTTTTTTATTTGAATTTTTTCTGGAAGATCAACATCAATTTTACCGAAATAATCAAAAAAACCTTCTGCACAGACGATATTCTCTCCAACCAAGAACTGTTCAAAAACAAAGACTTCATACTTAGCTTTACTTAATTCTATTGCTGTTGATAAACCTGCGGGACCTGCTCCAATAATAGCTACTTTCATTATAATTGACCTGTTAATTTCTTTAAAGCTTCCTGAGCTTGTTTTTTCACTATTATAGATTCATCATTTAATAATTTTTTTAAATATGATTCTGCTTTATCACCACCTATTTGTCCTATAGTTCTCGCAAGGGCCTTCCTAACCGATTGAGATTCATCGTTTATCAATTCTATTAAGGTATCTATTGCTTCATTTGCTTTTAGGATCCCAAGGGCTTTTACAGCTGATTTCCTAACCCATTCATCTTTGTCCTTTAATGCTTTTATTAGAAATGGAATTGCCACTTTGTCGCCTATTTCACCTAATGCATATGCTGCGTTATCTCTTACAATAGGACTTTCATCCTTTTCAAGAAGTTCAGCTATTTTTGGAATTGCTTCTTTAGCTCGTCTTTTACCCAATTCCTGTATCGCAGAGGTTTTAATTATTGATATTGGATCATCGAGGGCTTTTATTAGTTCTTGGGTCTTTAAATTATTCATAAAAAATATTTTACAAATGCCGGTAGTAAAGTAAATCTAAAATTTATTTTTTATAGCACTGTTTACAATAGCCATAAATTTCTAAAGAGTGTTTTGTAGGTGTAAAACCTTCTTTTTCGCACAATTCTTGCTGTAACATTTCTAAAGTGGGGGAATAAAATTCTATTACTTTACCACATTTAATACAGATCATATGATCATGATGTGTTTTATCTTTTACCTTTTCATAGTGTTTATGTCTGTCAATATTTTCTACAACATCTATTATCCCGCTTTCTAATAAAAGATTAATTGTTCTATAAACAGAGGCTCTTGAAACTTTAGATCCCCTATTTTTCATTTTAATAAAAAGGCCATCTGGATCAAAATGCCCTTCTGTATTTTCTATTTCCCTTATAATATCTTCTCTTTCCTTAGTAAATTTTAGTCCTTTAGCCTTTAAGAACTTCTTCAATTTTTCTTCTTCTCTCATAAGATAAGTTTATAAAAAAAAATTTTTGATTGATAGAAAAATCTTGACAGATTTTAAAAATTAAATTAAAATTGAGACTAAATCTCAATAAACAAAAAGGAGGATATTTATATGGTAAAAACTTTGTTTTTCTTAATTTGTTTCGTAAATTTTGGAATTTATGGGGCTTCTGCGGAAGAAGTAACTTACAGAAGACATGTTAAACCAATTTTTGATGAAAAGTGTATTGGTTGTCATGGAAAAGATTCTGCTCCAGAGTATTATGCTTTTAAAGAAGAGAAAGAAAAGTGGTTAGCTAAAGGACAGGGGATGAGGATGGATACTTACAGCCATCTTATTTTTTATACTGCATGGCCAGATACAGGCTCTCTTATGAGAAGACTTGATGATGGGAAAAATACTAAGGATGGTAAACCAGGGAATATGTATAAGTATCTTGGATCTACAGAAGAAGAAAGACAAAAAAATTTAGAGATCTTTAAAAAGTGGGTTGGTAATTGGACATTGAAAAGATGGAATGAAATCACTAAGGAAGAGATGAATTCTATTAAAGTCTTATATTAAATTTTTTCTAATTTTATTGAGATTAAATTTCAATTTCTGGAGTAAATTATGAGTATAGTTTTAATTGGAGGAATTGATAGATTAGTAGCTGAGTATATGGATATTGCAAAAGATATGGGAATTAAATTAAAAGTCATTACAAAGTTGTCAAAGGATATGGATAAGAAGATTGTTGGGGCTGATAGAGTAATTGTTTTTACCGATAAAATTTCTCATAAGGCGAAAAATATAGCGGTGAAAACTGCGAAAAGTAAAAACATCCCCATATTCTTTTGCCATTCCAGTGGTGTTTGCTCTTTGAAGAATTGTATAAATTGTATTTTAAGTAGAGAAAATCTTAATTTTTACAATGTAAAAGAAAAGCAAAAAAGTAAAATGGTGGTGAAATTATATAAAAAATAAATAAAAATTTTTAAATCATTCATAATTTTTTTTTAAAAAAATAATATTATGGTTTTGAAAGTTAAATTATAAGTTGTAATTATTTAATATTTAAGAAAGTGTTTTTCTGGTAAAGAGTAAATTAGTTTCTGGGTATAAGAGTGTTTGGGATTGTCAAAAATCTCTTTAGTTAACCCAGTTTCTACAATCTCTCCAGATGATATAACAGCAATTCTATCTGAGATATGCCTCACAATTCTTAGGTCATGAGAGATAAAAAGCATTGAAAATCCGTATGTCCTTTGAAGTTCCATAAAGAGGTTAAGTATCTGTGCCTGAATTGATACGTCAAGGGATGATACCGGCTCGTCTGCTATTATGAATTTTGGCTTTAACAAAAGAGCCCTTGCTATGTTAATTCTTTGTCTTTGTCCACCAGAAAACTCATGGGGATATTTAAAGGTATCATTAAAGTTTATACCTACTTGACTGAGCGTAAATGAAATCTCTTCATCAATCTCTTTTGTGGTTTTTTTTGTATGAATTTGTAATGGTTCTCTTAATAAATCAAGAATCCTCATTCTTGGATTAAGAGATGATAGGGGATCCTGAAATATTGCTTGCATCTTCGGTCTAAAGGGTTTCATCTGGCTGTAACTTAGCTTTGTAATATCTTGATTGTCAAAAATTATCTGTCCTGAATCAGGTTCAATTAACCTTAAAATGATTCTTCCAAGTGTAGATTTCCCTGAACCAGATTCTCCAACCAATCCTAAAATTTCATTTTTAAATATAGATAGATTTATATTTTTTAGAGCGGATATTGTTATTTTTTTACCAAAAAAGCCTTCTTTAAGTTGATAAGTTTTGGATATATTAAAACATTGTAAAATTATTTCATTATCTTTCTGCATAAAACCCCATGTTTTTGATTTATAAATATATAATCGAATTCACTTTTACAATCACTTTGCGCCGAATTACATCTCTCATAAAAGGGACAGTAAAAATCAGATATCTGGGCATATCCTGGTATAGTTTTTAAGGGTGTTTTTGGTGTGCTGTCAATGGTTGGTACCGCATCAATCAAACCTTTTGTATATGGATGGATTGGTTTAGAAAAAATTTCTTCTTTTGTACCTTCTTCTACTATTTTTCCACCATACATAACGTATACATAATCGGAAATTGACTTTAGAATCCCAAAATCATGGGTTATTAGCAGAATACTTAAATTCAATCTTTCTCTTAACTCTAAAAAAAGTTCTAAAATTTCTCCTTGTATTGTTACGTCAAGGGCAGTTGTGGGCTCATCTGCTATTATTAGGGATGGTTTTAAAGCAATAGCCATGGCAATAAGCACTCTCTGTCTTTGTCCACCACTTAACTGATGGGGATAGGACTTTAATCTTGTAGATGGATTGTCAATCTTTACAAGTTCAAGCAGTCTTAAACATTCTTTTTTTATTTCATTTTTTGTCATATTTGTATGGAATTCAAAAATTTCAGTTAGTTGTGTTTCAATGGTTAATACTGGATTTAGTGCAGTCAATGGTTCTTGGGGTATCATAAAAATTTCTTTACCTCGAAGGTCTCTCATTTTTTCTTCTGGTAGTTCGAGAAGATTTATATTATCAAAAAAAATTTTACCCTTTGTTATTTTTAAATTTTGTGAAGGCTGGATTCTCATTAATGAATAACCAGTTAGTGTTTTACCGGAACCAGATTCTCCTACTAAACAAACTATTGATCCATTTGGTATTCGCAAAGATATATTTTTTATAAGTACTTTATCAATCTTGTTTTTTTTAATTAAGGATATCTCTAAATTTTCTATTTTAAACACAATTAGAATTATATAAATAAGCCAGTAAAAATGCTATTTTTTTTGACAAAGACTAAAGGTTAAAGTAGAATTAAATATCTTTTTGGAGGTTTTAGTATGTTTGAGTTTCAGAGAATTAAGAGACTGCCACCCTATGTGTTTAATATTGTTGTTGATTTGAAAAATAAGGCAAGGCGAGCAGGTGAAGACATTATAGATTTAGGTATGGGAAATCCTGATATCCCCACACCTCAGCATATAGTTGATAAACTTGTAGAAGCATCCTATAATCCCCGTAATCATAGATATTCTGCATCTAAGGGGATAACGAAGCTAAGAGTAGCTATATCAGATTGGTATAAAAGAAATTATGATGTGACAATTGATCCTGAAAGTGAAGCAATTGTAACAATTGGGGCAAAAGAAGGGTTATCACACTTTGCCCTTGCTACACTTGAAAGAGGGGATATGGTTATGGTTCCCAACCCTACTTATCCTATCCATACTTATTGTGCAGTTATTGCTGGTGCTGATGTGCAATCGATTCCCTTTACAGAGGATAGGGATTTTTTTGTGGAAATTGAAAAAGCAGTGAAAAGAACTTGGCCAAAACCCAAAATGCTTATAATTAGCTTCCCCCATAACCCAACGACAAGGGTTGTAGATTTGAATTTTTTTGAAAGGGTAGTCGATTTTGCTAAGGAGCATAATATTATACTTGTTCATGATTTTGCTTATGCAGACCTTTGTTTTGATGGTTACAAGGCTCCAAGTATGCTTCAGGTTAAGGGGGCAAAAGAGATAGGTGTTGAATTTTATACTCTTTCAAAGGGTTACAGTATGCCAGGATGGAGGGTTGGCTTTTGTGTGGGTAATGCTGAACTTATAAATGCGCTTGCAAGATTAAAGAGTTATTTTGATTATGGTATTTTTCAACCTATACAGATTGCTTCAATTATCGCTCTAAATGGACCTCAGGAATGCGTTGAAGAAATTAATAACATATATAAATCAAGAAGAGATGTATTAATAGAGGGATTGGAAAAGATTGGATGGAAGATTGAGAAACCTAAAGGTACGATGTTTGTTTGGGCTAAAATACCAGATAGATTTGGACACATGGGATCACTTGAGTTTTCCAAGTTTCTATTGCAAGAAGCAAAAGTAGCGGTCTCACCTGGTATTGGTTTTGGGGAATATGGAGAAGGATATATAAGGTTTTCTCTTGTTGAAAATGAACATAGGATTAAACAGGCTGTAAAAGGGATTAAAAAGGCTTTTAATAAGGGTTGTAAAAATGAGAATGATTAATTTTGGTGTTATTGGATTTGGTACTGTTGGAAGCGGAGTTGTAAAGCTTTTTTTAGAAAACCAGAAGGAAATACAAAAGAGGTTAAATTTTAATTTAAACCTAAAAAAAATTGCAGATCCAATAATGAAATCCAAAGAGGGTGTTGAAGTACCACAAAGTATCCTTACGCCCGATGCATATGATATTATCAATGATCCAGAAATTGATATAGTTGTTGAGCTTGTGGGGGGTAAAACAATCGCAAAGAACTTTATAATTGATGCTTTTAAAAATAAAAAGCATGTAGTTACTGCTAATAAAGCTCTACTTTCAGAATTTGGATATGAAATATTTATAGAGGCATCAAAAGCCAATTGTTTTTTGGGGTTTGAAGCTTCAGTTGGTGGTGTAATCCCAGTTATTAGAACAATAAAAGAAAGCTTAGCAGGTGATAAAATTGAAAGCATTTATGGGATCATGAATGGTACCTGTAATTATATTCTTACTAAAATGGTAGAAGAAAGAAAGGATTTTAAAGAGGCTCTGTTAGATGCTCAGAAAAAGGGCTATGCTGAAGCTGATCCAACACTTGATATAGATGGGATTGATGCAGCACATAAACTTGCTATTCTTACTTCATTAGCTTTTGGTACAAATGTTAACTTCAAAGATATTTATTATGAAGGAATCAGAGATATTACAAATTTAGATATGGATTTTGCTGCAGATTTTGACTACACAATTAAGCTTCTTGGGATAGCAAAAGACAATGGCGATTGTATTGAAGCCAAGGTTCATCCAACTTTGATACCAAAAGACCATCCTCTCTCAAGCGTTCGCTTAGAATACAACGCGATTTTTGTGAAGGGTATAGGGTGTGGTCCAATGCTACTTTATGGAAAAGGTGCAGGGATGATGCCAACCGCTTCAGCTGTACTTGGAGATATAATTGATTGTGCAAGGCATATTGTTACAAATTCTATTGGAGCAATTCCTAATAGAGGTTACTTAGACAGTAATTTGCAAGACAAGCAAATTAGGTTTATAAATGAAATAGTTAGTAAGTTTTATATTAGACTTATGGTAGTTGATAGGCCTGGGGTTCTCGCTTCTATTTCTGGTATTTTGGGTAAAAAGGGAATAAGTATTGAGTCTGTTGTTCAGAAGGGAAGAGCTGAAAATGGTGAAGGTGTACCACTTGTAATATTCACCCATGAAACGCGAGAAAAGGAATTAAGAGAGGCACTAAAAGAGATAGAGAGTGCAGATTATTGTCTTGGGAAACCGTTGATCTTAAGAATCGAAGATAATATTTAGGAGTTTTTATGTGGCGTGGTCTTATTAGAGAGTATAGAGATTTTTTTGAGATAGATAATGATCAATACATAGTTACCCTGAATGAAGGTAATACACCCCTAATTCCATCAAAATACATAGGCAGTAATCTTAGTCCATCAATAAAATTATATTTTAAATATGAGGGGCTTAATCCAACAGGTTCATTTAAAGACAGGGGAATGACTTATGCAATATCAAAAGCGGTAGAGAATGGTTCTAAAGCGGTAATATGTGCTTCTACAGGTAATACCTCAGCCTCTGCTGCTGCATATTCTGCAAGGGCAGGGATTAAGTGTATTGTTCTAATCCCTGAAGGGAAAATAGCTCTTGGAAAACTCTCTCAGGCTATGATTCATGGGGCAGTTGTAATACAAATCCTTGGTAATTTTGATGATGCGTTAAATATTGTAAGGGAGATATCTGAGAAATACCCCATAACACTTGTTAACTCATTAAACCCCCACAGGATAGAGGGTCAAAAAACTGGTGCCTTTGAAGTCTGTGATGTTCTTGGACATGCACCAGATTACCATTGTTTACCCGTGGGAAATGCTGGTAATATTACAGCTTATTGGAAAGGATACAAGGAATATCACTCCTGCGGAAAGGTTAAGAATCTACCTAAAATGTTAGGCTTTCAGGCCTCTGGTTCAGCACCTATAGTACTTGGGCATCCAATAAGAAATCCAGAGACCGTTGCAACTGCAATAAGAATTGGTAATCCAGCAAGTTGGGAACAAGCAGTAAAAGCAAGAGATGAATCTGGTGGATTAATTGATATGGTAACAGATGATGAAATTTTAGAGGCTTATAGACTTCTTGCTTCAAAAGAGGGCATTTTTTGTGAACCAGCTTCATCAGCATCTGTTGCAGGAATATTAAAATTATCACAACAGGGGTTTTTTAAAGGTGGCGAAGAAGTTGTATGTACACTTACTGGCCATGGTTTAAAGGATCCTGATTTAGCTATAAAACAGTCAGCATCTCCAATTACTGTTAAGCCAGAATTAAAAGAAATAATTTCAATAATAGGTTTATAGGGAGGGATTATGAGACCAATTGAAAAATCACTGCATAACTATCAAGAAAAGTTGTCAAATGCAATGGAAGATTTATTGAATATGTTGGGTTATATTTATGACGGCTTTATTAAACACAAAAGAAGCTATCTTCAGGAAGCAGAGAAGTTAGGTAAAAAGATTCATCAGTTTGAGAAAGATTTTACTGAAGAAATTATTAAAGAGGGCGACAAGGAAGCAGTTCGACTCTTAATTTCAATAGCAGGACATATTGAGAGGATAGGTGATTGTTATGAAAATGTTATACGAGTTGTATATACAAAGATAGCAGAGGGGACTCTTTTTTCAGATAAAGCAGTCCAAGAACTAAACTATCTTTTCAATGCTTCAAAAGATATGGTAAGAAACGTGAAGGATATAGTAATTACTTTAAATCCAGTTTTGATGGAACATTCAATAAATTTAGGCAATAAAGTAAATACAATGGCTGATGAATTTGCTACCCAGCACGAGGAGAGGCTTGTAACTGGAATTTGTCATCCCAAGCATTCATCAATGTATCTCGACATGCTTGATAATCTTAGAATGGGAGTTTGGCATCTAAAAGAAATAGTTAAGAAACTTCAAAATTACTAATAGCTTCTTTTGCAATAAAGAAACCACCGAAAATCCCTGCATTATCTTCGAGCAGGGATTTTTTTATCTCTACTTTTTCTAAGTGAGTTTTAAAGGTGTGTTCACTGAATCCTTTGCTAATGCCCCTTTCTAATAACTGCCATGCCTTGCTTATGCCACCACCAATGACTATCATTTCAATATCTAAAAGGTTTACGATAGTTGCAATACCAATTCCCAAATGATAGCCAGCCTTTTCAAATATTTTCTGAGCGATTTTATCACCTTTTAAAGCAAGTCCTGAAATGTCTTCTGCATTAAGTATTAACTTGGTTTGTTGCTCCATCATCTTTTCAATAGCAGTAGCAGAACTGTATGCCTCTAAGCAACCTTTCTTTCCACAACTACATTGAGGACCAGAAGGATGAATAACAATATGTCCTATCTCTCCCGCCATTCCCTTATTTCCACGATAAATTTTACCGTTAAGAACTATACCTCCACCAACACCTGTCCCTAAGGTTATACCTACAAAGTTTTTACAATCCTTTGCTGAACCAATGAATCCTTCGCCAATCGTGAAAAGATTAGCGTCATTTTCAATGCAAACAGGGACATTTAGAGAATTTTTTAAAATTTCATTAAAGTTAATTTCATGCCACTCAGGAAAATTAGGAGATTCAACAACGACACCATCGCTTCTTACAAGCCCGGGAACTCCAATGCCTATTGCTTTGATGTTTGTAAACTCCTCGAATCTATTTAGTTCATTTAATAGTGTATTTTGAATATTTTGAGGATTTTGAAGTGGTTTTGAAGAGGTTTTCCATGTCTTAAGTAAATCTCCCTCTAATGAGAAGATTCCTATTTTTAAGTTTGTTCCACCTATGTCTATGCCAACAATTACTTGTTTTTTCATTTGTTAAGGCGTTCTTTAAAATCTTGAATGGTTTTTTTAAGTCCCTCCTCTAATGGAACCTTTGGTTCCCATCCAAGAATTGTTTTTGCTCTTGTTATATCAGGTCTTCTAACCTTAGGGTCATCTTGTGGCAGGGGTTTGAAAACTATTTTGCTTTTTGTGCCTGTCATTTCAATAATTTTTTTTGCTAAATCAAGTATGCTCATTTCAGTGGGATTTCCCAAGTTTACTGGTAAGTTATAATCTGACATAAGAAGTCTATAAATTCCTTCAACTAAATCAGAAACGTAACAAAAGCTTCTTGTTTGACTGCCATCTCCAAAGACTGTTATATCTTCGTTGTTGAGAGCCTGATTTATGAATTCTGGAATTGCTCTACCGTCATGAATTCGCATTCTTGGTCCATAGGTATTGAAAATCCTAACTATTTTTGTATCAATTCCATGGGTTCTGTGATAAGCCATCGTCATTGCTTCGGCAAATCTCTTTGCCTCATCATAAACTCCTCGAGGACCGATAGGATTAACATTTCCCCAGTAGTCTTCATTCTGGGGGTGAACAAGTGGATCACCGTAAACTTCTGATGTTGAGGCTAAAAGAAATTTAGCCTTTTTTTCCTTTGCAAGTCCAAGCGTTTTATGGGTTCCTAATGCTCCAACCTTTAGTGTTTGAATAGGTAAGTTATGGTAGTCTATTGGACTCGCAGGCGAAGCAAAATGGAGTATGTAATGGATTGGACCTGGTACATGAATATAATTTGTTACATCTAATTTAATGAAAAGAAAATCTGGATTTTGAAAAAGATGCTCTATGTTTTTTAATTCGCCAGTTAATAGGTTATCAATACAGATTACACTAAAGCCTTTATTTAAAAAATAATCACAGAGATGGGAACCGATAAAACCAGCACCACCAGTAATTAAAACTCGCTGTTTTTCCATTAAATCCTTCCAATACCATAGTATATAAATCCTAAAGATCGCATCTTTGTAGGATTATAGACGTTTCTACCATCAAAAATTATGGGGGTCTTCATCTTTAATTTCATTTTTTCAAAATCGGGATTTCTAAACTCATTCCATTCTGTAACAAGCACAAGTGCATCTGCCTTCTCAAGAGCATCATAAGGGTCTTTACAAAGATTAATTTTATTATCAAAAATCTTTTTTGCTTCAGCCATAGCCTTTGGATCAAAGGCTTTGATTTTTCCGCCTAAATTGAGCAGTTCATTAATAATTGTAATTGATGCTGCTTCTCTCATATCATCTGTATTTGGTTTAAAAGACAGCCCCCATATAGCAAAGATTTTGCCCTTTACATCATTTTTAAAATGTTCTTTTATTCTTTCCACAATATGCTTTTTTTGTCTATCATTAACTTCCAGAGTTGCTTTGGGGAGTTTTAAGTCGAAATTATATTCCTTTGCTAAATGCACAAGAGCTCTAACATCTTTGGGGAAACAGGAGCCACCGAACCCAACACCTGGAAAAAGAAAGGCGTAATTGATTCTCTGATCAGCCCCAACACCTTTTCTAACCATTTCTACATCAGCTCCTACTCTTTCACATAGAAGGGCAATCTCGTTCATAAAGGATATTTTTAGAGCAAGCAGAGCATTTGCAGCGTATTTAGTCATCTCTGCGCTTGCATTATCCATTAAAATTATTGGTCTTTCATTCCTGACAAAAGGTGCATAAAGTTCTTTCATTACTTCGAATACATAATTATCATCAGCGCCAATAACGACTCTATCTGGTTTCATAAAATCATCGACAGCTACACCTTCTTTAAGGAATTCTGGATTGGAACAAATATATAGTTTGTACTTAGAATTTTTAACAATTTCTTTTGCTTTTCTTGCTGTGCCTACTGGAACAGTACTTTTTAGTACAATAATTTTATCACTATTTGCATATTTTTTTATTGTTTCAACGCAATCAAATACGTAAGTGAGGTTTGCTGAACCATCTTCAGAGGAAGGTGTGCCAACAGCGATAAAAATTATGTGAGAGTTCTCAACAGCTTTTTTGGGATCAGTTGTAAATTGGATTCTTTTCTCTTTAAGATTTCTTTCTAAAAGCTCATCTAATCCGTGTTCATATATAGGAAGTTTTCCTTTTTTAAGTAAGGCAATTTTGTCTTCATCTACATCATAACCTATTACATCATTTCCACTTTCCGCTAAACATATACCTGTAACCAGACCTACATACCCAGTGCCAAATATTGATATTTTCATTATTTATTTTTCCCCCTACAAACAAAATGCCTAGGGCGGGACTCGAACCCGCACGGAGCTAAGCTCCAAGGGATTTTAAGTCCCTTGTGTCTGCCAGTTCCACCACCCAGGCATCCTTGTGGAGGCACCGACCGGATTCGAACCGGTGATAGTGATTTTGCAGACCACTGCCTTACCACTTGGCGACGGTGCCATATAAAAAAAAGAGCGGGAAACGGGATTTGAACCCGCGACCCTCTGCATGGCAAGCAGATGCTCTACCACTGAGCTATTCCCGCGTACATACAACTGATTTTTACTGTGATTTAAAACAATACCAAAAAATGCTTATCTTTGTCAAGACTTTTAAACCTAATTGCCAAACAGATATTGAAGAACGAGAAGAAAAAAAATAATTTATATATGTTTGACTATAAACTAAAAAATCGATTATGTAATATTTTCAAAATCTATTTGTCAGAATTAGGAATGTAAAAAGGAGTGCCTAATATAAAATATAATCTTCTTTGAAAAGACTAGCTGATAGAAAAACTACATGTCCCTTTGGTTTAGTTTTAATAGATACTTGACTAATTAATTAAGTAGGCAATTGATCTTATCAAATTTTATATAATTAACGTCCCCACGGGGATTCGAACCCCGGTTACAGGCGTGAAAGGCCTGTGTCCTTGGCCTCTAGACGATGGGGACATGATTAACCTTCATAATGAGCCGCGATGGATTCGAACCATCGACCACCTCCTTAAAAGGGAGATGCTCTACCTGCTGAGCTAGCGGCCCTCCTAAATTAGGACATTATTTATACAACAATTGATTGATAAATGTCAAGTAAAATCATAATTAGGTTTTAGAAAAACTCAAAAAGATAAAAAAATTAGATTATTGTTATGTTTGTCAATTGCTGGGCAATAAAGCTTCTTCTTATTATATCAAAATGTTCTACCTTTGCAGTGAATACACCAGTAGTTTTTGCTTCAATTAATATATCCCATCTTCTTGCAGAGGTTAATTCAAAGGTTGAATTTGCCTTAAAATTAATTGGGCTTGAATATTTTCCAAAGGGTGGTTTGCCTAAGGGTATACCATCCATGGCAATAACCTTAAAATCCAAGGGTATTGTAAATTTTTGTAAAGTATAACCTGCATTGACAATCCTTATAAGTATTTTTTGTCCTATCTGGGCATTGATTGCCACAGCAGGGTCTGTTATTGGGGTATAGTTATCAACACTGGGAACACCAGTTATAACGAAATATTCTGGTCTAAAATCATTAAGTATACCATTGTTAGTATATTCAAATATTGAGTCTCTCACATTGGGATCACCATTTAAATCATTAACTCTAACCATAAATGCAGAATGATTTAGATTATGCCACCTTGGATCAAACTCGTCTACTACCCAAAATGCTTCAACGTCATATTCTGGACCGCCTTGAAAAGCTCTTCCTGGACCTTCTGGAGGATCAACAATAAATAATCCATACATTCCTATCTCAAAATGAAGGGGGGTATTTTTATGGCAATGATAAATAAATGTTCCTGCTTCACTTGGACGTAATTGATAAACATACCTTCCTAATTCGAAGGAGGTATTGCCAACACCATCATTTATTGGAGATGGTTCTAAACCGTGCCAATGTATGGTATGGGAACCACTGCTACCTGTTACTTGAATATGAACCACTTGTCCCTGTCTAACTCTTATTATTTCAGATGGAAAGGTTCTTTCTCCATCTGGATTATCTATTACTTCCAATGGTAAATTTATAGCAGGTCGTCCCCTACCTGCTGGTAATGCTATGTTAAGGCCCACTGATAATCTTCTTCTTATTATTACATCAGGTGCTACAAAATCAGGAGGGGCATTGA
>JAOABK010000119.1 GCA_026418415.1 Pseudomonadota bacterium | reverse complement strand
TTGTCCTACGCGGAGTCGCAATCCCTTCTAAATGAGGTCTGGTTTCCTACTTTTAAAGAGGTAAAGATAATTGTACCAATTAAAGAAAGGGTCGCAATCCCTTCTAAATGAGGTCTGGTTTCCTACAAAGAAAAGTGGTGTTCACACCACTTCAGATTGTTGGTCGCAATCCCTTCTAAATGAGGTCTGGTTTCCTACTTCAATAAAGGAGGTATAAAAATGAAAAGTAAAGAGGTGTCGCAATCCCTTCTAAATGAGGTCTGGTTTCCTACGTTTCTTTTAGGGAAAGGATTGATTTGCAAGGCGGAGTCGCAATCCCTTCTAAATGAGGTCTGGTTTCCTACCCAATTGTATTAAATTGACAATTGGGCTTTTTTATTGCTAAAAGTCGCAATCCCTTCTAAATGAGGTCTGGTTTCCTACATTTAAAATATGAGTGATGAGAATTTTAGAAAAAGACTTAGGTCGCAATCCCTTCTAAATGAGGTCTGGTTTCCTACAAAGGAATATAGTCCCAAAATGCCCTCTTTAAGAGAGCTGTCGCAATCCCTTCTAAATGAGGTCTGGTTTCCTACTCAATAACAAAAAATAAAAAAATTGAAGTTAAAACAGAGTCGCAATCCCTTCTAAATGAGGTCTGGTTTCCTACCATGGTGGGATATATAT
>JAOABK010000118.1 GCA_026418415.1 Pseudomonadota bacterium | reverse complement strand
ATAAGAACATTGCCTCTCACAGACCCTGCACTGGATACATCTTTCCTTATCACGTTTTACATAGAACTCATAAAATGACTCACTTACCTTTCTGAAAAGCACATAAACCTCCGAAATTTAGATGGTCTATTATCCAAAGCAATGGTTATGCCAATTTTTAATATTTTGGTTAACCGCAAAAAGTAGTTGGTGAATGTTTTAAAAAGGCAATTAATAATATCCCAAGGCCACATTTAAAAATAACAAAATTAATAAATGAGAAAACATTGCCCTACATGCTATAACAACTTCTCATTAGATTATAAAAATTATTTCCAATTGGCCTTAAGGAGTATTAGCTTTTAAATATTCGGCAGAATTGATTATTTTTTGTGCAATTTAAAAAATAGTGCCTATTTTTTGGATTCTTCTTTTGCCATCTGACTTGATTCCTTTGCCCTCAATTTCAATCTTTTTTCTCTTCTGTGCCTTCTTTGATTTAACTCTTTTCTTCTTGTACCCTTACCCATATCTCCTCCATTAATATCTAACTTTTGTTTTATTTAATATTTTTAAAATTTCACCTGCGGTCTCTTCTATAGACTTTTTTGTCACATCAACGGTTGGTATCTTCTTTTTTCTGAAAAAATCTAAGGAAGCATTAATTTCTTCGTAAACATATTTAAGATCTGCATACCTG
>JAOABK010000117.1 GCA_026418415.1 Pseudomonadota bacterium | reverse complement strand
GTAATGGAGATAGGAAATATATTTGTCATTAACAAAGCCGACAGGGAAGGTGCGGACAGAACATACAGAGAGATAATGGGAATGCTCGATATGGTAGGCTGGGAAAACAAGTTCAGACCTCCTGTTTTATTAGTGGAAGCCAATACCGGTAAAGGTATTGAAGAGCTTGTCGTTAAACTTTTGGAACACAAAAACTATCTTGAAGAGAAAGGGTTGTTCAGAAAATTTTTTATTGATAGAGCAAAAAAGATGTTTGAGAAGGTATTGGTTGGTGAGCTCGAAAAGGCAATTATTGAAGTAGTAAGGTCCGACAACAGATGGTTAAACTGGCAGAAAGAGCTGGAAGCAAAAGAAGTAGATCCATATACTCTTGCAAACGGAATCCTTGAAGATTTTGTAAGAATAAAGGGGTTGTGTATTAAAGACATTAAAAATTAGCGGAGGTTTCTCATGATTTACCCCGATTACAAATATATAAAAATATCAGAAGAAAATAAGGTTACCACAGTTTTTTTAAACAGACCGGATTTGCATAACGCCTTTAACGAGGATATGATCTCGGAAGTGACCGATATGTTTAAAAAAATAAACGAAACTTCTTCAAGAATTGTAGTAATAAAGGGAGAAGGTAAATCTTTTTGTGCAGGTGCTGATTTAAACTGGATGAAGAAGATGAAGGATTATAC
>JAOABK010000116.1 GCA_026418415.1 Pseudomonadota bacterium | reverse complement strand
CTGTTACAAACATAGAGGCACTTGTCAATCCAGATTGTTTAGAATACTACAAGGACCATCCGGAGTTAAAGAGTTAGATAACTCAACATGTGGCAATAGGTTGTGGTTTTCCATAACCTATTGCTTGTTTTTAATTATAAACCACATAAGTTTTTGCTATCTTGTCGTGTAATGCCTGTTTATTCCTGGTAAATATAATCATAAAAAAACCAAAACCTATAAGAAGACTTGATAAAATTTTGCCTATTGTTTCTCTTTTGATTATCCTGCCGAGTGTGAGGGGATTATCATTGGCTGAGACAACCTTTATGCCGAGAATCTTTTTTCCGATGGTTGCCTGAAACTTATAGGTCAGATATATGAAATATGTGGGAAAGAAAAACAAATAAAAGAAGTATATGGTTCCTCCGATTATATCTGAAACCAGTTCCTCATCGGTTATCCCAAAATAATTAAGGACGTTAACCATAAGATAATCGAGAACAAAACCTAAAATAATAAAAGTAGCATTGACTATAAGAGTATCTATAATAATTGCGAGCAATCTAACAAAAAAACCAACTTTCTGAAGGTGATAAGCGGGTAACTTAAATACCTCGCTACAGAGAGGACATTTTATATTCTTTGCCCCTATGGGTATACTTTCCAATGGCACCTCTTTCTCAAACTTGCATTTAGGGCAAACTATCC
>JAOABK010000115.1 GCA_026418415.1 Pseudomonadota bacterium | reverse complement strand
GTCTAAGCTTGCTCCACCAACTAAAACTCCATCTACATTATCAATTATCATAATTGCTTTGATATTTTAAGGAGGAACACTTCCTCCATAGAGAATCCTGATTTTATCTGCTACTTTTCCATAAATTTCACGCAGTTGATTTCTTATAAATGAATGGGCTTCTGCAATTTGAGATTCCGTTGCTACAACTCCTGTCCCTATAGCCCATACAGGTTCATAGGCAATTGTGAGAGCCTCTGGAGAATTTATTTTATCTAATCCTTTTATTATTTGGGTTTTTAGGATTTCTGTAGTTTTGTCATTTTGTCTTTCCTCAAGGGTTTCACCTATACAGAAAATTACATTTAAACCTTCTTTGACGCAGGCATTAATTTTTTTGTTTATTACTTCATCTGTTTCATTAAAATATTTTCTTCGCTCAGAATGCCCAATGATTACATATTCAACACCAGCTTCTTTAAGCATTGATGGAGAAATTTCTCCTGTATAGGCTCCCTTATTTTCATAAAAGGCATTTTGGGCACATAGCTTTATATCTGTATCTTTAATAGCTTTGCCAACACTTTCAATGCATATAAATGTTGGTGCTATACCAATGTCTCTATCATTTATTTCTCTTACCATTGGAATGAAATCTTTAATAAATGAAAGAGCCTCATTAACGGTCTTATGCATTTTCCAGTTTGCTAC
>JAOABK010000114.1 GCA_026418415.1 Pseudomonadota bacterium | reverse complement strand
CAGGTCGCAATCCCTTCTAAATGAGGTCTAAATTCCTACGGCAGTTATGAAAAAAACAATTAAAATTAAAGTTGAGTCGCAATCCCTTCTAAATGAGGTCTAAATTCCTACGGAAGGGATTATTGCTGAACATAAAACGCTATTTAGTGTCGCAATCCCTTCTAAATGAGGTCTAAATTCCTACATAACTATTAAAACTGATTTCCAAGATTTAGAAAGGTCGCAATCCCTTCTAAATGAGGTCTAAATTCCTACTGAAAAACTGGAGTGACAATCAAAAAGACGGGTTTGTCGCAATCCCTTCTAAATGAGGTCTAAATTCCTACGTTATTCTATTAGCAAAGTTAATTAAAAGACTTGAGTCGCAATCCCTTCTAAATGAGGTCTAAATTCCTACTTATTCGAATTGTTAAAACAATACGTCTAATAATGTCGCAATCCCTTCTAAATGAGGTCTAAATTCCTACTTTGATTTTAGTGAAAGAGACGAAGAAAGCATTGTCAGTCGCAATCCCTTCTAAATGAGGTCTAAATTCCTACAAGAATTGTATAATCTACTTAAACAATACGTTTAGTCGCAATCCCTTCTAAATGAGGTCTAAATTCCTACGATAGATTAAGAGACTTTGTAATTGAATTAGAGTCGCAATCCCTTCTAAATGAGGTCTAAATTCATACAAAAAGACAATC
>JAOABK010000113.1 GCA_026418415.1 Pseudomonadota bacterium | reverse complement strand
CATTTAGAAGGGATTGCGACTCCTTTAATACCTCAGGGTTTGTATCATTATAGTAAGTAGGAATTTAGACCTCATTTAGAAGGGATTGCGACCCTGCAACCATTCACATGAAGTGTCACTATAAATACTGTAGGAATTTAGACCTCATTTAGAAGGGATTGCGACTCAATTGCAATCCCCTTAATTCCATTTTTTTCTGTCGTAGGAATTTAGACCTCATTTAGAAGGGATTGCGACGATTCGCTTTTATCCCCTCCTTTTCTGATGTTACTTTGGTAGGAATTTAGACCTCATTTAGAAGGGATTGCGACGCTTTTTTCCCTGTTAATGCTACTGCATCATCAAGTAGGAATTTAGACCTCATTTAGAAGGGATTGCGACGATAAAACCTAATAACTTCTTCGGCTTTTGCTGTTAGTAGGAATTTAGACCTCATTTAGAAGGGATTGCGACACCCCTCCTCTTTCGATTATGACTTGGACAAGCATGTAGGAATTTAGACCTCATTTAGAAGGGATTGCGACTTTTGTATTCAGCGGTAATCCCTTCCCTTGATACCGTAGGAATTTAGACCTCATTTAGAAGGGATTGCGACCGTATATGAGCCCTCTAAACCTTCTTTTGTTACCTTTGTAGGAATTTAGCCCTCATTTAGAAGGGATTGCGACCCTCCACTCTAACGCTAATCATTTTTTTC
>JAOABK010000112.1 GCA_026418415.1 Pseudomonadota bacterium | reverse complement strand
CAATAAAGGATATCTTCCCATCAAGAAGTTCTTCACAAACATTTTCAATGTAGTCTTTTGTCTCTTTTATTTTTTCTCCACTTCTTGGATCCATAAGTAGTTCTTGTACAAGAATCTTTGATGTTTCTCTAACTATTCTTGAATAAGTTTTGATAGATCCATCGCTTCTTAATTTCTCTTCAACTTTTTTTAAATACTCTTCGTAAAGAGGTATATCCTCTTTTTTTATGAAAAGGGGTAACCTATTTTCTTTTAGTGACTTGAGTTTTGTAGGTTTAGTTGAAGGCTCATAGGCCTCTTTAAAAAACATATTTTCAATAGTAAAAAGAGGGAAATTGATTGGTACATTCTCGTTTAGAAGTTCAACATCAATTTGAAAAAAATTTTCTTTTGAAAGTAAGTAAACGCTCTTTTCTGACTCCAATGAGCGGCTTCTTTCAAGTTTATTATCTTCTTTTTCAATAATAACCTGTTTTCTATAGCTACTATTAAACATCTTTTTAATTATCTTTTCGTTAAATTTTTAAAAAACTTTAAGGTTATCTAAAGTTTTTTTACTTTTTGACGATATGAATAACGTGAGGGTAAAAATGGCAAAAAGGAGGTGAAGGAAAAAAGATTCAAGCCATGCCCAAAACAAAAAGGTAAGGAAACCAAAAATTAAAAATTCAAGGAGGAAACAATTATGGCATTAGTAG
>JAOABK010000111.1 GCA_026418415.1 Pseudomonadota bacterium | reverse complement strand
CATTTAGAAGGGATTGCGACACGATGATTTTTTTCTCCATATTTTCCCTCCTTGTAGGAATTTAGACCTCATTTAGAAGGGATTGCGACTTCTCACCTCCTTTCTTCTTATTTTGATACTTATAGTAGGAATTTAGACCTCATTTAGAAGGGATTGCGACGTATTTTTTAGATTAACTTTTGTGTAGAAAAAGATGGTAGGAATTTAGACCTCATTTAGAAGGGATTGCGACTTTCGAAGAGCTTGATTTTATTCTCCAATAGCTCTGGTAGGAATTTAGACCTCATTTAGAAGGGATTGCGACAAAAAGTATGCCAATATAATAAAAAATACAGTGTAGGAATTTAGACCTCATTTAGAAGGGATTGCGACCTCTATGAATTAACAAGGTCCCGTGCTTAATCTTGAAGTAGGAATTTAGACCTCATTTAGAAGGGATTGCGACTTTTCTCTGGAAGATTGGAAGGGATATAAAGAAGCCCCGTAGGAATTTAGACCTCATTTAGAAGGGATTGCGACTTTAGGACCTCTAAGAGTCCAAGTCTGTTTTCTAATTTGTAGGAATTTAGACCTCATTTAGAAGGGATTGCGACGTCACAAAGAAACAACTTCACTTTGAAATCATTTTCAGTAGGAATTTAGACCTCATTTAGAAGGGATTGCGACCAAAAATGATGGAGAAATATTATGTGGATGTAGA
>JAOABK010000110.1 GCA_026418415.1 Pseudomonadota bacterium | reverse complement strand
CTTCTAAATGAGGTCTGGTTTCCTACTAAGAAATAGGGCATTGGTATTAAACAAAGAATTGGTAGGTCGCAATCCCTTCTAAATGAGGTCTGGTTTCCTACTAAAAAAATACAAAGGGAGGTAACATGAGAAAAGAAAAGTCGCAATCCCTTCTAAATGAGGTCTGGTTTCCTACGTAGCAATTGTGGATCTGAGATTGATGTTGAAATTGACCAGTCGCAATCCCTTCTAAATGAGGTCTGGTTTCCTACGAAGGTAGATTTAAGAGGAAAGCTATTTATAGAGCTAATTAGGTCGCAATCCCTTCTAAATGAGGTCTGGTTTCCTACAAATCATTGGGAGGAGAAAAAAGTTGTTTTTCTCCCGTCGCAATCCCTTCTAAATGAGGTCTGGTTTCCTACTAAAGAAATGACAATCATCGTTCCCGTAAGGGAAGTCGCAATCCCTTCTAAATGAGGTCTGGTTTCCTACAATAATTGGTGCGAAAAAAAGATTGTTTTCGTACCATTGCGTCGCAATCCCTTCTAAATGAGGTCTGGTTTCCTACACGATTATTGTGAATGCAATTGTGAAAATGATTGTAGTGTCGCAATCCCTTCTAAATGAGGTCTGGTTTCCTACAGGTCGGATTGAAAGCTCAATTGCCATTTATTGGTGATTGGTCGCAATCCCTTCTAAATGAGGTCTGGTTTCCTACCTGTGTATTG
>JAOABK010000010.1 GCA_026418415.1 Pseudomonadota bacterium | reverse complement strand
CTTTTCTTCATGCTGAAATCCATCCCTTACAGTAATGTCTCCTAAAACTACTTTTTTTGGCAAATTTAATTGCGCCATACTTCACCTCCCTTTACAGTTTACGTTAAAGTAAAGCACATTTTAAAAAAAAATGCAAGAAAAAAAACAAAACATATTTTTAAAATAGTAATTTATTGAAAGAAAAGAAAAAATTTAAATTTTTTATATTAACACTATTTAATTTTTTCTCGATTTTAGTCCCTTTTTTTAAATTTTTGATTTTTTTTTAATATCTTTTTAACAGATAAGGGAGTAGAATAGAAAAAGAAATAAATTTAGGAGCTCAAAATGAAACAACTTTTATTAATCTTATCATTATTATTTTATAGCACTACTAATTTATTTGCTCAAAGTAACCATAAAGGTAAAGTCCTTGAGACATTTCAAGTAGAAAATTATACCTATGTCAAGATTAATGAAAACTCTAAAGATGTATGGATAGCAATACCTAAATTGGATGTTAAAGTTGATGACACCATAGAAACATCTGAAGGGATAATAATGAAGGATTTTAGAAGTACTTCTCTAAAAAGAACCTTCCCTGAAATTATTTTTGCGACCAAGGCTACAATTATAGAATCAAAAAATGGGAAAAACGCAACAACAACAAATAAGATCCCAGGAATTTTCAATGTAAGTAAAGTTATTGAACATTCCTCTGACTTAAAGGGAAAAACGATCTCTTTTAAAGGGAAGATCACTAAATTTACACCAAACATAATGAACAAAAATTGGCTACATCTTTCAGATCCAAACAATGAAAAAACTGATATTGTTGTTACTACTAATGAAAATGTGAATGTTGGTGATATTGTTACTATGGAAGGAACTTTAGAAACAAATAAAGATCTTGGTGCTGGATACTATTTTAAGGTTATCATTGAAGATGCAAAGTTGGTTAAATAGTATTCGTTATTAAACAATCATTGCTTCCATAGTCTCGATATTTATAATTTTTGCTCTAAATTCTTTTTGTGGTATTTTGTCTTTTATAAACAATTTTAAATATTCTCGTGAGAGTACTCTGTAATAATTTTCATTAATTTTCTTATCGGGTATACATAAAACTTCTTTGTTCTCAAATCTTTTTATTAATGCTTTTCTTTTAGCATTATCAATATCCTTTAATTTATTATATCGTTCTTTGGTAATTTCTCTCTCTACTCTATTCGGTAAATTATAGGATTCTGTCCCTTCACGGGGTGAGTATGTAAAAATGTGCAAATAATCAATTGGTAAATTATTAACAAAACCAAAGGTCTCCATAAAATCATTTTGATTTTCCTCTGGAAAGCCCACAATAATGTCAACTCCTATGCAGGCATTGGAAAAATACTTTCTTATCTGTTCTATTTTTCTTTCAAAAAAGCTTGTATCATATTGACGTTTCATAAGTTTTAATATTTTGTTACAACCACTCTGTAATGGTATATGGAAGTGATGACAAAAATTTTTCATATCTCTTAATATTTTCAAGAGATTTTCTGAAAGCTCATTACACTCAAGAGAAGACAATCTTATCCTGAATGGATAGTTTCTCATGCTTATAGAAAGCATTAGGTCATCCAAAGATTTGTTGAAGTCCTTCCCCCATTTGCTTAAATGAATGCCAGTAAGAACTACTTCATTCTCTTCCAATAAATTATCTAAATTTTTTAAAACCCTCTCGAGAGGCATGCTCACAGGCTTTCCTCTTAAAAGGGGAACAATGCAGTAGCTACAATATGAATCACAGCCATCCTGTATCTTTAAAAATGCTCTCGATCTATCCTTAAAGGTTCTTTTATACTCAAAATCAAGGGCATTTAAAATTTTAACCCCCTTATTTAACAAATAAGCTGGGATATTGAGTTTTTCCTCATTTGAATAAACTTTGTATACACCTTTAAACCTCAAAAGATTATCTCTCTCTTTTTCAGCATAGCAACCAGTTAATATAATTTTTGCTTCGGGATTCAACTTATTAAACCTTCTAATTAATTGCTTGCATCCAGATTCTGCTTTCTCAGTAACTGCGCAGGTATTGAATACTATATAATCTGCTTCGTCAATTTTTTCAGTAACATAAAACCCTTCCTTGAGAAAGTATTCTAATAGTAAACCTCTTTCAAATTGATTAACCTTACAGCCAGAAAAGGTAACAAAAACTTTTTTCAACATATTTTAATATTTTAACACAAAAATTTGCATACACCCTCAATTTTATTTGATTTTTTTTAAAACAATGTTATATTTAATAAATGAATGACTTAAAAGTCAGAAAATTACCCATACATTATGCATGGGTAATAGCAGTAACTGGAACCTTTTGTATTATTGCCTGTTTAGGTTTGGGACGTTTTGCTCTTGGCATGCTTCTTCCTTCTATGGCCAAAACACTTAATCTTAACTATTCTCAAATGGGATTTATAAGCACTGGCAATTTTATAGGATATTTAATCTCTGTATTTTTCAGCGGTTTTATAGTTTCAAAGCTCGGGCAAAGAATTTTTATATTCTTTTCATTACTCATAGTAGGTATAAGCATGTTATTGCTTAGTTTTTCAAACGCTTTTTTGGTTTTATTAATTTTATACTGGATAACTGGGCTTGGAAGTGGTGGAGCAAATGTTTCGATGATGAGCCTTGTTTCTTCATGGTTTACAAAAAAAAATAGAGGTAAAGGCGCTGGATTAATGACTATTGGAAGTGGCTTCGCCATAATATTTTCAGGTTTATTTATACCTTATGTTAACCAAATTAGAGGTAGTGAAGGATGGCGTTTTAGTTGGTTCTTTTTAGGAGCAATTGTGATAATTATTGCATTTCTATGTTTAATAGTTCTTAGAAATAGACCCTCAGATATGGGGTTGGAGCCACTGGGACACGAAAGTGAGAAACAAAACCATAACCTAATATCTGATAAAAAGGGGGATTCTCAAAGCATTTATAGAAATAAAATTATCTATCACTTAGGCATTATTTATTTTCTTTTTGGCTATACTTATGTAATATACGCAACATTTATTGTTACAACACTCGTTAAAGAAAGGGGATTCTCTGAGAGCGTTGCAGGAACATTTTGGTCATGGGTGGGACTACTAAGTCTCTTTTCAGGTCCAGTTTTTGGTATTATTTCTGATAAATTTGGTAGAAAGACCGGATTAATTATTGTATTTACCTTTCAGTGTCTCTCCTACTTACTTGTTGCAACCAAACTCCCTGGCATATTTTTGTATCTATCTATTTTCTTTTATGGATTTGTTGCCTGGAGTATCCCTACTATAATGGCAGCAGCAGTAGGAGATTATGTAGGTCCTCAGAGCTCAGCAAAAGCTTTTGGCTTTATAACTTTTATTTTTGGATTAGGACAAATAACAGGACCAGCAATAGCGGGAATAATGGCCCAAAAAACGGGGAGTTTTTCATCAAGTTTTTATATGTCTGCAATATTAGCAGGATTGGCCATTATTCTTTCAATGCTTCTAAAAAAGCCGAGGTAGTAATTAAGACTCTTTTTTATATTCCAACCACTGAGATAAAAGATTTTGCCTTTCAATTCCAGAATCAACAACTTCCCATGGGAATATTTCATCAACTCCTCTCTCCCTTTCTGCATAAAAGGAGGGATTAATATTTACTGTAAAAAGCTGTCTATCATCACTTCCTTTAAATAAAATAGGAGTAATCTTCCTATCGCCTCTACTTAAAATTGTCTGTATTCTTGCCCATTTTGGAAGATCATAGATCACATTAACCCCTTTACTGGTTAACTTTTTTCTTAAATACTTAATTTTTTCATTCGTTTCTTTAATATCAGAAAAAGGTGCCCATTGCAGGGGAGTAAAAGGTTTTGGCACAAAAGTGCTTATACTGAAACTTACTTTTTTAAACCTCTTTTTATTTTTATTTTCCAAATGTCTTATAAGACTTGAAACTTTAACTATATCATCTATATCTTCCCAAGTCTCAAAGGGAAGACCTATCATAAAGTATAATTTTAAATTTTCTATATCAACTTTCAATGAGTTATCAATGGCCTTCTCGATATCCTCAAGATTTATCCCTTTGTTTATAAGTTTTCTTAATCTTTCACTTCCAGATTCAGGTGCTATTGTAATTGTTTTTATACCCCCTTTTTTAAGAATGGATATAAAATCATAATCAAGCAAATCCGCTCTTAATGAGGACAAAGAAAATTCTTTGCCTCTTTCTAATAAAAACTCCATTATTTGTTTTATGTACGGATGAAATGAAACAGATGCCCCTAAAAGACCAAATTTTTTAATGTCCCTTTGTTCTTCAATAATTTCCTTTACTTTATCAAAATTGGCGAATCTAAGAGGAGAATATAAACTTCTTGATATGCAAAATTTACATTTAGATGGACATCCTCTTGTTAATTCAATTAAAAATGTATCTCCAAATTCTCCAATTTCTGTTAAAAAAACTGATTTTGAAAAATCCTGGTTGAAATTTTCGTAAACTCCCCTTTTAACCCTTCTTCCAGTAATGTTTCTTATATAACCTTCTTCATCGTATTCAAAACTTGTTTTATCAGGAAGATAAATATCATCAATATTTTCTAAATCCCTGAGCAGTGACTCTTTGCTATTTTTTTCTAATAGTAACTTAAGAAATTCTCTGAAACTATCTTCTGCTTCTCCAATAAATAGAGCATCAAAAATCTCAGCTAATGGCTCTGGATTATCAGTAACTGCTACACCGCCTCCAATAATTATTGGTAAATCTCTTCTCTCTTTAGAAAATGGAGAAATACCAAGTAATCTCAATGCTTTTATAACATTAAAATAATCATTCTCATAGGATAGGAAAAAAGCAATTGCAGATATATCTGAAAGGTCAAGAAGATCATCAAGGGGAAATATTCTTTTTTCCCCCTCTTCGTCCTCGAGAAAATATCTTATAAATCCAATCTCACCAAATTCCTGAATAATTTCTGATATTCTATGAAGTGAAAGAGTGCTAATACCAATAGAATAAGTATTAGGATAAAATAGGACTACGTTTTTTCTCCCTCTTCTACTTTTTATCCCTTTTTCCTTTCTTATTACCTCCTTCCTTCTTTCATAAATATTGGACATAAAAATTTAGTCAACTTGATATCTTATAAAAGCTGGTATTTCCAACTCTTCCTCGCTTGGTTCATTATCTTTAATGTGCCTTTTAGGTCTACCTTTTAACTCTAAAGAATCTCTCATTTTAACCTCTTCACTAAAACCGGTAGCCACCACAGTAACTCTTATTGTATCCTCCAAACTTTCATCGATTATAGCCCCAAACCTAATATTAGCGTCTTCATGGGCTGTCTCTCTAATTATTTCCGCTGCTTCATAAACTTCATTAAGAGTGAGATTATAACCACCTGAAATATTTAATAATAAACCTCTTGATCCATGAAGACTCATTTCCTCTAAGAGGGGATTGGAAATTGCTTTCTCTGCCGCCTCTCTTGCTCTTCCTTCACCAGATGCCATACCGATTCCTATTAATGCAACACCTGTTGACTGCATTATTGCTCTAACATCTGCAAAATCTATATTTATTAAGCCGTTGACTGTTATTAAATCGGAAATGCCTTTAACTGCCTGATATAGTACATCATCAGCAATTTTAAAAGCCTGTACAAAGGGGGTGTTTTTATCAACAAGAGCAAGAAGTCGGTTATTGGGAATTGTAATTAAAGAATCTACATTTTTCTTTAACTCTTCAATTCCCTTTTCAGCTTTCATCTTTCTATGTTTACCTTCAAAATCAAAGGGTTTTGTAACAACTCCAACTGTCAATGCACCTAATTCCCTTGCAATTTTTGCTATAACAGGAGCTGCACCAGTTCCTGTACCTCCACCCATACCCGCTGCAATAAATACCATATCAGCACCATTTAAGGCATTTTTAATTTCTTCAGCACTTTCAAGTGCCGCTTCACGTCCTCTTTCTGGATCTCCACCAGCACCTAACCCTTTGTTGCTATATCCTAACTTTAGCTTGAAATCAGCAAGATTCTTAGCCAAATTCTGTGCATCAGTATTAGCTGCCCAGAATTCTACACCTTCAATTCCCATTGATACCATGTTATTAACCGCATTTCCACCACCTCCACCGACACCAATAATCTTTATTTTCGCCTGGAAAACCTCTTCTCTTTGCATTTCAAACATATTTCCACCCCCTTTTATTCAAAAAAGTCCACTAAAACTTCTTTCATCCTGTTCCATATCTTACCGAAACTCCACTTATCTCCATCACCAGATGCACCTCTCGGATTAGCCCTTTTATAATAATCCTTACTTCCATGAAGTACAAGTCCTACTGCAGTAGATAGTTGGGGTGAGCTCACCACATCTACTACACCCCTCACCTTTGGCACTCCTATTCTAACTGGTAGACCAAAAACATTTTCTGCTAACTCCGCTGCACCCCTTATTAATGCCCCACCGCCAGTTAAAACTATTCCTGAAGTTATATAGTTTTCCATCTCGGCTTTAATTATTTCCCTATTGACCAATGTGAATATTTCTTCCATGCGTGGTTCTATGATATTTGCAAGGGTTGTTGCAGGTACAAGTTTACTCTTTTTTACTCCCACTGCTGGAACTTCAATCATTTCTTCTTTATCAACCATAGACACAAGCGAACAACCATATTTAATTTTCAAACGCTCAGCTTCTGTTGTAGGAGTCCTGAGTCCAATAGCAATATCATTTGTCACATGATTACCACCTAAAGCCAATACTGATGTATACTTTATGCTCCCGCTATGAAAAACTGCAAGGTCTGTGGTTCCACCGCCTAAATCAATTAAAGCTACGCCTAAATCTTTTTCATCTTCTGTTAGAACAGCTTCACTTGCTGCTATCTGCTCAAGAACTATATTAGCAACCTCGATATTTGCTTTTTGACAACATTGAATTATATTTTGCACTGCTGAAACAGAACCAGTAACTATATGCACTTTAACTTCTAACCTAACCCCACTCATCCCGAGAGGCTCTTTAATACCATCCTGAGAATCAATTATATACTCTTGGGGAAGTACATGTAGCACCTCGCTATCAAGGGGTATATGAAGCGCCTGTGCCGCCTCAATAACTCTTCTCTTATCCTCTTCTGTAACCTTTCTATTTTTGATTGCAATAACACCAGTACTGTTATAACTTTTAATATGACCGCCTGCGATACCTACATAGGCTGATTTAATTTTAAAACCTGCCATACCTTCAGCTTCAGCAACTGCCCTTTTTATGGAATCCACAGTTTCATCTATGTTAATAACGACTCCTTTTCTTATACCTTTTGAAGGAACAATACCTACGCCAATAATTTCAAGCCCATTTTCGGTGAATAAACCAACTGTAGCACAAACCTTTGTGGTGCCAATGTCAAGTCCAACAATTGTTCTCTCAGTTTTTTCCTTAGCCATCGTAATGCTCCTCTGTGGTCTTTAATTTTACCACAATTCCCTTTTTAAACCTATTATCAATATAATCAATTTGATTTTTTTTCTTCACCAGCTCGGGCCAAAGTTTCTTAATTTGTAATAGTTTTTTTTCTGCATAGTCCATAGGGAAATAAATTGGCGGGATAGTGTTATTATCATTTTTTAACTCTAAACTTCTTGCAATTATACCATTCTTTGTTATTCTAAGCTCCGAAAATGCTAAATTTGGTGCAGATTTATTATCCAAATTTATTATTAAAGCTATTGTTTTTAAATAATCTGTAAGATCTTCAGCACCCAAGCTTTCTTCCACCGTTATAACTGGGACATCTATATTTTCTCCATTATACATCGGTCTTATTATATTGCCATTTTCATCAATATGAAAAAAACCATCTTTTATAAGAATTGCAACGGTTTTCTTTTCCTTAACAGCTATTACAAGTCGCCCTGGTAATTCTTTCCTTAATTCAGCAATGCTAAGATAAGGTCTTGTTGCAAGAAAAACCCTAATTTGTGAAAGTGGAAAAGTTAATAAATTTGGATTTACCTTAACCATAGGCGTTATGAATTCTCTTATTTCTCTTTCTCCATACTCCCCTGCCCCAACAATTGCTATCTCTCTAATTTTAAAAAATCTATCGCTAAATTCTATAACCCCTTTAGTAAAAACTGGACCTAAAAATTTTACCAATTGGATTGCGGTCATTGTACCAGCACTAATAAGAAAAACTAAAATAAGTGTTAAAAGGAAAAGTTTTCTTCCCTTCTTTTTCTTTTTCGTTTGAATAATTCTCTCGTTTATAGAGACACGTCTTGCCATATTTCTATCTAAACCTTTATATGTAATTTAGCTGACTTTAACATTCTATCTACAAGGCTTTTAAAATCTATGCCATGATAAGCCATTGCCTTAGGAAGTAAGCTTGTCTCTGTCATGCCTGGAATTGTGTTTATCTCTAAAGCATAGGGTATACCCTCTTTATTGTCCACAATGAAATCAACTCTTGCAGCCCCACTACAACCAATAGCATTATAAGCCTTAACAGCAGATTCCATCATTATTTTTATTAAATCTTTTGAACAGTTAGGTGGGATGATATATTCTGTTGCCCCCTTTGTGTATTTTGAAGTGTAATCATAAAAACCACTTACAGGTCTAATTTCAATAGGCGTGTAAGCCTCACCATCAAGAACTGAGACTGTGTATTCGGTGCCATCTATATATTTTTCTAATAGAACCTTACTACCTAAACTAAAAGCCTCTTTTATAGCATTTAAATATTCTAACTCAGATTTAACTATACTTACGCCAATTGTGGATCCTTCACAGGGTGGTTTTACAACAAGTGGAAAGTCAATAGTCCTCTTGTCCTCTGGATTTTCTATTACTTGAAAGGCTGGGGTCCTAATTCCTTCTGTTATCCATATTTTCTTTGTAATTATCTTATCCATACCGATTGCAGAGGCTGTACATGAAGAACCAGTATAGGGGATTCTTAATAGTTCTAAAAGCCCCTGAACAGTTCCATCCTCTCCTAATCTTCCGTGAAGGGCTATAAATGCAACATCAATGTTTGAATCCAAGATATCCCTGACTATATTTTCTCTAACTTCTAACTCTACAACTTTATACCCCAACTCTTTTAAAGCATTGGCTATAGCTTTACCTGTTTTTATGGATATTTCCCTCTCCTTAGACAACCCACCAAAAATTACACCTACCTTCATATTACCCTTGCCTTGATTGATTTTTTTATGCCAATTTTAACAACTTCCTCTTCAAGATTTATGCCTCTTTTTAACCAGACCTTTTGCTTTATGAGTTCTATCAAAGTTAAAACATCCTTAGCAGTAGCATTTCCAGTATTTACTATAAAATTTGCATGAATATCAGATATTCTTGCACCACCTACCTGAAATCCTTTAAGTCCAAGTTCTTCTATTATCTTGCCAGCAGGCCCCTCTTTAGGATTTTTAAAAACAGAACCACAGGATGCTAACCCAAGAGGTTGTCTTTCCTTTCTAATTTTTTGATATTCCTCTATTTTACTCTTAATTTTTTCCTTATCTCCTTTTTTAAGCAAAAAGGCTCCGCCCAAAATTACAAAATCCTCTGATAGCTCAAGTTTTCTATAGGAAAACTTTAAATCTTCTTTTTTTAAGGTTATTGTTCCTGCACAGGGATTATAAATATTTACCCATTCAACAAAATTACCTATCTCCTTTCCAAAAGCTCCCGCATTCATCTTCAATAAACCACCAATGCAACCAGGAATTCCAGATATAAACTCTAACCCTTCAAGCTCCATTTTTATCAAAAAAGACAATGCCTCTGAAACTAAAAGACCAGCACTTAGGTATACTACAACATCTTCTCTATTCTTATAGGATATGCAACATTTATTCTTAAATCCCCTGTTCATCTTAATTACAATACCATCAATCCCCTCATCGGGAAATAAAATGTTACTCCCATTGCCTATAACATACCAAAGAATGTTATTCTTTATTGCAAAGTCCAGAATCAGTTCTAACTCTTTTTCATCATTAGGAAAAACTATATATTTAGCAGTCCCACCTATTTTCCATGTACAATGGTTAGAAAGAGGTTCATTCTCTAATACTTGCCCCTCAAAACCATCTATTTCAAGCATTTTTAAGTTCCTCAAGTAGTTTTTCTCCCACTTTATAAACATCCCCTGCACCAAGAGTAATTAGAAGGTCTCCTTCTTTAATAAAATTCCTCAAGAAGTTAAGAGCAGTGTCTTTATCACCCACATAAAAGGAGTTTTTATGACCAAATGCTCTAATGCCCTCAGCAAGAGCTAAACCACTTACACCGGGTATCTCATCTTCTGATGCTGAATAAATATCCATTACAAGAACTACATCAGCGTCATAAAAGGATGTAAGAAACTCTTCGAATAAATCTTGTGTTCTTGTGTATCTATGGGGCTGAAATAAAGCAATAACTCTACCTTTCCAAAAATTTCTTGCAGTATCAAGAGTCGCTTTGATTTCCGTAGGATGATGTCCATAATCATCAACCACAACTATTCCTTTTTCTTCTCCCTTAATTTGAAATCTCCTTTGAATCCCCCTAAAGGTGATAAAGGACTCTTTCATTTTTTCTATATCCATACCCAGTTCAAGCCCCACTGCTATTGAAGCAAGGGAGTTTAAAACATTGTGTTTGCCCGGGATGCTTATCTTGAACCTACCTAAAGACTCGCCAAAGTATATAACATCAAACTCGCTTTCCCTTTCTTTATTAATAATATTTTCAGCTCTTAAATCTGCTTGATGACTTAATCCATAAGTTATAACCCTTCTATTAAGTTTAGGTATTATTTTCTGTACACCAGCATTATCAAGACATACTATATTTAATCCATAAAACGGCACTTTGTTTAAAAAATCAATAAATGCCCTTTCTAAATTTTCATAAGTACCATAGTGGTCCATATGTTCTCTTTCTATGTTTGTAACAACAGCAATGGTAGGAGAAAGCAAAAGAAAACTTCCATCACTTTCATCTGCTTCAGCAACTACAAAAGTACCCTGCCCTAACTTAGCATTTGTGCCAAAGTTATTCAGTTTACCCCCTACTATAAGAGTTGGATCCATCCCTCCATTATGCATCATATGGGCTATTAAAGATGAGGTAGTTGTTTTTCCATGGGTTCCAGCAATGAGAATGCTATACTTCATCCTCATAAGTTCTGCAAGCATCTCTGCCCTTAATATAACTGGTATTCCTAACCTTTTTGCTTCTAATAGTTCTGGATTATCCTTTTTAATAGCACTGGATACTACGAGCACCTCAGTATCCCTTATGTTTTCAGGTTTATGACCATAATAGACTTTAATGCCCAAGCCTTCTAATCTTTTCGTAGTATCAGTCTCCTTTATATCAGATCCAGAAACTTTATAGCCAAGATTATTTAGTACCTCAGCAATCCCACTCATTCCAATTCCACCAATTCCAACAAAATGAATCTTTAGATCGCCTTTATACACAGGTCCTCCCATATAGTATCAATAATCTTTTTTGCTGGATTATTAAGTTTAAAGTTTTCGGCTCTTTTTGACATTTCTCTTAATTTTTGAGGGTTAACATATAAGTCATTTAATATTTCTTTTAAAATATTACTATTAACCTCATTCTCCCTGTAAATCATTGCACATCCTATCTTCTTAGCAAATTCAGCATTTTTAGCTTGATGATCATAAATTGCATAAGGATAGGGTATAAAAAGAGCTGGTATTTTTAAATACATTATTTCTGTTACAGTCATTGCTCCAGCTCTTGATATTATAAAATGAGATTGCCTATAAAAACCAGAAATATTTGAGGAAAAATCAAAAACCTCTCCTTCAAAACCATACTCCTCGTAAATCCTTCTTATTCTTTCTTTATCATCCTTTCCTGTTTGATGGATAAAGAAAAATTTTTCACTGTTTAATAAAGGTAATGTTTCAATAATAAGTTGATTGATAAATTTTGAACCTCTACTACCCCCTAAAATAAATATCTTCATCTTTTCATTTTCTGTAAAGGTTTTATAATTGAATGGGATTAAAAAGTCTTCTCTTATAGGATTTCCTGTTATCACAGACTTTTTTGATGGAAGACTACTTGTAATATCTTCAAAACCAAGAAATATCCTTTTAGCAAAGGGGGCAAAGAATTTTGTCGCAGTTCCAGGAACAGCATTTTGCTCTTGAAGATAGAAGGGTATTCTTAGAAATAAACCCGCCATAAGAGAAGCTACACTAACAAACCCGCCAACACCTATTATAAAAGATGGTCTTCTTTTTAAAAAAACAATTAACATTTTTAAAAAGGAGATAAAAATCAAAAAAAGCCCTTTCAAGGCACTTAAAAAACTTTTTCCCTTTACACCACCTACTTTCAGGAAGACTGTTTCACACAACCCAACAATTATTTTAGTTTCCACACCACCTTCACTTCCAACATATAAAACATCACAATTTCTCCTTAAAAATTCCTTTATCAATATCATTGCTGGAATTGCATGTCCCCCAGTTCCGCCACCAGTAACTATAACTAACACTTTACTCTCCTGCTTAAATTTAAAAGCATTCCCATTGAAGATAGATACACAAGCATAGCAGTACCACCATAACTGATAAAGGGTAGTGGAAGTCCCTTAGGTGGCGCCATTGATAGTGCTACAAGCATGTTGAACACTGCCTCTAAAGATATAAAGATTGTTAGCCCCGAGGCTAAAAAACAAAGATAACTATTATCACTTAATTTGTAAGCTATATAAAAACCCCTTACAGTAATTACAATAAATGCTATAACAACAGAAAGGGTTCCTAAAAAGCCCAATTCTTCACCAATAACAGAGAATATAAAGTCTGTATGAGCTTCAGGAAGAAACATTAGTTTTTGAGTACCATTGCCTGGACCCTTTCCAGTAATACCTCCAGCAGCGAAAGAAAGTAAAGACTGCACTATCTGGTAAGAATAACTTTGGGCATACTTCCAGACATCCACAAAAGCAAGAAGCCTTTGAAGTCTATATGTTTTTGTCATAACCATATAAACAAAAAAGGGAGAGATTATAGCTCCCATAGCAATCCAGTATATTAACCTTGTTCCAGCAAGAAGCATCATAACAAAACTAATTAAAACCATTACAGCAAAACCACCAAAGTCTGGTTCAAAGAGAAAGAGTAAACCAAGAACAAAGAGAATTATAAGGTATGGTAACATGCCTTTCTTAAAACTTTTTATCTTCTCTGGAGTTTTTTTACTTAAAGAAGTAGCCATGTAAATTATTAATAACCATTTGCAAAAAAAGGAGGGTTGAAAACTAAAACCAAAGGGAAACTTAAGCCATCTTTTGGCTCCTTTTATTTCATTACTAACGCCGGGAATTAGAACAAGTACCAAGCATATTACTATTATTATCAGGAGGTAATAAATAATCTTTTGCCAATATTCAAGGGGTAAAAAATAACAGACCAAAAGGAAAAAAGAGCCTATCCCTATTGTAATTAGATGTTTTATGAAAAGAGAAACCATTCCTGTATTACTTGATTGGATGCTTACACTGGCAGAAAAGACCATTATGCAACCGATTAAAATAAGAAATAAAAAGGGTATAAGTAAATACTTATCAATTCTTTCCATCAATCTCAGCCTTTATTTTTTTGACTAACTGCACAAATCTCTCTCCCCTTTCTGTATAACTGCTAAACATATCGAAACTCGAACATGCAGGAGATAGAAGAACTATATCGCCCTTTTCTGCTCTCTTATAAGCTTTGTAAACCGCTTCTTCAAAGGAATTTACCCTTTCAACGGTTACATATTTATGTAAATCATTATAAATATTATCTTTAGCTTCACCAATAGCCACAACATGTTTAACAATTCTTTTAATTTGATCTATTAAAAAGCTATATCCCCCACCCTTATCTCTACCACCTAAAATTAATATCACAGGTTTATCAAAACCTGCGAGAGCTCTCTCAACCGCTCCCACATTTGTTCCCTTAGAATCATTATAGAAAGAAACACCATTTATCTCCTCTACAAACTCAACCCTATGATGCAATCCCTCAAAATTTGCAAGAACCTCTTTTATCGTATCTATATTAACCCCCACTTCTATTGCAGAAATAGCACAGGCCATAACATTTTCCATATTATGAATTCCCTTTAGTTTTATCTCTCTTTCATCGATTTCAACCTGCTCTTTAAGTGCTGGATGATTTATATATATCTTTCCATTTTTAAAATATGCCCCCTTACTAATCTCCTTTTTAGTTGAAAAGAGAAAAATATCGGAAAGTATTGCTGGTTTATATCTCATTATCCATTCATCATCGGCATTTAAAACGGCAAAGTCAAAAGTTTCCTGTCTTTCAAAAAGTCGCATTTTTGTTTCTGCATATTCTTCCATCGAATTGTATCTATCAAGATGATCTGGTGTTATGTTTAAAACAATACCACCGTAAGGATGAAAATGACTTATAGTTTCTAACTGAAAACTTGAAACCTCAAGAACTACGAGATCAGCAGAATCATCATCAGCGTATTCAATTAAGGGGGTACCGATATTTCCACCTACAAAGACCTTGATGCCAGCTTTTTTTAATATTTCACCTAATAAAGTTGTAGTTGTGGTTTTTCCATTTGTGCCCGTAATTGCTATTATAGGTGTTGATATAAATCTATATGCTAATTCCAACTCGCCAATAATCTCTATACCTTTATCTGAAGCTTTCGAAAAGGGCTCTATATTTGTTGGAACACCGGGGCTTACAACTATTAAATCCTGACTTAAAAAAATCTCTTCAGGATGCCTCCCAAAGACATAATCTATGCCCTTTTCCCTTAATAATTCCTTCTCCCTCTGGAAATTTACCTCATCCTTTATATCATTTACAACTACATTAGCCCCATGCCTTTTTAGAAAAAGAGCACTTGAAAGACCACTTTTCCCGAGACCAACTACAAGAACTTTTTTATCTTTTAGTTTCATGATTTCACCTCAATTTTAACGTTGCAATGGTAAGTAAGGCCAAAACAACTGAGATAATCCAGAACCTTATTACTATTCTTGTTTCATATTCCCCCTTTTTCTCAAAATGATGGTGAATAGGAGCCATTCTAAAAACCCTTTTACCAGTTAGTTTATAAGATATAACCTGTATAATAACTGAAAGAGCCTCTGCTACAAAAACTCCACCCGCAAGGATTAGCAAAAAAGGATGTTTCGATAGAAGTGCAACTATCGCTATAGCACCACCTAAAGCAAGTGATCCAGTATCTCCCATAAAAACAAGCGCAGGATAGGCATTAAACCACAGAAACCCTAAGCTTGCTCCAATAATACTGGCACAAAAAACTGCTAATTCTCCCACGCCTGGCACATAAGGTATTTGAAGATAATTAGCAATTTTTGCATTCCCAGCAGAATAGGCGAAAATCATATATACTCCCGCAGTTGTCATAACAGGACCAATAGCAAGTCCATCTAAACCATCTGTTAAGTTAACAGCATTGGAACTGGCCATAATGACGAGTATAACGAAAGGTATCATCATAAAACCGAGGGACCAATATTTCTCAACGAATTTAAAAAAGGGAACTGCAAAACCAGCTTTAAAATTGGGGTCAACATAAATAAAGTATCCAACTATAAATCCTATGAATATTTGTACTAATATCTTTGTCTTTCCTGAAATACCCTTAGATGACCTATCTTTAACTTTCGTATAATCATCTATAAACCCTAAAAGCCCTAAAGAAAGTGTTGCAAAAAGGGTTATATAAACATATTTATTAGTCATATCACTCCAAAGAATCGTGGATAAAGAAAGAGATATAAGAATTAATATCCCACCCATAGTAGGTGTACCTTTTTTCTTAAAATGGGTTTCTGGTCCATCTTCTCGGATGATTTGTTTTACTTGATTTTTCTCAAGCCACTTAATTATTTTAGGGCCAATAATTAGACATATGATGAATGCTGTTATTATTGCCCAAATAGCTCTAAAAGTTATATACCTTAAAACATTTAATGGGGGAAAATAACTTTTTAAAGGGTATAAAAGATTATACAGCATGACCTAATTCCTCTTCCAATAATCTTTCTAAAGCTATAGATCTTGAACCTTTCAATAACAAGGCATCATTTTTTCTTATTATATTTTTAATTTTTGTCTTTAAATCTTCTACATGCTCAAAGTAATAGACATTTTTTTTCCCATGTTTTTTCAGTATCTCAAATGTTTTTTTTATTTCCTGACCCACAAGATAGATCTCGTTAAAATCAAAATTTAACAGATACTTTCCAAGCATTGCATGATAATAACCACTCCATTTTCCAAGCTCCCTCATATCACCTAATATCAAAGCCTTTTTCTTAAATTTAAACCTGTTGAAAGTCCCAACTGCATTTTTAACGGCATAGGGATTTGAATTATAAGCATCAATAATAACTGTTCTATCCTCTATTTTTTTAGTTTCCATTCTCATTTTTGGAAGAGAGACATTTTTTAAAGCATCAACTATATTTTCCCAGTCAATACCAAAATACCTTGCCACTGCCACAGCACCAGCAACATTTACAGGTAGATTAATTCCTGGATAGGGGAAAAAAATCTCTCTTTTAATATGTGAGTCATCAAAAAGTGAAAAGGACATCTCTCTTTCATTTAAGATTTTTACATTTTTGTAACTAATATCGCCTTTCTTGCCAAATTTAATAATCTCTACTCCCTTTTTTGAATAATTACAAAGATATTTATCATCACTATTAATAAAAACTACTTCTTTTGCATAATTAAGTAAAATACTTTTTTCAAGAAAGATTTCTTTCAAACTTGGTATTCCCTCAAGATGAACAGGCGCAATGTTTGTGGCGAGAGATCCATTGGGCAAAATAATCTCTGCTAAATCTTTCATTTCCCCTTTGTGATTGATTCCTGTTTCCACGACTGCAAACTCTTCATTTCTCAACTTGAGTAATGTTAAACTTACACCATAGTAATTATTTAAATTTGCATGATTTTTTAAAGCACTATATTTTCTTGATAGAAGTGAATGTATTATCTCCTTAGTTGATGTCTTTCCACAACTTCCAGTAATTGCAATTACCTTAGGGTTTACTTTTTTTCTCCAATAGTTTGCAATTTTTCCCAACGCTTTTTTTGTGTCTTCAACATAAATGAAAAAATGACCATCCTTTACGGATCCTTTAAAGTCTCTATTTGCTATTACACCGACAGCACCTTTTTTTATTGCCTCTTCAACAAATAGATGTCCATCAAACCTTTCTCCTTTAATGGCTATAAAGATCTCTCCCTTTTTTATAGTTCTTGAATCTATGGAAATCCCATCAAACAAGACCTTTTCATCTCCCTGAATAACTCCCGACAAAACTTGTTTTACTTCTCCTGCTGTGCCAAACACTGCCTTATCTCCAGTATTTTCTTTGCTACTTCCTGATCTGAAAAGTAAATGGTTTTATCTTTAAAAATTTGGTAATTTTCATGCCCTTTACCAGCGATGAGAATAATATCACCTTTTCTTGCTGAATATATGGCATCTTTTATCGCCTTTTCCCTATCAGGTTGAATTATTACCTTTTTTGAAAAATCAATACCCTTTTTTATATCTTCAATAATATCCTCTGGATTCTCACTTCTTGGATTATCTGAAGTAACAATAATTATATCAGAATACCTTGAAGCCACTTTTCCCATCGGTGCCCTTTTGGTTTTATCCCTATCCCCTCCACATCCAAAAACAGTTATAACTCTACTTTTTGCAAACTCCCTAATTGTAGATAATACATTTTCAAGCGCATCAGGTGTATGAGCGTAATCCACAAAAACTGATATCCCACAATCATTAGGAATTTCTTCTAACCTGCCAGGTATTGCCCTTACTCCCTTTAATCCCTCTTTTATTATTTCACTTTCTATACCCAAATTTTTAGCAGAAATATAAGCTCCACAAAGATTATAGGCATTAAATCTTCCTTTTAGATTTGAAGAAATTATGTCACTAAACTCCTTTGACCATATCCCTAATTCTATTCCTTTTAGATCCATTCTTAATAACGCACATGTGTAATCTGTCTTAATGTTAAATGAGAAACCTTTTATATTTCTCTTATCAGATAGCTCCATATGAAGCCGTTTGCCATAATTATCGTCCATATTAACAATTCCCAAACCATCTCTTTTAAGATGTTTTTCAAATAGAATTTTCTTAGAGCAGTAATAATCTTCCATGTCGTGATGAAAATCCAGATGCTCGGGCGTTAAATTTGTAAACAAAGCAACATCAAATTTTAATTCTCCAATTCTGTTCTGTTTTAATGCATGAGAAGAGACTTCCATTACAACAATATCGCAATTATTCTTTTTAAACTCATCAAAAATTTTAAAAAGGGTTTTCATGTCAGGTGTTGTGTGGGTTGCATTTTTAACTAAAGAACCACATCTATAATTAACTGTACCAATAATACCAGGATTTTTACCCGCAGACTTTAATATAGACTCCATAAGGTATGTAAAAGTAGTTTTGCCATTGGTCCCTGTAACTGCCACAAAAGGCATTTTATCTAAATTTAAACCATATTTTAATTCCAAAGCATTGAAAAAAGCCTTTTTGGTTGATTTAACAAGTATTTGTGGCACATCAACTTCTTCTATGTATCTTTCAACAACTGCAACAAATTTAACCTTTATATCCTTTATAAAATCATGCCCATCTTTATATACACCTTTTATTGCAAAAAATATATCATTTTCATTAACATTTCTACTATCATCGGTAATAGCGTTATAAAAAACAGGTAGCTCTCCTTTTATTTCAAGTGGTGATATTTTTTTTAATAGTTGCTCTATTTTCATAGATCTACCTATTTAAGATATAAAACAACTTTCTTCTCATTAAAAAGCGTTGAATCAGGTAGAGGGTCTTGGGCATAAACAATACCACTACCATGTATTTCAATATCTATCTTTTTTAGATTGGCTACTCTAATAGCCTCCCTGAGGGCAAGACCTTTAAAGTCTGGTATAGATTTATTTTCATCAGCTTTATAATTAAGTGCAGATACCTCAATTTTACTTTTAGAATCAGGATGCTCTTTTTCAACGTTCTTATTATAAACTACGTTTTCCATTACCACAATTCTCTTTTCTCCTCCCTGAAGTTCAATAATCTTTTTAGCTATCTCTCTAAATATAGGAGCGGCAACATAACCACCATAAGCTATACCTTTAGGAGCATCTACACCAACGAAAATGGCATATTTGGGATTATCTTTAGGAAAGGCACCTATAAAAGATGCATAATACTCATCCAAATACCCCCTCTTCCCTGGCTTTTGTGCAGTACCAGTTTTGCCAATAACCTCTAATCCTTCAACCTCTGCTTCTTTTCCAGTACCCTCTATGACAGCCTTTCTTAGCATCTCTCTTAAAATCTTCGAGGTGTTTTCACTTACAACCCTTTTAATTATTTCCTTTTGATTTGTCCATATTGTATTATTATCTTCATCAAGAATCCTTTTAATTAATATTGGTTTTACAAGATATCCACCATTAATAACTGCTGAAAACCCCCTTATAAGTTGCAAGGGGGTAACAGAAATACCTTGGCCAAAAGAAACTGTTGAAAGTCTAACTGGTGTTAACTCTTTAGGTTTAGGAACAATCCCTCTAACTTCACCAGGAAAACCAACATCGGTTTTTGCACCAAATCCAAAGTCAGTTAGGTATTCATATAGCTTTTTCTTACCAAGGAGCTCTCCTACTTTTATTGAGCCAATATTGCTTGAGTACTTAAGCACCTCTTCTATAGAAAGAGTGCCATATCTCTTATGGTGAGCTTCTTTGAATTTTCTATCATGTACCCTATAAATTCCATTTTCACAATAAACTTTAGTTTGTGGATTTATCAATCTCTCCTCAATCCCCGCTGAAATAACAAATACCTTCATTACTGAACCGGGCTCAAAAAGGTCAATAACCGCTCTATTCCTTCTTTCCCAGGGAGAATAGGCTGAATAGTTATTGGGATCATATTGGGGATAGGAACTCATTGCTAAGATTTCTCCAGAATGGGGATCCATAACAATGACAAAGCCACTTTTTGCCTTTGTCTTAAGAATTCCCTTTTTTAATTCTTCTTCCGCAACAGATTGAACATCCTTATCAATGCTCAACTCAATGCTATTACCCTCTTTTACCGGTTTACCTTTTATAAAAAAACCCTCTGGTATATCAGTCCCATAGCTTACTTTAGTAGCAACACCCTTTATTTTTTTATCGTAAAAATATTCTATCCCCTCCAAACCTTCATTGTCATCATTTACAAAACCAATAACATGTGATGCAAGTTCTTTATAAGGATAGTATCTTTTACTCTCCTCAACCACTTCAAAGGCATCAGAGACTCCCTTCCTATCTTGCTTTTTCAGCGATAAAAGCTTATTTTTTATGGTCAAATCTTCAATTTTTTTTGCAATAAAGAGCCCTTTTGCTTGGGTTTGATTAATTGTTGAGATGATTTCCTCTTTTTTAATACCTAAAACTTCAGACATATTACTTGCAAAATGATTAATATCATTGATTTTATTTTTATACACATATACGGAAAATGATAGAATACTCGTAGCTAATTCTACACCATTCCTATCGTAAATCTCTCCACGAAAACTAGCAGAATTGTTGAAAACCCTTCCATATTGTCCATGTAGTTTTGATAGATAAAAATCTCTTTTGCCTATCTGAATTACATAAAGTCTTACAATCACTGTTAAAAAAAGGCCAGTTATAATCAAACATAATAACAGTATCTTAAATTTTCTGAAATTAAATCTTCTCTCATGACATCCCTTTTTTGTCATTCCTTTACTACCACCAGATCAATTTTTTCTTCATTATTTAAATTCTTGGAATAATCAAGGAGAATATCTTTTTCACTATATTTAGCTAAATCTTTTTTAATTTTTTTCAGCTCGCTCTCAGTTATTTTTAACCTATATTTAAGTGCATCTACATTTTTTGCCTCTATCACTACAAGGTTGCTTATGTATATCTTCAAAAACATTGAAATTAGAAGGCACAGGAAAAAGAATATAAATGATTTATTGCTTATATGAACCCTATCAATACTGCTTTTATCTATTTTTGAAAAAATACTTTTCCAAGTATAAGTAGAACCCTTTGCTCCTATTTTAATCATTATATTTTTTCTCCCACCCTAAGTTTTGCACTCCTGGATCGAGGATTAACTCTCATCTCTCTTTTAGAAGGGGTTATTGGTTTTTTAGTGATTATTTTTAAAAATCCCTCTTTCTCTTTTTTCTTGAAAAAATTTTTAACCACTCTATCTTCAAGAGAATGAAAGGAAATTACCGCTATCCTTCCAGATGGAGAGAGAAAATTTAAAGATTTTTCTAAAAACTCTTCGAGTGCACCGATTTCGTCATTAATATAAACTCTTAATGCCTGAAAAACTCTTGTTGCTGGATGGATTTTTTGCCTTTTTCTTATACATTTTTTTATAATATTTGCGAGTTCCTCTGTGGTTTCAATTTTTTTACTTTCCCTATAATCAACTATTGCCTTTGCAATTTTCCTTGAAAATCTCTCTTCCCCAAATTTATAGAATAAATCAGCTAACCTTTCCTTTGGATAAGTATTAACAACAAAGCTTGCAGTTATATTAATATTTTTGTCCATTCTCATATCAAGAGGCCCGCTCTTTATAAAACTGAATCCTCTACTCTCATCAAATAACAAATCACTCGAAACCCCCAGATCGAGCATAAAGAAATTTACTTTTTCTAAGCCTTCTTCTTCTAAAACTTCCTCTATATTTCTAAAATTTTTAGTATGCAATTTAATTCTCTCGTTATATATTTTTTTTAACTCTAATCCCCTTTTTATTGCATCTTCATCCTGATCAATTCCAATAACTGAGACCCTTGGGAATTTGTCTAAGATCGCCTTTGAGTGTCCTCCTCCACCAAATGTGCAATCTACTATGACCCCCTCTTCAAAATTAATAAAGTTAAGCAACTCACTTACAAGAACAGGAACATGAACAGAACTCATATTCCCAGTCTGCTCGCCATCTCGCTAATTGCTGTAGATATGGAAGCATCTAGAGAAGGCTTTATTATCCTCTCTTCAAACCTTTCTTTTGACCATATTTCAATTCTTTTTAACATACCAGCAAAAATAACATCCTTTACAATACCTGCATACTCCCTATGAGTTGGTGGCAAAACAATTCTTCCTAATTTATCGACAATACATTCCATAGCACCTGAGAAAAATATCCTCATAAACTGTCTATCTTCTGGTTTTATCACATCGAAATTTGATGCTTTTTCTTCAATTTCTTTCCACTCCTGATGGGGATAAGCATATAGGCACCCATCCATAGTTGTTATTACTAATCTTTCATCATATTTAACCTTCAAAATTTCCCTAAACTTAGCAGGTATGCTAATCCTGCCCTTTTCATCTATGGTATGCTCATACCTACCTAAAAACAATTTTTACCACCTTTTTACCATTTTATACCACTTTTTACCAATATTATCCTCTTCATAAAATTTGTCAAGAAAAATAATTAATTTTTAGATTTTTTTTGAAAAAAAAGTTTAAAATAATAGAATGATTAAATTTTTAATCGGTAAGATGGGGTTAAAGACTAAACTAATACTTACAATGACCTCTCTTTTCATTCTCTCTTCAATCGCTCTCTTTATTATTAGTCAAAACGCACAAAAAAGATTGATACAAGAAATGGAAGAAAACATAGACGAGCTTACAAAAGCAATTCAAATAAGCGTTGAAAAATTAACCAGTGAAGAACAGAAAAATCCAGAAATTCTTAAAGACCTAATTATGAGATTAAAGAAAAAGGGGATCAACGAAATATCAATTTTATCGGAGAGTAAAGAAATCATAGCGAGTACAAATCCCAAAAAGGTAGGACTTATAGCCAAAAGCATCAAAGATTCTGATTTTCTCATAAAAGCTGAATTAGGTGTAAAAACCAAAGAAGAATATATGAAGACAATTAATGTTCCAATTATTATAGGTGATGAACATTATGGATACATAAACATTGTAATGCATATGGAAAACCTTACAGAGGTCCAAAAAAGAAACTTTTATTTAAGACTTTTTATGACTCTAATTATTTTTAGTTTAGGTACTTTAATAATAATATACCTGGCAGATAAATATACAAAGCCTGTCCATATGATAGTTGAAGCTACTCAAAGGGTATCGAAGGGTGACCTTTCCCCTATTAATGTAGATATCTCTTTAGGCCCAGAAATTAAAGAACTGGTTATAAATTTTAATCAAATGATAGAAAAACTTAAGGAAAGAAAAAATTTAGAAAATAAAATAAAAGAAATGGAGCACATATATCAAATCGGACAATTATCTTCAGCCATAGCACATGAGATAAAAAATCCTTTGAATTTCATTAACTTGGCAATTGACCAAGTTAAAGATGAATTAAAAGAAACAAAAATAGAAAGTAAAACGATAGAATTATTAGAATCCGTTGGTAAAGAAATAGATAGAATAAATAATATGGTGATTCATTTTTTAGAATACGGCAAACCTTTAAAACTAAATATGGAATATTTAAATTTATTTCAACTTTTTAAAGATATTGAGAATATTATTAAACCAAAGGTGGAGGATTTAAACATAAACATTGAAATGAACATTGATAAAGACATAAATATTCTCGGCGATAAAGAAAAATTAGCGGGATGTTTTATTAACCTCTTTTTAAATTCAATAGATTCTATAAAAAGTAATGGTTTAATTATAGTTAATACAAGTAAAAAACATGATAAAATTTATATAAGTTTTAAAGATTCTGGAGCGGGAATACCAGATATTATATCTGACAAAATCTTTGAACCCTATTTTTCATCTAAAGATACAGGGATGGGGCTTGGATTAGCTTTCACAAAAAAGATTCTTCTTGAACATGGTGGAGACATTTGGTTGAATAAAGAATATAAAAAGGGAGCAGAATTTATTATTACAATTCCAGCAAATATATGAATAAGATTCTAATTGTTGATGATGAAAAAAACCAAAGGGAGTTATTAAGTTATATTTTACAAAAAGAGTCTTATAATACACTAACCTCTGCAACAGCTGAAGAAGCTTTAAAAATTCTTCAAAATGAGGAGATTGATGTATTAATTACGGACCTAAAACTTCCAAAAATGGATGGAATTCAACTTCTAAAGGAAGCAACCCAAATCTCTCCAGAAACATCAGTTGTAATAATCACAGGACACGGTAGCATTGATTCTGCAGTTTATGCAATCAAGCATGGTGCTTTTGACTATATTACTAAACCTCTAAAAAAAGAACAGGTTGTATTAGTTACCAGAAAAGCTATTGAGAGAACAAACCTATTAAAGGAAAGAAAATTTTTAGTTTCAAGAATTTCTTCAAAAGAAGCTTTCGAAGGAATGATAGGAGAACATCCATCTTTTAAAAATGTGATAAAACTAATCTTAAAAATCGCACCTTTAGATGCAACAGTTCTTATAACTGGAGAGAGTGGCACAGGTAAAGAAATGGTAGCAAGAGCAATACACAATATAAGCCCCAGAAAAAATAATCCTTTCATTCCAGTTAATTGTGCTGCTCTGCCAGAGAATCTTATTGAAAGTGAGCTTTTTGGGTATTTACCTGGTGCATTCACAGGTGCTATGGGAAGGAAGAAAGGCATTTTTGAGGCAGCATCTGGTGGCACAATCTTTCTTGATGAAATCTCAGAAGTACCATTACAGACACAAGTAAAGTTATTAAGATTTTTACAAAACAAAGAAATATATCCCCTCGGTTCAACAAATCCTATACATGTTGATGTAAGAATAATTTCTGCTTCAAATGTAGATTTAGAGGGAAGAATAAAAGATGGCAAATTCAGAGCTGATCTGTTTTACAGATTAAATATCTTTTCCATCAAGCTTCCAGCTTTAAGAGAAAGAAGTAGCGATATACCAATACTGGCAAACTATTTCTTAGATAAATATAAACATTTAGCACATGTGGACAATAAGTTTTTTACCTCTGGCGCAATTAAACTTCTATTAGATTATAACTGGCCTGGCAATATAAGGGAGCTTGAATCAGTTGTGCAGAAAGCTGTAATACTCTCTGACAACGAAGTTATAGATGAGCATGTGATATCAAGTATTATTCAAACTACTTTTATACCCCCCCCTAATGTAGATGATAGGGAAATAAAAATAACCAAAGAAAGAAAATCTTTAGATGAAATAGAGAGGGATTTGATAATAGATGCTATGAACAAAACGGGGTGGAATATGAGCAAAGCTTCCAAAATATTGGGAATAACATACAGAACTCTCCAGTATAGGCTTGGAAAATATGGTATAAAAAAACCTAATGATATACCATAAGGTAAAATATTTAACGTTTTGGTGCATTGTTTAACCCCTTTTTTAAAAATTTTGTTTTATTTCAACAACTTATATTCTGGCATTTTGTTTGCTAATAACTAATCGGAATAAAAACCGAAGGAGGTGATTTAGATGAAAAAGGCATTCACAGCAATTCTTGCAGCAATGTTAATGGTTGTTTTCTCAAGCTTTGCTTTCGCTCAGGCACCAGCAGCTAAACCAGCTGAGAAGAAGGAAGCAGCTCCAGCAGCAGCTCCAGCTCCTGAGAAGAAAGAAATGAAGGAAGAAAAGAAAGAAGAGAAAAAATCAAAGAAAACCAAAAAAACAAAAAAAGCTGAAGAGAAAAAAGAAGTAAAGGAAGAAAAGAAAGAAGAGAAGAAAGAAGCAGCTCCTGCTCCAGCACCAGCAAAGAAATAACTTCCTAACATATGGCATGGGTTTCAAAACCCATGCCATTATTAAATCAATCACCAAAACATCATTTGTCACATTAGAGAGTAGCAAAAAGATTTCTTATTTTTTATCCATGAAATCTTTTAAAAATTTATCAGCACAATCGGGACATAGGGCATGGCTAAAAAGTGCATCTGTATGTTCAGTTATATATTTTTCTAATTGATTCCAGTAACCCGCATCATCTCTTATCTTTTTACAATACATACAAATAGGAATGATCCCCTTTAAAGTTTTTATTTCCGATTGGGCTTCCTCAAGTTTCTTATTTTTATCGAGAAGCTCCTTTTCATACAACCTTCTTTTCAATAAATAAATTAGTAACATAATAAGAAAGGCTATAGAAATTACTGAAAGGGCGATAAATGTATATAGAATTTTCTTTTCTTCTTCTTTATTCTTTTTCTCAGCTAAAAGTTTGTCAGTAACATCAAAAATTATTGAAAACAATAAAGGCATATCTTTTAATCTTATTGGATAGGAATACACCTCTACATCTCTTATTTCACCGTTTGCAAGCCTATGCCTAAAATTGAAATAATTTCTTTTAAGCTCCTTTGCCTTTCTCATCTCTTCTTTGACTTGATCCTCAGTCAGTGTGTTTATTTCCTGTATTTTCATACCAATTAGTTGCTGATAACCATAAAAAAACTTCGCTCTATCATTAGCATCTATAATTGTTCCAGTCTTTGGATCTATTATAAGCATTACTGTTCCATGATTTTTAAATAAATCATAACCAAAAAAACCCTTTTCTATATCCCTTTTGTAATCACTAAAAATACTTTCTACTGATTTATTAATTATAATTGAATCCTGAGGCAAAATTGCTAAGGGTATATTATGTTTTAAAAGCGCCTGTCCATCAAAAAGATACCTATTGGGACTTTTCATTTCTACGGGTATATCATCGGGTCTGGTTCCAGAAAGGATCTTTAATGCAAGTCTTCCCGCTGTTTCTCCTTGGGCATAAGAATACGTCACCTTGCCACCAATAACTCCATTCTTAACCATGTGATCTGATACTGTGAAAATCATAGCCTGGGTAGCTTCATTCAACTTTTTTAAGTTTTCTTCATTTGTGTAACTCTTGCCGAGAGGAGACCTAAGGTAGGATAAATAAAATATAAGGTCTTTCTTGTCTAAGGAAGATACCTGTTTTAATATTTCCTCAAATTCTAAAGTATTTAAGTAACTGACCTCAACTCCTTTTAATAATGTCTTAGCCTCACTCTTAAACTGCTCTAAATTTCTTCTCTCCGATAATCTATCACCTGCAATAACATAAACCTTTTTTGGATTGCCAGATATTTTTAATGCTAATTTTATTGTCTCTTTGATTGATTTTTCCTCATTTACCCCTGTTATATTTTTATGCCCCCTTATAATATCGGGTTTAAAATCATTAATCCCGCAAAAAACTATAGGGATATTATTGAAAAGCCTATCTCTTCTTTTAAGCACAAATTCAAGAGCATCATCATCAACCAAAATAAGCAGATCTATTTTTTGATTTCCATATTTAAGTTTATAAAACTCTTCTAATTTGCTCAGATATTCTTCAGTTTTCTTTTGCCTATTTAAATCCATAAATTCAAAAAATAATTCAATATTGTTTTTACTTAGAACATCCAACAATCCCTTTTGTATACCATCCGTCCATTCATAACCTGAGTGATAGGAATGGATAATAAGAATTTTCCTTTTATCTTGAAAGGAAAGAAGATTTTCTTCAGTCAAAAAAACATAAAGTGCTAAAAAGATTAAAAACTTTAAAAATTTCATGGCTTGATTTTAGCATTTTTCAATTTTCTATTAAAGAGGTTAAGTTAATCTTTATTTAAAAGTTCATTTTTGAAAAATTTATGTTATCCTTAAACTATGGATGACAATTTAATCATATATAGGATTAACAATGATGATATTATCTACAGTATCGAAGGGGCTTGGGATAAATTTGCTTTAGAAAATGATGGATTACCGGATAATAAATCCACAAATATACTTGGTAATCCCCTATGGCGGTATATAAAAGACTTTGAAACTAAACACATATACAAACTAATTATAGACCATGTTAGATTACTCAAAAAGGAAATAACAATTCCAATAATGTGTGACGGTCCGGATACAAAAAGATTTTTAGATCTAACCATTATCCCTTTGGATAATGGTAAAATAGAGTTTCAAAGTCTAATAAAAAAAGAAGTTAAAAGAAAACCTGTTAGCATTTTAAAAAAAATAGTGAAAAGAGAAGGAAATTTTCTAAAAATGTGCAGTTATTGTAAAACTATTAAGGTAGATGAAACAACCTGGATGGAAACAGCTAAAGCAGTGAAATACCTTAAAATTTTCAATAAACCAGTTCTTCCACATATATCACATGGTATATGTCCAGATTGTTATAACAATATTATGAAAGAACTGGAAAGTTACAAAATAGCCTTTAACAAATAATTTATTTCCTTATTCAATAACCATTACTTCTCCAATTTTTAATTTTCTTAACCTTGTGGCAACCTTTTCTTCTGCTAAACTTTTTTCAAACTCTTCGACAGTCCCAGTAAGAACTGGAAAAGTCCCAAAATGCATTGGAATAACTATCTTTGGATTTACATATTTAACCGCAATACTTGCTCTTTTAGGTCCCATAGTAAATTTATCTCCAATACAAGCAAGCATTATATCTACCTTATAAAGTTGTCCAATTAATTTCATATCCTCAAACAAATCGGTATCACCTGTGTGATAAATTACTGGACCATTTTTTATGGTAATTAAAAAGCCACCAGGATTACCACCATAAATTAGCCCTTTCGGAGACCCTGTAGTCTCTAAAGCTGAACTATGAAGAGCAGGAACAAATAAAACCTTAACCTCACCATTTAACAGAATTATTTCCCCTCCAAAATTACCTGTAGTATCATAACCAAACTGCTTTTCTGGAAAACCTGCATAATTGACCATTGCCTTGCCTAAATCAAAGGTTGCGACAAGTTTTGCTCCTGTTTTCTTTGCAATTTCCACTGTATTTCCTATATGATCACCATGGGCATGGGTGAGTAAGATTAAGTCAACCTGTTTTAGCTCTTCTAATTGTTTTTGACCTTCTTTATTTGCTGGATTAGTAATCCAGGGATCAATAAGCAATATCTTACCAGAGGGTGTTTTTATACTAAAACCTGAATGCCCATACCACAATAGCTCTGTTTTACAATAGCCAATTCCAATTAGATAGAATAGAAAAAAAAAGGCTAAAATCTTTTTCATACTGACCTCCTTATAAGTTAATCACAGTCTTCTTTCGTCTCATCACAAGCCCCTTCAGGTGGCTTCAAAAAAGGAGAAGTTGGAGCTAAATCAAGTATGGATTTGGGCTCTTGAGATTTTTTAATTTTATTTTTCTCTGTACTCGCTTTCTTTTCATCCCTTTTCTCTAATTCTGGGAAAAGATAGGCCCTTATATTTGTTAAACCTACAAGAAACCTCTTTTCGCCAGGTAAATTAATAAAAAGAACAGGCACCTTATCTATACCCACGTTTTTTAAGAAGTTTGGGTTGTCATCTATAAGTATATGAGGGATTTCAATCTTTTTTTCTTCTAACTCTTTCATTAATTCCTTACAGTGTTTACAATTCTCACTATAAAATATAACGAGTTTTTCTTCTGGCAATTTACCTATTGTATCTACTGGTAAAACAAGGTAGAAGAGCATGAAAACACCAAAAAATGCACCAAAACCCGCAACCATCTCCTTCGCTCCCATCATTAGCTTTAGTAAACTTAATATAACTATTAAAGTAAATACTATCAAACAAAAATAACAGGGCACAAAAAGGCGAAAGGCTTGATAACCTGTAAAAAAGCCTTCACTCGCAAGGGAAATAATTAAAATATAGGAGCATAGGGAATTGTAAAAATTTGCTTTTTCCCCTTTACCTTCTTTATTTTTTTTCAAATAAAGAATAAAGGTTATCAATAAAGCAAAAAAGGTGAATATGCCAAGTATTAGTATAACCCAATCACCATATCTAACCTGTTTAGCTACAAGCTCGCAACCTTCGGTCTCACATAGTTTTTTACCAAAGAAGTTCAAAATTAGCTCGACTGAAATAAGTAAAATACCTGCAACAGAAAAAAACACAAAGAGCTTATTTAAAAGATCTATTCTCCGATTCATACTTAAATTATGAATAAATGTTCATAAAAAAGCAAATATAGTTATTTAGACAGGCTTTCAAGGGCCCTTAAATAGACATGATAATCTTTTTCTTTAAAGAGTACCATCCTCACTTCTTCAAAAAAATCATCCCCTTTTATAAAATCAATAATTGAAGAGAGGGCAACCTTACTTGCCAATTCAACTGGATATCCATAGGCACCAGTACTTATTGAAGGAAATGATATTGTTTTAACTTTATTATGCTTAGCAATCTTAAGGCTATTTATATAAGCTCTTTTTAGAATTTCTTCTTCCCCATTGCTTCCACCATGCCATATAGGTCCTACCGTATGAATAACATACTTTGCTTTAAGATTACCACCAGTCGTAATTACTGCTTCGCCAGGCTTGCACCCACCTATCTTCTTACATTCTTCTAAAATCTTAGGACCACCTTTTGCATGTATTGCACCATCTACACCCCCACCGCCTAAAAGTGTAGGATTTGCAGCATTTACTATGGCATCTACCTCTTCTTCTGTAATATCACCTATTTTTAATATTAGTTTTGTATTATTAATCCTCACCTCATGCATAGATAACCTCACTTTATTATTACTTTAAAAGTTGGGTTATTAATGCTTTCCTGACCTTTTACTACGCAAGAGACTTCATATATTAGTTCTACACCATATAGTGGCATTTCATCGACAAAAAAGGTTTTATCTACATTTGCAAATGGTTTAAAAGGCTTCTTATCACCGCTTTTGTATCTATAAATATTAAAAGACTCACAATGCTCCCCTTCAAAATAGAGGGAAACTGTACCCTTTGTTTCTAAAATTTCGCCTTTCAGGTTATAGGGTGGCATAATAACTTTAATACTGATGGGATTTGAGATATAGATCTTACCTTGTTTTCTGTTTTTAAGATAGGGGGTAATTTTATATTGATAATTTTTCTCTCTATCAAGATTTTTATCGATAAATGAGACTTTATTTTCTATCCCTTCATAAATTAACTTTTGTTGTAAAGGCTTTTTATTAGTATCAAGTTCTATTCGCTCAATCTTAAAAAAATCGATCTCCCTATCCATTATGGCATTAATCAAAATTCTATCTTCGGATGGTAAAAAAGATGCTTCCTTAACCCCAGGAAGGCTTACAATAGGAGGTCTAAGTGGTCCCTTTTTACCACAGCCATGGAAACCCAAAAAAAAGCAAATTATCAGAAAAAAAATCGCCTTTCTACTCAAGTTTAAGCCTTTTTTTCCACATTTTTATTTGATTTTGTATAGACTTTTTACCAGTACCACCAACAACATTTTTTGCACCCACTGCTTTTTCTATGCTAATTGCATCGAGTATGTCTCTGTCAAACTCGGGGTAGAATCTTTTAAACTCTCCTAAAGATAAATCATATAAATCTTTATTGTTCTTCTCGCAATAGGCAACAATTTTCCCTGTTATCTCATGGGCTGTGCGAAAGGGAACCCCTTTTTTTGCCAAATAATCAGCTATTTCAGTTGCTAAAATAAACCCTTTTTTACTCTCATCCATAAGTTTTTTAACATTAAACTCAGTCCTTTCAAAAATTGGTACCAATATCTCAAGGGATTTTATTACCGTATCTATACCATTAAAAATCTGCTCTTTATCTTCTTGCATATCCCTGTTATATGTAAGAGGAAGGCCTTTCATAATAGTTAATAGGGCAATTAAACTTCCATAAACCCTACCAGTCTTACCCCTTACCAACTCTAAAACATCTGGATTTTTCTTTTGAGGCATTATACTACTACCTGTACAAAAATCATCTGGAAGTATTACAAAAGAAAATTCATAGGTATTCCACAAAATCATATCTTCAGATAATCGAGAAAGATGCATCATTATAATGGATAATATTGAGAGCAATTCTATTGCAAAATCTCTGTCAGATACTGCATCCATACTGTTTGTCGTGACGCCAGAAAAACCTAATTTTTTTGCTACAAATTCTCTATCAAGGGGAAAGGTTGTTCCAGCAAGTGCACATGAGCCCAGAGGTGAATAATCCATTCTTTTATAACAGTCTATTAATCTCGATTTATCCCGCTCCCACATCTCAACAAAGGCTAACAAGTAATGTCCTAAAAAAACTGGCTGTGCCCTTTGCAAATGAGTATAGGCTGGAGAAATGCAATCTTTATACTTTTCTGCTTTTTCTATAAAAACTTTTTGTAATGATTCCAATAAATTATAGATTTCTATAACCTTTCTTTTTACATAAAGCCTAATATCAAGTGCAACTTGATCATTTCTACTCCTTGCTGTGTGAAGCTTCCCTGCAATATCTCCTATTTTCTCTTTTAGCCTCGCCTCAATAGCCATGTGAATGTCTTCAAACTCTTCTTTAAACTCAAATTCTCCTTTCTCTATCTCACTTTTTATCTCTCCAAGCCCCTTTATTATTAAATTGGCTTCCTTTTCTGTAAGAATCTTTTGTTTCTTTAACATTGTGACATGAGCGATGCTACCCTCAATATCATCCTCATAAAGTCTTTTATCAAAGGATATGGATTCAGTGAAAGATTCAACAAGCTTATTTGTTTTCTTTGAGAATCTGCCAGACCAAGGCTTTTTCATTTACCTTTACCCTCATAGTTTTTAATATGCCAAAGTGCTGTCTCTTTAATTCCCTGATCTAAATTATACATGGGGCTCCAATTTAGAATTTTCTTTGCTTTTTCTATATTTAGACAGCTCCTTCTTATATCCCCTGGTCTTTCTTTATCTTTCAATGGCTTCTTAAGCTTATCTGGGATTTTAGCAATTCCTTTCATATTTTCAAAAACTTTTAAATACAATGTTTCAGTTGAAGTAGGTATCCCTGTACCAATATTGAATGCCTCCTTTGACCCTTTATCAATAACAGCAATATTAGCACTTACAACATCCTTAACGTATATATAGTCCCTTTTCATCCCCTCGGGCTCATCTTTATATGCATATATTATGCATTTTTCACCATTTAAAAGCTTTGTCATAAAAATGCTTACAACCCCTGCTTCTCCATGAGGAATCTGTCTTGGGCCATAAACATTCGCATATCTCAAAACAGTATAATCAACGCCATATCTATGATTATAATAATAAAGATATTTTTCTGAAACGAGCTTTGTTATTGCATATGGTGATAGGGGTTTGGGCTCATAATTTTCTGTGGTTGGATACTCATCAGCTTCACCATATATAGCACCACCACTGGATATGAAAATAACCTTTTTTACTTTATGCTTTACTGACAACTCAAGGATATTAATAAATCCACAAACATTAATCTGAGCATCTTCAAGGGGATTTTCTACACTATAGGGTACACTTATCTGGGCTGCATGATGATTCACTATATCAAATTTTTCTCTGTCAAATACTTTACTTAATTCACTTAAATTTCTTATATCAAGAAGGTAAAATTTAGCTTTTTTATTAATATTTTCCCATTTCCCTGAGGATAAATTATCAATTATTACAACTTCATAACCTTTTTTGATATATCCATCAACAACATGACTACCTATAAACCCCGCACCACCAGTAACAAGTATCTTCATCATTTGGCTCCTAAAAAAGAGGCTCCCAGTTGGGGAGCCTCTTTCCCTTTAAGTATTATTAGATTATTTTGATGATTTTTTAGGTGGAACATAGGGCACACCAAGCCTTCTTCCCACATGATCCCTTCCAAGGAAAAAGTTTATCCATGATGCGGTATGATAAAAATCCCAGTTAGCGGGTGGAACATATATATCTCTCAATGTCTCTTCTTCACCGTATTTCTTTAATCTTGAATAGGCTCTTACATAAATACATTTTTTCTTATTGGGATATACTTCACACCATCCTTCGAATGATCCACCACAAGCGCCGTTTCTCTGTTTCTTTGGACACTGGCTCATGGGGCATAAAAAGGCAAGTTCAAAAAGGGCACAATCACCACAGTTTTCGCAGTCAAAAAGTAAGACTTTAATTAGGTGCTCAAATCTAGTAAAGGCATGTTCCATTGAGCTACCATCTATTGATTTAACAATACCCCTCATCATACCAAAGAGTCCCTTACCCGGTTCAAACATAACTTCATGCATAAATCTATTGAAGCTATAAATTGCTGGCACATTTGTATCGAGAGGTCTATTCTTTCTGTTCGTTGGGGTTTTAGTATTCAATCCAGTCTTCTCATCTTTTTCATAGTAATAAAACCCATTGGGCATAGGAAATTGAAATTCATGGACGTAGTCCATCCAGTTCTTAGCAAACTCTTCTCCTTTATCAATAATATACTCAACTTCTTCTAACTTAACCCCATGACCTCCTATATGAACACCATCATATCCCATACCTTTAAAGAATCCATACATCTTTGCTGCTCTATCAAGCCTTGCCTGCTTCCCTTTATCTGGTGCATCTTTTTCCTTTTCAAGAACCGAAAGAAGTTCTTTTGTAACAACACAACCTGGAACTTTATTCTCATACATCAACTTTGCTGCACCATATGGCAATATGTAGACGTTACCAATTACTGGTATATTCCAACCATTTTCTCTAACAAACTGGATCAATTCATGAAATTTCCTAATATCATAACCAAGCTGAGGAATTATAAAGCTAGCACCCGCTTCAACCTTCTTTTTTAATTTATAATATTGTACCATTTGCTCTGATTCATCCCTTTTAAATGGAGAAACTGCGCACCCTGCAAAAAAATCAGTAGCCTGTAATTTATGTGTCTTACCCATTGCCTCAAATTCAAGGCCATTATTCATATCTGTTATTAATCTTAGAGTATGAACTGGGTCTAAATCAAAAACAGGCTTGGCTCGCCCTGTATAACCAGAAACTGGATAATCTCCTGTCATTACAAGTAAATTCCTTACATTTGCACGGGCTAAAGCATAAAGTTGACTCTCAATCTGATTTCTGTTTTTATCTTTGCAGGTGAAATGAACAAGGGGCTCAATGCCCATTTTTACAATTTCCATTCCCAAGTAGTCAGCAAGAATAGCGGGATTGCCACCAGGGTTATCAGTGATTGTAAGGGCATGAATTTTACCACTTTTTACCGCTGCTTCAGCATTTGCAAAGACTGTTTCCTGAGCTTTTTCCTTAGCACCCCTTCCGGGAACAATTTCCCAAGTTACAGAAAAAATTGATTTGTCCAGCAAGGACTGTTTAAATTTGTTTTCCATATTTTTTCTCCCCCCATAGGATCATTTATTCTTTAATGTTTTTTTAACATGTTAATATACAATTTTGCAACTGAATTATTAGGATCGTTAGCCAAAACCCTATTCCACTGTTTTTTTGCTAACTCATACTCTCCCATAACATAATAAGTTAACCCAAGCTGTATCAGTGCTGGGATATAATCTTTTTTCTCAAGGAGACATTGTGTTAAATGTTCAATGGCTTCTTCAATTTCTCCCTGTTCTCTCAATAAGACTGCAAGCCTTGTTCTTAAGTCAACGAAGGTGGGTCTAAGCTTAATAGCTTTTTTATACTCAGCAATTGCATCTTCATATAACCCAATTTCTGCATATCTTTCACCTATTTCAGCGTGTAAATTTGCAATTTTACCTATTACAAAGGGATCGACAACCTTTTCATGATGTTTCATGGTAGCATTTTTTATCTTTTCCTGAACTTTCCTTGCCTCTTCATACCTTCCAAGCTCATTCAAAACATAGATAAGATTTATCGCAGCTTCTGAATATCTTGGATTTAATTCTAATGCCTTTTTTAACAGCTCTGAAGCAGACTCTAAATCTCCCTTTATGCTTTTACAAAAAGCCAATTTATTTAAGACATCTGGGAAATTATATCCCTCCATTAAGAGCTCTTCAAAACAGTTCTCTGCGGTATCATAGTCCTTTCTTGAAAAGGCTTCTAAGCCTTTTTCATATAACTCCATGTAACCCATAAGATTCCCCTTAACTTATGTTTTTTTTAAGCACACTATTAGGGAAAAAAAACTCTAAAGTATTCTTAATCTCCTGTGCCTTGGTTGTTTCTCCCGTAATTTTATACAGATTATAAAGTCCAATAAGTGCACTTTCTTGAATTTCTACATCTGCAAAAAACTTTAAAACATGCATATAGCGTCTTTCCGCTGCCCTATACCGGCCAGATTTCATATAAAAATTTGCAATAAAAATCTCTTGTTCTGCTAATCTTTTCCTAGCTAACTTTAAGTAATTATGCGCTTTAACTGCATAGGGCGTGTCCGAAAAATCCTTAATAAACTTTTCTAATTTTTCAACAGCTTTTCTTGTCATGCTCTGGTCCCTATCAGCATTAGACATCTGATTGAAATAACAAAGAGCTTCTTTAAATCTTGCATACGGAACATTTATATTACCTGGATATAATTTAACAAACTCATCATAAGCCATTACTGCCTCATCATATTGCTCAGAGTTGAAATATGTTTCCGCTATCTCCAACTGAGCTATCTGAGAAAGAGGATGCTCTGGAAAAAGTTCTTTTACCTTTTTATATGATTCGATAGATGTAAGATAGTCTTTGCTTTTTGAGGCCTCAACCGCTTCTTTATATAAAGCTTCGGGGGTTGGAGCCTGTTGCTTAACAGAACAACTAATCAAAAAAATTACACATATGATCATTAAAGAAAATCTTATTTTCATTCAACTTCCTTTTAATTCAATTATTTTATTCCTTGAAGTTAAACCATGCAAGATCTTAAAACTACTCTTGGGTTCCCCTAAATATTCTGAGAGTAGTTCAATTACTTTCTCATTTGCCTTACCTTCAACAGGAGGTACTGCAACACTCACTATAAAATGATCTTCCCTCTTTAGAACTTCATTTTTCTTTGAGTTGGGTTTAACTTTAACCTTTAGCAAAATATTAGCATGATCATTTTTCATAACTTTTGATAACTCTATCAAGATTTTCAAGAAATCCTTCAAAAATACTTTTTACAATCTCTTTTATTTCTATTAATCTTGCCTGATGTTTTAAAATTTCTGTTTTTGTTTCAGAAGCTTGCTTCGCAGCATCAAAACATATTTTTTCAGCCTGTAATCTTGCAGCATTCAATATATTTTCACTTTCTAATTTAGCTTGTTCCCTAAAGGATTCCGCCATCTTTTGAGCAGAAATAATTGTCTCTTTAATTGTCTCTTCCATCTCCTTTAATCTTGTAAGCTCTGTGTTAATCCTTTCTATTTCTTCCTTAAGATAACTATTTTCCCTGAGTAGATCTTCTAAGTCCTTTGCAATTACATCAAGAAAGGCATCTACTTCTTGTTTATCATAGCCACGAAAGGTAATTCCAAACTTTTGATTTAAGATGTCAGCAGGCGTTATCTTCATAAGCTAACCTCTTATCCTTAAAGCTAAATCATAAATTGTTCTTACAAGAAAGCTATTTAGAAAGTGGAGAACAAAAAAAACTATTAAGGGGCTTAAATCAAGGTAAACCATACCAACATTTATTGGAGGTATTATTCTTCTAACCGGTTTTAAAACAGGCTCAGTTAAAACATAAACTATTCTAACTATTGGATTATACGGACTTGCGCTAACCCAAGAAATAAAAACACGTATAATCAGAATGATATTATAAATCGTTAGTACATACTTAATTATCTCACCAATTGCGATAAGCAAATTTGACACTATAAACATAGTGAACACCTAATCCTTAAAAAACAAATGTTCATTATTCTTTTCCTAATTCCTTTGACCTCTTATAGGCAGTCATAACAGCATCCATTATTATACCTTTTAATCCTTCCCTCTCAAAAACCTTCAAAGCATTTATAGTAGTACCAGCGGGAGACGTAACCATAGAAATTAATTGTGATGGTTCTTTTGACGTCTGAGAAAGTAGCTTAAGACTGCCTTCTATTGTCTCTTTCACTAATTTATAAGAACTTTCCCTCGAAAGACCAATATAAACACCTGCATTAATAAGTGATTCAATAAAATAAAAAACATAGGCTGGTCCACTACCAGAGATTGCTGTTACCTTATCAATATCATCTTCATTTTCAAAAAAGATAACCTCTCCAAAGGCGCTTAATATTTTTCTTACATTTGTCTTTTCTTCTTCATTCACAACTATATCACAGTAAACCCCGGTGATTCCCCTTAATACGAGAGCCGGTGTGTTTGGCATGCATCTTACTATTTTTGAATTCTTTAGATATTTTTTTATATAATCTATTTTAATTCCCGCCACTATGCTAATAACTAATTTTTTCTCTGTAAATTTCTTTGCTTTTTCAAGTACCTCATCAATGTTTTGTGGCTTAACCGCAATAATTATAACTTGAGAATTTTTCAAAACCTCAAAGTTATCATATACCTTTACTTTAAAATTTTCTGCAACTATGTCAGCCTTTGTCTTATCCTTTTCTATACCTGATATATCTTTTCTCTCAACAATCTTACTATCAATTAACCCTTTTAGAAGGGCTTGTCCCATATTTCCTAAACCAACTATTGCTACGTTCCTCATTTTTACCTCTATTTCTTTATTTTCTTAGGGTTGAGTTTCAATGCCAAAAGAAGAGGACTTGCAATGAAAATTGAAGAATAGGTACCGATAATGATTCCTAAGGTTATCGCTATTGCAAAGCTTCTTAAAACCTCTCCACCAAAGATTAGCAAAGCAACCGATGAGAACAAAGTTGTCAAGGAAGTAATAATAGTTCTACTCATTGTTTCATTTATACTTTTGTTTAGTACCTCTTTTAGGTTAGTGGAGACTTTTTTTCTTAAGTTTTCCCTAATTCTATCAAAAACTACAACAGTATCTGTTAAAGAATATCCTGCGATTGTAAGCAATGCTGTCAAAATTAAAAGGTCCATTTCATATCCCATAAGGTACATAATACCCACAATTGCAACTACATCATGGTAAGTTGCTATTGCTGCAGCGATACCAAATTTCTTCTCAAATCTCCATGCCAAATAGAAAATAATGCCAATTGCTGAAAGTATAAATGCTATAGTTGCGTCTTTTTTTAGATCACTACTTACCCTTGGACCAATCTCTACAATGCCTTCAACAACATAACCATCTTTAGATATAGAAGTATTAAGGGTGTCATCTAATATATCAGATACTTTTTTACCATTCACCTCAACAAGCTTTGTTTTAAAAATTGCCTTGTTTTCTTCGGGTAGGTGGGCGATATCAAAATTTATTCCTGTCTTTGAAGCGATCTGTCTTATTTCTTCAATAGATAGCTTTTTCGAGAACTTAACAGTGATAGCATTACCACCGCTAAAATCAATCCCTATACCCTTACCATTAAACATCATTATAATACTATATATTCCCAAGCAAACAAGTATAGATGAAATTATAATTGCAGGAGTAAGAGCCTTGAAAAAATCAATATTAAACTTTCTAATTTCCATCATTTTTCTCCTAAATACTTAAGCTGGTTATTTTCTTATTCCATATCAAATAATCATAAACTGTTTTTGTCCCAACAAGAACTGTAAATAAGTTAATAGCAATACCAATAGTTAGTGTGACAGCAAATCCTTTTATAGGACCTGTTCCAAACTGAAACAAAATTGCAGCAGTGATGAGTGTTGTTATGTGAGAGTCAACTATTGTCCAAAAGGCATTTTTAAATCCTGACTCTACTGCTCCTCTGATTGTTTTACCTATCCTAAACTCTTCCTTGATCCTTTCAAATATAAGAACATTTGAATCTACTCCCATACCGATCATAAGAATTATACCTGCTATACCAGGTAATGTAAGAGTTGCCCTCATTGCTGCAACAACTGCTAAAAGGTACAGAAGATTTAGTATTAGCACTGATATAGCGATAAATCCAGCTTTTTTATAATAAAAAACCATAAAGATCAAAACCGCTATAAAAGCCACAACCGCTGAAATAAAACCTTTCTTAATAGAATCCATACCTAATGTAGGACCTACAGTAATGTTCTGAATTACCTTGACTGGTGCAGGGAGTGAACCAGCCCTTAAAACAATAGCCAAATCCGTTGCTTCTTTATGGTCAAAATTCCCCTCAATAACTGCTTCACCACCACCAATTCTATCTCTTATTACTGGTGAGGAATAGGATACACCATCAAGGATAACTGCCATTCTTTTTCCTACATTTTCACCAGTTACCCTTTCAAAGACCCTTGCACCTTCTGCATTAAATTTCATCCAAACATAGGGCTGATTAAACTGGTTATTAATTCTTACTGCTGCGTCTTGAAGTAATCTTCCAGTTATAAGCGGTTCTCTATTTACTGCAATCGTATATTGTTGCACCTCGCCTGTTTCTCTATTTACCCTTCTTTCTGGTATTAGCTCAACTTCAGGTGGAATATTTCCCTTTGTTATCATATCTGGTGTTATGTCATCCCTTACAAGTTTGAACTCAAGCATCGCAGTTTTTCCCATCAGTTCAATCGCCCTTTTTGGTTCTTTTATGCCAGGCAACTCAACAACTATATTGTCTTTACCTTGAGTATGAATTATTGGCTCTGTTACACCAAATTGGTCGATTCTGTTTCTTATGGTTTCCAAAGCTTGCTTAACTGCTGACTGTTCGATTTGTTCCTTAATTTTTGCATCAAACTCAATCCTATATGAGACTGATACCCCATCTTCTTTGAGTTTTGTGATATCAACTTTTGTAAAAAGTTCCTTAGTAAGAATCCTTTCCATCTCCTCCCATTTTTCTTTGAAGGGAGTTGTTATTACTATTCCCTGATTTTCTACTTTTACAGATTCAAACAAAAGATTCTTTTTAGTAAAAGCATCTTTGATTTGTGAAACTTTACCCAAAAGATCTGCTTCATATGCCTTTTTAGTGTCAACCTCTAACAATACATGAATGCCACCCTGTAAATCGAGCCCTAACTTTACAGGTTCTACAAGAAAAAATTTTTTTACTTCCTTTGGCAAGTTTTTAATAAATGTGGGAACTAAAATATATATAGAGCAAAATACTAATATTAATATCAACGAAAAGCGCCAATCAAATTTTTTCATTACTCAACTCCAAATTAAAGTTGTTTAGAAATCTGCATCAAATTCCTGACTCATAACTGCTGTTATATAGTTTTTATTAACCTTGATTTTAACGTCATTCCCAACATCAATAGTTACTGCTTTCTCTGCAACACCAGTTACAGTTCCATAAATCCCACCAGCAGTTAGAACTTTGTCTCCTTTTTTTAGAGAATCAATCATTTGCTTATGCTTCTTTGCTTTCTTTTGTTGAGGCAAAATAATTAAAAAATAGAAAATCACAAACATTACTATTAATGGCAAAAGCCCTAAAATTGGACTTCCACCAGCCTGGCCATTAGGTGCTCCTCCCATTGCATAAGCATTTGTAATAAAATCAATCATTTTCTTCCTCCTTTTGTAATTCGTAAAATTTTATCATAAATTCATTAAATTTATCATCAATTATTGCTTGTCTTATATTTTTTATCAAGGAAAAATAGTAAAAGAGGTTATGTATTGTATTTAGTCTTAAAGCTAACACTTCTCCTGTATTAAACAAATGTCTTAGATAGGCACGGGTATAGTTTTTACAGGTAAAGCACTCGCAATTTTTATCAACTGGGTTTTTATCATATTTATATTTTTCTTTTTTTATCAATACCCTACCACAAGTTGTGTATAGCGTTCCATTTCTTGCGTTTCTTGTTGGGACAACACAATCAAACATATCAACGCCTCTTCTTATACCTTCTAAAAAATCTTCTGGTTTACCAATCCCCATAAGGTATCTGGGCTTGTCTTTAGGGAGAATTTTTACAACTTCTTCCACGATTCTCCACATTTCATTTTTTGGCTCTCCTATCCCAAGACCACCTATCGCAAATCCATCAAAATCAAGGTTAACAAGAAATTCAGCTGAAAATCTTCTTAAATCTTCAAATACTCCTCCTTGAACAATACCAAAGACTTTAATATTCAATTCCTTTGCTCTTTCAATGCTCCTTTTAGCCCATTCATTTGTAAGGATTACCGCTTCCTTAACATCTTCATATTTTGATGGGTACGGTGGGCATACATCAAGAACCATCGCTATGTCACTTCCAAAAACCTTTTGATATTCTATAACATTTTCAGGGGTAAATAAATGCTTACTTCCATCAATGTGAGATCTAAATTCAACCCCATTTTTTTTAATTTTCCTCAAAGAGTTAAGTGAAAATACCTGATAACCACCACTATCCGTAAGTATCGAACCCCTCCAATTTATAAAATTATGAAGGGAATTAAACTTTTTTATAATCTCGGGACCAGGCCTTAGATAAAGATGATAAGTATTTCCTAAAATAATCTCATAACCAATTTCTTCTATTTCAACGGTTGAAACCGCTTTAACCGTCCCCACAGTACCAACTGGCATAAATACAGGTGTATTAAAACTACCATGAGCAGTATAAAATTTTCCAATTCTTGCAAATGTTTCTCTATCATTTTTTTCTAAATTAAACATTTAATAACTACCCTTCCAAATCAACATCGCATCACCATAACTGTAAAATCTATATTTCCTCTCTATAGCTTCATTGTAAGCTTTTAATATTAAATCTTTGCCCACAAGAGCACACACAAGAACAAGGGGAGTCGAGTTAGGCAAGTGAAAGTTTGTAAGCATATTTCTAACTACCTTAAAATTATAACCAGGATAGATATACAAATCAGCATAACCCCTTTTTGGCTTTACTTCTTTATCTTCAGAAGCCCATTCTATTGCTCTTACAACAGTAGTTCCACAAAACAATACATTTCTTTTCGAACAAACAGCTTTATTAATTACTTCAGCAGTTTCAGAAGGTATTTCACAGTATTCTGGCATCATTTTATGTTCTTCAACACTTTCCGTCTTTATTGGTAAAAATGTACCTGGTCCTACGTGAAGAGTAACATATACTAAGTTAACTCCTTTATTTTTAAGCTTATTTAACAATTCGATATCAAAGTGAAGTGAAGCAGTTGGTGCTGCAACTGCACCATGTTTTCTACTAAAAACTGTCTGGTATCTCTCTTCATCATCTTTACCAACTGGCCTTTTTATATAAGGTGGTAACGGTATTTCTCCATAACGCTCCATTATTAATTCGACAAGTTCAGCTGGTTCATCAACAAGATATAAGTTTTCCTTGTCCTTGAATATTTTAATTTCATACCCATTTATTAGGACTATTGAACTTTCTCCAACCCTACCCCCTACTAATGCATAATACTTGCCAGAAAAGTGGTCCTTGTAAAAAAGAAGCTCTACCTTACCTCCAGTTCTTTTATGCCCATAAACTCTCGCTTTAAAAACACGTGTATCATTCAATACAATAACATCATCCTTTTCAAAAAAATCTATAATATCCCTAAAAGATTTGTGTAAGATTTTACCAGACTCATAAAGCACTAAAAGTTTTGACTCACTTCTTTTGTCTGCAGGCTTTTGAGCAATTAATTCTTCAGGTAAAAAATAATTAAATTCAGAAATCTTCATAGAAAAGAAAATTATAAAGGAAATGCCTTTTTTTTTCAATAAAACGAATTTTTTATTGTATTTTTTAAGATAACATTATATGCTTTGAAATAGTTTCTTAAAAAGGAGGTAGTTTATGCCTCTTTTTTTAACTTCAGAAGAGATAGCCTTTCAAAACAAAATAAGGGAATTTGCAAAAAAAATTGTCCAACCTCGTGCAAAAAAAATTGATCAAAATGGCGAATTCCCCTATGACATTCTTGAAGAATTTAAAAAGATCGATATTTTTAAGATTAATATCCCAAAAAAATATGGAGGTCTTGAGTTAGGTTTTGTCTACCTTTGTATAATAATGGAAGAAATATCAAAATTTTGTGCTTCTTCATCACTTATACTTCAGGTACAAGAAACTGCCTCTCAAGTAATTAAAATTGCTGGAAGTGAAGAACAAAAAGAACGTTTCCTCCCAAAGATTGGGACAGGTGATATTATGCTTGCCTTCGCTCTAACAGAACCCAAATCTGGCTCTGATGCCCAAAGCATTAGAAGTAGTGCAAAAAAAGTTGATGGCGGATACATTCTTAATGGAACCAAGTGCTTTGTCAGCAACGGCAATGTAGCAGATTATTTTGTAACCTTTGCCAAGATAAAAGAGGAAGGGAATGAAAAGATAACCTGTTTTTTAGTCCCGAAAAAATCAAAGGGATTAAGGATGGGTGTAATTAGAGATAAAATGGGGCTTCGTGGATCAATAACAACTGAATTTTTTATGAAAGATGTATTTGTCGATGAAAGTCTAAGAATAGGGAAGGAAGGGATGGGCTTTCTTATTGCCCTTTCAACACTTGATAGAACACGTCCTATGATTGGAGCACAGGCAGTAGGCATTGCAGGTGGTGCTTTTGACTATGCTTTGAAATATTCTCAAAAAAGAATCCAATTTGGAAAACCCATTCTTCATCATGAAGGAGTAGGTTTCATGTTAGCAGATATGATAACTAAAATTGAGGCTGCAAGACTTCTTGTTTATAAAGCGGCAAGGCTGATCGATAAAGAAACTAAAGAAGGAAAACTAAGGTTTTCCAAGAAAGCAACAATGTATTCTGCAATGAGTAAAATGTTTGCCTCAGAAACAGCAACTGAAGTTACAAGTAGTGCTGTTCAAATATTAGGTGGTTATGGATATATGAGAGATTTTATTTTAGAAAGATATATGAGAGATGCTAAGGTAACACAAATATATGAAGGAACGAACCAAATTCAGCGTTATGTTATAATGAATATAATGAAAGACTTAAAAAATCATTTATTAGAAGAGTAATTACCACCTAATTAGAGCACTTCCCCATGTAAGTCCACCACCAAAAGCAGTTAACACAACAATATCATCTCTCTTCACACTACCACTTCTTACTGCTTCATCTAAAGCAATTGCAACACTTGCTGAAGATATATTGCCATATTTTTCAATAGTCAAATAAACCCTCTCAAGAGGAAAATCAAGTTTTTCAGCCATTGCTTGAAGAATCCTCTTATTGGCTTGATGGGGAATTATCCAGTCTATATCCTTTATATCATAACCATTAAACTCAACTGCCTCTTTTACAGCTTCTACAAACTTGGTAACCGCTACTTTAAAAGATTTATTTGCCTCTATCATCCTAAGATAATGAAGTTTCATATGAACTGATTCGTGGGATATAGGTGTTGTTTTTGAACCTCCACCGGGCATAAGAAGTGTTCCACCACTTTTGCCTTCGGTATGAACATGGGTTGACCTTAATTCAGCGCCTATGTTTGACTCAGTAAGCACAACAGCGCCAGCGCCATCACCCCATAAAATACAACTCTCTCTATCCTCCCAATTTACAACGCGAGACATTACTTCGCCAGCAACAACGAGAACATTTTTATAAGCCCCAGAAAAAATTAGTTTTTCAGCTACATGGAGTGCAAATATAAAACCTGTGCAAGCAGCGGTGATATCAAAGGATACCGCATGTTCGCAACCTAATTTTGCCTCTAACCAATTGGCGCCAGAAGGACAATGGGTATCTGGCGTTATTGTCGCAAGTATTATTAAATCGATTTTATTTGGCTTAATTCCTGCTGTTTTTAAAGCCCTTTCACAGGCTATTTTACAAAGATCTGAAGTTGCTTCATTTTTATCAGCAATTCTTCGTTCTTTAATGCCAGTTCTTGTATAAATCCATTCATCTGTTGTATCAATGATTTTTTCTAAGTCAAAATTAGTAAGCCTTTTGTTTGGAACATAGGATCCCGTTCCAACAATAGCAACTCTCCTCATATCAGCCCAATATATATAAAATCAAATTGATAAAGACAAGTCAACCTCAAATTTTTATTGACAAAATTCTTAAGAATAATTAACTTAAAAAAAATTAAAAACATAGGGGAGGTGAAATGATGAAAAAACTTATTATTCTTTCTTTTGTAGCTTTAATGTTTATTATTGCGAACAATGGATATGCATTCGGACCTCATGATGAAAATTGTATTGAGTGTCACAGCGTTCATCAGGCTAAGGCTCCTAAACTTGCTGCAGTTGCCGCCACAGGAGAAAAATATCTTACTGGTGAACCAGTAAAAGGTGTTGACGCTTTCTGTCTTGGCTGCCACAACAAAAATGTAGGAATTATGCCCGTGGAAATGCATAAGACCCATCCAGTAGGCGTAACACCTAAAAAGGCAAAAGTACCACCAACAAATTTAAGTGCAGAAGGCATATTCACATGCACAAGCTGTCACGATCCCCATCCTTCCAATCCAAACTATAAGTATCTTATACTTGATACAAAGGGTGGTAAAGATTTAGGTAAGTTCTGTGCCTATTGTCATCCCGCACAGGCTCCTGCTGTAAGAGCAGAGGCAGCACCAGCATCAGCTCCAGCGACTGCACCTAAGAAGAAATAAAAAATAAAACCCGGGTTTTCCCGGGTTTTATTTTTTAAAAAGGTCTTTGACTAAATTTTCAATTCTATTTAAATGGCTTCCACTCCAGTATATCTTTCCGCAAGTCTCACAGTTACTAAAAGTCATTTTGGTATGGAAAATAAATTCTGGAACAAGTCCTTCAACTTCTTCTTTCTTTACGTCTTTTAATATTGAATTACATCTCACACACCTGCTAAACAATGAGATATCCTCTATCTTTATATTTAGCAAGTTTATTATTTTTTTTAATTGAGAACGATAATCATTATCTTCAATAAATATATATTTTAGACCTGCTTTTGCTATACTATCTGATAATCTCTTATCTTTTGTTATAATTATTCTATTTTCTTTTCGTCCAATATAAATTATTGTTTCATCATCAAAGTTGGGATTATAGAGGACATCGAATCCAAACATTCTTAACCATTTAGCAAGCCTGCCAAGCATTGTATCGACTACAAATGCTTTATTCTTTATTTCTTGTGACATCAAAAAGTTTAAAATAACTCGGAAATAGCCTTTGCGAAAATCTTATACCCCTCTTCATTTGGATGGTCTAATCCAGGTATAAGTAATGAGGATAAATCGACACCAGATCTAAGTTTTTGTTGCCAAATTCTATGAATATCCACAAAAGCCACCTTTTCTTCTCTGCTTACCTTCTGAAGTTTGTCATAATATTTTCTTGCAGTTGCATCTGCAGTTTCATCTTCTAAAACTTCCGATGAAATTACGATTATATCGCTATTTGTCTTATTTTTAATCGTTTGTATTAATTCTTTTAATTGTTTTTCAAAATCACTGAGATTAACCCCGTTCATTGCGTCATTTATGCCAAAATTTATAGTAACAAGATCAGGCTCATAGGACAATACATCTGCCTCAAACCTACATAATGACTCCTCGATGGTATCACCTGCTTTGCCCTTATTAATCAATTCTATTTCAGAATTAGGATATTTGCTTTTAAGCTCTTTAACGAGCTTTTCAGGCCACCCTTCTTCTACTCCATACCCCTCTGTAATAGAATCTCCAAAGGCTACGAAAACAATTTTTTCTCCCTTTCTCAATTTCTCTTTTACACGTTCCAACATAAAGAAAATACAACTCCTCCTTATAAATTTGGTTTTAAAATTGATGGTATTATACCAAACTTCACAGTCAGAAAAAAATATCAAATTTATTACGGCATTTTTTGAAAGGGCCTACCAATTTTTTTTATTCTTTCCTGTTCTTGTTGGTTGATAACTTCAATATTGCTTGAATCAAGTATATAGGGAGTCAACATTATTACTAACTCCGATTTTTTCTTCTCTTGATTAACATATTTAAAAAAGTTTCCAACAATTGGTAGTTCTGAAAGGAATGGAACACTTCTTGTAGTTTCTATAATTTTGTCCACAATTAAACCGGCAATTACAATTGTCTGTCCATTCATCACATCGATCAGGGTATCAACTTCTCTTGTATCTATTATAGGTTTTGTACTGCTTCCATCTGGAGATACAGATACTTTTGTTTTCTCTGATATGCTTGGATGTATTTGCATTGTAATTTTTCCATCTCCTGATATTTGAGGTGTTACATCAAGAAAAATGCCAACTTCATCTACTTGAGGAGTTGTATATTTTAGAAGCAACTTACCTTCTGCATTGAAGGTCGTATTAGTTATCCAAGAAACTTCTTTTGTCGTAAGTTTTATAACTGCTCTTTGATTGTTCAAGGTTGATATTTTAGGACTTGAAAGTATATTTACCTGTCCCTGTTCTTTCATAGCGTCTAAAAGAGCACTAAATTTGTTTTTTGTTAAATCTGCCTGAAATACTTTTGAAGGAACAGTTGGGACAAGAGATTGGGAAAGCCTAAGTAGTTGCCCACTATCTCCAATACCAGATCCTAATAATAAACTCCAGTCTATTCCATAAGAAAATGAGTCATTTAAAGAGACCTCAATAATATGCGCCTGTATCAATACCTGACGCTTTACAGATCTCTCTAATTCATTTAAAAACTTTTCTATTTTTACAATATTATCATTATAATCAGTAACATAAACAATACCAGCCAATTCATTTATTATTAATTTCCTCCCGAATTTATCTGCCCTGCTATAACCTTTATCTGATCTTTCTCCTGAAGTATGGGCTTCACCAAAAACGATAACCTCTAATCCTTTTATTACTTCACTCCAAAAATCTGTTGTACCGGAAGTCGTTACATTTACACTCCCCTGTTGGCTTGTTGATGATCCACCTGAACCACTGCCAGTAGAACCTCCAGTAGATACATTTAAACTAATTGTTGAAGATGCAACCCCTGAACTACTGCTGCCTGAAGAGATAGCAGCATTCATAGAACTCGTTGATGTTCTTTTATCCTTTATGTAATTAAGATAAAAGATTTTAGTAACTAATTCCTGTTTACCAACCCTTATTAATCCATCTTCAAAAAAGTAAGAGTAACCAAGAGGCTTTGTTATTGCATTTAGTATGAAATCAAGGGGTTTTTCACTAATGTCAATTGTTATTTTACCCTCAACATCTTTATTAGGGACAATAGTTATTCCTGTCTCTTTAGAAAGAAGTAATAATATTTCTCTTATATCTTTATCTTTTACACTTAGGGAATATTTTTTCTCCGGCAGGTCCACTTTCTTTATTATTTCCTTATCATTACTCTTATCAATTAAATTGTCCTCAGGAAGAGGCTTTTCAACCTTTAAAACCATTGTATCTTCAATATTTGCAATCCTTGAAACACTACATCCCCACAGTGATATTAGAAAGAATAATAAAATAAATTTCCCTTTCACAAAAAACCTCCTAATAGATATATACCTCTTTCTTATTTCCATTTTTTGAAAATATTATTTTATGTTTTTGAATTGATTCAACTTTGTATCCCCCAATTTTATCACCTACTCTAATAATCTTTCCATTAACAATAGCATAGTTTTTATGACCTGTAACTATCGCCTCTACATTTATGTTTATTTCTTCTTCTAAAACTGTCGTTTGTATTATTCCAGTCCTTTCGTTATTTTTATGTGAAAAGGGGTTTCTTTTCCAGTTTGCTCTATCTCTTTCAATCTTAACAAATTGAGAATTTATGTTATTTGTTTTACTAACAACCTTACCATATAAATTCGTATTCTTGATATTTTTCTTTAAGTAAAAATTTAAAAAATAAATAAAAATTGTAGCAACTAAGACAAAAATAATAATAATTAAAAATTTCTTTAACATCTTAGTTTCCCTTTAATAAAAGTTCTACAGTAATGACAGTCTTTACTAATTTATTAGACGACATCATTTCTATTTTACTTATGGTAAAGTTGTAATTTAGATTAAATAACTCTCTTATAAACTCTGCTGTCTTTCTATAATCATCTTCAATGTTAATAAAGATTGTATTCTTATAAACATTTTTATCTTTCCTTTCTCCTATCCCCCTTGTCTTATTTGTTATATTAATATTTTCAATCTTCTCCTGCTTAGAAATTTCAATTACTTTCTCAATAAAACTAACCGCATCTATATATATAAATTCTTTATTCATATTTTCAAATTCTTTAACTTTAAAACTCGCTTCTTTTATTTTTCGGTCTATTCCATCTAAATTATTTTTTAAATTTGAAATAGTTCCCATTCTAAAATATATGTAAACAAAAATTGTAATTAAAATAATGAAAATTAATTTGCCTTTATTTGACATAGCCTTCCAACTCATAATTTATTTTTATAACTAAATAATTTTTCTTTTCTATCGTTTTATTAGACAAGCTTGGCTCACCATAAACTTTAATCCCACTTAATCTATTGAAAATATCTCTTATGTGAGTTATCACCCTTTTATCAGAAAGATCTTTCCCCCAAGGAATATTGTAGGTTAACTCCAAGAGGTTCTTTTTTTGTGCCTCGCTTCTCGTGTATACAAGTTTTTCAAGAAAAATATTATCTGGTAAGCTATTGCCAAGCTCCTTTAAAACATTATACATCGGCACTCTTCCCTGCTTAATTCTTATTAGCGTTTCTTTTTCTTCATCAATAATTTTAAGTTTGCTATTGAATGCTTCAAGTTCATTCTTCTTATTTGATAATTCCCTTTTATACAAAAAATTTTGATATTCAAAAAAGGCAACTAACAATACGAAACAAATAATCAGAGTATATGCAACTGCCTTTGACTCCAAGACATTAATAAGAATATCTTTATATTGTCTTTTGATTATAAAGTTAAAAAACTCTTCCTTGTTAAATTCAGAATATAAATACAAGGTAATATAAATTCCTAAACTTTTTTCCAGTCCAATCTTTTCTTGATAGATTTGAATATTTTGATTTAGGGCATCATAAAAAGCAAGATCAAGCCCTTCATATACATATAAAGCAGACCCATAAATTATAAAAGAATCCGCGATTGATTCGGGCATTTCCTGATTAACATTAAGATTAAAATTATATAAGTAATCTGTGATTAAATATATCTGCTTCTTAATAAGTCTATCTTTTGTTATTTCTAAGTCAGTTTTCTCATCCAGATTAATTTTAGGTATAGAAAATTGTTGGTATTTTAAAATATTACCCTTCGAAGCTAAAAATATATATATTGATCCCTTTTCAATTTCTACAATTATCTTCGGTTTTTCTTCCTTTAAGGTTAATCTCTCTGTAATAGCAAAGTTTAAGACTAAACCACTAACAACTCGACAAATCTTTGTTTTAAAACTTTTAAATAAACTTTCATAATATTTCAATCTATCAGCCTTTATCGCCTGAACCAAAAATAACCTGCCATTTTCCTCCTCTCTCAAAAAACTATGATAAAAACTTAAATCCTTTGTATTTAATTCACTCTCAAGCCTCTTTCTTATTAATTTAATTGTATCTTCATCTGATATTTTCGGAATTAGAACTTCCATTAATGTAAATTCTTCATCGGGAAGTATCAAATTTATCAAACTTGGATAATGTCCGGTATTTTCTCTAATTTCTTTAAAGATTTTTTTGATTTCTTCTCTGTCTTGAAGAAATATATTCTCTAAATAAGTTGAATAGATGATATCTTTATTATCAATGACTATAATTTTTAAATCACCACTTCTCAAGTCAAAATAATATTCTCTCACAAAATCTCCCAGTGAATATAAATTTTCTGACTAATAGTTATATTACCAATTCTATCTCCAACAACAACAAAACTTTGCTCTGATGCTTGTTGTGGAATTCTATACCTACAATCATTGTCACTATATGCCTCAAGAGAGAAAACAGAAACTCCAATAGGCAAGTATTCATCGAAAACACATTGAAGATCGCTCGTATAATGAGTTGCATTGTTACCAGAACTACCTAAAATATTTATTGGTTTACAACAACTTGTAATTCCAGATTTAGTTTCAGCTGTAACCTTTAAAAAATAAGTTAAAGTGTTTTGAGGAGGAGCATTCAAAAAAATATCGATTTTACTTAATACATTATTTGTTGGAAAAACTTCTTTTTCATCAATAACTATCTCTAAATCATCCGATGTGCCTAATTTACTATCTGAACCTGTACTTATTATTTTAGCGGAGCTTATTTTACCACTATCATTATAAACATATGTATAGATAAAATTGTTCCCCCAGGCATCTTTTTTATAATTTTCATTGTGTAAATCAAGTGTTCCAAAACTAACTAACTCGCTCAAATCTGTCGGTAACTGACCATACTCCCCCACATATCCAAAAGAAGTTCTAACACCGCTTTGAACCAGTCTTGAATCACCTACCATTGCCATCTTCAATAAATTCATCCTTTCTTTAGTAATTTCCCTATTCTCTGTATCCCAATATTTGAACACCAAAGGTACCATAATACCCGAAAGAATTGAAATAATAGCTATAACAATAACAAGTTCTATCAAAGTAAAACCACATCTATCTCTCATCTTCCCCTTATTCCACCTAACATTTTATAAATTGGCAAAAACACTGATAACATTACCATTAAGACTACAACACCAAGCAACATAATTATTATTGGTTCAATAAAAGCAAAAATTTTTTTCACGCTATCCTTAACTTCCTTATCGAACACTTCTGAAATTTTTTTAGATACATCTTCAAAATTCCCTGTTTTTTCACCTACCGAAACCATTTGCAAAACAAAATCGGGGAAAATGCCTGTTCTCATCATAGCTTTAGAGATTGTCTCTCCTCTTAAAATACTATCTGTTATCTCATGCATTTTTTCAGAAATAAAGGAATTAGTTACCACACTTGCTGAAGTATTAAATGTTTGCTCTACATTTAAACCTGATGAAAATAGAGTTGAAACTGTTTTGAAATACCTTGAATAATTAATCTTCTTTACAAATTCAGAAATCAAAGGGATTTTAACTAAAATTGCATCAATTATAAATTTGCCTTCTTTTGTTTTCGAAAAGCCCTTTAGTAAGACAAACAAAAAAAACAATATAATACAGAAAATTAGAAAATAACTTTTAAAAAATGTTCCTAAACCCATAACTATCTTCGTAGGAAGTGGCAATTCAACATTCAGAGATATAAGAACCTTTTGAAGTTTTGGTACCACAAACACAAAAAGAACAGCTATTAAGCCCATTACCGCTGTTAAAATCATAATTGGATAGAAGAGTGCATTTCTAATAGTTTTTTTTAAATCAATTTGCCAGTTTATATAATCCATTAAATCATTAAAAACTTTATCCAAATTTCCAGCCTTCTCACCAGCCTTTATCATCTGCATATAAAATTCTGGAAAAATTTCCTTATGTTTTTCCATTGAAGAAGAAAGTGACAACCCTGAACATACATCTTTATAAACAATTTCTGACATATAAGAGATATATTTATTTTTTTGATTCGAAAGACTTAGCAAACCAGTAACTAATGATAGTCCTGATGTAAAGAAAAGTTGTAAGTAATAAGTAAACTCAAAAAGATGTTCTAATCTAATTCTTTTGATGCCAAAAAAATCAATATTATTAACTTTTTTAATATCGACTAATAATAATCCCTGTTCTCTTAAAACATTTTGAATTTCATTCTCATTTTTTGCAGTAATCACCCCTTCAAAAGTAGAAGATGTTTTATCAACAGCTTTATACCTATACTTTGCCATCAGTTACCCGCTCTTGTTACACTCGCAACTTCTTCATAAGTTGTTATTCCTTGTTTTACCTTCTCTAACCCGATACTAAACATCTCTTTAAAACCCTTTGAAAAGGCATATTCTCTAATTTCGTTTAGATCTGCTTTTTTATTTATTAACTTTCTAATCTCATCATCTATTTCTAATATTTCATAAATTACCGTTCTTCCCTTATACCCAGTTTCATTACAATGAGTACAACCATTTGATGTATATAGAGTTTTATTTGTTTCTAACCTTTCATAAATAGGATTATCCTTTGAAATTGGCATTTTACAGTATTCACATAGAACCCTAACCAACCTTTGAGCAACTATGGCATTTAAAGTTGATGAAATAATAAATGGCTCTATACCCATATCGACTAACCTTAGTGTACTTGATATAGCATCATTCGTATGCAATGTTGTAAACACAAGATGTCCTGTTAATGCAGCTCTTAAGGCTAATTCTGCAGTTTCAATATCCCTTATCTCACCAACAAGAATTATATCTGGATCCTGCCTCAATATAGACCTAAGACCAGTTGCAAAAGTTAGACCCGCTTTAACATTCACTTGAGATTGCCTAACAAGTGGCATCTGATACTCAATTGGATCTTCAATTGTAAAAATATTCTTGCTAACTGAATTAACAATGGAAAGACATGAGTATAAAGTGGTTGTTTTTCCAGAACCAGTAGGTCCTGTAACAATAACCATACCATAAGGTGCTCTAACTATCTTTGCTAACCACTGTGCATCATCTGGGAAAAAACCTAAATTTTCTAAACCAATTTTTACTTGACTCTTATCAAGAATTCTTAATACTGCATTCTCTCCACCTAAAACTGGATAAGTTGAAATTCTTAAATCAAGCTTCCTGTCTCTATATATAAACTCGGTACCACCATCTTGAGGGACTCTTGTTTCAGCGATATTCATTCCACCCATGATCTTAATTCTTGAAATAATAGGACCCAATAAATCCATAGGAAGATGCATACCATGCTGAAGCTGTCCATCAATCCTATACCTTACTCTAACACCTTTCATATCAGGCCCAACATGCACATCAGTCGCTCCTTTTACAATCCCATTATTAATTATTCTTTCAACAAGTCTTATTAAAGGTGGTAAAGTTGCCTGTACATCATGTTTTAATGCCCTATCACCAGAAAGACTCTCTCGACTTTGTTTAACTAAATGTTCTATGTCTTCTGGGATATCAGACACTACATCGAAATCTTTTTTTTCTTCTGCATCTACATGAGAAACTGAGAGTGCTTGGTACAAGTCCTTTAGTGATATGAAACCTAAAGAATATAATATCGAACCAAGCAACTCTCCAGTTCTTTTTTGTTCTTTTAAAGCTATCTCTAACTGCTCTTTAGTTATGAGACCTGCTTCTAAAAGCAGCTCACCAATCCTTTTTCTTGCCATCTTTACTGTAAACGAATACCAATATCATCACCTTGCACGGACTGGGCATTTCTAGGAGTCTCTACTTTGCCATTTGGTCCCGCTGATAAAATCCATACTGGATTAGGAGTTCCCAAAGAAGCAACATCAATTATATAAGAATTTCCCCAAGGATCTGGATTAGCCTCATTTATGTAGGGGCCTTTCCATCTTGAATCATATCCTACACCATTCTCGATTAAGTGATTCTTTAACATTTTTATAAGAGTGGTATCAAAATAAGCATCAATATCATTGGGAAGACCACCATCCGTTCTAAGCAGTGTCACACTCTCAACCAATGTTCCACCATCATTTTCATATTTAGGCCATTTTTGATTATCCTTATAGAACATCATAATGGCGGTTTGGATAGTTTTTAAATCTGCCTTTGCCTTGCTAATTTTAGACTCATCAACCTCTTTGAAAACTAATGGTACAATGATACCTGCCAGGACTGCAATAATTGCAGCAACTACAATCACTTCGATCAAAGTAAATCCTTTTTCTTCCCTGATTCTCATAATACCCTCCCTTGCTTTTTTTATTTTATCGTACAAAAAAATAAAAACTTTAGGCTTGATTAAATTTTTTTTAATTAAATAGTATTTTAGAATTTACTCTTTGTCAATAATTCCTATTAAAAAGTTTCTTGTTTATTGACAATATTAACCTTTGCTGTTAAAATTTTTTTGTGAAGCTTATAATATTATTGCTAATATCAATAATCGTTGTTGTATTTGCTATTCAAAATTCCACTATTGTAACTGTGACTCTTTTTAATAAGACCTTTGATGGTTCTCTTGCTCTTGTAATAATTCTTTGCTATCTCTTAGGCGTCTTAAGTGGCTTTTTATACGTTATACCTACATTAATCAGAAAAAATCTTACTATTTCAGACCTAAAACAAAAACTAAGCAGTCAAGCAAAAGACCTCAATAACCCCTTATGAAAATTTTTATATTAGAAGACGAAGAGGATATAGCCACACTAATTAAACATAACCTTGAAAGAGAAGGTTTTTTTGCTGAATATTTTTTGACCCCCGAGGAATTTGTAAATAAATTTAAGAAAGAAAATTTCGAACTCCTAATTCTTGATCTCATGCTTCCAGGCATGAATGGTCTTGAGATTTTAAGACTTATCAAGAATACACCTGAAAAATCAAATATTCCAGTAATAATATTAACAGCAAGAGATATGGAAGGAGATAAAGTACTTGGATTAGAATTAGGAGCAGATGATTATATAACAAAGCCTTTTAGTGTAAGAGAGTTAGTGGCAAGAGTAAAGGCGGTATTAAGAAGAACTAAACCATCTTCTAATTCTTCAAAAACAATTAACCTTAAAGGTATAACCCTCGATTTAGATAGCTTTAGTTTATATATTGACAACTCAAAGGTAGATGTTACAAAAACAGAATTTTATATACTAAAAGCTCTTATAGAAAATAGAGGAAAAGTTTTCACCCGTGAAGAACTATTAGACAAATTATGGGGCAATGAAAAATTTGTCGTCGATAGAACTATTGATGTACATATCAAAAGACTTAGAGATAAGTTAGGTCCTTACGGCAAGTACTTAAAAACAGTGCGTGGTATTGGCTATGTTTTTGATACAGAAGAATGAAAAATATATATAAGCATTTCTTAAAAGTATACATACTATTTTTCATAGGAATAATATTTGCAATTTTTATATCCTCATTTTTTATTGAAAAAATATATTTAAAATCATCATTAAATAGACTTAAAGATATCACTAAACGAATAATAAACATAATCGGCTCTATCGAGGATAAAGAAAAACATAATTTACTTAAAGACCTCGCTCAGATTAACAGCATAAGAATAACTATAATCAAAGATAGTGGTGAGATTATTTTTGATTCCCATTCAGACCCTAAAACAATGGAAAACCATCTGAATAGAGAAGAGGTCGCAAAAAGTTTGAAAGACGGCGAAGGAACTTCTATAAGGCTTAGTAACACTCTTGGAACAAAAATGCTTTACTATTCAAAAAAAATAACTTTAAATAATAAAACTTATATTTTTAGAACCTCTGGTGAGATTTCTGATTTATTCCACTTTATAAGACCCTATAAGAATAGTTTTGTTATCACTTCTTCTGGACTATTTCTTATAATCTTTAGTCTTGCTTTCTTTTATTTCAGAAACTTTGCCAAGAAAATGGATTCTCTTCAATCAGCAATTGCACAAATTAGTAAAGGTGATTTTGATGCTTCAATCAATATAGAAAGAAATGACGTACTTTATCCAATCGCTAAAAATGTAAAAATTTTAGCATACTCAATAAAAACATTGACAGAAGATATAAAGAGCCAGAAAGAGCTTTTATCAAACATATTAGAAAATCTCCCTTTCCCAGTAGTTATAGCCCATGAAAATAAAGAGATGTTAGTAGAGAATAGATTTTTTAGAGAGTCTTTCCCTAATGTAAGAAACGTTGAACAACTTGCAAACCTTATTAGAGATGAAAATTTTTATAATGCAATAAAATTGTTAGACAAAGAATTTACTAATGTTAATATTGAAATACAATGGAAGGAAAAATTTTTCTCAATTTTTGGCAATAAAGTATCGTACCAGAATCACACTCTAATATTATTATCTTTCATAGATATCACTGAGATAAAAAAGACAGAGAAAATGAAGGCTGACTTTACTGCTAACGTTTCCCATGAGCTCAAAACACCAATTACAGTACTTAAAGGATATATTGAAACTTTAGAAGAGGAAATAGAAGAAAGCAAAAAACCAATTGTAAAGATATTAAAGAGACATATAGATAGGCTATCAAATCTGGTTTCTGATGTATTACTTTTATCAAGATTAGATGCAAAAGTACCTATAGAAAAAGAAACCTTCGATTTTGCCGGCATAATTTTAAGTGCCTTAGACATCTTTAATACCGAAATTTTAAATAAAAATATAAAAGTTCAAACTAAATTGGAAGAAAATCTGAAATACTATGGGGACAGTTTTCTAATTTTTCAGGCACTAATTAATTTAATCTCTAATGCGATAAAATTTACACCTCAAAATGGCGATATAGAAATAGAAGCACAAAAAAAATATGAAAGTCTTATTTTTTCTATAAAAGATAATGGCCCCGGCATACCAAAAGAGTATCAAGATAGAATCTTTCAAAGATTTTTTGTTATTGATAAATCGCGATCAAGGCAATTAGGTGGTACCGGCCTTGGTTTATCAATAGTAAAGCATATAGTAGAACTTCATGGGGGAAAAATTTCTGTTGAAAGTGAATATGGAAAAGGCGCCAAGTTTATAGTAACCTTGCCAGTTTCCAATGAATAAGTAAAATCTTAATAAACAGATTGTCATTTAAACTTACAACCCTACTGGACAGGATTTCATGCAGTTCCAGCAGAAATATTGAAAGCCTATAAAGCCTGCCTGATACATTTTCCAGAACTCCACATCTTTTATCATCTTCTTTTGATCTTCCTTTGAAGCATCAATAAACTTTATCCAAAATTTTATACTTCCACCAATGCCAAAGGGCTGAGAGTGGCGAATACATTTTATAACATCTGTTTTCCCCTCCTCGTTCAGTGCACCTGCAGGACAACTTTTTACGCATAAATCACAATGGGTACAAAGTTCCAATCCAAGTTTTTTATCTGACTCCAAATCAATATTTGTCAGTATGGCAGTAAAAACCACCCTCGTTCCAAACTTGGGATGTATAACTAAGTTATGCCTTCCAAAAACACCAATTTTTACCCGAATTTTTCATAAATTTATCAAACTTGACAATCTTAAGTATAAAAAATATAATTTATATAATTTAAAAACCCAAAAGCTAAGAATATGATCAAACATTCAAAATATATATTAAAACTAACAACAAACAAATGAGTCCATCTACTAAGAACACATTTACTATTGAATATCATAAGAATTTAATTTCTGATTTAAGCAAAATTAGTGATTATTATCGTAATGCAATCTGGTATTTTCTGGTAACTATATCAACCTTAGGTGTTGCATACTTAAACATTTATAAAATAAACTTTGAGTGTTTTAAATACTATAAATTTATTTTTTTTATTATTTGTCTTACAGGAAATATAATTTTTTGGTTAATTTGTGAATACGCTTTATCACATGCATTCCTATATAGATTTGTTCAAACGAAATTAGCTTCAATAGAGAAAAGGTATATTGGATACCTTTATAGTAAAATAAAAGATCCCTCAGATGAGGGAAATTTTATCAAAAATAAAAACCAGCAAGGAATAATAAAACTAAATTTTGAATATTTTATTCCTGATCAATTTGTACCTATATACTGGATATCTCACTGGTTAATTATTATAAATACCGTTACATCTTATTATTTTTCCATGAAATTAGAAGGAAGTAGTTTTTTGGGTTTTAATAAAATGGCACTATTTTATCTATTAATTAGTGTCCCTCTTATATGGAAAATATTGAAATATTACTTATATAAGTTAGAAAAGTTTATAAACGAGAATTGTAAATTTAAAATTGTATTTAATGGAAATCAAAACAACTCTTACTTTAATTTATCTACTTCTGAAAACTTGATTGGAGTTATTATATCCAGCCTTTTTTATACATTTTGTTGTTTGATTAGCCAAGCTGATTTTAATTTTTCAAAACTTATCTTTTGTTGTTTTATTGGTTTTTTTTGGCATGTATTTATATGGATGATTTTACATTTTCTAAAATTCATTTTTAATCTTTATGATATATTGAATTTGTTTTTTAATGGAATTCTAAAGATTAAATATAACAATAATTTTTTTAGTATAGAACAAAACAGATTTTTGAAAATTATAACTATTTTATATTACTTAGCTTAAAAGAGTTCTTGTAAATCAATATTCAAATCTAAAACGAATCTCCAATAATAAAAGATAGAAAGCATTTTATTATAATCATACCTATAATTTATTCTCCACCTTCACTTACTAACTGGATTTGGATTGATGGGCATGTCTTATGATTTTACCTTCTACGAGATAGATTACTGACCTTGCAATGTTTTCTGCGTGGTCAGCTATACGTTCTAAATATTTTGTTAGAAATGATATTTTTGTGGCTCTGTTTATTGTTGTAGGGTCCTTTATCATAAAAAGGGTTAGTTCATTTCCAATCTGTTCTGTTAGCTTATCGACCTTGTCATCTTCCTTTATGACCTTATAGGCTATATCTGTATTCTTTTCAAAAAAGGACCTCAAGGAATCTCTTACCATAAGCCTGACTATTTCAAATACCTTTGGTAAATCAATATAGGGCTTTAGCGGTGGTTCCTCATTTAATTCAATAACCCTTTCTGCCATGTTTACCGCTAAATCGCCAATTCTTTCCAGATCTGATGTTATTTTCATGGCTGTTATTATAAACCTTAAATCCCCTGCTACAGGCTGTCTTAGGGCAATAGTCTTTATACAATCTTCATCGATCTCTACGTCTAATGAGTTTATCTCCCTTTCTAACTCAAATACCTTTTGTGCCAAAGCATCATCTCGTTCCATTAAAGATTTAAAGGCATTGAATATGGCTCTTTCTACATTGTCTTCCATAAGTACAATGAGGTTTTTTATCCTCTCTATATCCTGATCTAACTGGTGATCCATTAACCGAACCTC
>JAOABK010000109.1 GCA_026418415.1 Pseudomonadota bacterium | reverse complement strand
GGGATGTAGGAAACCAGACCTCATTTAGAAGGGATTGCGACTTCGATTTCTTTGAAATCTTTTGTAGTAACTGCTAACGGGTAGGAAACCAGACCTCATTTAGAAGGGATTGCGACCAGAAATAAATTTGTGGTAATCCTTAAGGAACAAGTAGGAAACCAGACCTCATTTAGAAGGGATTGCGACTTTTAAGATTGTCTAACCCTCCAAGTTCTTCCTCAGGGACGGTAGGAAACCAGACCTCATTTAGAAGGGATTGCGACTTTACAAATCTACTATTGTATCAATATTTTTTTTCTCAATGTAGGAAACCAGACCTCATTTAGAAGGGATTGCGACAGGGCTGCTCTGTCGTGGAGCTCAATATTGATATTCATAGTAGGAAACCAGACCTCATTTAGAAGGGATTGCGACTTATTTTTTTCGGCAGGTATTATGTTATGCCCCCTGCCGGGGTAGGAAACCAGACCTCATTTAGAAGGGATTGCGACAAAAAAGCCCAATTGTCAATTTAATACAATTGGGCTTAGTAGGAAACCAGACCTCATTTAGAAGGGATTGCGACTTTCTCTAAACGCAATGAAAACAATATTTTTAATTTCTCTGTAGGAAACCAGACCTCATTTAGAAGGGATTGCGACTGGACAATTTATAATCAATGCCGTTTTTTCTACAATTGACGTAGGAAACCAGACCTCATTTAGAAG
>JAOABK010000108.1 GCA_026418415.1 Pseudomonadota bacterium | reverse complement strand
AAGTTTTTTGCTTTTTTTGGGTTTTTCCTCTGTTTTTTGGGCATCATTTTTTTCTTCAGCCATAATAACCTCCAAAAGTTGTATGTTTATCTTAAAAACAAATTTTGTGCCAACAACAAATAATTGAAATAATTTAAAAAAATTAATGTCAATGGCATGACACATATAGGGAATATTTGAGTTAAAAAATTTGAGAAGATAAAAAAAGGCAAATAGATGAACAAAGTGACACCTACATCTATCTACCTTTTTAATCTTATGGAAAATAACTTTTGATTAAATGTTATCTCTTAAGATTAACAAGTTCCTGCATAAGTTCATCTGTTGTTGTAATAATCCTTGAGTTAGCCTGAAAGCCACGTTGTGCTGAAATCATCTTAACAAACTCTTCTGCTAAATCAACATTTGATAATTCAAGGGCATTGGAAAGAACCCTACCAAGCCCAGAGGATTCTGGAGAACCAATTATTGGTGAACCAGATTCTGAGGATTGAGCATATAGGTTTTTGCCTAATTTTTGAAGACCCGATGGATTATTAAACTTTGCCAGAGCTATTTTGGCCAATGTTTCCACTTGTCCATTGCTAAAAATACCGTTTATATCGCCCGAGCTATCAATTGTAATATTTATCAAGCTTCCTGATGCATAACCATTCTGAATTATATTAGCAACCGAAAAATTTGAAGCGTATTGAGTGGTTTGTCCTAATC
>JAOABK010000107.1 GCA_026418415.1 Pseudomonadota bacterium | reverse complement strand
ACCCTGAGCTGTGGCTCTTTCTGTCTCTTCAATCAGTCTCAAGACATCTTCTGGAAGCATCTGCCTGTTGCCAATTGTCCTGAATCTTATTCCCCTTTTTATCATGTTTTCTTTTTCAGCAATGAGATAATTCTTAAGTAGCTCCATTAATGTGAATATCTCGTCAACGGGTCTCCTCCAGTTTTCAACAGAAAAGGCATAGAGCGTGAGGTTTTTAATGCCGATCTCAAGAGCAGCCTCAATGATCTCCTTTGCCCTCTGTGAACCCCTTCTGTGACCCTCTGTCCGAGGAATTCCCCTGAGCTCTGCCCATCTACCATTTCCATCCATTATTATTGCAATGTGTTCTGGAAGACCCATCTATTACCTCTTGAATATGTATAATCTTGTGTGATGGGGGTTCTCACCTTTCAGGAGGCTGCCAAGACTTATACCCATAAAGGGCTTTTGAAGAATATAAATTCTGTCCTTTGTGAGATAAAAATCAATTATTGTACCACCAACCTCCTTTATGGTTTCCTCAAGGAGCTCCTTTCCATTCCATCTCAGGCTCACTATCCTTGAGGAACTCCATCCAAGACCCTTTGCCATATTTGCAAGCGGTTTGCGTTTTATTAGATAGATACTGTTGTCCTCTACAATCATCCTGTCTCTGAGAAACCATTCTTCTTCTTTGAAGGGGGATAGGCTTTTCTTCTTATAGGCTGAAAAAAAACC
>JAOABK010000106.1:210-717 GCA_026418415.1 Pseudomonadota bacterium | reverse complement strand
CTTTTATACCCTTTCTCTTTAGATAGTATATGTAGTAAAGCACCTGCATTTCGTGAGCTTCTTCTATGGCACGTGAGTGTTTGACTTCGTGAACTACAAGCCCATCCTCACCCTTTATAAAATCAACCTTTATAGGCTCTCCAGAAAAGTACTCTTCTCTTTCCCCTTTAAAACTTTCTTCGTCTAAGAGTTTACCGAGAGCAACCCATTCTGAGCTATGCTCAAAGCCTATGCCCTTTGAAAAAAGCCACAGCTTTCTCTTACAGACCACATAGTAGGCTACCTGCGTGCCCCTGTATTTGAGTTCTCCCAGGTCTATCACAGTATATTTCCCTCCACTTCCGAGTCACCAGAAAGGTCATAAAGACCAAGCTCCTGAGAGTAATCTGCCTTAAGCCAGTAAATCTCAAAAGCTTTAAGTCCTTGAACTCTCTCAAGCCTTTTAACATAAGAAGGTATGCTAAAAGTGTAGTCAAGTATGCGGTTTATGGCTTCTGCCTTTTTCAC
>JAOABK010000106.1:0-200 GCA_026418415.1 Pseudomonadota bacterium | reverse complement strand
GTATAAGAGACAGGCTATTAGGGTTTTTGATATAAGAAGGATAGAGAGGCAAGATTAAAGTATGTTTGAAGTAGGGTCATCACTAATGCTGAGAATCTCTCTCTTGTAGTTTGATTAGTATAGAAGGTCATAAAGACCAAGCTCCTGAGAGTAATCTGCCTTAAGCCAGTAAATCTCAAAAGCTTTAAGTCCTTGAACTC
>JAOABK010000105.1 GCA_026418415.1 Pseudomonadota bacterium | reverse complement strand
ATAGTAGGCAGAGACATAGTGGAAAGCTATGGGGGAAAAGTTATCAATATACCCTATGTCGAGGGTAAAAGCACATCTAATATAATAGAAAGGATTTTGAGTGTGTATAGAGAAAAATAAGGCTTTTATAGTTACTGATATTGAGACAAATGGGAAAAAAATTCCCGAAGGACGTATTATAGAAATAGCTCTTGTTAAGATTTTTAACGGAGATATTATTGACTATTTTCATTCTCTCATTAATCCCGAAAGCAAGCTTTCTTGGTTTATTACCAACCTGACGGGCATAAAAAACTCAATGCTCAAACATGCCCCTCCTTTTAGGGATGTGGCCCACGAAATTGCCGATTTTATAAAAGATGGTATCATAGTAGCTCACAATGCCACTTTTGACTATACTTTTTTGAAGTTTGAGCTGGAAAGGTCTTTAAAAAATTTTACTCTTGAGAATGAGAAACTATGCACAGTAAAGCTTGCAAGAAAAAAATTTCCAGAACTAACCAAATACAACCTCGATTTTTTATCTACTTTTTTTAATATCAGCAATCCGGACAGACACAGAGCCTATGGAGATGCAATGGCAACTGCTGAATTGTTTTTAAAGCACCTTATATAAAAAAGATGTCAATCTCTGTGAACTACTTTTTCCTTACAAACCTTAAATTGCTTGTAGTTCTTACCTTCCCTTCTTCATCTATATAAAATTTTCCACCATAAGG
>JAOABK010000104.1 GCA_026418415.1 Pseudomonadota bacterium | reverse complement strand
TTTTTTAGATCATGGAGTCAGATTTCTTTTAGGTAGGAAACCAGACCTCATTTAGAAGGGATTGCGACTTATTACAAACAATAGCTCTATTCTTCACAAAGTAGGAAACCAGACCTCATTTAGAAGGGATTGCGACTAAGGATTTAATCCTTACCCTTTACATCAATCAAATGTAGGAAACCAGACCTCATTTAGAAGGGATTGCGACTTTCAATTAAACAGCAATAAAAAACCCAATTGCCAAGTAGGAAACCAGACCTCATTTAGAAGGGATTGCGACTTTACAAATCTACTATTTTATCAATATTCTTTTTCTCAATGTAGGAAACCAGACCTCATTTAGAAGGGATTGCGACCATGTATTATTGTATTAACTACCTGTTTTTTTGTTTCGTAGGAAACCAGACCTCATTTAGAAGGGATTGCGACTTCAATTTTATCATCAATCTTCTGATACATCCACAATGTAGGAAACCAGACCTCATTTAGAAGGGATTGCGACTTTCCTTTGGAATTTTGAGTTTCGTCTCTTTAAATCCTGGTAGGAAACCAGACCTCATTTAGAAGGGATTGCGACTGTCATATACATGGGGGTTAAGACAATTTTTCTCTTGTAGGAAACCAGACCTCATTTAGAAGGGATTGCGACTAAATACCGTGTTTCCTCTTTCTTTAATTAATGCCGTAGGAAACCAGACCTCATTTAGAAGGGATTGCGACGTAAGGATTTAATCC
>JAOABK010000103.1 GCA_026418415.1 Pseudomonadota bacterium | reverse complement strand
GTTCAGGAGATTTGCCCCGGTGCGAAAACAACCTGTGGCTTGTCAAATGTTTCAAATGGTGCACCAACAGACGAGTTGAGAAGAGTGTTGAACAGAACATATCTTATTATGCTCAGAAAGTTGGGGCTCTACTCTGCAATTGTCGATTCATATGACAAGGAACTGATGGAGTATGCAAACGGCGGATTATCAGACATAGAGGAGCTCGTCTTCAAAATGATGGATGGCTATGAACCCGATATGAATAGTCTTACTCCTAAACAGAGGGAGTATGCTAAATCAGTTAGAGTATTGTTAGGAAAAGTTTTATATTCCCATTCTTGGTTAGAAATCTAAGATTGTTAGCCAATTTTAAGCCACTTTTAATAGGAAGCCTACCATTCCAGAGCCCCGATGAGGCTCTGGAGGTAGTCTTCTCCTATTGTCCTAAAAGTCCTTCCTGGCCTCAACTGCCAAAACTTTCAATATATGAATCAATGTCATATCAATACTTAGAGGGAATTCCGGGTTGGACAATTGATAATGACAATATCTATTTTGTTGAGCCACATGAGATAAAGAATTTAGATGAAATAATTGATAGTATTTCTAAAAATAATTTAAGTAGTTTTTCAATCAGCAAAAAATTCTCTGCAACGTTCGAAAAATTTATCGAGAAAATTAAGGAAAATAATTCGGTAGAAATTGTTAAGGGACAGGTGATAGGTCCTATTACCTTTTTAACCTCTCATAAAA
>JAOABK010000102.1 GCA_026418415.1 Pseudomonadota bacterium | reverse complement strand
GCCTAAGGCGGATAGGAAACCAGACCTCATTTAGAAGGGATTGCGACACGAATTGTTGCCATATAACCCTCCCATTTAAGTGATTTGGTAGGAAACCAGACCTCATTTAGAAGGGATTGCGACTTATAACTTTCTGTTTTAATTTCAATTTTTTTATTTTTTGGTAGGAAACCAGACCTCATTTAGAAGGGATTGTCCGCCTCAGGTCCGCCTCAGGCGGAGAAACTTGACCTCATTTAAAAGGGATTGTCCGCCTTAGGTCCGCCTCAGGCGGAGAAACTTGACCTCATTTAAAAGGGATTGCGACTTTTCAATTAGATTTTTTAATTCAATTTTATTATGCTCTAAATTTTTTATATTAGCAATAGCTTCTTGTAATTGTTTTTTTGAAGATACCCATTCTTTTAAATTATTTACACCTTCTATTGTTCCTTCTGCTATTTGTTTCTTAAATCCTATTCCAGCTACAAGACCACCCAAAACACTAAATCCACCTATACTACCAAGAGAAGTGGTTATTTCTTTAAGCACTTGTGCAATTCCATTAAAACCATCAAATAAAAATTTCATTACTTTACTATTATATAAACTTTCCCAAACACTTTCTAAATTATTTTTTAATTGCTTTATTTTAGCGTTTATACTCTCTAATCTTATTTCATTTTGTTTTGTGGCCACATCTGTTGCATTTGTAGAAATATAAAGAGCATCTTGATATAAAGTACTATAATTATCC
>JAOABK010000101.1 GCA_026418415.1 Pseudomonadota bacterium | reverse complement strand
TTGAGGCATCTCAGTCGCAATCCCTTCTAAATGAGGTCTAAATTCCTACATTTTTGTGAGAAGAGGGCGTCCGAACTTCTTCAAAAGTCGCAATCCCTTCTAAATGAGGTCTAAATTCCTACAAAAAGATATTAATTAACATCTCTAATCATTCTGTGAGTCGCAATCCCTTCTAAATGAGGTCTAAATTCCTACCGGAGTGGAAGCAAGGCACCAAAGAAGCATCGGGTCGCAATCCCTTCTAAATGAGGTCTAAATTCCTACACCGATTTAGAGAAAGAGTTAAAGGTTAAATTAGAAGTCGCAATCCCTTCTAAATGAGGTCTAAATTCCTACAATTGTTAAAACTGATTTCGCAAATTTAGAAGAATTGTCGCAATCCCTTCTAAATGAGGTCTAAATTCCTACAAGAATTTTTGAAGGGGATTAAATAATCCCCTTCGTCGCAATCCCTTCTAAATGAGGTCTAAATTCCTACAGAGCTATTAGATGGCATCAAATTAAGAATTATTGGTCGCAATCCCTTCTAAATGAGGTCTAAATTCCTACCAAATCTTCCAGAGAAAAGAAATAAGAAGCTATCCAGTCGCAATCCCTTCTAAATGAGGTCTAAATTCCTACAAAGTAACATCAGAAAAGGGTGGAGTGAAAGCGAATTGTCGCAATCCCTTCTAAATGAGGTCTAAATTCCTACGAAGAAAAAAAGGTGATTAAATTGTATCCGAGTAGCGTCGCAATCCCTTCTAAAT
>JAOABK010000100.1 GCA_026418415.1 Pseudomonadota bacterium | reverse complement strand
CCCTGATCTTTAACAAGTTTAATTGCTAATGTGCTGTCAAGCCCACCAGAAAGTAACCCAATTGCTTTCATAGAATTTTTTATTTTATCACATTTCATTTAAAAATTGCATAAATATTGCATCACTCAGTTAATGTTGACTTTTGGCATAAAAAACCTAATAATATAAACTGTTTTATGGATAACAACAAAAAAATCGACCTCGTTGATTTTTCAAGAGTTCTTCTCATTAAGATAGATGTAATATTTCATATTATCGCTGCCTTTATACTTCTTGTAATCTGTGGAATAGTTCTTTACAAGGCTGTTCAAAACTCTCTTAGTTTTGAAATAATAAAACTCATAGAGGCAGTAAATGAAGTTCTTTTGGCTCTGATAATATTAGAGATACTTTGGACTATAATCAGGTTTTTAAAAAAGCAAAAGTTTAGTCTTGTGCCTTTCTTAGATGTCGGAATAATAGCATCGGTCAGAAGAATTCTTTTAATAGAAGTTCAGACATCTACAATTGAACACCCGCCGATTGAGAAACTTTATGAAATAATGGTAAGTGCGGGGGTAATTCTGGCACTGGTTATAGCATACTTTATAATAGTAAAGGCTCAGAAATATGAAAACTAAAATTTTATTTATTGCTATCTTATTTTTCATCTCAGCCAAATCTTACGCCTTTGATGAACGCCAGGCAAAGGCAATCTTTGAGAGCAGATGTTCTATCTGTCATCCCCTCGAATGGTCTTTAGAAAGGAGAAAAACCAAGAA